>JBBRRY010000035.1:0-33902 GCA_038245905.1 Thermoanaerobaculia bacterium | reverse complement strand
GTCTCGGCCCCGGCCTCGGATTCCTTGAGAACCCCGATGATCTGCTGCTCGGTAGACCGTTTCCCCTTCATGTGAACTCTCCCTTCGTAAGTCTATGGAGAACTCACACCCTCTGTGGATCACTTCTCGGGGAGCAGGTCGCCAGGGCACTCGCCGGATCTGAAAGCACTGTCTCTGCCGTCTCGTCGATCACGTCGAGCGAGATGGCAACCCGAAGCCTTCCTTCTTTAATAGCCCGTTCGAGCTCCTCCGTCTCGCGGCACTCGGTGCCCCTGCGGTACAGAGCGTCAAAGACGTTAGTGTCGAAGTAGAGTGCCAACATCACGAAAGTGACCTGCGCCCGAAGGCAGGTCCTTCCCAGTGTAGCCGGGTGGACGCGAGTCAAGAACGCGGCGCGAACTACTCGTCGGGGTCTACTGCGTTTAGTTCTCTTAGCTCGCTGAGCTTGATATTCTTCAACGCGACAAATGCGCCCGCTCTTCACGATCCATGCCGGCGAATACGTCGTCGGCGAATTCATCGAACATAACTTTCCGTCTCTGAACATCTGGGTGCCCACTAAGGACACCGGCGTCGACTTGCTGGTCACCGGCCCTCGAAGTGATGCATCCCTCTCCCTTCAAGTGAAGCTCTCCAGGGACTACAGACCATCGGAAGCGGCCTCGGATTTCGACCGGAGCCTCGTCGCTGGCGGGTGGCTGACGATCGACCACGAGAAGCTGTCTGCGTCGACCGCGGATCTCTGGGTCATTGTCGTGATAGCCAACGAACGTAAATTGAGGCCGCAGTTCATCGTAGTGCCGCCGCGTGTGTTCTTGAGCAAGCTCGTGGCCGTCCACGGAAAGTCGAGGCGCTACAACTTCTACCCCTGGATCACGAAGAACAAGAAGTGCCTCGATGGCCGTGGCCTCCTCCACGAGCAGAGGCGCCAGCTTGCTGAAGGTACGATGGTTCTAGGCGAGCGCGACCTCTCGGGCTACCTCGAGAATTGGAAGCCCCTTCAGCGCCTCGCGGCTACGCGCCCGAAGCGGTGAGTGCGTCGCAAAACGAGGGGTGTTCCAACTCAACGGTTCGACTTCCGTCGACCGCCTTTATAGAGAAGAGGACATTCCTGCAGATCGTGCGTCAGGAACGTCAGGTCGATGAGCTGCGTGATCCGCGCCCGCGTCAGCCCAAGTATCGCCGCCGCCTCCGCCTGATCTCGGATGTCCCCCGGTCGATCGCTTGCCGGAGGTTGTGGGCGGTCTTCCTGTTATGGTTCCGACCTTCACATCGATTCACTTTCAGGAGGAAGACTCAGTTGCCACGCCACCTTTTCGAGATCCTCGACGACTTGACCGCAAATCTCGCCGAATTGAAGGCGGTCCTTGCCCCGCTGGCAGTCCTTGGTGGCGTGGTCGTGGCCGAGGCGAAAAAGCCTACTTCAGCGCCACGTCGTGCGAAGCGGCCGGCTTCAGGCGGGCGAAGCCCGATCAGCGCCAAGCGTCGAGAGGCCATGCGGGTGCAGGGACGCTACATGAACGCCATCAGGTCCCTCTCAGCCGCCCAGCGCTCGCAGGTCAAGAAACTCCGGGCCGCAAAGGGAGCCGAGGCCGCCCTCGCGCTGGCGTCCAGGCTCGCTCGGTAAGCGGGCCGGCCCACGCCCCTGGTGTCCGGGTTGTGTCCGGGTTCTCCCCGACACTAGGCCGAATAGGCGACATCCAATGACCCCGCCGAGGCCCGTAAACCTTTGGTTTATCGGGCCCCGTGGAGTCTAGTGGTGAGAAAAATGGTGGAGGCGGGGGGAGTCGAACCCCCGTCCGAAGCGCCCGAACGTCGAGATTCTCCACGCTCAGTCCAGACTTGTTTTTTTTAGCCGCCGCGCATTCAGGTCTGGACAACCGGGCGCGGCAGCGAACCTGACACTCTCGGGTCGCCTCTTCAGATGGCGGAGGCGACCCCAGCCCGGATTTCGCGTCAAACGCCGAGGCGCCCCGGACAGGCTCCCCGGCGCCCGTCGTGGCTAATTAGGCCGCGAGAGCGTAGTCGCTGGTGTTGGCAGCTAGTTGTTGACCGTCGTTTTTACGAGCGAACGGCCGTGCTCGGCGTGCTCCTCGATCGCTGAATGCCCCGTCGAAACCGGGACGCCCCCAATCGTGAACAGGAAGAATAGCAGAGCGGCCGGAACGCGGGGGTCCGCGTGGACCGCCATAATCGGCGGGTGAGACGTCGGACTCCGGATTCGCTTTGCTTCATCGCTGCCTCGGCGGCGGCCCGTCTCTGCCTGGCCATGTTCCTCTTGTCGACGGCCGCTGCCGCACGCGGCGAGGACGTGACGGCGATCCTGTCGCGTCCCGACAAGCCCGCGGCGACGCTTCGCGCGGAAGAACGGGACGGCCGGACTTTCCTCTCCGTTAACGACGCCGTCTCGGCGCTCGATGGGACGATGACTTACGACGAGAAGACGCGCTCCTACGAGGTGAAGCTCAAGGGGCGGTCGGCCGTCTTCGGCGTGGACGCGGCGCTCGCCGTCGTCGACACGAAGCTCGTATCGCTCGGCGCGCCGGTGCGCGGCCAGGGGGCGCTCGCGTGGGCGGAGCCGGAGTTTTTCCAGAAGGTCGTGGGTCCGATGGCGGGCCTCGCCCTGACGTGGGACCGGGGGGCGCGCACGCTGTCCGTCAGGAAGACCGCGGTCGCCGAGATCACGGTCGAACTTTCCGTGGCCGACCTCGGCGAGACGACGAAAATCGTCTTTCGCTTCTCGCAGACGCCGTCGTATGCCGTGGAGGCGACGGCCGAGCAGGTGGTCCTGCACGTTCCGAATGCGCGCCTCTCGTCGCCGTCTCCAGAGAGACTCCTCGACTCGCCGCGGGTCGCGCGCCTCCTCGTCCGCGGGGGCGACCTGACGATCGTCTATCGCGAGAAAGGGCTCGTCGCAAACGTCTATGCGCTCGGCGCGCCGCCGCGCCTCGTCGTGGATGTCTCGAAAGCGGCGGGTGCCGCGGCCGTGGCCCCCGGCGCCCACGCGCCCGGCCCGCCTCCCGCCTCGAAGGTGAAAACAGTCGTCCTCGACCCGGGGCACGGAGGTGTCGAGGAGGGGGCGAAGGGTCCGGGCGGCCTTCTCGAGAAGGACGCGACGCTCGCGCTCGCGAAGACGGTTCAGGAGGTCCTCGCGAGGCGCGGCTACCGCGTCGTGGCGACGCGGACCTCGGACGCGACGGTCGGTCTCGACGACCGCGCCGCCGCCGCGAACGCGGCGAAGGCCGACGTCTTCCTCTCGATCCACTGCAACGCCTCCCGAGCTTCGACCGCGCACGGAACCGAGGTGTATTACCTCTCCCTCGACGCGTCGGACCGCGCCGCGGCGCTCCTCGCCGAGAGCGAAAACGCGGCTCCCATCGCCACGCCGAACACGGCCGACAAGAACGCGGCCGTGCGCGACCTCGATCTCATCCTCTGGGACCTTGCGCAGAACCAGCATCTCTCGGCGTCGGCCCGGCTCGCGGAGATCGTGCAGGCCGACTTCAACCGGCTGCTCGGCATCACGACGCGAGGCGTGAAGCAGGCGCCGTTCCGCGTCCTCATCGGCGTCAACGCTCCGGCGGTTCTCGTCGAAGTCGCGTTCATCACGAACCCGGACGAGGAGGTACGGATCGGGTCGGACGAGTTCCGCCGCCAGGTTGCCGACACGCTTGCGGGCAGCGTCGACACGTACTTCCGGACCGCGGACGCCGTCGCGCCCGTGCCCTACGCGCCAAAATCACCCGGCAAGAGCTGAGGCTGCTGTCGACTCATGCCGCGCCGCTTCGCTCTCGCGCTCGTCGCCCTGCTTCTCCTTCTGCTGGGCGCCCTTCTCGTGGGGCGAAGGTTGAGGGGCCCCGCTCCCGCCGCGCCTCTCGTCCCGACCCTCCGGCCGACGCCGATGATTCCGCCCACGCCGATTCCCGCCCGGCGCGTGTCGCTGTATTTCGAGTCGCCGAACGACGACCAGCTCCATCCGGAGGCACGCGACGTTCCCGCAGCTCTCGACGATGTGGCGTTCCTGCGTTCGGTTGCGGCTGCGGTCATGGACGGGCCGCGACGGCCCGATCTCCTGAGACCTTTTCCCGAAGGCTGGTCCCTCCGCGGTGCGTACCTGCTGCGTGACGGCATCGCGGTCATCGACCTGTCGCCGCCGCCCCTCGCCGTGCCGAAGGAACCCGGTACTCCTTCCGGACCGCGTTGGCCGGCCGGATCGCACGAGGAAGATACGGCCATACAGTCCCTCGCGGTCACCCTCGCGAAGAATCTGCCCGCGGTCACGCGTATCGTGCTCCTCGTCGGGGGAGACGCCGCCGAGACGCTCGGCGGGCATGCGGATCTGACGCATCCGATCGCGCCCGATCTCCGGCGTGCCGCGGACGAGCTGCCTGCGGAGCCGCCCGCCCCGACTCCCGCACCGAGTCCCGCCGCGACCGCCGCGCCTGCCGCGCCTCCACCCGCGACGCCCCCAAAACCGGCCGCCGTGCCCGCGCGGCCTGTGCGAGCCGCGGCCGAGCGCACATGAGCGATCCGCGGCCGATCGGCCTCTTCGACTCGGGTGTCGGCGGCCTCACGGTGCTCGAGGCGGTGGCGCGGCGCATGCCCTTCGAGGACCTCCTGTACCTCGGCGACACGGCGCGCCTGCCGTACGGCACGAAATCCGCCGAAACGGTGCGGCGCTACGCGCGCCGCGCGATCGGCTTCTTGCTTTCGCAGGACGTGAAGGCGGTCGTCGTCGCGTGCAACACCGCATCCGCTCTGGCACTCGATGTCATCGAGGATATGTCGCCGGTGCCGGTCGTGGGAGTCGTGGCCCCCGGCGCCGAGGCGGCCGTCGCCGCGGCGCGTGCGTCCGATCCCGCCGGCGCTCGCTTGCCCATTGCAGTACTCGCGACCGAAGCCACGGTGGTCTCGGACGCATATGGCCTGGCGATCCGCGCGCTCGACCGGGGCCGCGATGTCACGCACACGGCCTGCCCGCTCTTCGTGCCGCTCGCCGAGGAGGGATGGACGGAGAACGAAGTGGCCCGGGCCGCGGCGTCGCTGTATCTCGCGGACGTGACCCGCTCGGGCGCGCGCGTCGTCGTTCTCGGATGCACGCATTACCCGCTCCTCGCGCGCACGATCGCAGGGGCGCTTCCGAAGGGCACTCTTCTCGTGGACTCGGCCGAGACCACGGCGCGTGCCGTCGAGGCGGCGCTTCCTCCCGCGTTTCGCCGCGGAGAGACGTCGCACGGGACGACGCGCCTCCTCGTGACGGACGCCTCCGAGCGGCTGCGCCGCGTGGCGGGACGGTTTCTCGGCCGCCCCGCCGCGGACCTGACGCTCGTGGATCTGGTCTAGCGGTCCGGGGCGCGCTCTTCGAGCGCGTGGAGACGGCGGGAGAGCGCCTCGAGGAGCGCGCGCTGCCTGTCGAGGGCTTCTTTCTGGCGCGCGATCTCCGTCTCCTGGCTCTTCGCGACTTCGATCAGGAAGGCCGTGAGTCTCGCGTAGTCGACGGTGCGGTATCCGTCAGGGCCAGTCGAGACGACCTCCGGCAGGACGGCTTCGACTTCCTGCGCGAGGAAGCCCAGCTCGCGTTGAGGTCCGAGGTCTTTCGCGCGGAGGATGGACGTGTCCCACCGGAAGAAGACGCCGCGCAGGCGCTGAAGGTCGGAGCGGACGTCGCGTTCCTCGCCGACGGGGACGACGTCGATCTTCAGGCGCGCGTCCGAGGGCACGATCACGAGATTGCCGTTCGCGTCCGCGGTGATGGGTCGGCTGCCCGTGCCCGTCAGGGAGAGGTCGCGGATGTTTGGCCCGGTCCCCACGAGGTGAAGCCGCACGGCGGGCGCGTTCGTCCCGATTCCGAGGCGACCGTTCGTGGCGTCCCAGAAGAACGAGGACGCGCTCTGCGTATAGATGCCGCTCGCGCCCGCGAAGAGGACGCCTCCTTGCGTGAACGCGGTACTCGTCCCGGTCCCTCCGCGCGCGACCGCAATCGTTCCTGTCGAGATCTGCGAGGCCGGCAGGCTCGGGATACGCGCGGCCGCGATCGAGCCTGTCGTGATTTTCGCCGCGTCGAGGTTTGGGATGTCGGTGGCGACGAGGGTCCGGAAGTCGGGCGCGAGATTCGCGCCGCTGGCGGGACCGGCGAAGAGGCGGTTCGGGGGCTGCGGCGCCCAGGTCGCCGAGAGCGTCCCCGACGTCTTCACGGGGGAGCCCGCCACGGTGAACGTGCCCGGGAGAGCGAGCGCGACGCTCGTGACGGTGCCCGTGCCGGAGCCTCCGCCGCCCGGCGCCGGCGTTTCCCACTGAACCCCGGCGGCCGTCGCCGTGAGCACCTGTCCGGGCGCGCCTCCCGCGTTCGAGATCCTGGAAAGCGTGACGGCGGAGGGCGCGAGCTTCGCCTCCGTGACACCGGCGTCCACGAGACCGACGACATCCTCGCTGACGGCGATGCCGGTGCCGGCGCCCACATGCAGCGTCACGGTGCCCGACGTGCCGCCTCCCGTCAGGCCGCGGCCCGCGACGACGGCCGTGATCCCGGGGCCGGAGCTCGCGGTCGCGAGGCGGGACGACGCGAACAGCATCTCGACGCCGGCGGAGTCGTTCGAGCCGTTCGCGATCGAGGAGCCGAAGGAAAGGACGTGTCCCAACGAATTGGGGAGCACCTGGATCTCGAGGCTGGCGGCCGACACGGCGACGCCGGGCGCCACGTCGCCGACGTTGATCTGCCGCGCCTCGAAGGCGGCGAGGTCGAGGTCGCGCGTCCCGGCGGCCGACCCCTGCGCGTCCTTGAGCACGAGGTGAAGACTCGCCGGCGCGCCCGAGGTCTCGACGAATCCGACGTTGTACCGGAACGCACCCTCGCCCGTGGATGTTCCCTGCTCGATGGCGGGCAGGAGTGTGCGCTCGCCCGCGCCGACCGCGAAGGACGCGGGCGTCGCGGCGAGAAAGAGGCCGCTCGAGTCGCGGATATCCTGCCCGGGCGTTCTCCCGTCGATCCGGGCGTTCACGAGCACCTCCGCGGACGAGAGGACGCGCATCCAGCCGTACGACTCGATCCCGAAGAGCGACGGCACGGCATCGTCCACGCGGCGCGTCTCGCCGGGAGCAAGCGTGAGTGTCGCCGCTCGCGGCTGCGGATTCGGCTGGTCGTGCTCGAGGAGCCGGAGCTGCACGATGGCGGGCTCGGTGCCCGGGTTCTGGATCCAGAGGGTCGTCGAGAAGACGATCCCGTTGGCGCCTCCGGCGCGCACGACGGGCACGAACGCCTCGGTCCCGCTGAACCCGGCGCGCGTCGGGCGCGCGGGGAGCGTGAGGGCGAGGAGCAGCGTGGCAACGCGCCACCACCGGAACCGGACCATGGAGCCTCCGATGGAATTGGGGCGTGAATCATACGCGAGTGGGCCAGAATCCCGCCATGGCAAAGGTTTCTGATGTTGCCCGCGCCGACGGCCGCGGCCCGCTCGACCTCCGGGATGTCACGATCGTCTGCGACCCCGTATCGCATGCAGAAGGCTCGTGCCTCATCACGCAGGGCCGCACGCAGGTTCTCGTGACGGCCTCGGTCGAGGCAAGGGTCCCGCCGTTCCTGCAGAAGACGGGACTCGGATGGGTCACGGCCGAGTACGGGATGCTGCCGAGGGCCACGCACGAGAGAAGCCCCCGCGAGGCCGCGCGCGGCAAGCAGACGGGAAGGACGCTGGAGATCCAGCGCCTCATCGGGCGCGCGCTCCGCGGCGTCGTGGACCGGTCGCGGCTGGCCGACCGGACGATCACGCTCGACTGCGACGTCCTCGTCGCGGACGCGGGAACGCGCTGCGCGTCCGTGACGGGGGCCTTTGTCGCGCTGGCGCTCGCCTGCGCGTCGCTCGCGAAAGTGAAGGACGCCCGGGCGAACCCGCTCCGCGAGGCCGTCGCCGCGATCTCTCTCGGCGTCGCGAGCGGCCGCATCCTGCTCGATCTCGACTATTCCGAGGACTCGACGGCGGACGTCGATCTGAACGTCGTCGGCACGTCCAGCGGGCGCTTCGTGGAGATCCAGGGCACCGCCGAGCGCGAGCCGTTCGACGAGGATCAGCTCGGGAGGTTGCTCGCGGCCTCTCGCAAGGGACTCGCGGTGCTTTTCGCGGCGCAGCGCGCCGCGCTCACGGGCCGCATCCCCGACGAATGGCTCGAGACCCTGAAGCCCGCGGCGCCCGCTCAGGCGCCCGCGAAGAAATCGCGCAGCGCACGCGCGAGGCGCGTGGGATCTTCCAAAAGGGCGTAGTGCCCGATCCCCGGCATCTCGAGGAGCTTCGCGTCCGGCCTCGCGCCCAGGATCGCGCGCAGCTCGTCGGCCGGCGCGAGCGGGTCCTTCGCCCCGGTCACGAGGAGGAGCGGCATCGACGTGCCCTTCAGGCGTTCGGCGAGCGGCGGGGCCGCGAGGACGCCGTCGACGTACTGCTCGGTGGCGTGCACGATGTGTTTCCCCGCGGGGCCAGTCCGCGTCGCGAGCGTGCGCGAGACGAAGCCCGCACGGCCCGGGCCGTGCACGGCGAAGCCATAACCCGCGGCGTTCCGGAGCGAGGTTTCGGGCACGCTCTCGAGGAGTGCGCGCCGCGACATCGCCTTCCACTTGAGGCGGTCGAGGACGCCGTAGGGCGCCGATCCGAGCGGCGACACGAGAGCGAGGGCGCGAACGTGATCCGGCGCGAGCGCCGCCATCTCGCCGGCCACGCGGCCGCCGAGCGAGTGCCCCGCGAGCAGCACCGGCTTCTTGCCGATCTCGGAGAGGACCCAGCGCGCGAGCGGCGCCGGTTCGTAGCCCTTGCCCGGGTGCGGCCCTCGAGCCGAGCCCGGAAGCTCGAGCGCGTGGACGGTGAAGTCCTTCGCGAGGAGCTTCGCGGCGGCGGCCCAGTCTTCTCCCGAGCCGCCGAGGCCGTGCAGGAGGACGAGCGTTCCCTTCGACTTCTTCGCCGGCATCGCGGAGAATCCTACCCGACGGGGCGTGGCGCAGTGGTAGCGCACCTGCTTTGGGAGCAGGGGGTCGCCGGTTCGATCCCGGCCGCCCCGACCAATTTTCTTCCCGTCACGCCTTGAGCGTGACGTCGAACGGCGCGGGAGCGCCCGTGACCGCGCGGATCGCCGGCCCCGTGACGGAGACGTCGTCGGAGATGACGCTCGCGGCGCCGAGACGGGCGAATTGGGCGGCGAGCGCGGCGTCGTTCACCGTCCAGACGTGGACCGCGAGGCCCTCGTCCTTCGCGCGCGCGAAGAGCGCGTCCGAGACGAGCGCCACGTTCGGTCCGATGGCGGCGCAGCCCTTCGGAAGGTCGGGCCAGAGCCGCCCTTCGGGCCGGTGCGCCGTACCGTCGTAATTGAGACACGTCTGGATGCGCGGCTCGATCTCACGGATGCGCCTAAGAGCGTCGAGC
The DNA here is from genome assembly GCA_038245905.1 of Thermoanaerobaculia bacterium. Lineage (GTDB taxonomy): Bacteria > Acidobacteriota > Thermoanaerobaculia > UBA5066 > UBA5066 > Fen-183. Next base: position 24,501 of record JBBRRY010000035.1, on the reverse strand, counting down.
GAGAAGGAAAGCACGACAGCCTTCTCGAGGAGCGCGTACTGTGCGAGGAGGGCGGCGACGCGGAACTCGAGTAGGCCGGGCCTCGGGGCGGGGCCCGGCTTCAGCTCGACGAGGTAGCGTCCGGTCGAACCGTACCTCAGGAACACGTCGCGGAGAGTCGGGACGGATCCCTGGAACTCGCCGCGGACGATCGTGGTTTCACGAAGCTCGGGCATGGTGACGGTCGCGAGCGGAACCCGCCGGGAGCCGAGGACGACTTCGGGGTCGTGGAGCACGACCGCCTCGCCGTCCAGGGTGAGGCGGACGTCGAGCTCGAACGCGTCCGCGCCGTCGGCCTCGGCGCGGTCGAAGCTGTCGAAGGTGTTCTCGAGCGCCTTCGTCGGGGATCCGCGGTGCCCGACGACGCGCGTCGGGGAGTCGGTAAAGAAGTTCATGCGGGCTGGATTATCCTCGCAGCGCATGCCAAGGCCCGTTCGCAAGAAACCGGAGGTCGTCCCACGCCCGCGCGGCGCGGTCAAACCCCTGCCCGACGGGCCGTTTCCCGTGCCCCTCTCGACGATCGACTGGCTCGTCTCGCGTGAGAGCCCGGCGGCGCGTTTCGTCGCCCTTCGCGATCTCCTGGGGAGGCCGGCGAAGGACCCCGATCTCAAGAAGGCGAAGCAGGGGTTCTCGCGCGACCCATTCGTACGCGACATGCTCGGGCTCCTCCGGTCGCGGCTCGAGCCGGGGGCGGGTGCGGGGGCCGCCGGGCTCGAGCGCCGCTACGACGGCGGCTTGTGGCTCGCGCTCTTCCTCACGGAGATAGGCGCCGACGGCGCTCTGCCTCTTCTCCACCACGCCGGCGACGTTCTTCTCGCGCGGTGGGAGAAGGTCCTCGTCGCGATCGACCGGCGCGAGGAGGCGACGCTCGACGCTCCGCTCTTTCGCGCCGCCCTCCGGGTTCTCGTGCGCGTCGGATGGGAACGCGATGAACGCATTCTCCAGGGCGCGGACGTCCTTGCGGTACGCGCGCTCGCGGGGCAGGGCCGTACCGAGAAGGACCTCCTCCTCTTCGCGTCGATCCCCGAAGCGGCCCGGAGCGCACGCATGACCCGGGCCATTTCCTTTCTGTCGACGCGGCTCCTCGAGGCCGAGCTGCCCGCCACGCTCGCCACCGGTGCGCCCGACGAGCTCGTCATGCCGGGATTCCCGTGCGGCGACGAGACGGACCTTCTCGAGATGCTGTTCGCACTCGCCTCGGTCCTGCCGCCCGAGTCCCGGAGCGAGCCGGTTCTCGCCCGGTCCTTCGCGCGGCTCGCCGCCCGCGCCGATCACCGCGCGCGCTGGAAGCTCGAGCGACCTGGTCCCGAGCGGCTTCCGGTCGCGCTCGAGCGCGATGGCGAGCTGTCGCGCTGGGTCACGCTCCGCGCCCTCTCGGTCTTCCAGCATTTCCTCGGGCTCGAAGTTCCCGTCGCGTCGCCGCCCCGGAGGCGAGCGTGAAATGGGTCGTGCGCTCCCGGACGTCGTTTCTTCTCGGGACCGTGATCCTTCTTCTTCCGGGCTGCGCGGGCGATCCCTTCGGAGCGCCTCCGCGCGTGAAGACGCAGGGATACCGCGCGCGCGTGACGCTGCGCCTCGACGGCGCCCCGAAGGCGTCGTTCGACATCGCCGTCCGGGGCAGCCTGCGCCGCAAGGGGCCGACGGACGGCCCGGCGCTCGTCCTCGACCTGGCGGCGCGGCGCGCGTATCGGCTGGACCCCGCCGCGAAGACGGTGCGGGACGTTCCGTTTGAAGAAGCAGAGGGAGAGCTGCCCGGAGGGATTCCGCTTGCCGGGGGATTCGACGAGAAGGCCGAGGCGGCGAGGCGAAACCTCAGCGTCTATCACCGCGAGGGCGACGAAGTCTTCGCGGGACACGTGTGCGCACTCTGGCGGTTCGACGACGATCCGGCCATGCCGGGATCGCCGACCACGACCTACTGGGTGGCCGCGGATCTCGACGGGCTCGTCATGCGATTCGACCGTGAGAGCGCGGGCGCGGACGGAAAAGAGCAGAAGTCGACCATCGGCCTCACGGACGTGCGGGTCGGAGCGGATCCCCGCCTCTTCGCCGTGCCGGAGGGGTGGGCGCGGTCGGGGCCCTGAACGGTCTTTTTCCGGCCTCGATCTTGCTGTTATTCTTCGCGGCCCTGCGATTTCGTCCCACGCCATGGATTTTTTCAAGGAGCACGCGTGAAACTCACTCCCAGCCTTCTCTCGAAGACCCTCGTCGTGGGCCTCAACGTCGTCCTCCTTCAGCCGGCCTTCGCCCAGACGGCCCCGAAGGATCCGAAATCTCCCGTGGCAGGATTCGCCGACGGGCGCGGTCCCACGGGTCCCGTGATGCTCAAGATCATCTCGCCGGCACCAGATGAAGTCATCCCGATTCCTGAGGTGGCGGCGGGGCAGCCGCCAGCCAAGGGCGCTCCGGTGACGCTCAAGGTGGAGCTCGTGAACTTCGAGACCTTCGAGGACGCGGCGACGAAGACGGGTCAGCGGCTGGAGATCCTCGTCGACAACATCTCCTCGACGTTCCCGTGGCGCGACGCGACGAAACCCTACACGTTCAAGAGCCTGCCGAGGGGCACGCATACGGTCCGGATCTTCCCGGTGCGCCCGTGGGGCGAAGCCATCAAGGAGCCGTCCGCGCTCGCGTCCGTCACGTTCCACGTGGGCGAGAAGGACGGCAAGAACACGGCCGAGGCCGGTGCGGCGATGCTCACGGTGGTCGCGCCCCGGGGGAAGGTGAAGGGCGACACGGGCAAGGTTCTCCTCGACGTCCTCGTCACCGGGTGCCCCGTCGCGGAGTCCTCCGTCCCGGACTCCTGCCGCCTTCGCTACAAGGTCGATACGCAGCCCGAGGTCACGCTCACGAAGGTCGAGCCGGTCTGGCTCGAAGGCCTCGCGCTGGGGCGGCACGCGTACGTCGTCGGCCTCACGCGCGACCAGAAGGTCGTGCCCGGCGTCTTCGCGCTCCACCAGGGGTCTTTCGAGGTGGAGAGCCTCGTGAATCCGGCGGCGCCGGCTTCCGCCCCGCCCGCGAAGGCCACCGGCCACTAAACTTCCTGGCATGACCCTCGTTTACGGCGGCGCCGGGACCCGTCCCTGCGCCGTCGCCCCCCCGCTGATCCTGGCCCCGATGGCCGGGATCACCGACATGACGTACCGCCTCCTCCTCCGGCGGATCGGCGGCGTCGGTCTCGTGACGATGGAGTTCATCTCGTCCGAGGGGCTCACGCGTGGAAACCGCAAGACCGCGCGGCTTCTGCGCTTCGATCCCGAAGAGCGCCCGCTGTCGGTCCAGATTTACGGAGCGGACGCCGAGCGCATGGAGATCGCCGCCGAGCGCGTCGAGGAAATGGGCGTCGACGTGTGCGACATCAACATGGGGTGCCCCGCGAACAAGGTCCTCAAGGGCTGCGCGGGCGCTGGCCTCATGCGCGATCTTGGCAAGGCCCGGGCGATCATCGCGGCCTGCAAGAAGGTGCTGAAGACGACGCCGCTCACGGTGAAATTCCGCCTCGGCATCAACGAGGAGACCGTGAACTATCTCGAGCTCGGCCGGATCTGCGCGGGCGAGGGCGTCGCCGCGGTGGCGCTGCACGCGCGGACGGCGAAGCAGATGTACACGGGCCGGGCCGACTGGAGCCGGATCGCACGCCTCAAGGAAGCCGTGGCGATCCCGGTCGTCGGAAACGGGGACGTGGCAACGCCCGAGGATGTCGTCGCGATGTTTCGAGAGACAGGGTGCGACGCCGTCATGGTGGGTCGGGCCACGATGAAGAACCCGTGGATCTTCAGGCAGGCGTCGGAGCTTCTCGCCGGCCGCCCCTATCGGGAGGCGACACTTGCCGAGCGACGCGACGTCATCCTCGACCACTTCCGCCTCATTCAGCGTGACGACGCGGACGCGCCGCGCGCGATGCTGTCGAAGCTCCGCACGTTCACGGGCTGGTACACGTACGGCCTGCCGAATGGGGCCGAGCTGCGTCGCCGGATCGCAAGCCTCGAGAGCCCGCAGGCGTTCCTGGAGGCCGTCGAGCACTTTTTCGAGACGCACGCCGCCCGCGCCGCGGCGTGAGGTCCGTCAATACGTCTTCGGGACCGCGTCCCTTGCCAGCGGGCTGACGTAAGGCTTGCCGCCCGTCGTCTTCTGGAGCTCAGCCTTCGCTGCCGCGACCGTCGCGGGATCTTTCATGAGATCCGTCATCGAAGACGCGAGGATCTTCGCGGCGACGAGCATTCCCTTGACGCCCATCGGATTCGCGGCGCATGACGCCACGTCCCAGTGGTGCCACGGCGCGCCGCTCGGCCCGGCCTGGACGGCGAGCTCGGCGAGCGGAATCGCCGCGCTGACCTCGCCGACGTCCGAGGACGCGCCGCTGCCTCGGCCGGGCGCCCACGGCAGAACCGCGTCCGCAAGACCCGTCTCGGCGATGCCGACCTCCTTCTGGATCGCATTCGCGAGCGCCTGGTCCGCCGCGTCCCACTTCGGCGCGCCGACGCGCTCGAGATTCCGCTGGACGACTTTCGAGAGGGCTTCGTTGTAGAGCGGGTTCCGCGTCGAGGCGAGGAGCGTGACCTTCGCCGTCGTCTCCGTCGCGAGGGCCGCGCCCTCGGCGGCCTTCCGAAGGCGGCCCATCATCTCGTTCACGCGGTCGCCGTTCTCGTCGCGGACGAACCACTGGACGCGCGCATAGTCCGGGATGATGTTCGCGGCGAGTCCGCCGTCCTTCACGACGCGGTGGAGGCGCGCGGTCGGGAGGACGTGCTCGCGCATGAGCGACATCGCGTGCTCGAACACCTCGACCGCGTCGAGAGAGCTGCGGCCGAGCCATGGGTTCGCGGCGGCGTGCGCGGTCTTCCCGAAAAACTCGACGTCCACGGCGGTGATCGCGAGGCGGCGCCCCGTATAGACGTAGTTCGCCTGCTCGGGATGCCAGGAGAGGACAGCGTCGGTGCCGTCGAAGGCGCCGTCCCGGAGCATGAAACTCTTGCCGAGGATCTGCTCTTCGGCGGGCGTCCCGAAGACGCGGATCGTGCCGGGGAGCTTTCCGGTGATCCGCGCGCGGTTCGCGGCGACGGCGGCGGCCACGGCGGCCGTCCCGAGGAGGTTATGGCCGCAGCCGTGGCCGGGCGCGCCCGCGACGAGCGGCGTTTTCTTCGAAGCGCCCGCCACCTGCGAAAGGCCAGGCAGCGCGTCGTACTCGGCGAGAACCGCGACGACGGGGGCGCCTGACCCCGCGCTCGCGACGAACGCTGTCGGCATTCCGGCTACGCCCCGCGTCAGGGCGAAGCCCTCCTTCTCGAGGATCTCTTCGAGGAGCGCGGCCGACTTCGTCTCCTTGAGAGCCGTCTCCGCGTACTCCCAGATCTTCCGGGAGACCTCCTCCCACCGGCCGGCGTTTGCGTCGACGAACGCGTCGGTGTCGGCGGGGGCCGCCGGGGCCGCCGCGAGGGTGAGGGCAAGGGCGAGGCCGAGGCCGGCGAGGGCCGCGGGACGGCGGAAAGGAAATTGCATTGGAGGCCTCCGGACGGGAGAAGTGTCGCTTGAGAAAGACAGCATACGATGGCGCCATGCGAAAGAGACTCCTCGGCAGCCTGATTCTCGGGCTCTCGGCGGCAGCCTTCGGGCAGACGGCGCCTCCAGCGGACGCCCAGAAGAGCCGGATCGGCGCGCCGGGGGTCTCGATCCCGATCGACGTTCGCGAGCAGTACCTCGGCCGCACGGGCGAGAAGACCGCGGTCAAGTTCGTGCTTTCGGTCAGTCGGGGCGACCTCCGGGGGGCGGGAAACGCACAGCCCCGCGTTTACTCGTTCTTTCTCGCGTGCGACGTCTCGAACGACAAGGGAGAGGCCGTCGAGACCTTCCGCGTCCCCGTCGACATCGACCTCTCGAATTCCGACGTGACGAGCGCCTCGAAGCCCGTCGCGATCACGTTCCTCCGCGCCCTGCCGCCCGGAACGTGGAGCCTCCAATTCCGGCTGGAGGGCGTCGCTGGCCGGCTCCTCGGCACCCGCGCGATCTCGCTCACGGTTCCCGCGATGTCGGCCGAGTTCCGCGCCGAAGACGCGGGTGGCGACGCGGCGGCCATGCCGAGCGCGGCGGCCGTCGTCCTCGAGGCCGAGAACCGGCCGCTCACCGGTCCGAACGCCACGGGCCTCGTGAAGATTCTCGCGCCGACGCAGGAGGTGCCGGTCGGCCTCCTCCGAATCGAGTGCGAGGTCAAGGAGCCCGTGAGGCGCGTCGAGTTCTACCTCGAGGACAAGAAGATCCTCGTCAAGAACCGCCCACCCTACACGGTCGAGCTCGACCTCGGGAAGATCCCAAAGAAGCAGACGCTCAAAGTCCTCGGCTTCGACGTGCAGGGCAACTTCGTGGACGCCGACGCGTGGGCCATCAACGAGAAGGACTCCCGCCTCGCCGTGCGCATCCTGGAGCTCCCGAAGCAGAAGTCCGCGGGCGATACGGTGGAGCTGAAGGTCGCGCTCCAGTCCATCGCGGGCGGGGAAGCGAAGAAGCTCCAGCTCTGGCTGGACGACACGATGCTCAAGGAGTGGACGGAGCCGCCGTTCACCGTCACCGTGCCCGTCGCGAATATCCAGAGAGCCACGCTCATGCGGGCGACCGCGACGGACGCGGAAGGAAAGGAATTCACGGACCTCAAGCTCCTGAAGGGCGAGTCGCGCTTCATGTCGAAGGTCGAGGTGAACCTCGTCGAGCTTCCGGTCTCGGTCTTCGATTCCGACGGGCGGCTCGTGAAGGACCTCCCGCGCGAGGAGTTCACGGTCCTCGAGGACTCGGTCAAGCAGGACCTCTCGAGCTTCGAGTTCGCCGAGTCGCTTCCCCTCTCGCTCGGGATCGTCATCGACGGCTCGGGGTCGATGAGGGAGGCGATGCCGCTCGTGCACCAGGCGGCGTCGGAGTTCGCGCAGAAGCTCGTCTCGAAGGAGAAGGACCAGGGCTTCGTGATCGAGTTCCGGGAGAAGCCCACCCTCCTCGCGGCCCTCACGCACAAGTCCGTCGATCTCGAGCGTGCGATCGCCGAGACGCGCGCGTCCGGCGGGACCGCGCTCTACGACGCCGTCGTGATGGCCCTCTACCAGTTCCGCGCTCTGCCGGGCCGGAAGGCGATCGTCGTCCTGACGGACGGCGACGACAACCACTCCTGGACGGACTACCCGACGCTGCGCCGTTACGCGCGCGCGGCCGGCGTGCCGGTCTACTTCATCGGGTTGAACCTCTCGTTCCTCGACATGGGAATCAAGTCGAAGATGACCGAGCTCGCCGCCGACACGGGGGCCGAGGCGTTCTTCATCGGGAAGGCGTCCGCGCTCGCCAACGTCTACCGGAAGATCGAAACAGAGCTCCGCTCGCAGTACTTCCTCCGGTACCTCACGAGCTCGTCGAAGGGCGAGAATCAGTTCCGCGCGATCGAGGTGAAGCTCAAGAACCCGAAGCTGCGCGCCAAGACGATCCGCGGCTACTTCCCCTGACGCCCCGGTAGGTTAGGATTCGGCGCATGACGACGCCGCGTAACTGGGCCCTCGTTCTCGGCGCCTCCTCGGGTTTCGGCGAGGGCGTGTCCCTTGCGCTCGCCCGGGCGGGTCGCAATGTCTTCGGCGTTCACCTCGATCGCCGGGCGACGCAGCCGAACGTCGAGCGCATCACGAAGGAAATCGAGACGGCGGGCAGCCGGGCCGTGTTCTTCAACATGAACGCCGCGGACGACGAAAAGAGGGCCGAAGCACTCGCGGCAATGGTGGGCGTCCTCGACGGCGAGGGAAGGCGCGCCGGAATCGACGTGGTCCTGCATTCCCTCGCGTTCGGAACGCTGAAGCCGTTCCTGGCTCCCGAGGCCGGCGACCGGATCTCGAAAGCGCAGATGGACATGACGCTGGACGTCATGGCGCACTCCCTCGTGTACTGGGTGCAGGACCTCCTCGCGGCCGGCCTACTCGCCGAGGGCGGGCACGTCTTCGCGATGACGTCGGCCGGAGGCCATCGTATCTGGAAGTCCTACGGCGCGGTGTCGGCTGCCAAGGCGGCGCTCGAGAGTCACTGCCGCCAGCTCGCGGTCGAGCTCGTCACGAGGAAGATCGCCGTGAACGCGATTCGCGCGGGTGTCACGGACACGCCCGCCCTGCGCAAGATTCCCGACAACGCCGCGATGATCGAACGCTGCCTCGCGATCCACCCGGCGGGACGCCTCACGACGCCTGACGACGTCGCGCGGGTGATCGTCGCTCTTTCGAGGCCCGACACCGTCTGGCTGAGCGGAAACGTCCTCGGCGTCGACGGGACCGAAGACGTCATCGGCTGAACGCGACATGAAACCGAACGTCGCTTGCGGGCGTCTCACCCCACTCGTTGTTCTGACCGTGATCTCCGTCGTCCTTCCGGGCGCGTCATGCGAAGTCGTGAAGCCTTCCGTCAAACCGGCCGCGGACGTCCCTTCCGCCGGAAAGTTCCCCCACGGTCTCTTCGCGCGCCTTCTCGAGAAGGTCGTGACCGACGGCCTCGTGGACTACGCGGGAGTTTCCGTGGACGAGCCGCTGCTCGAGGAGTACCTCGCGGAGGTCGCGCGGGTCTCGCCGGACTCTCACCCCCATCTCTTTCCGACCGAGCCGGACCGCCTCGCCTACTGGATCAATGCGCACAACGCCTGCGCGCTGCGCGGCGTCCTGAGATTCAACCGGCCCGCGAACCTCAGGGATCTTGCGCACAAATTCGACTCGGAGACGGCCTACCTCGTGGGGGGCCGGGCCCTTTCCCTGAACGCGATGACGGCGATCGCGACCCGGCGCTTCACCGATGCGCGCATCCACTTCGCCCTCGTGAAGGCGCGGAGGGGCGGGCCGCCCCTCCGGAAGGAACCGTGGGAGCCCGCCGATCTCGACTCCCGTCTCGACGAGGCCGCGCGCGCCTTTCTCGCCAACCCGAGGAACGTGGACTGGAAGGCGCCCTCGACGAAGGCCGGGCTGTCTCGGATCCTCATCGACTTCCGCGCGGAGTTCGAGCGCGAGGTGCCTTCGACGGTCTCCGGGGACTTTCGCCTCGTGAATTCGTTGAATCGCTTCCGGGCGCAGCGCGAGAAGATCAACGCGACCCAGGTCTTCCCGATCCCGCTGGACGAGCGGCTCAACGACACGGCAAACCGTTAGCTTCATGCGTGCGCCGCACCGCGCTGCTTCGGCTCTCGTCGCGGCTTTCGCGCTCTCCTGCTCCCCCGGGGCGCGAGAGGAGAAGCCGGCGCCCGCCGCGTCGTCTCCCCGGCCCGCGCGTCTCAGCGATCTGCCGCTCGTGGCCGGCCTCGTTCTCGCCCTCGATCCGAACCTTCCCGGCGTCGAGGGCGGGGACGTACCGGAGTCGACGCGCCGCGAGGTCGAAGTCCTCGAGATCGGCAAGTCTGGGCTGAGGCTCCGGTGGTCGGGCCGCGTGCGCATCGAAAAGCGCGAGTCCGCGCACCGGCGAGAGGACTGGGTGCGCGTGCAGGCGAACGCGGCGCGGGGCGCCACGCCGATTCCCGCTCCGCCCGCCGCGTACGAGTCGAAGGAAGTGAGCGGTACGCTCTTTTTTCCCGACTTCGCGACGGCCACCGAATTTCTGCTGCCCGGCCTCTGGCCGGAGGGAATGGCGACGATCGCGGGATCGTCGGCCATCTGGATCTCGCCGAACACGTTCGCCGAGCTGAAGGCCGCGGGACACGCGGCGGTGCCGTTCTCGCTGTCTTCGAGAGCGCTGCGCGATCCCGCCGTGTCGCTCCTGAAGCGCGCTCTCCAGCTTTCTGGCGAAGCCGCGTCCGGCCGTTCGCATCTCTGGACGCGGGACGTGGAGTCCGACTTCTTGCTGCGCGTGGACGGGAACGAGGCGCGCGTGAAGGCCGTCGGCGCGCGCAACTGGTTCGGCGTTTACACTGTCCTCGCGGCGGGCGGTCCGCCGCTCGTTCTCTCGGTTCTGCCGTCCCCGGCTCCGTCTCCGAGTCTCGATCTGTTCGCTCCCGCACGCGTCCTAAGGACCCTGCTCGGCTACCGGGTGTCGGAAGTGGTCCACATGCCGCGAGGCACCTCGTGACGCCGAGAGGCGTCGCGGACAGGGGCCTCGCCGTCGTCACGGGGGCGTCCTCGGGCATCGGCGTCTCGCTCGCGCGCCTGCTCGCGGAATCGGGTCGCGATCTCTTCCTCGTGGCGCGCCGGGCCGACATCCTCTCGCGTCTCGCCGAAGACCTTGCGAAGGCGAACGGGATCGAAGCGTCGTTTCTCGCCGCCGATCTCGGCGCACCGGAGGGGCGTGACGCGCTCTTCGCCGCAACGGAGGGCGCGGGAAAGCCCGTCTCAATTCTCGTGAACAACGCGGGCTTCGCCCTGAACGGCCCCGAGGCCGAGCTGCCTCTTCCTCGCGTGCTCTCGATGCTGCAGCTCAACGTCGTCGCGACGGCCGAGCTCACGCACCGCTTCCTCGTGGCCATGCGCGCGCGGCGCGCGGGCGGCATCCTGAACGTGGCCTCGACGACGGCGTTCCTGCCCTGTCCCTATCTCGCGGCGTACGCGGCCAGCAAGGCGTTCATCCTGTCGTTCTCGCATGCGCTCCACGAAGAGGCGAAGAAGGACGGCGTCACCGTGACGTGCCTGTGCCCGGGCTACACGAAGACCAATTTCTACAACGTGGCGGGCATGCGCGGCGCCGAATCGTCCGTCTTCCCCGAGATGACGCCCGACGCAGTCGCGAAGATCGGCCTCGAGGCGCTCGAGAAGAAGAAGGCGTACGTCGTGACGCACTTTCTCGATCGCGCCTGGATCGCGGCCGGCCGCCTCGTGCCACGCTCCGTGCCGGTTAAACTCGGCGCCGCGCTCTTCTCGAAGACGCGGCTGCCCGGGAAACCCTGAAGAAGGAGATCACCATGAAGATGAAGATCCTCGGTGCCGTTTCCGCCGCAATCCTCATTCTCATCGGATTCTCGACGTCCGCGGACGACAGCAATGCCGTCTCGCAGGCCCAGGCTGCAGCCAGGAGCTGGCTTGCGCTCACGGATGGCGCGAAGTACGGTCAGAGCTGGGACGAAGCCGCGTCCATGTTCAGGGGCGCCGTCACGAAAGCCGACTGGGAGAAGGCCGTCAAGGGCGTCCGCGCGCCTCTCGGCGCGATGAAGGCCCGAAAGGTCAGGTCGGCCGCCTTCTCGCGCACGCTTCCCGGCGCCCCGGATGGCGAGTACGTCGTCATTCAGTTCGAAACACAGTTCGAAAACAAGGCCGCCGCGATCGAGACCGTCACGCCCATGCGCGACAAGGACGGCACCTGGAGGGTTTCCGGCTACTACATCAAGTAGGCGGTGCGCCCCGGTCGACCGCCGACCCAGGGCCGAGCTCAGCGAGAGGGGGCGCGCAGGTCGCCGGCGATCCGCTCGCGGCTAGAATCCCGTGCAACCAGCGTGACGATCCCATCGGGCTCCCGCCTCGGGCCATACGAGATCCTCGCGCTTCTCGGCGCCGGGGGGATGGGAGAGGTCTACCGGGCGAAGGACACGCGCCTCGACAGAGACGTCGCGATAAAGGTACTGCCTGAGGAGCTCTTGGAAGGTGAAGAGGGGAAAGCCCGCTTCGAGCGTGAGGCGAAAGCGCTTGCGGCGCTGAACCACCCTGGCATCGCGGCAATCTACTCATTCGAAGAAGTCGGAACGAGACACATCATCGTGATGGAGCTCGTCGAGGGCGAGACGATCGCGAGCCGGCTCTCCCGAGGTCCGATCCCGCTCGAGCAGATGCTCCCGATCGGGATCCAGATCGCCGACGCCCTCGACCGCGCGCACCGTCAGGGCATCGTCCACCGCGACCTCAAGCCCGCCAACGTCATGCTGACGAAGGCCGGCGTGAAGCTGCTCGATTTCGGCCTCGCCAAGACGCTGGCGCCGCAGGCGCAGCCGACGGGTCTCACCTCGATGCCGACGATGGCGTCGCCGCAGCACCTCACGCAGCAGGGGACGATCCTCGGGACGTTCCAGTACATGGCGCCCGAGCAGCTCGAAGGCGGAGACGCTGACGCGCGCAGCGACATCTTCGCGTTCGGCGCGGTCCTTTTCGAGATGGCGACGGGGAAGAGGGCCTTCGACGGGAAGAGCCAGGCGAGCCTGATCGGCTCGATTCTGAAGGACACACCGCCCGCCGCCTCGTCGCTCGCGCCGATGACGCCGCCGGCTCTCGACCGCGTGATCGCGACCTGCCTCTCGAAGGATCCCGACGACCGCATTCAGACGGCGCACGACGTCAGGCTCCAGCTCCAGTGGATCGCCGAGGGAGGCTCGCAGGTCGGGTTGCCCGCACCGGTGGTTCGGCGGCGGAAGAGCCGCGAGCGACTCGCCTGGCTGATCGCCGCAGCCGCGCTCGTCGTGGCGGCGGTCCTAACGGGAATCGTCGTTCGTACCGGTCGCAAGCCGGAGCGGATCGTCCGCTCCGCGATCCCGCCGCCCGAAGGAACGAATTTCTGGCTCGAGTCGAACGGCCCTGGTCCGGCCATCGTGTCTCCGGACGGCCGTCAGGTCGCGTTCACGGCCGTCGACGGCGCCGGCAAGGTCAACCTCTACGTGCGATCCCTCGACGCCGCCGAAGCCCACGCGGTCTCGGGCGCCGAAGGCGCGCAGTACCCGTTCTGGTCGCCGGACGGCCGCTCGATCGGCTTCTTCGTCGCCGGGAAGCTCAAGACGGTGGATGCTGCGGGCGGATCCGCCCTCACGCTCTGCGCCGCGCCCGAGGGAAAAGGTGGCGCCTGGAGTTCCGCGGGGATCATCGTCTTCGCTCCCACTCCGACAGGGCCGCTCTTCAAGGTCTCCGAAAAAGGCGGGGAGGCGGTGGCGGTCACGAAGCTCGACGTCGCGCGTGGCGACGACTCGCATCGCCACCCCCGGTTTCTTCCCGACGGGAAGCACTTCGTCTACGTCGCGCGTTCGCAGAAGAACGCGAGCGAGGGGAATCTCGTTGTCGCGGCGTCCCTCGACGGCGGCCCGGAAAAGGTCCTCCTGCGCTCGCCGGCGACCGCCGTGTACGCGTCCGGTCGCCTCTTGTACCTCCGCGAAGCGACCCTGATGGCGCGCCCCTTCGACGCGGGGCGCCTGACGTTCACGGGCGACGCCGTTCCGGTCGCCGACAAGATCCTCATGCCGGCCGTCGGCACGTGCATCGGCGTCTTTTCCGCCTCGGAGAACGGCGTCCTCGTCTATCAGACCGCGCGCGGGGAGCTGACCTCGAGGCTGCAGTGGATCACGCGCGACGGCAAGGCCGACGGAACGCTCGGCGATTCGGCGGCGTACCGCGTCGTCGCCCTCTCACCGGACGGCAAGCAGGCCGTCGCCGTCGTGCAGGACGTCGCGGCGGGAACGCACGATCTCTGGCTCGTCGACGTCACCCGGGGCGTGCGCACCCGTTTCACGTTCGATCCGGCGGACGACGTTTCGCCACTCTGGTCGCTCGACGGCCGGGCGATCGTCTTTTCGTCCAACCGGAAGGGACACTACGACCTCTATCGCAAAGCGCTCGATGGCGCCGCGGAAGAGGAGGCGCTCCTCGTGTCGCTCGCCGACAAGTACGCGGCGGCCTGGCCTACCGGCGGCGCGTCCCTTCTCTTCTTCGAGACTGCGAAGGACGTCGGGGTCGACATCCGGACGCTCGCACTCGACGGCTCCCGCACGACGGAGCCCTGGCTCCGGACCAAGTTCAACGAGATCCCGAACTCGCTGTCTCCGGACGGACGCTGGCTGCCGTTCAGCTCCGAAGAGTCGGGTCGGTGGGAGGTCTACGTCACGTCGTTCCCGCGCGCGGGGAGGAAGTGGCAGATCTCGAACGAGGGCGGCGCCTACGCGTTCTGGAGACCCGACGGCCGGGAAATCATCTATCAGGATCTCGGCGGGATGCTCCGGGCCGTGCCCGTCACGGTCCGCGGTGAGAACCTCGAAGTCGGCCTGCCCGTTTCCCTCTTCCGGTCCACGGGCCCGAGCCCCTTCGGCCCGGAGTTCAGCCCCACGGCCGATCATCAGCGCTTCCTCGTCGTGGGCGAGGGCCAGAAGCCCAACGCACTTCTGGATCTGGTCGTGAACTGGCCGTTGCAGCTGCGCGGTCCGAAATAGTCCACAAGGAGCGGAGCGCCGCCACCTCCTGTGATGAAGCGTTCTCTCCCGAAGCTGATGTTCCCGTTCCCGCGAGCTCAGTGCTTCCGAGCGGCGTCGCCCCAGATCTCTTTGAGGCGCGCGTCGCGGCCGCAGCCCGACCGGTAGAAGTTGTAGCGGATCGGGTTCTTCTTGTAATAGCTCTGGTGGTATTCCTCGGCCTTCCAGAACGTTCCGGCCTTGACGATCTCCGTGACGATGGGCTTTTTCAGGACTCCCGACGCCGCGAGCGCCTTCTTCGAGGTTTCGGCCGCGGCCCTCTGCGCGTCGCTCTCGAAGAAGATCGCGGTGCGGTACTGCGAGCCGTTGTCGCAGAACTGCCCGGACGGATTCGTGGGATCGACGTTGTGCCAGAAGACGTCGAGGAGCTTCTCGTAGGAGACCTTTTTCGGGTCGAAGACGACCTCGATCGACTCGATGTGCCCGCTGCCCCCCGCACCGACTTCGTGATACGTGGGGTTCGCCTTCTCGCCGCCCGTGTACCCCACGGTTGTCGAGACGACGCCCGGCAGGCTGTCGTAAGGCCCCTGCATGCACCAGAAGCAGCCCCCCGCGAATGCGGCCTTCTCGAGGCCGGCGGGAGCCGCCTTCGTGGCGACGATCGCTTCGTCCGCCCGCGCGAGGGCCGCGAAGAGGAAGAGGGCGAGGGCGAAGAGCGGGACGAGAAAACGAATACTGCGGTGCATGAACGAGCCTCCGATGCCTGGTGCTACGGGAGCGGACCCGCGTGTGGATGATTCGAAGACGCCCCTTTGTTCCTCAGGCCGAATAGGGCCGCCCGAAGAGCTGGCTGAGCCCGTCAGCCACCGAGCGAAAGGCGAGCTCCAGCCCCGCGGCCTCGTCCGCAGTGAACCAGCCGACCTCTAGGGTCTCGTCGCCCGCGTGGGGTTCGCGGCTGCCGACCGCGATCGCTCCCCGGTAGATCACGATGACGACGGGCCTCCCCGGATAGGAGAAGGCGCCCAGGAGATCTCCAAGGTCCGCCGTGACGCCGCACTCTTCGAGAGTCTCTCTGAGCGCCGCCTCCTCGAGCGTCTCGCCGCGGTCCACGTGACCGCCGGGAAACGTCCAGCGGCCGTATCCGGGCTCGATGGCACGCTTCACGAGGAGAACGCGGTCGTCCCTCACGATGAGAATACCCGCGGCGATTTTCGGGTCGATCCAGTGGACGGCGCCGCAGCGGACGCAGACCGGCACCTTCTTCGAAGAGACGCCGACAGCCTGCTCTTCGAGGGGGGCGGCGCACTGCGTGCAGAAGATCGGGGCCTCGTACACGGTGTCAGGCTATCGCGTTTCCTCGGTGCAAGAGCCCGAACGCTTCCTTTTTCGGCCCTGGAAGCGCCGTTTCGGGCCTGATTCCGCGCGCCTTGACGTGGGGAGAAGACGTGACGAGAATTCGCCGTTCTTGTCCGGGCTCCCTGAGCCCGGGTCCCACCGGGAGGCCGCTCCAATGACTGTCCGAAAGTGGACCGACGACGACGCCAAATGGCTGAAGGCGAACTTCGGCCGGATGGACATGCAAACGCTCTCGAAAGAGCTCGGCCTGCCGCTCGAGGATCTCGAGAAGAAGATCCGGCAGCTGAAGCTCGGAGGGCTGGAGCCCGAAAAGGCGCGCAAGGCCCCCGCGTCCCTAAAGGAGGCCGTGCGCGAGTACTCGGCGGCGCGCAAGGAGTACGAGAAGGCGATCGAGCTCTTCCATAGGCGGCACTTCGACGAGGCCGCGCGGCGCTTCGAGGACCTCATCGAGAAGCATCCCGAGGAAAAGGAATTCCTCGACCGCGCGCGGATGTACCTCGGGGCGTGCCGCAACGGAAAGAAGACGAAGGGCGCCGCGGCGGCCGAGCCAGAGGAGCTGTACCACACCGCCGTGTTCGAGAAGAACCGCGGGAACGTCGAGAAGGCGCTCGACCTCCTCCGCAGAAACGCGGGTCGCCGCGACGGCGACGGCCGCGTCCACTACCTCACGGCCTGCTGCTTCGCGCTTCAGGGAGACGTCGACCAGGCGCTTCAAAGCCTGAGGAAGGCCATCGCTGCCGACGACCAGAATCGCATTCAGGCCCGTCTCGAAACCGACCTCGCCACCCTCCGGGGAACGCCGGGATTCACGGAGCTCGTCGCGGGAGGCGCATGACCGTCGTCGTCCTCCTCGCCGCGGGCCGCGGCGTGAGGATGAGGTCCGCGCGGCCGAAAGTTCTGCACGAGGCCGCCGGCCGCCCGCTTCTCGACCGCGCCCTCGACGCCGCGAGAGTCGTCGCGGCGAGCGCGGGACACGTCGTCGTCGTCGTCTCGAAGGAGGGCGCTGCGGTCGTGGAGCACCTGAAGGCGAACCACCCCCGCGTCCGCGTTGCGCTTCAGGATCCTCCGCGCGGCACCGGCGACGCCGTCCGCGCCGCGGCGGCGCAGTTCGGGAAGGCGAAGCAGGTCGTCGTCTTGTCGGGCGACGTTCCGCTCCTCGACGCGACGAGCGTCACGAGTCTCCTCCGCGCACTCGACGCGGAGCCGAAGGCCGCCGTCGCGGTCCTGACGGCGAAGCTCGCGGACCCCACGGGCTACGGGCGCGTCGTTCGCACGAAGGGCCGGTTCGTGAAGATCGTGGAAGAGAGAGATTCTTCGAGTGAAGAGAAGAGGATTTCCGAGATCAACACCGGCACCTACGCGTTCGACCGCGCCTTCCTGGAGAAATCTCTCCCTCTCCTCACTTCAAAGAATTCCCAGAACGAGTTCTATCTGACCGACGTTCTTCTGCTTGCGCTGAAGGCGAAGCGGCGCGTCGTGACCGTCGAAGGCGACGCGAGCGCAGCCCTCGGCGTGAACTTCCGTGCCGATCTCGCCCGCGTGGATTCCATCCTTCGCCGCCGGAACGCGGAGGCCGCGATGGCCGCGGGCGCGACGCTCCTCCGCCCCGAGACGATCACGCTCGACGACGGCGTCACCCTCGGCACGGACGTGGTCGTCGAGCCGTTCGCGACTCTTCTCGGGAAGACGAGGGTCGGTGCGGGCAGCCGGATCGGGCAGGGAGCCGTGATCCGTGACGCGGTGCTCGGACGTGGCGTCACGATCAGGCCTTACAGCGTGATCGAGGAAGCCCGGATCGGCGACGGCGCCGTCGTGGGCCCGTTCGCACGTCTTCGAGAGGGTACGGATCTCGGAGCGGGTGTCCACGTCGGCAATTTCGTCGAGACGAAGAAGGCGAAGCTCCACGCGGGCGTCAAGGCGAACCACCTGACGTACCTCGGCGACACGGAGATCGGCGAACGCACGAACGTCGGCGCCGGCGTCATCACGTGCAACTACGACGGTTTCCAGAAGCACAAGACGACGATCGGCCGAGACGTCTTCGTCGGTTCGGACTCGCAGCTCGTCGCGCCCGTGACGGTCGGCGACGGCGCCGTCATCGGCGCGGGCACGACCGTGACGGAGGACGTTCCGGGGGACGGCCTCGCCGTCTCGCGATCGCCGCAGAAAAACGTCGAGCGGGGCGGTGCCCTGTACCGCGCGCGGAAGAAGAAGAGCTGACACCGTGTGCGGCATCGTGGGCTACGTCGGCCCGCGCGAGGCGACGCCGGTCCTCCTGGAGGGGCTGAAGCGTCTCGAATACCGGGGCTACGACTCTGCGGGCATCGCCGTCGTGGGAGACGACGCGGTCGTCCGCGTTGCGCGCAGCGAGGGCAAGCTCGGCAACCTGACGGAGAAGATCGCAAAGGACCCGCCGCAGGGCCGGTTCGGAATCGGGCACACGCGATGGGCGACGCACGGCCGGCCCTCCGAAGAGAACGCGCACCCGCACCGCGACGCCTCGGGCCGCGTCGTCGTCATCCACAACGGAATCATCGAAAACTTCCTGCCGGAGAAGAAGCGGCTCCAGGCGCAGGGAGTCCGGTTCCTCTCCGAGACCGACACCGAGGTCGTCGCCCAGGCCCTCGGCGCGGCGCAGAGGGCCGAACCGGGCACGCCCTTCGCCGAGATCGTGCGCCGGACGGTGGCGTCCTTCGAAGGGATGTTCGCGCTCGTCCTCTTCTCGGCGGACGAGCCGGGCGTCCTGTACGCGCTCAAGTGGGGCCCGCCGCTCGTGCTCGGCCTCGGCGAAGGGGAGAACTTCGTCGCCTCGGACGCGACGGCGCTCCTCGCCTACACGCGAAACCTGATCTTCCTCGAGGACGGCGACCTGGCGCGCCTGACGGCGTCGTCCGTGACCGTGACCGGCTTCGATGGTGCGCCCCGCGCGCGGCCTCCCCGCCTCGTCGCGTGGGACGCGGTGTCGGCCGAGAAGGGCGGGTACCCGCACTTCATGGCGAAGGAGATCGCCGAGCAGCCCACGGTCGTCATCGAGACGATCGGCAACAAGCTCTCCCTCGAGACGGGGCTCTTCAACGAGGAGGAGATGGGCGTTCCGCGCGAGCTCCTTCGCGGAATCGATCGCGTGCAGATCGTAGCCTGCGGCACGAGCTGGCATGCGGGCCTCGTGGGGAAGTTCCTCGTCGAGGACATCGCCCGTGTGCGCGTGGGAGTCGACTACGCCTCCGAATTCCGGTACCGCTCGCCGCTCGTGGACGAGCGGACGCTCGTCCTCGGCATCTCGCAGTCGGGCGAGACGGCCGACACGGTCGCCGCGCTGAAGGAGGCCCGGCGCCTCGGGGCGCGGACGACGGGCCTCGTGAACGTGCCGAACTCGGCGATCGCGCGGATGGTCGACGGTGTGATCGCGACGCACGCGGGACCGGAGATCGGGGTCGCGTCGACGAAAGCCTTCACGACGCAGCTCGTGGCGCTCGCGCTCTTCGCGCACTACGTCAAGGCGGCGCGCGCCCCGCGCGAGGAGCCGGTCGACGCCGCGTTTCTCGCCGGCCTCGCGCGGCTGCCTTCGGCCCTTCGCGAGGCGCTCGCCTTAGAGCCCGAGATCGAGAAGCTCGCCGGCCGCCTCGAGAAGGCGCGGGACATGCTCTTCCTCGGGCGCGGCGCCCATTACCCGATCGCTCTCGAGGGCGCGCTCAAGCTTAAGGAGATCTCCTACCTCCATGCGGAGGGGTATCCGGGCGGCGAGATGAAGCACGGGCCGATCGCGCTCCTCGACGACAAGCTGCCCGTGATCGGCCTCGCACCCGACGACGCGCTCTACGAGAAGATCGCCTCGAACCTCCGGGAAGCGAAGGCGCGCGACGCCGTCGTCATCGCCCTCGTGAGCCCGGGAGACGCGGACGTGTCGACGTTCGCGGATGCCGTCCTGACCCTGCCGAAGATCCACCCGGCGCTTCAGCCGATCGTATCGGTCGTTCCGCTCCAGCTCCTCGCGTACCACGTCGCTGTCCTCCGTGGCTGCGACGTGGACCAGCCGCGCAACCTCGCGAAGTCTGTCACGGTCGAATAGGGACCCTTACGCCCAGCCCTTCGAGCTTCGAGGGCGAGGACGAACGTCATGGGGCTTCCTGAATCATGCCCCACGGCCTCTGCGCTACCATCGCCCCCCTTGGTCGCCCGCCCGGAAGATCTTCTCGAAGGCCTCAACCCCGAACAGGCCGCCGCCGTGTCGCACGGCGAGGGGCCGCTCCTCGTCCTTGCGGGCGCGGGCTCGGGGAAGACGCGCGTCTTGACGCGCCGCCTCGCGTGGGTCGTGGCTCACGGAGTTCCGCAAGAGGGCGTCGTCGCGGTCACGTTCACGAACAAGGCGGCGGGCGAGATGAAAGAGCGCGTCGGCGCCCTCCTCGGCACGGATCGGCCCCGCTCCTTCGTCGGAACATTCCACGCCTGGGGCGTGCGGCTTCTCCGGCGCTTCCCGGACGAATCGGGCGTTCCGAAGGGCTTCGTCGTCTTCGACTCGGACGACCAGCTCGCCGTCGTGAAGCGCGCGATGAAGGAAGTTGCCCTCCCGGAGAAGTCCGCCACGCCGCGCCAGATCCAGTCGCGGATCTCGCAGGCCAAGAACGAGGGGATCCAGCCCGACGACTACCCGCGCCGCTTCGGGGATTTTCTTGGGTCGCGGCTTGCGGATATTTCCCGGGCGTACGAGAAGGCGCTTCGCGCGTCCAAGGCTCTCGATTTCGACGATCTCCTGATCCTGTCGACGCGCCTCGTGGCGGCGCGGGACGACGTGCGCACGCTGCTCCAGCGAAGCATCCGGCATCTCCTCGTGGACGAATATCAGGACACGAACCGCGTGCAGGCGAAGCTCGTGCGGCTCATCGCGGGGGAGGCCGGGAATCTCTTTGTCGTGGGCGACGAGGACCAGTCCATCTATCGCTGGCGCGGCGCGGACGTCTCGAACATTCTGGAGTTCACGCGCGACTTCCCGACGGCGAAGACGGTCCGCCTCGAACGGAACTACCGGTCGCGGGCGCCGATCCTGAAGGCCGCGGGCGCGGTCGTTGCCGAGAACCGCCGCCGCCTCGGCAAGACGCTCAAGGCCACGAAGACGGGGGGCGAGAAGGTACGCCTTGCCGTGTTTGACGAGGAGCGCGACGAGGCTCGGGAGATCGTCTCCAGGATCGCGGCGGCGCGGCGCGCGCGCCCGGGTAGCGAGGTGGCGGTCCTGTACCGGACGAACGCGCAGTCGCGCGCGTTCGAGGACGAGCTCCTGCGCTCGAACATGTCGTACATCCTCGTGGGCGGGACGAAGTTCTACGAGCGGGCGGAGATCAAGGATGCGCTCGCGTACCTGCGCCTCGCAGCGAACCCGGCCGACGACGTCTCGTTCCGGAGGGTCGTCAATGTGCCGGCGCGGGGTATCGGCGCGGCCACGATGGAAAGAGTCGAGGCCCAGGCGAGCGAGGACGGCGTCTCGCTTCTCGCGGCCCTCGACCGTCTGCCCATGGATCTCACGGAGCGCGCGAAGAAGGCGCTGAATGAGTTCCGCGTCGTCGTCGAACGGCTGCGGAAATTCGCGGCGGTCGGGGAGAACGGCGCGGGCGCCTCGGTCGCCCTCATGCTCGAGGAGACCGGTCTCGCGAAGCTCTACGAGAACTCCCTCGACCCGCAGGACGAGGCGCGCCGCGAGAATCTCGACGAGCTTCTGGCTGCCGCGCGCGAGCACGAGCGGGCGGCCTCATACGGAGGCGAGGGGGACGACCCGTCCGCCGCGGGCTTTCTCGACGCCGTGACACTCCGGGCCGACGCGGACGACGTGGACGAGAAGAAGGGCATTCTTCTCATCACGCTCCACGCGGCCAAGGGGCTCGAGTTCGACGACGTGTTCCTCGCGGGGTTCGAGGACGGCTCGCTTCCGCACGCGTCGTCGAAGGACGACGAGGAGCAGTTCGAGGAGGAGCGCCGCCTCGCCTACGTCGGGATGACCCGCGCGAAGGAGCGCCTGACGCTCTCGTATGTCCTCCGGCGGATGGTGCGGGGCGAGTGGATGAGCCGCGAGCCGTCGCCGTTCCTGTCCGCGATTCCGGAGTCCGTGCTCGAACAGGAAGATCTGACTTCTGGTTTCGGAAGGGGAAGAACGGGGGATCTCTTAGAAGGTGGAGGGAGAGGCGGCGCACGTGGGCGGGGGCTCGGCTCTGGCGGCGGTTTCGGTGGTGGGCGCGGGTTCGGTTCGGGTGGCGGCGCGCTCTTCCCGGACTACGAAAACGAGTCCCAGGAGGCTCCGTCCGCCTCTTCCTCATCTAAGAAATCCCTCTTCGGACGATTCCCCGCGCGGAACATCACGCCCGTCCGCCCCGTCATGAAGCGGACGCCGCCTCCGCCCACGGCCTCCGGCTATCGCCGCGGCTCGAAGGTGCGCCACCCGGAATACGGGATCGGAGTCGTCCTGACGATCGAGGGCTCGGGCGACGCGGAGAAGGTGGTCGTATACTTCGATTCCGCAGGCCGCAAGAAGTTCGTCGCCCGCTTCGCGAACCTCAGCCCGGGCTGAGGCCGGGCGCGGCCGGCGCCGCAAGCGCCGAGATCGCGCGACGCAGCGGTCGATGCGCGTCGAAGAGGCGGACGAAGTCCGATTCGTGACGGCCGCCCTTCGCCCGGATGACCGCCGCGAGGCCGCGCTTTTGTGCCGGCGTCCAGCGTGGGGCTCCGGGAAGGATCGTCACGAGTGGCGCCCAGCGGCGGAACGCGAGACGTTCTTTCTCATTCCAGGCCGAGAGCGTGCGGAGGCCGAGGAGGTCCCGCGCCTCGAGGGTGAGAACGGCCTCGGCCCTCTCGCGGCCCGAGCCGAAGCGCCTTGCGAGCATGTCGGTCACGGCGAGGCCGACGTTCGGCAGCTCGAGGATGCCGATCGTGTCGTCGCGCTCTTTCCCCAGATTGAAGTAGAGGTTCTCGGACGCGACGATCTTCAATGTGGCCCGGGAGGAGCGGTATTCCGCATTCGCCGCGAGACGGGAGAGCTCCTGATTCATGACGGCCACGGCCCGCGGCGCCCGAGGCCGAAAGCCGAGCTTCTGGTAGAACCACCAGGCTCCCGATGCGAGCGCCTCGGGGTTGCCATAGCCTCCGAGCTGGTACGGGAAGATCGTGAAGACGTCCGAACCGAAGAGATGCCGGGCGGTGGACAGGACCTTTCCGTAGATGCGGCCCGACTCGCCTCCGCGGAACGTCTCGAAGACGTTGTACGCGATCTCCGAGGAGCCGAAGAGCGCGCTCACGAGGACGTAGCCGACCGGCACGCCGTTCTTCAGGGTCAGGAAGCCGTACACGGATTCGAGGAGGAGCCGGCGCTCGGCGATCGCGCCGATCACGGCGAACGAGAGGCCGTCCTCGAAATGCACGAGGCGGACACCGTCCGGGTCTCCCCACTGGAAGATGTCGAGATCGCGCTCGCGGGTGACCATCGAGACCCGCGCGAGGTCGAGGAGTCCTCGGCCGTCCGCGGAAGAAACCGTGACGACTCTCCCGGGGGGCCGTGCGAGGTCGCGCCGGAGATCGGGCCGTCCGCTCGCGAAAGGCGTGGTCTGGAAGTGAACCGTGGAAACCGCCGACGCGGCTTCCGAGCGGGACGGCCCGCCCGGACCCGGCGCGAGAACGAGGGGCAGCTCGAGACCTTCGTAGGCCCACTCCTGCTCGAAGGTGTCGCGCCCCAGAGCCTCGAGCCGGCGGATCAGAAACGCCGCATCCGTCTCGGCGGGGCCCTTGAGCCGCTTCACCCATCCGCGCGCGCCGAGATCCAGCTCGTCGAGACCCGGCGCCTCGGCGGGAAGAGAGACGAGAGGCAGGACGCGCTCGAGCGCCGCACGGTTCGTGAATGCCTTCCAGTCCACGGTGAGACGGCCTGCCCAGCGCGCGGCGAGCCAGCGGGCGGTGCCCGCGAAGAACGGAAAGCGGATCCGGGTGCCGGCGATCCCGGTGTCTTCGAGCGCGCGGCGATGGCGGCGGAGGTCCGCTCTCAGCGCGAATCCCGCGAGCATCGACACGACGCTCGCGAGCACAGAGGGGTCGTCGGGGTATGCGCGCAGGAAGCAGAGGGCCTCGTGGAGCCGTTTCACCGCGCGCGCCGTGCCGACGGGGCGCCGCGCGAGGATCCCGAGGCAGGCCTTCTTAGCGGCCGCCGCCTCCTGACCCCTCGCGTTCCGGAGGCTCTCGAGTCTCGCGAGCGCTTCTCGTGCGTTCATCGTCTCTCCGTGGAGAGCGTACGCCCCGAGAGCGCCGCCCCGATCTCCGCGTCCGCCCAGTGCAGCTCCGCCTCGAGGAGCATGCGTCGTCTCCGCCGCGCGGCCGTCGTCTCGGGCGAAGCGCGCATCAGCTCGTCCGAGAGAAGGACACGATAGAGCTGCAGCGACGCAAGACGCGTCTCGTGCGATCGCTTCTCCAGGAAGGCGAGCCGGGCGAGGGCGGCGGCGTGCGGCTTCGGGATCTCGAGCGGCTCGGCGAGCCATTCGCGGAATTCCCGGCGCCCCGCGGCGGTGAGCCGGTATTCGCGCCGCGGCGGCCCGTTCGGAGAGCGCCGCCGCCGAAGCGCGACGAAGCCGCCGCGCAGGAGGCGGCGAAGTGCGGGGTAGATCTGCGCGAGCTCCGCGTTCCATCCGAGGGCGGGATCTCCGGAGAGGCGGGACCCGAGGTCCCAGCCGCTCGCCGGACCGCGCGCGAGCAGCCCGAGAAGGACGTGAGAGAGAGACATCGCGCAAGTATATAAAGAGTTACATACTGCCGTGGAAAAGGCGTGGATGAGCCTGTGGAAATCTACCGGCGCGGGTGTGGCCCCGATGCGCCTGGACAAAAAAATAAGGGGGCTGATTCAGCCCCCGAATCCCGGAAATACCTTGATAAGAACAGGTTATGAGAAGGTAACTACTTCTTACCCTTTTTCGCCTTCTTGGTGCTCTTCTTGGCGGCCTTCTTCTTCGCTGGCATGTGGACTGTCACCTCCTCTTGGCAGATTTGATTGACAGTCCCGAAAGCCGCGTGCT
>JBBRRY010000034.1:0-34217 GCA_038245905.1 Thermoanaerobaculia bacterium | reverse complement strand
GAGTTGTCCGTGAAATCGAGGATGTACGCGATCCGCGTCGTCCCGTCGGCGTTCCGGAAGTCCGCGTTCTTCCAGTCGATTCCACGGTCGAGAAGCGCGACGATGACGCCGCGGCCGGTGACGCCGTACTTCGCGATCGCGACGTCGACGTTCGTCTCGACGCGAACCTTGTCCATCGCGGGGGCGGAGATCGAGCCGGTGACGAGCAACAGGGCAATCAGGATCTTCTTGCGCAAGGGAACCTCCAGAGATCGATTCTCGATAGTAACGCGTAAGGCGGAGCCGAAACGGCACATTCGAGGGACCGTTTCGCTACGATGCGCGCGTGCCTCGTCCGCCCGCCACGTCACCCGCCGCCGCAGCGCTCCGCGGGAGCCCGTACTCGAGCCTGCTTGGCCGTATGGACACCTACGAGGGAGAGGCCTTCCCGCTCCACGTCGGCGACACCTATCGGACGGCGCCCGCCGGAGCGAGGCCGGAAGAGCTCGGAAGTGGGATCCCGGGCGTGAACCGGTACACGGACATCCAGGGGCTGCCCGCGCTGCGCGACGCGATCGCGGCGCGAGCCTCGGCCGACGCCGGGATTCCGGTATCGCGCGCGAACGTCCTCGTGACGGGCGGCGCGACGGCCGGGCTCATGGCGGCCTGCGGCGCGCTCACGGGCCCGGGCGACGAGGTCCTCCTCCTCGGGCCGCGCTGGCCGCTCATCGAGGGCCACGTCCGCCTCGCGGGCGCGACGCCCGTCGAGGTCGAGGTGTTTACGGGCGACCTCTCGCCCGCGGCCGTCATGGCCGCTGTGAGTGCGCACACGACGGAGAGGACCGTCGCGCTCTACTTCAACACGCCAAATAATCCGACCGGGCGGATGCTGCCGGCCGGGACCGTCGCGGCCCTCGCGGACTTCGCCCGCAAGCGGGGCCTCTGGCTCCTCGCGGACGAGGTGTACGAGCTCTACGCGTACGCCGGGGCGCACAGCCGCGCGTACGCCCTCGCTCCCGAGCGCACGGTCGCGGCCCACTCGCTCTCGAAGGCGTGGGGCCTCGCGGGCGCGCGCTGCGGCTGGCTCGTCGGACCTGAGGCCGCCCTCGCTCAGATCGTGAAGTTCGGCGCGCACACGATCTACAGCGCTCCGACGGTGTCCCAGCACGCGGCGCTCCTCATCCTCGCGGGCGCAGGCGATGGATGGGTTGCCGAGGCGCGCGCCGAATACGCGGCGACCGGCGCCGAGGCCGCGCGCCGGCTCGGCGTCCCCGCGCCGGAGGGCGGCACGTTCCTTTTCCTCGACGTGGCCGACGCGCTCGATGTTCGAGGACTCGGCGGGCTGCTCGAGGACGCGGCGGACGAAGGGCTGTTTCTCGCGCCCGGACCCAGCTTCGGTCCCTACCCGACGCACGTGAGGCTTTGCTACACGGCGGTCCCGAAGGATGCCGCACTGCGCGGCGTGGACATCCTCGCAAAGCTCCTGCGGCATCCCTTAAACTATTCCAGGAAAACATCTTCTGTCGATCTGCGTTGAGATGACTCACATCGGGGAATAGCGCGGGAATCGGCCGCGTTAAAGGACCATGTCGGAAACACTGACTCTGCCCGTCCTTCCCCTTCGCAACGCCGTCCTTTTCCCCGGTGTCAGCTTCCCGATCTCGGCGGGGCGCGCGGGAACCCTGCGCGCCATCGAGCACGCCGTCCGCCAGCCGGACTCGCTCATCTTCGCGGTGGCGCAGCGCGCCGACGTCGAACGCGTGACGCCGGAGGGCCTCTTCACGATCGGCACGATCGCGACCGTCAGCTCAGTCCAGCGCGGGCCGGGCGGGATGCGCCTGCTCCTCGAGGGCAAGCGGCGCGGCATCGCGATGCGCGTCGTCGAGAAGGCGAACGGGATGATGGAGGCCGTCGTCGTCGACGCGCAGGAGATGGCGCCCACGGACCCGAAGGACCCGCTCTTTTCGGCGCTCCACAAGGAAGCGCGCGAGCGCGCCGTCGAGCTCGGCACGAAGATGGGTCTGCCGGACGACGCCGCGGAACAGTTCCTCACCCAGGTCGACGAGCCGGGCCTCCTGGCGGATCTCGTCGCGGGCTACATCGACATACCGACGCCCGAGAGGCAGCAGCTTCTCGAGATGCTGTCGGTGGAGGACCGCCTGCGCCGCGTGCTCGTCGCCGTGCAGAGGCAGATCGGAGTCCTCGCGGCCCAGGAGGACATCCAGTCGAAGGTCAAGGAGCAGATCGGCGATCGCCAGCGCGAGATGCTTCTCCGCGAACAGCTCCGCGCCATCCAGAAGGAGCTCGGCGAGGGCGAGGGCAAGGAGGCCGCCGATCTCGAGGAGCTCAAGAAGAAGCTCGCGGCGCACCCCTTGTCCGGGGACGCCCGCAAGGAGGTCGATCGCGAGCTGTCGCGCCTCGAGCGGATCGGGAAGGAATCGATGGAGTCTCAGGTCATCCGCACCTTCCTCGAGACCGTGGCCGAGCTGCCGTGGGGATCCCGCAGCGAAGAGAAGCTGGACGTGAACGAGGCCTCGTGCGTCCTCGACGAGGATCACTACGCGCTCGTCGACGTGAAGGACCGCATCCTCGAGTTCCTCGCTGTGCGCCAGATGCGGGCGAACATGAAAGACGCCAAGGACGCGCCCGCCGGCAAAGGCCGCATCCTGCTCTTCGTCGGCCCTCCCGGCGTCGGCAAGACGTCCATCGCGAAGTCCATCGCGCGCGCGATGGGCCGCAAGTACGTGCGCATCGCGCTCGGCGGCGCGCGCGACGAGGCGGACATCCGCGGCCATCGAAGAACGTATGTCGGCGCGATGCCGGGCCGCATCCTTCAGGGGCTCAAGCAGGCAGGCACGAAGAACCCCGTCTTCCTTCTCGACGAGATCGACAAGCTCGGCGTGTCGTTTCAGGGAGATCCCGCGAGCGCGCTCCTCGAGGTGCTCGACCCCGCGCAGAACGACTCGTTCACGGATCACTATCTCGGCCTGCCGTTCGACCTATCGGAGGTTCTCTTCATCGCGACGGCGAATTTACTGCAAGGCATTCCCGCGCCTCTCCTCGACCGCCTCGAGGTCGTCGAATTCGCGGGCTACACCGAGAAGGAGAAGCTTACGATCGCGCGGCAATACCTGGTGCCCCGCCAGCTCGGTGAGAACGGCCTCACGGCGGAGCAGCTCACGCTGACCGACGGCGCGATTGCCGAGGTCATCACGAGCTACACCCGCGAGGCAGGTGTGAGGCAGCTCGAGCGCGAGCTCGGAAAGCTCGGGCGCAAGGTTGCGCGGCGGATCGCGGCGGGCGAGGTCGCGGCCGCCACCGTCGACCAGGCGGACGTCTTTCCGCTCCTCGGGAAGAAGCGCGTGCACCCCGAGAAGAAGATCGTCACGGACCAGGTGGGTCTCGCCACCGGCATGTACTACACGCCGGCGGGCGGCGACATCATGTTCATCGAGGCGATGCTCATGAAGGGGAAGGGCGAGGTCGTGCTCACGGGCCAGCTTGGGGACGTCATGAAGGAGTCGGCCCGCGCCGCCTGGACATACGCTCGCTCGCACGCGGCGCTCCTCGGCATCCCGGACGACGCCTTCGAGCGCGATCTCCACATCCACGTGCCGGCGGGCGCGATCCCGAAAGACGGACCGTCCGCGGGTATCGCGATGGCCACGTCGATCGTGTCCGCCCTCTCGAAGATCCCGGCGCGGCACGACATCGCGATGACGGGCGAGGTCACGCTCTCGGGGCGCGTGCTTCCGATCGGCGGGCTCAAGGAGAAGGTGCTCGGAGCCGTTCGGGCGGGCATCCGGACGATCGTGATCCCGAAGGACAACGAGGCCGATCTCCTCGACCTGCCGAAGGAGGTCCGCGACATGATCGCCGTTCATCCCGTCGACGATCTCGGCGAGGCGCTGGCCGTGACACTTCGCGGAGCGGCGCTCCGAGGTGGGCTCCTGCTCCTCCGCGGTGACGGGCCGCTCACCGGCGCCACGACCGGAGCGCACTGAGTCAGGCGGAGGATCCTCCCGCGCCTTCCTGGAAGACGAAACGGTCGAGGAGAAGGAACGCCGGGACCGACAGGACCGCGAGGGCCGCTGCGGTCCCATAGGCCGCGGGAAAACCCGCCCGCCCGATGATCGCGCCGAGGACGATCGAGCCCGTGCCGATTCCGATGTCGAAAGCCGCGAGAATCGCGCCGAAGGCGGCGCCTCTTCTTTCGGGCCGCACGTGCCGCGTCACGTGCGCGGCGAAGACGGGGTAGACGTTCCCGAACCCGGCTCCGAAGAGGAACGCCGAAAGCGCGAGGAGCGGCCGGGTCGTCGCGACGGCGAGGACCGCGAACGCGAGGGCCGTGAGGCCGAGCAGTGGAAGGAGGACGCGGCGAGGTCCCGCGCGGTCCGCGTAGCGGCCGAGGAACGGCCGTAGCGCGAGCACGGTGAGCGAAAAGACGGTGAAGAAGAGCCCTCTCGGCGCGAGGCCGTTCTTCTCCGTCCACATCGCGACGAAGCTCGTGACGCCGCCGTACCCGAAACTGCAGAGGAAGAGCGCGAGAGAGGGCGCAAGGACGCGCCACTCGACGAGGTCCCTCGTGAAGAACGGGCCGGGAGGCAGAGAGTGCGGCGCGTCGGGCTCGAGGTTCCACGCAATCACGGCCATCGCGAGGTTCAGGACGCCGACGGATGCGCAGAGCGCCTTCCAGCCGAGCGCGTAGACGGCGAGACCGAGGGCTGGCGCGAACGCGATCGCGAGGACGGTCGACATTCCCCAGTAGCCGATCCCCTCGGTGCGCCGCTCGTCGGGGATCAAGCCCGTCATATAGGCCGCCGACGCCGAGAGCAGGCCCGACCAGAAGAGGCCGTGGAAGAAGACGAGGACGACCAGGATCTCCCAGCGAGGCGCGAAGGCGTAGGCCGCCGCGAACGCGGCGATCGCGACGCTCGAGACGAGGAGCATGCGGCGCCGGCCGATCCGGTCCGCGAGCGCGCCCGTGAGCGGCGCCGAGAGCGCGGACGCGTACGTCAGGAGGCCGAGGAAGAGGCCGGCGGCTGTCGTCGAGCCGCCGAGCTCGAGGATTCGGAACGGTGCGGTCGGGAGGAGCTGAAAGAGCGACAGGAAGACCGTGAACGTGAACCCGCACATCACGAAGAAGCGGCGGGTGAAGAGGGGCTCGACCACGGAGGAAGTCTAGGCGGTCGTTCGGAAGGCCAAGAAAAAGAGGCCGCCCGAAAGCGGCCGGAGGAGGAAGTGCGCTGCCTCCTCTTTCGCACGCCGCATGCCAGCGGTATCGCGCCGAAACGACGCCCCGATCAGGCTTCGAGGACGATGTCGAAGCGCTCGTGATGCAGGTGCTCGTCGCTCTGGACGTGGACCGGCATGCCGATCCGTTCTTCGAGCTCTTCCACGAGGCGACGCTCTTCTCCTACCAGGGCGCGATAGATCTCCGGATGGACCCGCAGCACGAGCGAGTGCGCCTCCCCGACCTCGACCCGCTTCAGGACTTCGCGACGGATCTCGAGAGCGATCGTGGGGACGCTCTTCGTGCGGCCGGAGCCGGCGCAATAGGGGCACGGCATCGTCAGCGCCCGCTCGAGACTCTGACGCTGCCTTTTCCTCGTGATCTCCACGAGGCCGAACTCCGAAACCGGGAGCATCCGGTTCTTGGAGCGGTCCTTCTTCATCTCGTTCTCAAGCGCGGTGACGAGCTCCTTGCGGTGCTCCTCCTCCTCCATATCGATGAAGTCCACGACGAGGAGCCCGCCGAGGTCGCGGAGGCGGATCTGCCGGACGATCTCCCGCACGGCTTCGAGATTCGTCTTCACGACCGTGTCTTCGAGACGCGTCTTGCCGACGAATTTTCCGGTGTTCACGTCGATTGCGACGAGCGCCTCGGTCTGGTTGATGACGATGTAGCCGCCGGATTTGAGCCAGACCTTCGACTTCAAGGCATTCTCGATCTCGACGTCGACGCCGTACTCCTCGAAGAGGGGAGCCGACTTGCGGAAGAGCTTGACCTTCGAGACGAGCGCGGGCTGCACCTGGTCGAGGAACTCCACGATGCGCTGGTACTCCTCGTCGTCGTCCACCCAGAGGGTCGCGAAATCCGAGCCGAAGATGTCGCGCGCGGCGCGAAGCGTGAGATCGAGGTCGCGGTGGAGGAGGGTCGGCGCGCCGGCGCGTTCCCCCTTCTTGCGGATCTGCTCCCAGAGTTTCGTGAGGTAACGGCGATCGGCCGCGAATTCGTCCGCCGCGCGCCCCTCGCCCGCCGTGCGCACGATGTAGCCGCCCGGGCCCTTCTTGATCGTGACGAGGATCTCCTTGAGCCGGGCGCGCTCCTCCTCGTTCTCGATGCGGCGTGAGACGCCGATGTGGTCGATCGTGGGCATGTAGACGAGCGTGCGCCCGGGGAGCGTCACGTGTGTCGTGACGCGCACGCCCTTGTGCGCGATCTGGTCCTTCGTGACCTGCACGACGAGTTCCTGTCCCTCGCGCAAGAGCTCGTCGATCGACGGGAGGACCGGCTTCGGAGCCGTCTCGCCCTCGCCCGGGGGAGTGGCGCCGTCAGGGGCAGCCGGAGACGCTTCGAGCGCCGCCGAGCTGCCCCCGCTCCCGAAGGCGTCGAAGTCGTCCACTTCTTCGCCGACGTCGGCGACATAGAGGAAAGCGTCCTTCTCGAGGCCGACGTCCACGAAGGCCGACTGCATGCCGGGCAGGACGCGCGTCACGCGCCCCTTGTAGATGTTCCCGACCGTGCCGCGCTGCTTCCGGCGTTCGATCTGCACCTCGGCCACGCTTCCCTCTTCGAGGACGGCGACGCGCGTTTCGCGCTCGGAGGCGGAGACGAGAAGCTCTTTCGGCACGCGGGGAGTGTACGCGGAGGGTCGGCTAGACGTTTACGTACCGGCGGTACGCGACGGACAGCAGGAGCCCGACCATGCACCACGTCGCGACGAGAGAGGACCCGCCGTAGGAGACGAACGGCAGCGTGATGCCCGTCGTGGGCATGACGCCGACGTTCATCGCGACATTCACGAGCGCCTGGGCCGCGATGTCGAGGACGAGCAGGATGACGAGAATCGAGCCGCCGCGGTCGCGCGCGTCGCGCGCGAGCGCGAGCGCACGCGCAATGAGGAAGCCGTAGAGCGCGAGAAAGACCGCGACGCCCACGAACCCCCACTCCTCGGCGAGCGCCGCGAAGATGAAGTCGGTGTGGCGGACGGGCAGGAAGCCGAGCCGGCTCTGCGTTCCCTGTTTCCATCCCTTTCCGAGGATGCCGCCCGAGCCGATCGCGATCCGCGCCTGCCGGACCTGGTAGCCGGCGCCGCGCGCGGCGAGGTTTGGATCGAGGAACGTCCGAATCCGGTCTTTCTGATAGTCCTTCAGGAGAAACCACGAGCCCGAGACCGCGAGCGTTCCCGACACGATGAGAATGGCCCACCAGCGCCTGGAGAGACCGCCGAAGAAGAGCGCCGCGGCAAGGAACGGCAGATACGTGAGCGCGACGCCGAGGTCCGGCTGCAGCATGACGAGAATCACCGGAACGCCGATCGCCGCGGCGAGCGCCCAGATCGTGCGCGAGCGGAGAAGCGCGCGGTCGTCGTTCTCGAGGATCCACGCGAGGAGGAGCGCGATCGAGATTCGCGCGAACTCCGATGGCTGGACCTGGAATCCGCCGCCTACTTTGATCCACGATTTCGCCCCCGCGATCCGCTTGCCGAAGATCGGCAGCCAGAGAAGCACGAGAAGCGTGAGGCCGTAGAGCCCCGGCGAGTACTGGAGGAGGATGCGGTAGTCGATCGCGAGAAGAACGCCGGCGGCGATGAGGCCAAGGACCGCGAAGAGGATCTGCTTTCCGGCGAGATCGGCGCGCGCCGTCCCGGCGGTCGTCGAGATGACCATTCCGATCCCGATGGCCGTGAGCGCGAGCGCGAGAAACAGGATGCGCAGTTCGATCCGCCGGGGAAGGACCTCCGCAAGCCGCGACATGAGGTCAGTTCGCCCGCGCGGGAGCGCGGCCGAGCGGGCGTGCGGCGACCTGCGCGAGGATTTCGGGCGTTCCGCCGCGGCTCTTCGCGACCCAGTATTCGGCGAGGCGGGCCGCGAGCGGCGCCGCCGCCGACGCGCCGTGCTCGCCGTGCTCCACGAAGACCACGACCACGACCTTCGGGTCGTCCCGCGGCGCGAAGCTCGCAAACCAGCCGTGATCGCGCAGCTCCTCAGGGAGGAGGTGGCCCTTCTTCGCTTCCTTCTGCCCGACGACCTGAACGGAGCCCGTCTTCCCGCAGAGGTCGAGACCGGCTACGCGCGAGCCATAGGCGGTTCCCCCGGGCATGTTTACGACGCGCCACAGACCCTCGACGATGGTTTCGTGCGCGCCGGGCGGATAGGGGATGGATTCCTTCGACTCAGGCCGGTACACGAAACGCTCGCCCGTCCGAACGTTTTCGCCGATATGGAAGAGGTGCGGAGTCGGGAGGGCCCCGTCGGCGTTCGCGATGCCCGACATCCCGCGCGCGATCTGAAGAGCGGTCACGAGGACGGGCCCCTGCCCGATCGCCACGGAGATCGTCTCGCCGAGGTACCACGGGTGCTTGCGCGCCGCGAGGCTCCAGGCCGGCGACGGAACGATTCCGCTCTTTTCACTCGCGAGGTCGACGCCGGTCGGCCGCCCGAAGCCGAAGAGCGCTGCCGACTCGGCGATCGCGTCGATCCCGAGCCGCTTGCCCATCGTGTAGAAGTACGTATCGCACGAGACCTGAAGAGCCGTCGTGAGGTCCACGGAACCGTGATGGCCGTGGCAGCGGAAGAAGCGCCCGTAGAAGGTGGCGCCGCCGGGACAGAACACGCGCTCCTTGGGGTCGATGCCCTGCGTGAGGATCGCGTAGGCCATGTACGGCTTCCAGATGGACCCCGGCGAGTACACGTTCTGCAAAGTGCGGTTGTTGAGTGGGTGGTCCGGGTCCGCCACGATGTCTTCCCATTCGGACCGGCTCACGCGGCGCGTGAAGAGGTTCGGGTCATAGGCCGGGGCCGAGAGAAGTGCCAGAATCTCGCCCGTCTTCGGGTCGAGCGCCACCGCGGAGCCCACCCGGTCTTGGAAGTAATCCTCGGCGATCTTCTGCATCCCGAGATCGATCGTGAGACGGAGCGTGTTGCCGGGTAGCGGCGACTCGTGCCCGGACTCGCCGACCTCGCGTCCGAAGGAATCGATGACATACGTCCGAGACCCCGAGGTTCCGGAGAGAAGGTCCTGGTACGTCGCCTCCACGCCCTGCTGGCCGATGGCCTCGCCAGGCCGCGGAAGGTTCGGGTCGCCGGGGTGCGCCTTCGCCCGCGCCGCGACCTGCTCGGCGGTGGCTTCGCCGAGGTGACCGAGAAGATGGGCGGCCGCCGTGCCCTGCGTATACACGCGGCGCTCGGTCTTCTGGACGACGAACTCGGGATGCTCGAGCGCCCGCGCCTGAACGGCGCCCACTTCGGAAATCGTGAGGTTCTCCTGCAGCACGACCGGAACGAAGTCGTAGTACGAGCGGTCGCGCTCGACACGGCGCTTCAGGTCTTCGAACGGCCGGTTGAAGAGCTCGGCGACGAAACGCAGCGAGGCGTCGAGGTCTTTCGTCTCTCGCCGGTAGAGGAGGAGCGTGAACGAGGGCTCGTTCTCGGCGAGGACGATCCCGTTGCGGTCGAGAATGAAACCGCGTGGCGCCGTGACGGGCACGCGGCGCAGGCGATTGTTCTCGGCCTGACGTTCGTACTCCTCGCCGCGCAACACCTGATGGACCCAGTAGACGCCGGCGAGAATTCCGATGAGGACCCATGTGCCTCGCGCTACGATGTCGAGGCGCGACAGGACGGGACGGCGGTCTTCGCGCGCGCTGGCAGGCATCAGGTCAACCTCACGCGGCGGCGGGCCTCGCGCCGCTGCTTCCAGGGCACGCGCGACGCGGCGTACAGGAGGCCGCCGAAGAGGCCTGTCGTCGCGGCGCGTGCGAGGAGCAGCCACGGCGCGGGTGGCAGGAAGTCGCCCTTCAGGACCCACACGAGAAAGGTGATCGTCGCCGCTTCGACGAGAACGGCACCCGCGAGGAGGCCGCCCACGGCCATGGGCTTCTCGACGACGGTGCGCGCGCCCAACGTGGCGAGAAGGTACCCGACGAGGATTTTGGAAAACGCGTGGAGCCCGAGGAGGTGGCCGGGCGCGAAGAGCGTGTCTTCGAGAAGGCCGGCCGGAAGACCCACGAGGATCGCGGGCACGGCGGCGCCGCCACGGGCTATGTCCGCGACGACGAGGAGGAAGAAGTCCGGTGGCGCCGGCACGTGCAGCGCGCCGAGCGCGAGCGTCGCGAGGACCGCGAGAGAGAGGCCGATCGCGACGCGAAGCGGTTTCACGTGGACGCTCCGGCCGTCAGCGGCGTTCCGCTACGGAGGGGCCCGACGTGACGTCGGACTTCCTCACGGGAGGCAGGACGAAGACGATGGACTCGCGGTGAGGGTCGGCGGCGGCAGAGACCTGGATCTCCCAGAAGAGCGTCTTGTTGCGGCGGACGGATTTCACACGGCCGACTGGAAGACCGCCCGGATAGAGGCCGTCCGTGCCCGAAGAGACGAGCACGTCGCTCGGCTCGACAGGCTCGATGGTCGGCACGTACTCGACCGAAACTCCTCCCTGCCCATCGCCCTTCGCGACGGCAACACGGCCGCCGCGCGAGGCGTGCGTGAGGAGAACGCCGACGGCGGCCGTCGCGTCCGAGAGAAGCTGCACGCGTGCCGTTCGTGGTCCGAGGGCGATGACCCTGCCCAGGAGCCCGCCCTGCGAGAGGACGACTCCGTCGAGCTGGAGGCCGTCGTCGGCGCCGCGGTCGAGGAGGGCCGTGTGGAAGGGTCCGCTCGATTCGACGGCGATGAGCCGCGCCGGGAGTGTGCCGGGCGGCGGGGACGGCTGCGCGCCAAAGAGCTCGAGGAGGCGCCCCTTGTCCTTCTCGGCGTCCCGGAGGCGGATGAGCTCGCCGCGCAGCTCTTCGATCTTGGCGTTCAGCGCGCCGTTCTCGATTCGGAGCGCGCGCCGCGACTTCGTCCAGGTTCCGACGTCATGGATCCCGGAACGCACGCCGGTCACGAGGTCGACGAATGGGGACACGGCCGTAAGAAGCCAGCCTTCGCCGACTGTCCGCCCGCCCGGGCGCCGCACCTGGAGCGACAACGCGACGAGGCAGAGGGACAGGAGAACCGCCAGGAAGACCTCGGGGCGGCGTTCGGCGAGGGTCGGTGCGGCCACGGGCGTCAGTCGAGACTGATCTTCCGCAGGAGATCGACGTCCGCGAGCATCGCGCCGGTGCCGAGAGCCACAGAGGAGAGCGGCTCCTCGGCCGTGGCGATGGGGAGACCCGTCTCTTCCCGGAGGCGCCGGTCGAGGTTCTTGAGCATCGAACCTCCGCCCGTGAGGACGATACCCTTGTCCATGATGTCGGCCGACAGCTCGGGAGGCGTCTTCTCGAGCGCCACACGCACGGCGTCGAGGATTATCCCAACGGTCTCGGCGAGGGCTTCCCGGACCTCGGCGTCCGTGAGGTTCAGCGATTTCGGGACGCCTTCGACGAGATCCCGGCCTTTGATCTCCATCGAGATCGGCTCGTCGAGCGGATAGGCCGAGCCGATCTCGATCTTGATGGCCTCGGCCGTGCGCTCGCCGATGAGGAGGTTGTACTTCCTCTTGATGTACTGAATGATCGCCTCGTCCATCTCGTTCGAGGCGACGCGTACGGACTTCGAGTAGACGATGCCCGCGAGCGAGATCACGGCGACGTCCGTCGTGCCGCCCCCGATATCCACGATCATATTGCCCGTGGGTTCGGTGATGGGGAGGCCGGCGCCGATTGCGGCCGCCATCGCCTGCTCGACGATGAAGACCTCGCTCGCGCCCGCCTGGAGGGCCGAGTCCTTCACAGCGCGCTTCTCCACCTGCGTGATGTCGGACGGGACGGAGATCACGATCTTCGGGCGCACGAAGAGCGAGCGGCCGTGCGCCTTCTTGATGAAGTAGTCGAGCATCCGCTCGGTGACCTCGAAGTCGGCGATGACGCCGTCCTTCATGGGGCGGATGGCGACGATGTTCCCCGGCGTGCGGCCGAGCATCTCCTTGGCGGCGCTGCCGACGGCTTCCACCTTGTTCGTGATCTTGTTCACGGCCACGATCGACGGCTCGCGCACGACGATTCCGCGGCCTTCGGCGAACACGAGCGTGTTCGCGGTCCCGAGGTCGATCGCGAGGTCGGAAGAGAAAATCGAGAAGAAGGAACGAAGAGCCAAGACGAGGTCCTTTCGAGGGTCTGGCGGCCCGGAGCGGCCGTCCCCTCCGGTCAATTGGTATTGATGAGCACCGATTCCTTCTTGATCGTCTCACCGCCCGACGTACGCGCCTTGATGACGATCGTCTGCAGGCCTTCGCCGCCCACGGAGATGACCTTGCGGAAGGTGCCGTCCGAACCCACGTCCGCGATCTCGCCGTTGACGGTGACCGAGGCGCCGGGAACCGTGCGTCCCACGAGGACGACGGACGAGCCGACGACATTCGGCCGCTGGGTGATGACGAGATCGGGAGGAAGCGTGTCGGGCCGCGTCTGGGAGAGCTCGCCCGAGGTGACCTTGAACCGGCGGGGGGCCGACCAGTCCGAGAGGGCGGCGGGCGTTCCCTTACGAATCGAGCGCACGTGCCAGAAATACGAGCCGGGCTCGCCGATGCCGATGAGGACCTCGGCCTTGGTGCGCTCGCTCGCCCCGATGTCGAGCACCGAGTCCTTGACGAAGAGCCGGCTCCGCGCGATCTCGACTTCGTAGGCCGTCGCGTCCTTCACGAGCGACCAGCGCAGGAGGAGGGGCTCGCGCTTCCTGTAGTCGATGTCGAGATTGTCTTCGGGCTTGAGGAGCGACGGCGGCTCCGGGAGCGTCGACTTCGGCCCGATGCCGCCGTCCCGCGACGCGGCGGCCCGCTCGCGCGGGCCGAGGGAAACGGCCCGGCCCGCCTTGTCGGTGATCGTCGTCGTGCCGGCGAAGCTGCTGACGTTCGTCCGCTGCGAGTCGGTTTCCATGCCCACGCTGGCGTTCGAGCCGATGCTCGCCGTCGCGGAGTCCGTCGACACGGAGGCCTTGCTCTTTTCTCCTGTGTTCACGTCGGTCGTGCCCACGACGAGCTTGACGTTCGCGCCCGCCGGGCCGCCCGCGCCGTGGACTTCGAAAAGCGTCTCGGGTCGAATGCGGTACATGGTGCCGTCATTCCAGAGCACCTCGGCGCTGCCGCTCGGGCCGGTCTTGATGAAGTCGCCCTCGCCGACGCTCGTGCTCGGCCGGAGCGTTTCCCAGTTGCTGCGATTCGCCTTCTGAATCTTGACGTCCCCCGCGGTATCGACGACATTTGCGCTGCTCTTCACGCCCGCGCCCGCGATGATCTTCATCGCGCGCGACTGGACCTCGACGGCCGCGCGTGAGGCCTTGTCGTTCAGGCCCGAGGTGAGATCGCGTCTGGCCTCGCCGAGCATGTCCTCGGCCGACGCGAGCTCTTTCGAGAAAAGAGCCGCGTCCTTCTGCTGACGGGCGCGCGTGAGCGCGTCTTCGGCACGGGCGATCTCCTGCTTGGCTCGGCTCGCGGATTCATCCCGCTTCATGAAGAAGAAGACGCCGCCGGCGATCGCGCCGCCAAGCAGGACCACGCCGATCAGAATTCGAACGAGCGTCTCGGTGGAGACGTAGTACCACTCGAGCTGGGATTCCAGGTTGCTCGGGGACTTCTTGGGCATAACGCTCGCTTCTGGAAACCCTTACAGCAATTCTTATAGCATGCCGGTTAACCGGAGCGCCGTCCGATGGAGCCCCGGAGGTGTCAACTTTACCGCCGTTTGGCTCTGGGGTATCGTCATCGATTCTTTCGGGCCCCGTGACGCCCCCGTGGCGCCAGGGATGCGTCCGTCTTTGGAGAACAAGATGCTCAAGGCACTACGCGAGAACTTCAAACACCTCCAGTGGATCCTCTGGGGGGTCATCGCCGTTTTCGTGATCTTCGTCTTCGCAGACTGGGGTATGGGCTCCCAGCGCGGGGGAGCGGAGGCGGCGCTCGCGGCGAAGGCCGGCGGCATCCGGATCACGACGGCCGAATTCCAGAAGGAGTACGCGTTCGCCGAGGATCGTTACCGGCAGGCTTACGGCAAGAACTACAGTCCCGAGCTCGCGCGCGCCATGAATCTGCCCGAGCAGGTGCTCAACTCTCTCATCGACCGGCGGCTTTTCCGCGAGGAGGCCGAACGGCTGCATCTCAAGGTCACCGACGACGAGCTGACGCAGCATCTCCTCGGCATCAAGGACCCGCAGAGCGGCAAGCCGCTGTTCGTGAAGGACGGGGTCTTCGTCGGCGACGCCGCCTACCGCCGCATCCTGGCGGCGAATCGCCTGGCACCGCAGAGCTTCGAGGACGCTCAACGTGAACAGATTCTCCTCGAGAAGCTGAACCGCTTCTTCACCGAGGCCGTGGTCGTCTCGGACGAGGACGTGAAAGCCGAGTTCGAGAAACGGAACGTCAAGGCGAAGATCGCATGGGCGCTCCTGCCCGTCGTCTCGACGGCTCAAACGCCCGCGACCGACGTCGAGGCGGAGGCGTACTTCAAGGCGAATCCGACGCCCTACATGCAGCCCGAGAAGCGAAAGGCCAAGTACCTCCTGGTCGAGACCGCGAAGATCCGTCCCACGATCCAGGTCACGGACCAAGACGTAGCGGCAGACTACACGGCGAACGCGGAGACCTACCGAAAGGGCGAGGAGCTGCACGCGCGGCACATCCTCTACAAGGCCGATGCCGCAAACGACGCCTCCCAGAAAGCGAAGGCGGAGGCCGCGGTGCGAAGGCTCAGGGGCGGCGCGGACTTCGCGGCGCTCGCGAAGGCCGAGTCGGACGACCCCGGCTCGAAGGCGAACGGCGGCGATCTCGGCTCGTTTCCCCGTGGCCGCATGGTGAAGGAGTTCGAAGAGGCCGCTTTCGCCGCGAAGGAGAAGGACATCGTCGGCCCGGTCAAGAGCTCTTTCGGATACCACGTCATCCAGGTCCTCGAGAGGACGGGCGAGAGGGTTCAGCCGCTGTTCGAGGTCTCGGCGGGGATTCGCGCGCGCCTCCAGGACGACCGCGCGCGCGACGAGGCCAAGCGTCTCGCGGCAGGCCTGAGCGAGAAGGTCGCGAAGATGGGCAAGCCCTCCGACGACGACCTCAGGAAGCTCGCGGGGTCCGGCGTGACGTTCAACGAGACCGAGTTCCTCTCGCGCACCGACGCGCCGGCAGGAATCGGCTTCAACCCGCAGTTCAGCGAGAAGCTGTTTTCCCTCAAGGAGGGCGAGACCGCGGCCGCCCCGGTTTCGACGCCGCGCGGCGAGGCGATCGTCAAGCTCGTCGAGATCCGGAAGCCCGGCTTACCGGCCTTCGCCGAGGTCAAGGCGCGCGTCGCTCTCGACATCCAGAAGAAGAGGCAGGACGAGGCGACGCTCCTCGCGCTCCGGCAGGCGATGACCGAAGGTGCGACGCTCGAAGCGGTCGCGAAGAAGCTCAACCTCAAGATCGAGACGCCCGACGCGTTCTCGATGGGCGGCCCGATCCCCGGCCTCGGTTCGCCGAAGGCCGTGCTGGACGCCGTATTCTCCGCGAGACCGGGCGAAGTGAAGGGGCCCATCGCCGTTTCCGAGCGCGGCGCGGTCGTGATGCGCGTCGACAGCGTGACGCCTTTCGACAGCGCGGCCTTCGAAAAGGAAAAGGGCACGGTGCGCGAGAGCCTCCGTGGCAAGAAGTCAAACCAGCTCCTGCAGGCCCTCGTCCAGAAGAAGCGTTCCGACCTGAAGATCGAGTTCAACCGCGAGCTCCTGTCGCGGATGGGCGGCTCGAAAGTATAGGAAGAGGGCGCAGGAACCAGGGTTGACGCCGTGATCGCCCGCCTCTCGGGGACCGTCCTCGATCTTCGGACGGACCGCCTCGTCCTCGACGTCGCGGGCGTGGGATACGACCTCGCGATCCCGCTAGGCACGTTCTCGGCGCTTCCGCCCGCCGGCGAGAAGGCCTCGGTTTACGTGCACATGCACGTCCGCGAGGACGCGCTCTCGCTCTTCGGCTTCGCGACGACACAGGAGAAGTACGTCTTCGAACGCCTGATCTCGGTTTCGGGTGTCGGGCCGAAAGTCGCGCTCACCGTGCTGTCCGGTCTGCCGCTGCCGGATCTCGTCCGCGCGATCGCGAGCCAGAATGCGCGCGTCCTCGCGACGATCCCCGGAATCGGCAAGAAGCTGGCCGAACGCCTCGGCCTCGAGCTGAAGGAGAAGCTGGCGAGTTTCGGGGCCGAAGCGGCGAAAGCGGCGGCGGGAGGCAAGGCCTCGGCCGTGGACGACGCGATTGGCGCTCTGGAAAACCTCGGCTACAAGCTCGTGCAGGCCGAGCAGGCTGTCGAGAAGGCCGTGCGGGACGTCGGGGCGGACGATCTGAACAAGATTCTCCAGGCCGCGTTGAAGTCTCTCGCGCGCTAGCGCGCCATAATCCCTTCGATGGACGAGCGAATTCTCTCGGGCGTGCTGCAGACGGCCGAGGCGGATCCCGAGGTCACGCTCCGCCCTCGCGCGCTCATGGAGTTCATCGGGCAGCCGAAGCTGAAGGCGACGCTCGGCGTATTCCTGCAGGCGGCGCGACAACGGCAGGAGCCGCTGGACCACGTCCTGCTCTGTGGCCCTCCCGGCCTCGGGAAGACGACGCTCGCCCACATCATCGCGCGCGAGATGGGCGCGCAGATCCGCGTCACGTCCGGCCCCGTCCTCGAGAAGGCCGGTGATCTCGCCGCGATCCTCACGAACCTCGCGCCGGGCGACGTCCTCTTCGTGGACGAGATCCACCGCATGCCGCCCGCGGTCGAGGAGATCCTTTACCCGGCGATGGAGGACGGGAAGCTGGATCTCGTGATCGGCACGGGGCCGGGCGCGCGCACGGTCGAGCTCCGGCTTCCGCCGTTCACGCTCGTGGGCGCCACGACGCGGGCCGGCCTCCTGTCACAGCCATTCACGGCGCGATTCGGCATCACGCACCGGCTCGACTTCTACGACGCCGAGGCGCTCGCGACGATCGTGACGCGCTCGTCCGCGATTCTCAGCTGCCCTGTCGAGCCCGCGGGGGCCCGCGAGATCGCCCGCCGCAGCCGCGGCACGCCGCGCATCGCGAACCGCCTCCTCCGCCGCGTGAGGGACTACGCCGAAGTGGCGGGGGAGAGCGCGATCACCGAGCGCGCGGCCGAGGTGGCCCTCGACAAGCTCGAGGTGGACCAGCACGGCCTCGACGAGATCGACCGCCGCATCCTCACGCTCGTCATCGAGCGCTTCGCGGGCGGTCCGGTCGGCCTCTCGGCGCTCGCACATTCGCTCGGCGAGGACAAGGGCACTCTCGAGGACCTGTACGAGCCCTTCCTTCTGCAGTCGGGGTTCCTCCAGCGGACGCCGAAGGGCCGCGTCGCCTCCGCGCTGGCCTACCGCCATCTCGGGCTCAAGCCGGCCTCGGGACCGGGAACGCTGTTTGGCTGACGCGCGGCCGCGGCGCGGAATCCTCGTATACAACCCGAAGGCGGGCGGCGCGGCGCGGCGCATCGACGTTCCCGGGATCGTGGCGCGTGCGGCCGCTCGCGACCTCGCTCTCGAGGCGATCCCCACGGAGCGGCCGCGGCATGCGACGGAGCTCGTCGCCGCACGACTCGGGAAGGACCTCGATCTCGTCGCGGTCGCGGGCGGAGACGGCACGCTCGGCGAGGCCGCCGAGGCGCTACTCGGGACGGACGTCCCGATTGCCATTCTCCCGGCCGGGACGACGAATGTCGTCGCGCGCGAGTACGGAGTCGCGGACCCAGGAGCGGCCGAGGAGGCCCTGTTCTCGAAACGCACGCGCCCCCTGACCGTCTTCCGCATCGCGGGCCGCGCCTGTGTGATCGGCGCGGGCGTCGGCTTCGACGCGCGCGTCATGGCGCACACCGTCCCGGTGCTCAAGCGCCTGTTCGGCCGCACCGGCATCGGCTGGACCGCGACGCTCGAATGGGCGAAGTACGAGTTTCCCGCGATCGAGGTCGAAGGCGTCGACGCGGAGGGCAAGCCGTTCCGGCGAGAGGCGACGTTCGTTCTGTCGGCGAACACGCGTCGCTACGGCGGCGACCCGATCCTCTCCCCGTTTGCGGACCCTGAAAGTGAGCTTCTCGACCTCGTCCTCTTCTCCTCGCGCTCACGAAAGACGCTCATGTTCTTCTACCACCACCTCTCTCGCGGGAAGGCCGCGCACCTCCTCGACGAAGGAGTCTCGCGGATGACCGTGCGCTCGTTCACGGCGCGGTCGCTCGCGGGCTACGAGCTCGAAGTGCAGGTAGACGGCGATGGCACCGGCACGACACCCGTGACGGTCGGTCCCGCGGCGGGGCGGGTGAAGATCCTCGTTCCCGATTGATGTCGGCGTAGACTCGTTTTCACTTCATGACGGAACACGAATCGGACGTCGGCCCGGTCACCGGGGGCCCGACGCTGGATGTGGGGCGGACGCCCGTTCCGTTGGCACCCGAAAGTTTGCCCCTCGCCATCGGCGGCTTCCGGATCGTCGGCAAGCTCGGCGAAGGCGGGATGGGAATCGTCTACGAGGCTGAACAGCAGAACCCGCGCCGCAACGTCGCGCTGAAGGTCGTGCGCGGCGGCCACTTCGTGGACGAGGCGTACCTCCGCATGTTCCGCCGCGAGGCCGAGACGCTCGCGCGGCTCGCCCACCCGAACATCGCCGCGATCTACGAGGCGGGCCGCACGGAGGACGGGCAGCACTTCTTCACGATGGAGCTCGTCCGCGGGAAGACACTGAGCCAGTTCGTGAGGGACCGGCAGGGCGGCGAGGCGCCGAGCCGCGAGCAGCTGAAAGAACGCATCAGGCTCTTTGTCACGATCTGCCGCGCCGTGAACTACGCGCACCAGCGAGGCGTCATCCACCGCGACCTCAAGCCTTCGAACCTCGTCGTGACCGAGGCGGGCGAGGTGAAGGTCCTCGACTTCGGGCTGGCGCGCATCACGGACGCGGACGTGGCCGCGGCGACCGTGATGAGCGAGATCGGGCTGATCAAGGGGACGCTTCCATACATGAGCCCGGAGCAGGCGCGCGGGGACAGCCGGGAGATCGACCTCAGGACCGACGTCTACGCGCTGGGCGCCCTCCTCTACGAGATCCTGTCCGGCCGGCAGCCCGTGGACACGAGCGGCTCGCTCGTGCAGGCGCTCCACGCCATCTGCGAGGTGCCGCCCCGCCCGCTCCGGGAGACCGCAGCGGGAGACGCGATCGACGCGGACCTCAGGACGATCGCGGAGAAGGCGCTCGACAAGAATCCCGTCCAGCGGTACCAGAGCGCGTCGGACCTCGCGGACGACGTGGAGCGTTACCTCGAGAGCCGGCCGATCCTCGCGCATCCGCCGAGCACGATGTACCAGCTCCGGAAGCTCGCGTCGCGGCACCGCGGCAGTGTTGCGGCGGCGGGCGCGATCGCGGCGCTCCTCGTCGTCCTCGCGATCACGATGGCGGTACAGGCGCAGCGCGTGCGCAAAGAGCGCGACCGCGCGACGGCTGAAGCGGCGAAGGCCGGCGCGATCAATGCGTTTCTCCAGGACGCGCTCGGAGCCGCGGACCCGTGGGGAAAGGGCTCGCGCAACGTGACGCTCCTCGACGCGCTGCGGCAGGCGCGCGCCAAGGCGGAGACATCCTTGAAGACGCAGCCGCTCATTCAGGCGTCGGTCCTCCAGACGATCGGGACGACATTCTCGAACCTCGCCGAGGCCGACGAGGCCGAAAAATCCCTGCGCGCGTCGTACGACCTGCGCGTCGCCGCTGCCGGAAAGAGCAGCGCGGAGGCCGCGGAGGCGCTCGTGGCACTCTCGGGTGCCGAGTCGTTCGGGAAAAAGTTCGCGGACGCCGAAAAGCACGGGAAAGAGGCCCTCGAAATCGAGCGCGCCCTTCACGGGCCGACGGGCCTCGGGACGGCGCCGGCTCTCTACGCCTATGCGACCGCGGTCGAGGGAGCCGGGCGGCCCCCGGAGGCGAAGGCGCTTGCGGAGGAGCTGCTCCGGATCGCGCGCCTCAGCCGGAATGCGGCGTCGA
The DNA here is from genome assembly GCA_038245905.1 of Thermoanaerobaculia bacterium. GTDB lineage: Bacteria > Acidobacteriota > Thermoanaerobaculia > UBA5066 > UBA5066 > Fen-183. Next base: position 14,080 of record JBBRRY010000034.1, on the reverse strand, counting down.
AGGAAGACCGCGACATCGCGGCGAAGGCCGAGACAGGCGCGCTTCTCGTCCTCGTCCAGGCTTTCAACACCGGCGATGAAGGCGACGCGAAAAGGGCCGCGCCACTCGCGAAAGAGCGTCTCGAGCTGCTGAAGGCACGGTTCGGGCAACGCCACCCGGACATCGCGAGCGCGACGAACGACTATGCACTCGGGCTGATGTACGGGGGCGACCTGGCTGGCGCCGAGCGCGCGTATCTCGAGGCCATCGCCCTCGACGTCGCGCTCCTCGGGGAGGACCACCCGGAGATCGCGAGCGTCCGCGAGAACCTCGGAAACGTCTACGCGCGGATGAAGAGGTTCGACAAGACGGCGGCCCTCCTCGAGACGGTTCTCGCCACGCGGCGCAAGGTGCTGGGCGACGACTCGGAGCCGGTTGCGCGCACCCTCGCAAACGTGGCGACCGTTTATAAGCTGGCCGGGAACCTGCCCGCCGCCGAGAAGGCCTATCCCGAGGCGATCGAACGGCTGACGAAGCGGCTGGGCCCGGATCACCCGGACGTCGGCGTCACGCTCCTCGGCTACGGCGACACGCTTCGCCTGGAGAAGAAGTACACGGAGGCGGAAGCGCCGCTGCGCCGCTGCGCGGAAATTTTCGCGAAGGCGAACGGCGAGGACGCCGGCCTGACGCAACGTGTGTTCAAGCTCCTCGTCAAGCTCTACACGGATTGGGGCAAGCCGGAGCGGGCGGCGGCGTATGCGGCGAGGGTGAAGGCGGAGGCGCAGGCGCGGCCGGCCGCCGCGAACTGAGACGTCTTTGCTTCAGCTCTTCCGGTAGTGGCAGCCGCGCGACTCCGGGTTGCGGAAGGCCGCGGTCGCGATGAGGTGCGCGGCGCGGATCCCGTGGGTGAGGTCGACGATCTCCTTCGAGATCTTCGTCACCTGGTAGAAGCGCAGGATGCGCTTCTCGAGATCGCGCAGGTCGGCCACCGCGCGCGCGAGCCGCGCCGTCGTGCGCACGATGCCGACGTAGTTCCAGAGCGTGGTGCGGATCGTGGCCCAGTCCTGCTGGAGGAGCGCGGGGTCCTGGTTCTGCGCGTCGCCCGGAGACTGCCAGTCGGGAATCGCGCGAAAAACGCGCGGCCCGAGCGGCTCGCCCCTCTTCAGGCGTGCCGCGATCGACCGGCCGGCCGCGTCTCCCCAGACGAGCCCCTCGAGGAGAGAGGTCGACGCGAGCCGGTTGGCTCCGTGGACGCCCGTGCACGACACCTCGCCCACGGCGTACAGGCGCCGGATCGTCGTCTTGCCTTCGAGGTCCGCGAGGACGCCCCCGCAGTGGTAATGCGCCGCCGGGACGACCGGAATGGGCTCCTTCGCGATGTCGATCCCGAACGTCGCGCACGTGGCCGCGATGGTCGGGAATCTTTCCCGGATGTCTTGTCCCTCGTGAACGCGGTAATGGTGCGCGAGATCGAGATAGACGCAGGGCTCGCCGCGCGACGTCATCTCCTCGACGATTGCCCGGGTCACGACGTCGCGCGGCGCGAGATCCTTGAGCTTCGGAGAGTAGCGGCTCATGAAGGCCTCGCCCGCGCGGTTCACGAGGACCGCACCCTCACCGCGAAGCGCCTCGGAGATGAGAAAGCCCTGAGCGTCGGGGCGATAGAGCGTCGTCGGGTGAAACTGGACGTACTCGAGGTTCAGCGTGGCCGCGCCCGCGCGCTCGGCCATCGCGAGACCGCCGCCGATCGCGTGCTGCGTGTTCGTCGTGTGGAGGAAGAGGCGGCCGACGCCGCCGGTCGCGAGCACCGTGAAGTCGGCGAGGACCGTATGGACTTTCCCCTGACCGTCGAGCACGTACGCGCCCAGGCAGGGATCCTGAAGCGCGTACCGCTGGGCGACGTCCCGCGACTGGTGGCGCGCCGTGATGAGGTCGATCGCGGCCGCTTCCGTGAAGAGCGTGACGTTCTTCTCGGTGGAGAGCCGGGCGAGGAGGGCCGTCTCGATCGCTCGTCCGGTGGCGTCGGCCGAATGGACGATGCGCGCAACCGAATGCGCGCCTTCCCGCGTGAAATCCAGCTCGCCGCGCGTCGTGCGTGAGAATTGGACGCCGACCGTGTCGAGGAGGATCTCCTTCACGGCCTGGGGACCGCGGCGGGCGAGGAATTCCACGGCTTCGGGCTGGCACAGGCCAGCGCCGGCGAGGAGGATGTCCTTCACGAGAGAGCGGGGCGAGTCCTTCTTGCCGAAGTAGATGATCCCGCCCTGCGCCCAGGCCGTGTTGCAGTCCTCGGGCTCCTTTGCCTTCGTGAGGACGAGCACCTTCACGCCGCGGCGCGCGAGCGTGAGGGCGGTGGTCAGGCCCGCGATTCCCGTGCCCAGAACGAGCACCGGTGTATGGAAGCGCGCGGGAAAGGGCTTCACTTTCTCCCCGCGACCACGTCGAGCGCGATGTCGATCGCGCGCGCCGAATGTGTGAGAGCGCCCGCCGAGACGAAGTCGACGCCCGCCCTGGCGGCCGCGCGTGCGGTGTCCGGCGTCATGCGGCCCGAGGCCTCCGTCGTGACCTCGGCGCCCGTCGCTTCGTTGAAGAGCTTCACGTCGACCACCGACTTCGCCATCGCGGCAGCCGTCATGTTGTCGAGCAGGACGCGTTCGGCGCCGGCGTCGAGCGCCTGATGCACCTCGTCGAGGGTGCGCGCCTCGGCCTCCAGGAGGAGGCCACGCAGGCGGCGGTTCAGTGCGCGGAAGTCGGCGGCGCGCCGGGTCGCCTCCCACGTCGAGCCGGCGCCATCGGCGTGGTTGTCTTTCACGAGGAAGCCGCCCGAGAGGCCGGGGCGGTGGTTCGTGCCGCCGCCGCAACGCACCGCGTACCGCTCGAAGGACCGGAGGCCGGGTGTCGTCTTGCGCGTGTCGAGGAGGACGGCTCCGGTCCCCTTCAACGCATCCACGTATGCGCGCGTCAAGGTGGCGATCCCGGTGAGCCGTTGCACGAGGTTGAGCGCCGTGCGTTCGACGGCCAGCACGGTGATCGCGGGCCCTTCGATCTCGGCCAGCACGGTCCCCCTCTTCACGAGGTCGCCGTCCGCGACCAGGAGCGTGACGCGGGCCGGCGGGGAGAGGAAGGCGAAGAGCCGGGGCAGGAACGCCGCCCCGGAGATCACGGCGCGCTCACGGCAGACCATCTTCGCGGTGACGCGGGCGGCCGGTCCGAAGACGGCGAGGGACGTGATGTCCTCGCCGTCCTCGGTAAAGGCGCGTGTCAGGAGCTCGTCGAGATCGGCCGTGAGGGGAGGCTTCGGCAACTTCATCTGGAGCCCACAGAATACTTGACGAGGGCGAGGGCCCGAAGACCGTGATTCGGGAGCATAATTCGACGTTTGCCCGCGCCTCCCGAAGAGGCGCCTGATGTCCCGAGCTTTCTCGAGGAGGATTACGTGAAGACCCGCCCGAGCTTCGTTCTCACCCTTGCCTTCTGCCTCGCCTCCTGCCTGGCGCTTCTGCCTGCCGCCGCGCGGGCGGAGGAGGGCATGTGGATGCCGCAGCAGATCCCGCAGCTTGCCGAACGGCTCAAGGCGATGGGCTTCCGCGGCGATCCGCAGGCATTCGCGGACCTCACGGGACAGCCGATGGGCGCCATCGTGTCCCTCGGCGGCTGCAGCGCCTCCTTCGTGTCGCCCGACGGGCTCATCGTCACGAACCACCACTGCGTGCAGGGTGCCCTCCAGTTCAACTCGACGCCCCAGAAGAACCTCCTCGAGGACGGCTTCCTGGCCTCCGCTCGCGACCAGGAGCTGACCGCGGGACCCGGCTCGCGCGTCTACGTCACGACGTCCGTCCAGGACGTCACGGCGGAGATCACGGGCAAGCTCGATCCGAAGCTCTCCGATCGCGACCGGCACGAGGTCGTCGAGAAACGCATCAAGGAGCGCACCGCGGCCTGCGAGAAGGATGGCCTGCGCTGCCGAGTCGCGTCGTTCTTCGACGGCCTGAAGTACTTCGAGATGGCCCAGATGGAGATTCAGGATGTGCGGCTCGTCTACGCGCCGGCGGAGGGCATCGGCAATTTCGGCGGCGAGACCGACAACTGGCAGTGGCCGCGCCACACGGGTGACTGGTCCTTCTATCGCGCGTACGTCTCGCCCTCGGGCAAGTCCGTGGCGTATGCGAAAGAGAACGTTCCCTTCAAGCCGAAGCACTGGCTCAAAGTCTCGCCCGAAGGCGCCGGCCCCGGAGATCTCGTTTTCGTGGCGGGCTACCCGGGTCGTACGCAGCGCTTCGCGACCTACGCGCAGACGAGAGAGCTGGCCGAGTGGTCCTTCCCGCGCACGGTTCGCCGGAATACCGAGCTCATCGCCCTCCTCGACGAGGCCGGCAAGGAGAGCAAGGAAACCGAGATCCGCGTCGCGACACGCAAGCGCGGCCTGAACAACACGCTCACGAACCGCAAGGGAGTCATCGAGGGCTTCAAGAGGGGCAACCTGCTCGCGAAGAAGGAAGCCATGGAGAAAGAGCTCACGGCCTGGATCGCCGCGGATCCGAACCGGCGAAAGAGCTACGGCGACGTCTTGCCGGCGCTTGACGCGCTTCAAACCGAGAGGGTGAAGACGCGCGAGCGGGACACGACGCTCTCTGACCTCCTCGGCAATGGCAGTGTTCTTCTGCCCGCGGCGCATACACTCTACGAACTGTCGCGGGAGCGCCCGAAGAAGGACCTCGACCGCGAAACCGAATACCAGGAGCGCAACTGGAGCCGGATCCGCGAGGGACAGGACCGGCTGCAGCGCTCTTATGATCCCGTCGCCGATCGCGCCCTCCTCAGGTACGTCCTCATGGAGGCGTCGAAGCTCCCTTCCGGCCAGCGGATCGAGGCCCTCGACAAGGAAGCCGGTCCTTCGGCCGGCCTGTCCGGCGCCGATGCCGGAAAGAAGATCGACGCGCTTCTCGATCGCCTCTACGCGGGAACGAAGCTCGGCGACAAGGCGGTGCGCCTCGCTCTTTTCGACAAGCCCACGGTGGACATCCTCGCCACGAAGGATCCGATGATCTCTCTGGCGGTCGCCCTCGACCCTTTATGGCAGGCGAACCGGGAACGCGCGAAGACGCGGGACGGCGCCTACGAGCGCCTCGGCGCGCGCTACGCGGAGGCGGTCCTCGAAAAGAGCGGCGGGCTCACGGCGCCGGACGCAAACGGCACGCTCCGCGTGACGTACGGCCGCGTGCTCGGCGTGCCGGCCCGGGACGGGCTCATCTACTCCCCGCAGACGACACTCCAGGGCGTGGTCGAGAAGGCCACGGGCACGGGCGAGTTCAACGCCCCGAAGAAAGAGCTCGACGCCATCGCGGCGATGAAGGCCGGAAAGAAGACGCCGTACGTCGATCCGAAGCTCGGCAGCGTGCCCGTGAACTTCCTCTCGACCGTCGACACGACGGGCGGCAATTCGGGCTCGGCCACGCTCAACGCGAAGGGCGAGCTCTGTGGCCTCCTCTTCGACGGCACGTTCGACACCGTCGCCTCCGACTATCTCTACGACACGGAGAAGACGCGCTCCATCCACGTCGACAGCCGGTACATGCTCTGGACGATGACGGAAGTGGACGGCGCCGGGAATCTCCTGAAGGAGATCGGCGAGGCACCGAGCCTCGACGTGATCTCGGCGCCGGCGCACTGACACCCTTTCCGGACCAGAGAGAGCCAGCGTTCGGCGTCGCGGCACGTGGATCACCTCGTGCCGCAAGACGATATCGCGATCAGGCGGCGGCCAGCCGGCGTAAGCGGATGGCGTACGTCTTGAATATGGCTACAATGGCGTGATGAAGAACGCCACAATCTCAAAATTGAGGGATTCCCTTTCGGCATATCTGGCTCAGGTCCGTCGGGGAGAGACGGTCATCGTGTTCGACCGGAACACTCCAATCGCGCGGATCGAACCGATCGCGTCGATGGACGACTATCCCGAATGGGCCAAAGAGGCGATTCGCCGGGGCATCCTGACCCCGCCACGGATACGAGACCACCGGCGCATCACCCTGCCGCCCCACAAGCCCAGGAAGCCGGTGCGAGTCCTGGAGGCACTGCTGGAAGAGCGCCGGACCGGCCGGTGAAGTACTGGGACAGTTCGGCGATCATCCCGCTCCTGTTGGACGAGCCGCAGACGGCTTCGGTCCAGAACCTCTACGAAAGGGACACCACCCTCGTGGTCTGGTCCCTCACCGAGGTCGAGATCGCATCCGCCATGGCTCGGCGTGAGCGCGCGGGTTTGGAAGCGGAGGCAGTGGAACGGGCCCGGCGCGAGCTCTCGAAGCTCGTCGATCGCTGGGGTGAGATCAGCGCGCTCCGTCCCGTCCGTGCACGAGCGCTTCGGCTGGTCAAAACGCACGTCCTTCGCGCCGCCGACGCGCTGCAGCTGGCGGCGGCGCTTGTCGCGTGCGACGAGAGGCCGGAGAGTCTCCCCTTCGTCTCCTTGGACGATCGTCTGAGCGATGCCGCGCGCAAGGAGGGCTTTCCCGTCCTCCCGTAGCGCGCCTCACCCCTCGATCGAGAAGAGCATGACGATATCGCGCCAGCCCATCATGATGTTGACACGCCTTTCGTCAGCCCTATCCTCGATCGCGTGAAGGGTTGGCCCCGTATTTGGATCGTGGCTCCAGGCCTCACTCTTTGCCTCCTGGCTTCCGGCTGCGGCCGCGGAGGAGCGCCCGCCTCTGAAAAGGCCTCCGCCGGATCCAGGGGCGTCGCGGGCTGGGAAGAAATCCGGATCGGGACGGACGCCATTTTCGGCGGCCTTCACTTCGTGGACGCCGACGCCGGATGGATCGTGGGCGGAAGCCCGTTCGTCACGGGTGGCATCGTGGGCCGAACGGAAGACGGCGGCCGGACGTGGAAGTACGTGACGGGCGTCGTGAAGGGCAGAGGCCCCGATTCCCCCCTTCAGGCGGTGCAGGGCTTCGACCGGCAGCGCGCCTGCGCCGCGGGACGCGGGGGGATCTACCTGACCCTGGATGGCGGCGCGAGCTGGCAGCCGGCCCGCTACCCGCGAAAGACCGTCGCGTCCCTCTCCGCGCTTCACTTCCTCGACGACCGCGAGGGTTGGGCAGCGGGCCGCGGCGGCGTCCTCCACACGAACGACGGAGGCTTCAACTGGCTCGCGCTGGGCGACGGCGCCTCCGACGCCAGCTTCGAGGTGAGCGCGATTCACTTCCTCGACACCCGGAACGGCTGGCTCGCCGGGCAGTTCGAGAACCTCTGGCGGACTCGGGACGGAGGGCTGGTGTTCGCGCGCGTTCCCGTTCCTCGCCCGCAGAGCACGGCCGAACGGTCTCCTTTCTTGTGGGGCATGTCCTGGGCAGGCAGTCTCGACGGCTGGGTCGTCGGGGAGTTCGGGACGATCCTTCACACCGCCGATGGCGGGGACTCGTGGGTCCTGCAGGACGTGGGGAACCGCGAGGCGTTCCTGACGGCAATCGCGTTCGCGGACCCTCGGAACGGCTGGACCGCAGGCTTTCTTCCTGACAAGGCCCGATCGTTCGTGTGGCGCACGGCCGACGGCGGCGCGACGTGGTCGGTCGAGCACCGGCTCGAGGGAGAGGAGCTTCGCGCGCTGCAGATGCTCGACGCCGAGACGGGCTGGGCCGTGGGCGGCAAAGTGCGGACCGAGCCTCAGAGAATGCTCCGACGCGCGCGGCCGAGCCGCTGACCCGGAGCCTAGTCCGGAAAACGGATGGACCGTGCGAGGGCCTCGAGCGGCTCTTTCGTCGCGTCGTAGGAGCCCATGACGGCTCCCGCCGCGAGCAGCCTCCCGGCGCGCACGAAGACGATCGTGCGCTGGTGGAGCACGTGGCTGAGCGGGTCCCAGGTGTCGACGACGAGGGCTTCCCCGAATTCCCCGCGGATGTGCGTCTTCGCCCCGATCACCCACCTTTTCGAATCGTGGCCGAAGAGTCGGAGGGCGCGGTCGAGGACCCGTTCGGTGTCGATCTCTCCCGCGGGACCGAGTTGCGCCGGACCGCCGTCGACGAGGGCGATTCTGTTTTCTCCGAGCCGGAATTCCTGGCGCGACCCGTAGTCGACGTGCTCCCACGTGCGCGGCATCCGGACCGTCACCCGAATCTCCCCGACCCGGAGGTCCGTAACGTCGCCGGATTGCTTCTCCCCGGAGCGGGGCTCCTCGTCCGTCGTCCGGACGAGGCCGTCGGGGCCGCCCGCGGCCGGAAACCGGGCGGACGCGACGAGATTCTCGAAGACGGGGAGATCCGAATCACGGCCGAGAAAGGTAAAGACGAAGACGTGCCCTTCGGCCACCGTGAAGAACTCGCGGCCGCTGTGCTGCATCGACCGCTCTCTCAGCGTGTAGTTCGTCTGGAACGCGGGGTAACCGGCAAGGACGGCGCGCACCGGCTCGAACACCGTCACGGAATCGGCGGATCGGAACATCTCTTTTGTGAGGCGGAACCGGGGCAGGACCTCTTCGGCGTCGCGCGGCGCCGTCTCGACGGGCGCCTCGGCCACGGTGATGCGGCTCGGCGGCACCGCGTACCGCGTGAACGAAACGCCCTTCCTCCCGCCCTCGGCCCAGCGCTCGCGTGTCCAGGTTCCGGAAGGCGGCGCGAAGGTGATCGGCTGGTCGCCCCAACGGAACGTCTCGGGCTCTTGCGCCGGCTGAAGGACGGCGGCGCTCGTTCCTGCCGCCGGCGCGCGCGAACGGCTCTTAGAGAAGAGTACGGCGCTCGCCGCGAGAAGGAGCGCGCACCCTGCGACGATCAGGAGCGGGTCGAGCCCGCCGCCGGACCGCGGCCGGTTCGAGGACGCGACCTCCACGTAGTCGCGGACGATTGGATGACGGAGCAGGCTCATCGCGAGGATCAGCGGGATCGACCCGAGCGCGAGGGCGACGCCGGCAAACGACCGGGCGAGGACGACAGCGTTCCGCGCGTCCGGGTTCCCGTCCGACACGAGGCCGGCGGCCGGAGCGGTCGCGATGTCGACCACCCGGAACGCGTGGAACACGGAGAGCGCGAGGGCCAGGACGCCGACGGAAACGAGGAGCGCGCGAGACCAGGCGCGGCCCCTGAGCAGCCCGATGGCGCCAACGGCGCCGAGCGCCGCGAGCAGGAGGAGGGGCACGGACAGGTATTTTTCGAGAGAGGCCCGTTGCGCTCGCTGGGCGAGGACCTCGCGCATCTCGTCCGTCACGAGATCGGGTTCCGCCGCCGCCACCCGTGCCAGGGGGTCGGACGGGCCCAGCTTCGAGGTCGCGGCGGCCGTGCCGAGCACGACGATCGCGCGGAGAGCACCGAATCCCGAGATCAGCAGCCATCCCGTTATGAGGGCGGTCACGAGGATCGGGCGGGAATCTGGTCGGGCCAGCCGGGAAGCAGCCGGCCTGGACTCGCTCATGGAACCCATGTGCTCACGCTATCAAATCACCTCGAGATCGAGGCGATGATGATGAAGACGAGGATGGCCGCGGCGGCGGCGAGGCCGATCTTGACCCACGACCACGGCGCGCGGCCGTCCGTCTTGCCCGTGACGCCGTTCACGAGAAAGCGGTAGGGCTTGCCGCCGTACTGGTACGCCGCGATCCAGACGGGGAAGAGCCCGTTCTTGTATGCGAGCGCCGACCACGCCGTGCGAACCTGGAGGTTCCGCCAGCGGTCACCGGGCACTTCGTTCCCGCAGGCGGTGAAGAGCTCCCCGGTCATGCGCTCCTGCCCGGAGGCGAGCGCCTCCTTCGGCCCGACCGCGTATTCCTCGGCGAGAAAGCCCGAGAGATACGAAGGCTCGTACGGAATCAGCTCGCGTGCCGGGAACGGCTCGATCGCGCGCGCGAGGTCTGGAGGCAGCCCCTTGGACGCGGGAACGGGCACGTCGTCGAAAAAGTGCTCGAGGACGCCTTCGGCCGGCTCCCACCGTGTCCGCGTTTCGCTACGCGTCCGGATCTGTCCGTTCTCCTCGACCTGCACCTCGACCTGATAGTCGAAGCCCGCGTCCGCCGTCCACGCCGAGTGCGTGGCGGCGTCGAACGTCCAGAAGGGTACGTAAACGCCCTTCAGCTCCGAGAGCGCGGACTTCTCGGAAAGGTCGTCCGGCCGGAACCAGAGCGACGAGAGCCACTGGCGGAACGTGCCGGTCGCGGCGTTCCGGTCCACTCGGAACGGGAGAACGCCTCCGGGGCGGACCATCGTCGTCGACGGCGGCGCCTCGACGACGGCGGGCGCGCCGCAGAAGGCGCAGCGCGCCGCGGCGACTCCCGCGTCGAATGTCGTCGTCGCGCCGCAGCCCCGGCACGAGACCGCCTTGCGCGCCATGCCCCAGCCAAGGTCCGATGCGCCCTTGAGCGCTTCCTCGATCGGGCGCTCCGTCACCTCGCCCGGCGTGTTCGGGATGTCTTTCTTCGCGCCGCAGTAGGGGCACGTGAGAGCCGCCGCACCGGGGTTCCAGACGACGTCCGCCCCGCACGCAGCGCACGGGAATTTTCGCAGCTTCGCCGAGGCCGCCGGACTCGCCGGGGGCAAATTCGATCCGGTCATCGAGGGCGCGTCAGCGGGCGGGCGGCGGAGGCGGAGGAGGCATCGGCGGAGCCGAAGATCCCGTGAACTCCTCGAACGTCGAAAGCGGCGCCCAGCCGGCCGCGCCGGGCTTCCACGCCATCGTTCCGCCCGCGACCTGGCCGGAGGCAACCATGCCCTTCAACGCATCGTCCGAGTACGGTCCGTAGGTCTTGCCGTCCACGGTGAGGGACCACTTCGGCGCGGAAAAGCCGAGGCCCGCGGGAGGCGGAGGCGCCATGGGGCCCGCGCCTCCGGCGCCCGCCATGCTCTGTCCCATCGCGTTTCCCATCATTCCGCCCATCGCGATGCCCGCACCGATGCCGATCCCGGCACCCGCGGCTCCGCCGGGGTTCGCGGCGGCGATTTTCATCGCGTCGGCCGCCTGGAGCTGCGTGTACTGCCCCATCTTGTCGCCGAGGACGCCCAGCTTCGTGCGCTGGTCGATCGCCGCCTCGACTTCTTCGGGCAGCGAGATGTTCTCGATGAAGAACCTCGAAAGCTCGAGGCCGAAACTCCCGAACTCGGGCGCGAGGACCTGCTTGCCGGTCCCCGAGAGCTCGTCGTACTTCGACGCGAGGTCGAGCGCGGCGATCTTCGACTCGGCGATCGCGTCCGACAGGCGCGAAAGAATCGTCGACCGGAGCTGGCCGGTGATCTCGTCCGTCGTCGTGAGGCCGGCCGTACCGACGACGTTCGCGAAGAACGCCTTCGCGTCGTCGATCTTCATCGCGTACGTGCCGAACGCGCGCAGCCGGATCATCCCGAACTCCGCGTCGCGCATCATGACGGGGTTCGTCGTGCCCCACTTCAGGTCCGTGAAGAGGCGCGTATTGAAAAAGTAGACCTCGGCCTTGAAGGGCGACTGGAAGCCGTACTTCCATCCGCGGAGCGTCGTCAGGATCGGCAGGTTCTCCGTCGTGAGCTGATAGCGCCCCGGCGTGAAGAGGTCAGCCGCTTTTCCCTCGTTGATGAACAGCGCCAGCTGGTTCTCGCGAACCGTGAGCTGCGCGTTCATCTTGATTTCCTGGTTGTAGACCGGGAAACGGTAAACGAGCGAATCGTGCGTGTCATCGAGCCACTGGATGATCTCGATGAACTGCGAGCCCATCTGCTGTTTGATGTTGTCGAGCAGGCCCATGACGGAACCTCCTTGGGACGAAAACGGGTACTTCGGTCTCTCCAATGATACGTATACCCACGGATCCGGGTTCAACGCTGATTCATAAGGACTTAGGGGCGCGCCCGCCGCGCTCAGGCGACTTCCGCGAACGCGCGTACCGGGAACGTCCCCATTCCCACGACTCTGACGGGCACCGCGTAGAAGCGGAAACCGGCCTCGGGCAGCGCCTCGAGATTGCAGAGGTGCTCGACGACGGGGATGCCCGCGCGCAGCAGGATCGAGTGCACGGGCCGGGAGAGGTCCTCCGTGTCGTCGATGTTGTGGGAGTCGATCCCGACGATGGCAGCGCCCCGCGCGACGAGCAAGGCCGCGGCGGCGGCGGTCAGGTGAGAAGAGCGATGAAAGTAAGAGGGAGTGCCCCAGAAAGCAGACCAGCCTGTATGAATGAGAACGGCGCGGCCCCCGACCTCTCTACCTTCTAAGAAATCCTCATCCACCGCCAACCCTTGCGCATGCGGAGCCGCGATGCAGATGCCCTCGCGCCCTGCGAGCAAATCGAGCGACAGTCCGGCGAGATCGACGCCGTCCTCGTATCGATGAGATGGCGCGTCCACGTACGTTCCCGTGTTCGCGACCATCTCGATCTTGCCGATCTGGAACGTGGTCCCGCCCGCGTAGAGCGGGCGGGAGGCTTCACGACTGAGGTGGTCTCGGATGACCGGGCCGGGCAGGCCCTTGTACGTGACCATGCCCGCTTCCACCGCGTGGCTGAGGTCGAGAAGGTGCGGCATGGCGGGATCCTACCGTTCCGCGCGGTGCCGGAGGCCGGCCCGCCGAAGGCTGGCCGGGACGGGGGGGCATGCTTCCGCGCCCGCGCGACGCCATCGAAGCCTCGTGCTGCCCGCGGCGCTCCGCCTTCTCGCGGGCGCGCGCTCGCTCGTCGGATTTTCGCGCTCGGATCGCCGCGATGCGCTCCTGGAGGGGAACCTCGAGGCGCTCGGTCGGGCGCGTCGTGTAGTCGAACTCGGGAACCGTCACGCGCGGAAGGCGCTTTCCGATCGCGCGCTCGATCTGGCGGAGATCGCCTTCCTCGTCAGGCGCGACGAACGTGAACGCGTCGCCCTTCAGCTCGGCGCGCGCCGTGCGGCCGACGCGGTGGATGTAGTCCTCCGGGACGTGCGGGACGTCGAAGTTCACGACGTGGGAGAGGGCCTCGACGTCGATGCCGCGCGCCGCGATGTCCGTGGCGACGAGGACCTTGAACTTCCCGTCCTTGAACCCGGCGAGCGCCTGTGTGCGCTGCGCCTGGCTGCGGTTGCCGTGGATGCGCTCGCACGCGACGCCGTTCCGCGTGAGCTGATCGGCGAGGCGGTTTGCGCGGTGCTTCGTGCGCGTGAAGGTGAGCACGCTCTTGAAGTCGCCGCGCTTGAGCAGGGAAAGAAGCAGTCCGAACTTCAGGTCCTGCGGCACTGGGTAGACCGCCTGCGTGATGCCGACGGCGGGCAACGCCTGCCGCTCGACGTTCACCGTGACGGGATTCTTCAGCATCTCCTTCGTGAGCTGCGCGATCGGCGGCGGCATCGTCGCCGAGAAGAAGAGCGTCTGGCGGTTCTGGGGAAGGTGCCGGAGCACGCGGCGGATGTCCGGGAGGAAGCCCATGTCGAGCATCCGGTCCGCTTCGTCGAGGACGAGGATCTCGAGTCCGGACAGTTTCGCGTAGCCGAAGCGGAAATGGTCGAGGAGGCGGCCGGGCGTCGCGACGATGACGTCGACACCGCTCCGAAACGCGTGCTCCTGAGGCCCCATCCCGACGCCGCCGAAGACAGCCGCGCCGGAGAGCGGGGTGTGGATCGCCATTGCCTTCAGATGCTCGTCGATTTGCGCCGCCAGCTCGCGCGTCGGCGTGATGACGAGCGCCCGCGTCGTGCCGCGAGGCTTGGCGATCAGGCGGTGGAGGATCGGGAGGACGAACGCGGCGGTCTTGCCGCTGCCCGTCATCGCGCAGGCGAGGAGGTCCCTGCCTTCCATCGCGGGTGGAATCGAGTCGTTCTGGATGGGCGTGGGCTTCGTGAAGCCCATTTCCTTGACGCCGCGAAGGAGGTCGGGGTGGAGATGGAACGAGGAGAAAGGCATGAGAGAGAGATCGCTTTCCGGGGCGGCCCCGTGCACGCACGTCCGTCCCGTGGAATGTCCGGCGGGGAGGGAGCGATGGATCGCCGGTAGGGCCATCGCACGGAGCGGGCAGTCAGAAGTCTCTGGCGCCGGATCCTGTTTGGTTCGGGGCCGGGACGCGTCGGGCGCCCGTCAGCCGGACGTCAGGGTCTCACGGGCGCGCGAATTCGTCAAACGCGCCTTAGCGCGCAGGGGCGGCGGGCTTCGTCTCGACCACGTCGACGAGCGGGCTCGCGAGGAGAAGGCGCGAGGGACCGAG
>JBBRRY010000033.1:0-38330 GCA_038245905.1 Thermoanaerobaculia bacterium | reverse complement strand
TCCACGCCCCCATCCCCTCCGTCCCGTTCCCGGTGCTACGCTTCTCCACGGCCGGTCTCCCTTCTGGGCCTCGAGCCCGTGATGTCCTTGCAGCGGATTTTCCGACTGCGTTGGGGAGACCGGCCTTCTCATCCCATCTCGCCTCGCTCGCCGCTGAACTCGATATCGTTACGCAGCCCGAGTCACGCTTGGCGGCACGCGAACACCAGCGCGGTTCGGACGCGGCACAGAGAACGAAAGGAAGGTAAGCTGTCCTCGATGAGTTGGCTCGCGCTTCTCGCGTTAGCGGTGGTGGCCGCCGGTGTGGCGGCGGTCCTGTGGATACAGCCGACGGGCGCCCGACCCGTCGCGAACACTCACCTCATGGGCGTGGCGCGATTCATATTGCTCGCCTTCGCCGTTCTTCTCGCCTACCTCGCTTTCCGAGCCCGCGGGCACTGAAAGGCCACCGTCACCCGCCCTTGTCACGCTGACGCATTGCTGGCGGCCATCATCATCGGCCGCGCTGTAGGGAGCTTTCTCCCTCTTCACCTTCAACGGTCGCACATTCGTCGAGAAGCGCGGAAGGCCTCGGTCAGGCCCTCTCACTCTCGAGGCGGCGGACGTACCAGTCGACGCCGTCCTCGAGGCGGATGGGCTTTTTCTTGAAGCCCTGCGCCCGGAGACGCTCCATCTTCGCCTCGGTGAAGTACTGGTACCTCTCGCGGAGGGCGGGCGGCGTGTCGACGAACTCGACGTTCTCGCGCAGGCCCAGCGACTCGAAGACGGCGCGCGCGAGGTCCTGAAACGTCCGGGCGGCGCCGGTCCCGACGTTGAAGATGCCGGAGCGGACGGGAGACCCGAGGGCGAACCAGATCGCGTCCACGGCGTCCCGCACGTCCACGAAGTCGCGCGTCTGATGTCCGTCGGCGACTCCCGGCTTGTGGCTCCGGAAGAGTCGAATGGCGCCTGTCGCCTTCGCCTGGTCGTAACCGTGCAGCACGACGCTCGCCATGCCGCCCTTGTGGCGCTCGCCAAAGCCATAGACGTTGAAGAAACGGAAGCCTGCCCACGAGGGCGGCGTTTGGCCCGCTGCGGCTTCCTCGAGGGCCCACAGGTCGAAGCGGCGCTTGGATTCGCCGTAGGGGTTCAGGGGCACGAGGCGCGAAACGAGAGCGTCGTCGTCGTCGAAGCCGAATGCCCCGTCGCCGTAGACGGCCGCGCTGGACGCGTAGACGTAGGGAATCCCGAGGCGGCGGGCCTCGTTCCAGAGATTCTTCGAGTAGTCGACGTTCAGGCGCTTGAGGACGGCCTCGTCCATCTCGGTCGTCGCGGAAATGGCCCCCATGTGGACGATGCCGGCGAGGCTTGGGCGGCCGTCCGCGAGCCAGCTGGGCATCTCGTCGATGTCGAGGAGCTTCCCGAAGTCGAGGCGGCGGTGCTCCGGGCGCGAGGCGAAGGCGTCCTTGCGGTCCACGCTCACGACGGGGACGCCGCGGGCGTTGCAGGACTCGACGAATCGGGCGCCGATGAACCCGGCGGCGCCGGTGACGAGAAGAGTGTCGGAGCTCACCCCCCGATCCTACGGGATCGCGCTTGTTGTCTTCACGTCTTCTTCCTATGCTCCGGCTATGACGATCAGCGCATTCGTAAAGCACCACTTCCGCCATTTCAATGCCGCGACTCTCGTGGACGCGGCCGAGGCCTGGAACACGCTCCTCGCGGGCGGCGGAAAGATGTTCCTGACGATGGCCGGGGCGATGTCCACGGCAGAGCTCGGACTCTCCCTCGCCGAGATGATCCGGCAGGGAAAGGTCCACGCCATCACCTGCACGGGAGCTAACCTCGAGGAGGACGTCTTCAACCTCGTGGCTCACGACCACTACGTGCGCATCCCGCATTATCGGGAGCTAAGCCCCGCGGAGGAGACGGCCCTCCACGCGCGGCACCTGAACCGCGTCACCGACACCTGCATTCCGGAGGAGGAAGCGATCCGGCGGATCGAGCGGGCGGTGCTCGACGAGTGGACGGCGGCCGACCGCGACGGCAAGCGGTACTTTCCGCACGAGTTCATGTACCGGATACTCCTCTCTGGAAAGCTGAAAGAGCATTACCAGATCGACCCGAAGAACTCGTGGCTCCTCGCGGCGGCGGAGAAGAACCTGCCGATGTTCGTGCCGGGCTGGGAGGACTCGACGCTTGGGAACATCTTCGCGGCGCACTGCATCGAGAAGGAGATCAAGAACGTCCACACCGTGAAGACGGGGATCGAGTACATGGCGTCCCTCGCCGAGTGGTACACGGCGACCGCGCCGGCGTCGCCCGTCGGCTTCTTCCAGATCGGGGGCGGTATCGCGGGCGACTTCCCGATCTGCGTCGTGCCGATGCTGCACCAGGACCTCCGGCGCACGGGCGTGCCCCTGTGGGCTTACTTCTGCCAGATCAGCGACTCGACGACGAGTCTCGGGAGCTACAGCGGTGCTGTCCCGAACGAGAAGATCACATGGGGGAAGCTCGGAGAGAAGACGCCGCGATTCGTCATCGAGTCGGATGCGACGATCGTTGCGCCGCTCATGTTCGCGTACGTCCTCGGATGGTGAGACCGGTGAAAAGGGCCCTCCTGGTCCTGGCGCTCCTTGCGTCCGCCGCGTGCCGGAAGCCCGCCGCCCCAAGGCCCACGGGCCTCGAGAAACCGTATGCGCTCAAGGGTGTCGTCGTCTCCGTGGACCGCGCGGGCGGCCGGGTCACTCTGAAGCACGAGGCGGTACCCGGTTACATGGACGCCATGACGATGCCGTTCGCGGTCTCCGAGACGAAGATCCTCGACGACCTGAAGCCGGGCGACATTGTCGAGGCGAAGCTCCTCGTGGGCGACCGCAGCTCGCATCTCGAGGGCATCGTCGTGTCGCGTCCCCCCGGGACGCCCGTCCTCGAGACGATCCCCGCACAGGGACCCTACGGAAAGCCTGGCGACGCCGCGCCGGTCACGGCTCTCGTGGACCAGGAGGGGAAAGGGTTCTCGCTCGCGGATCTCAAGGGCGAGACCGTCGGGGTGACGTTCATCTTCACCCGCTGCCCGCTCCCGGACTTCTGCCCGCGCATGAACCTGAACTTCTCGGAAGTGGAGCGCCTCCTCGCCGCCGATCCGAAGCTCTACGGCAAGACGCGGCTCCTCTCGGTCAGCTTCGATCCCGCCTACGACACGCCGGCCGTGCTCAAGGCTTTCCGGGACCCGTTCCTCCGGAGCGTGCCGGGAGTCGTGCCGGGGCACTGGCGCTTCGCGACGGGAACGCTCGAGCACATCAAGGAGTTCGCTGGGTTCTTCGGCCTCACCTACCTGAAGACGGGCGAGCAGTTCGTTCACAGCCTCGCGACTGCGGTCATCGCGCCCGACGGAACGCTCTTCTCGATTCGCCGCGGCAACGACTGGGAGGCAAAGGAGCTCGTGGACGATCTGCGCAAGGCCGCGGCGGGAGAGAGGCCCAAATGAAGAGAGCCTCCGGTTTCGTCATGGCCCTCGCAATCCTGGCGGCGGTTCCTGCCGCCGGCCAGTCGAGCGTCACGAAGGCGAGCCGGCTCGCCGGAGAGGGCAAGCAGGCCATCGACTTCACGCTCCTCACGCAGGACGCGAAGCCGTTCACTCTCTCCAGGGACGGGGCGGGCCGTTCGCTCCTCGTCACCTTCATCTTCACAAGTTGTCCCGGAGCGTGCCCGCTCGTCGTCGACGAGTGCATCGAAGCCGCGCGCGCGGCCGGGAAAGGGCGACCCGCGAAGGACCGCCCGCTCGTTCTCGCGGTGTCCTTCGATCCCGAGATCGACACTCCCGCGAAGCTGAAGCAGCACATGAAGGAGAGCCACCTCTCGCCGCGCGACGTCGTATTTCTCACGGGGAGCAAGGAGGCCGTCGACAAGGTCGTTCAGGACTGGGGCGTCAGCGTCGGCCGGGACAAGAAGGGCGAGATGTTTCACGGGTTCCAGACCGTGGTTCTCGACCGCCAAGGAAGAATCGTCGCGCAGTACTTCGGTGCCGGCATCGAGAAGAAGGATCTCCTCGCCGACGTGAAGACGGCGTCGGCGTCGATTCCCGTCGCGCCGTGAAAGGGCTCAGGCTCACCGGTCTTCTCTCCGCGGTCATCCTGGGAATGCTCGGGGTGCACCAGCTCGTCTACGCCTTCATGAGCCGTGGCCGCGCGGCGGAACTTCCGAAACACGGGCGCGTTCCGGACTTTGCGTTCACGTCCGAGCGCGGCCGTCCCGTCACTGCGCGGGACCTTGAGGGAAAGGCATGGGTCGCGGACTTCATCTTCACGCGCTGCGGCGGGTACTGCCCGATGATGTCCGAGCGGATGGCGGCGCTCGCGTCCTCCCTGAAGGACGAGCCGGGAATCCGGTTCGTGTCGTTCGACGTGGACCCGGAACACGACAGTCTCGCCGATCTCGCGACGTACGCGCGGCAGCAACGCGCGGATGCGGAGCGTTGGACGTTCCTTCGGGGCGATCGTCCTGCCGTGCGCGCGCTCGCGGGCAAGGGATTCAAGCTGGCGGTCGTGGACGGGCACGCGGGCGACCCAGAGCCGATCCTCCACTCGTCCCACTTCGTTCTCGTGGACGCCCGGCGGGAGATCCGGGGGTACTACGACGGTCTCGAGGGTGCTGGAGTCGAGAAACTCCTTGCCGACGCCCGGCGGCTCGCGCGCGAGTAACGGCCCCTATACTCCCCGCGTGTCGATCCTCGAGGCCCGCGGCCTCACGAAGATCTATCGCCTCGGCGAGGAACGCGTCGTCGGTGTGTCCGATGCGTCGCTCGTTCTTCAGGCCGGCGAATTCGCGGTCCTCGCGGGGCCCTCGGGCAGCGGCAAGACGACCCTTCTGAACCTGCTCGGCCTCCTCGACCTTCCGGATTCGGGATCTCTCGTCTTCGATGGGCGCGACGTTTCGGCGCTGGACGAGCGCGCGCGCTCGCGCCTCCGGCGCGAGAGGCTCGGCTTCGTCTTTCAGGCGCACCAGCTCGTGCCCGTCCTCTCGGCCGAAGAGAATGTCGCCCTCGCCCTGTGGATTCGCGGGCTCCCGGAAGACGCCTGCGCCAGGCGCGCCCGCGCCGCCCTCGCCGCCGTGGGCCTCGCCGGTCTCGAGGACAGGCGGCCGGACGCTCTTTCGGGCGGACAGCGGCAGCGCGTCGCGGTGGCCCGGGCGGTCGTGGGCGAGCCGGTCCTCATTCTGGCGGACGAGCCCACCGCTTCTCTCGACTCCGAGACCTCGAAGCACCTCCTCGACCTCTTCGAGGAGCTTCACCGCGAGCGCGGAGTCGCATTTCTGTTTTCGAGCCACGATCCGCGTATCGTCGAGAGGGCGGATCGGCGGATCCGGCTCCTCGACGGGCGCATCGTCGCGGACGAACGGGCGCCCGTGGGAGCACGCGCGTGAGCCGGTGGATCCGCCTCGCGGCGCGAAACCTCCGCCGGCACGCGCGGCGCACGCTGCTCACGGGCTCGATCGTCGTCGTCGGCTTCGTCGCCGTGACCATGACGGCGGGTTTCGTCTCGCAGACCTTCACATCGCTCGGGGCCGCCACGATCCGCGGCACTGGCGGGCACCTGCGGCTCCTCGATCCGAAGGCCGCCGGAAAGACGGATGACGAGGCCTCCGTCATCCTTCTCGACGACTGGGAGGGGCTCTCGGCAATTCTCGGGAAGGACCCCCGTGTCGCCCAAGCCATGCCGAAGCTCTCGTTTTTTGGGCTCGTGGTGAAGGGCGACAAGAGCGGCGCGTACCTCGGCACGGGCACGATTCCCGCGCTGGAGCGCGGCGCGTCTCTCGCGTCGGACACGGTCGTCTCCGGGGCGTTCTTCTCGAATCCCGATGCCGAAGACGTCATGCTCGGATCCGGTCTGGCCCGCGCGATCGGGGCGAAGGCCGGAGACCTGGTCACCGTCATGACGACGACGCCGGACGGCGGACTCAACGCGGTGGACGCGAGCGTCGTCGCGGTCTTGTCGTATCCGATCAAGGAAATCGACGATCGCCTGCTCTTCCTGCCCTATCGCGCCGCGGCGAGGCTCCTGAAGGTCGAAGGCAGGGCGAACACGGTGGCCGTGCTCCTGAAGGACGGAGTCGAGCTGGACGCGGCGGCTCGCGACATCGCCGGCGCGCTTGCGGCCGCGGGCCGGCCGGTCGTCGTGAAGACCTGGCTCGAGACCGCCGCGTTCTACAAGCAGGTCAAGCTTCTTTACGTCGCGATCTTCTTCTTCATGGGCCTCGTGCTCTCGACGGTCGTCATTCTCGCGACCGCGAATACGATGACGATGTCGGTCTTCGAGAGGACGCGCGAGATCGGGACGCTTCTCGCGATCGGAATGGAGCGGGGCCAGATCCGCACGCTCTTTCTCCTCGAGGGACTCCTCCTCGGAGTCGTCGGCTCGCTCGTCGGCGCGGCCGCGTCCTTCGTCCTGCGGCTGATTCTGAACGCCTCGGGCATCATGCTGCCGCCTCCGCCCGGCGGCACGAGGGGAAACCTCCTGCACGTCGACTTCATCCCGCTCGCGTACGGCCTTGGATTCGCGGTCATGTCGCTCACGCTCCTCATCGCCGCCTGGTGGCCCGCGCGCCGCGCGGCGCGGCTTAATCCGGTGGAGGCGTTGGGGCATGTTTAGAATGAGGGGAGAAGAGAAGATTCTTCGAATGGTTCGGAGGCGGCTCGTGAGCCCGACGTCCGCTCTTCTCATTCTAAGCAGTCTCTTTCTTCCTCTTTTCGCCCAGGATCCCGGGGCGCTGCTGGCGCGCGCCGACCGCGTCAAGGCAGCCTGGCCGGAGGTGGTGCTCTCGCTGCGCGTCACGACTACGAAGCCTGGGGTGCCGCCGTTCACGGGGGCCTTCACGGTGGAGGCGAAGGGTCGCGACAGGTCGCGTATCCGCTTTCTGAACCCTTCCGATGCCGGAAAGTCCGTCGTGCAGGTTGGCGACGATGTCTGGCTCCTCCTGCCGAACACGAAAAACCCGATCCGCGTGCCGAAGAGCCATCGCCTAGAAGGTGGGTTCTCGGCGGCGGACATGTCGCGCACGCGCTTTGCGGAGGACTACGACGCGGTCGTGGAACGCACGGACGTGCTGAATGCACGGAGTTGCGTCGTCCTTCGCCTCACGGCGAAGGCGGGGAAGAACCCGTCCTATCCGGTCGTTCGTGTGTGGATCGACGAAAAAGAGGGCCTATACCGCAGGGCCGTATTTCTCGTTGCATCCGGAAAGACAGCCCGGGAGACGACTTTCGAGGAATACCGCCGGTATCACGGAGTCCTGTCGCTCGCGAAAATGACGATCGTCGACACGCTCCGGCCCGGCGTCACCGTGGTCGAGTACCTCGACTACGAGAAGAAGGCGATCCCCGACTCGGCGTTCGAGATCAAGCCGCCGGCTTGACGCCGAGCCACCTCGCGAACCACTTCACGATCTCGACGTTCGAGCGGATCCGGTTCGGGAGCTTCTGGAAGCCGTGCCCCTCGTCCGGGAAAAGGACGTATTCCACGGGCACGCCACGTTTCTTCAGGCTCGCGACGACCTGCTCGGCCTCGATGACGGGCACGTTCGTGTCGTTCGCGCCGTGGAGGACCAGTGTCGGCGCCTTGACTCTGTCGATCCGCGTGAGCGGTGAGAGGCGGTCGAGCATGTCGCCCTCGGTGTCCGGGTCGCCGTACTCGACTTTCGAGACCGCCGCCATCCAGCCTTCCGTATGCTTGAAGAACGTCTTGAAGTTCACGACGCCGAAGAGGTTCGCACCCGCGGCGAACATATCCGGGTAGTCGACGAGGCCGGCCATCGTCATGTAGCCGCCATACGAGCCGCCCATGATGCCGAGGCGTTTCGGGTCCGCGACGCCAGCCTTCACGACGGCGTCCACGCACGAGACGATGTCCTTGACGGCGTTCACGCGCAGCACGCCGTTGTCGAGATTCACGAAACGCTTCCCGAAGCCCGACGAGCCGCGCACGTTCGGCGCGAAGACCGCGATACCTTGCGACACGAGAGCCTGATAGTCGGCCCGGAAGGTCGGGACTTCCTGCCCCTCGGGTCCGCCGTGGAACGACAGGACGACTGGCCCGGGCCCCTTCGCACCTTTCGGCCGGTAGAGCCAGCCCGAAAGCGGCTCGCCGTCGTGGGCCTTGAACGTCAGGAGCTCGGGGGAGACCAGGCTGGTCAGGTCGACCCCTGCGTGCGGGCTCTCGGTGAGGCGGGAGAAACGGGGAGAAGAGGAGGAGATTTCTTCGAGTATGAAGATGTCGGTCGGAGCGGCGGCACCCGACACGCTCATGGCCAGCCGGCTGCCGTCCTTCGACCATGTCACACCGGAGACTAGATCTCCCGGCAGCTTCGGCCCTGCACTCATTTTCATTCTAAGAAGATCTTCAAACGCCAGTTCTTGACGCCCCGCGACGTTCCACACGAGGATGGCTTTCTCGCCCTTTTCGTCGATCGCGAACGATTGCAGCTCCGCGTCGTCGCGCGCGGCGACGATCTCGATGGGACCGGGTGCGCCGTCCTTCCCGAGCGCGATGCGGCCGAACGCGAGGCGGTCCCTTCCTCCATTCGAAGAAATCCACACTGCGTTGCCGTCCGGCGAGAAGACCCCGCTGAACGATCCGGGTCCCTCGTGCGGCGTGAGCAGAGTCTCCTTCTTCGTCGCGAGGTCCACGAGGAAGAGGTCGTTGCTCCCTCGGTAGCGGAGGCGGTTCAGAAGCGCACGTCTCCCGTCACGCGACAGGTCATCGAATCCGCCCGTGCCCGCGATCTCGCTGACGAGTTCGAGGCGACCGGACTCGACGTCGTAGACGTACGCGTCGATGCCGACCTTCGTCCGGCGGTTCGAGCCGAGGGCGAGTCGTTTGCCGTCGTGCCGGAAGTCGCCGAGCCGGTTCGTCTCCTTGCCGCCGTCCGTCAGGCGCTTGAGACCGGTGCCGTCCGGCTTCACGAGGTACACCTGCGTATTCATCCCGCCGCCGGGCGCGAGACTGAACGCGATCCACTGGCCGTCCGGCGACCATTCGGCGACGCCGACCGGATCGTCGAAGGACGTGACCATGCGGGGGAAGCCGCCCGTGGCGGGAATCGTCCACACCTGCGGCAGGCCGCTCAGGTTCGAGACGAAGGCGATCGTCTTCCCATCTGGCGAGAAGCTGGGGGAGCGCGACGATCCGACGCGGGACATGCGACCGACCGCTGTCTCGAGGTCGTCGGCGGCAAGTGGGAGCGCGGCAATCGCAGCGGCGAAGAGAACGGACTTGAATCTCATACGCGATTCTAGGCGCCGTCAGCGGGTGGCAGGAGGATCGAGCGGTCGGACGCGCATGAGGAGGACGTAGAGGCTGCCCGAAGCGAGGAACCCGACGAACCAACCATAGTCGTAGAGGGGCCGGAGGAGGGGGATCAGGAGCCCGCCCCACGCGAGGAAGCAGCCCGCGAACGTCGCGACGACGGCGGCCGGATTCCACCCGCCGTACCTGCCGTCCTTCAGGTAGAGCGCCTTCAGGTCGAGCGTCCTCTTCCGCACGATCCAGTAATCCGCGATGAGAACGCCCGCGATGGACCCGAGCCCGCCGGAGTACCCCAGCAGCCACGTGAAGATGTAGCCCTTCGGGTCCGCGAGCAGGCGCCAGGGCTGCATCGCGATGCCGATGAGGCCCGTGATGAGCCCACCGGTCCTGAAGCTGATGTGGCGGGGGAGGAGGTTCGCGAAGTCGTTCGCGGGGGAGACGACGTTCGCCGCGATGTTGACGGCGAGCGTCGCGACGACGACCGAGAACATCGCGACGGCGACGACGACGGGGCTCGTGAACTTCCCAACGAGCTTGACCGGGTCCCAGATCGCCTCACCGAAGATGATCGCGCTCGCGCTCGTGATGAGAACGCCCATCGCAGCGAACGCGAACATGGTGGTCGGCAACGCGACGACCTGCCCCACGATCTGCTCCCTCTGGCTGCGCCCGAAGCGCGTGAAGTCGGGCATGTTGAGGGACAGCGTGGCCCAGAATCCGACCATCGCCGTGAGCGACGGGATGAAGATGGGGAAGAACTCCGCGAACGTCGAGAACTTGCCAGGCTGCGCGAGGAGAGGTCCGAGGCCCCTGGCTTCCCGGACGGCCCACACGAGAAGGACGAGCGTCACGACGAGGACGTACGGCGCCGCCCAGTTCTCGACCTTTCGAAGGAGGTCCATCCCGCGATAGATCACGAAGACGTTCAGGCCCCAAAACATCAGGAATGAGAGCCATTCCGTCGACGTGTGGCCGCCGAATCCCGCGCCGAGGAGCGTCGGCCAGCCGGCGATCGTCACCGTGAAGAACGTGTGGAGGGCCTCGCCGCCGATCCACGCCTGGATCCCGAACCAGCCGCACGCAACGAAGGCGCGCATGAGGGCCGGAAGGTTCGAGCCGGCCGTCCCGTACGCGGCGCGCGCGAAGACGGGGAACGGGATGCCGTATTTCGTGCCGGGATGGGAATTGAGGAGTATCGGCGCGAGGACGATCGTGTTGCCGAGGAGGATCGTGAAGAGCGCCTGCTTCCAGTTCATCCCGGAGTTCATCAGGCCCGAGGCCAGCATGTACGTCGGAATGCAGTGCGCCATCGAGATCCAGAGCGCCGCGTAGTTGTAGGTCGTCCACGTGCGCCGTGCGACAGGGACGGGAGCGAGGTCCTCGTTGTAGAGGGGGCTGCCGCGGAGAGCCGACGCGTCCGCCAGCTCGACACGCCCGTCGGCGTGGACGATTTCGCCCTGTTTTGCCGACATTTCGATGCCGATATCGTACCAGCCGTTCGCGTTCGAGACTCATTCGTCTTATGCTGGCCGTTCACTTTTACAGGGGTTTCAGGGGAGGACGCGATGGCCGCCGATCTTTCCGCCGTGTTCACCGGCATCCGGTTCGAGAATCCCTTCCTCCTCGCTTCCGCTCCGCCCACCGAGTCGGAGACGAACATCCTCCGCGCCTTCGAGGCCGGCTGGGGAGGCGTCGTGACGAAGACGATCGGCCTCCACCCCGTCGTGAACGTCGCGGGCGCGAAGACGAAGTTCTTCCGGGCGGACTTCGAGACGCCCCGGATCTCGATGAAGGCGCGGCCGGCGTCGGTCCTCCACTCGTCGTGGAACTGGGAGCTCATCTCAGACAAGCCTCTCGACTGGTGGGTCGGACGCCTCTCGCGCATCAAGAAGGCGTTTCCCGGGAAGGTTCTCGTGGCCTCCATCATGGCGGGCTCGGGCAACGACAAGGAGCTTTCCAACTGGCAGCTGCTCGCGAAGACCTGTCAGGACGAGGGCGTGGACGCCCTCGAGCTGAACTTCTCCTGCCCGCACATGGACCGCGAGGACATGGGCTCGAACATCGGGAAGAGCAGCGTCCTGACCTCCTCGGTCACGAAGGCGGTGAAGGAAGTCGCGAAGGTCCCTGTGTGGACGAAGCTGACTCCCTCGACGACGGACATCGCGGTCGAGGCGGGCGCGGCGTTCCGGGGCGGAGCCGACGCGATCACGTCGTCGAACACGTTCCCGTCGATCCCGCTCGTCGACCCCGAGACGCTCGACTTCGAGATCAACGTCGACGGCTACACGTCGTCGGGCGGCCTCGGCGGCCCCGCGATCCTCCCACTTGCTCTCGCGAAGATGGCGCAGCTCACGCATGCGTTTCCCGACCGGTCATTTTCGGGCATCGGCGGCATCTCGGACTTCTCGCACGCCCTCAATTACTTCCTCCTCGGCTGTGGGACCGTGCAGGTCTGCACGGCCGCGATGCTCGACCACGCGATCGGACCGAACGTGATCCGTACGCTGAAGGAAGGGATGTCCGTATTTCTCGAGAAAAACGCCGCGCGGGGCTGGACGTCTCTAGAGGATTTCCGCGGCCTCAGGCGCGACCGTGTCGTCCCGCAGGCGCAGATCCGGCGGCCGAACCCCGGCGAGTACCACGGCGGGCACGAGGCTGAGGGCTACGCGGCGGCCGAGCTGGTGCCAGCGGACACGCGCGCGAAGTAGAGAGCGATCCCGCCCTAGCTACGGATCGTCAGGTTCTCGTATTGGACGATCGGCTGGCCGAAGCCGAGAGCGAGGCCTTCGACCTCGGGGCGCGCAAACCGGTAGACCTGCTCGTGGAAGAGCGGAATCAGGAGGGCCTCCTTGGCGACGATTTCCTCGACCTCCCGATAGATCGACTCGCGGGTCCTGGGGTCGATCTCGCTGCGGCCTCGCTCCGTGAGGGCGTCGATCTGGGGCAATCCGCAGAACCGTCCGAGGATCCCGTCGCGCGAGTGGAGGACGCCCTGGGCGAAGGTGTCGGCGTCCGGGTAGTCGGAAACCCAGCGTCCGATCGCGATCTCCGTGGGGGACTTGTGCTGGGCCTCCATGAATTCCGCCATTGTCTTGTTCACGACGCGGATGGAATAGCCCATCTCGCGGAATGCCTGAGTGAGCTCCTTCGTGAAGCCACCGAACTCTCCGAACATGATGGGGTTCGCGACGGCCGTGACTTCGACCGTTTCGCGCGAAACCGTGTGCGCGCCCGAGTCCTGCCCCGAAGTCTGGGGGCGGCTCCTCGGTTTCGATACGTAGCCGAGGAGCCCTGGCGGGATGAGGCCGTTCGCTGGAATCGCGTGCCGGCCGAGCGTCCGGCGGACGATGCCGGCGGCGTCGATCCCCTGCGCGACCGCTCGACGCGCCCGCGCGTCGGCAAAGACGCCGCGGTTGATGTTGAAGGCCACGAAGTACGTCACGAGGCTCGGGCTCTCGCGATACGTCGCGCGGAAACGCGGGTCCTGGCGCAGGAATTCGGCGTCGGCCGGGAGAAGGTCCGAAGCAAGAGAGAACCGGCCGGCGAGGAACTCGGAGCGGATTTCTTCGGGGGGAACGCCGAACCGGAAGACGACCCCCTCGTTCTTCGGGAATCCCTCGCGCCAATAGCCCGGGTTCCTCTCCAGCTCCAGCCTCCTGCCGGGCTCGAAGCTCGAGACGCGGTACGCCCCCGTACCGATGCAGCCCTTCCGCCAGCTCTCTCCGATCGCGCTGGTGCCTTCGGGCACGATACCCGCGCCCGGCCACGAAACGAGGACGGGGAAGAATGCCAGCGGCTTTTCCAGCTCGATCACGAACTCCGAAGGGCTGACGATGTGGAAGCCCTCGAGGTCCGAGGTTTTGCCGTCGATGAGGTTCTGCGCGCCGCGGATCGGGGCGAGAAGGAATCGGCCGCTCCTCCCGTTCTGGAGAAGACGTTCGAAGGAGTAACGGACGTCGCGGGCGGAAAGGCCCCGGCCGTCCTGGAAACGAACGCCCCGCCGCAGGCGAAAACGGAAACGCGCGCCGCCGTCTTCGGGAATCACCTCCGAGGCGAGCCACGGAACGACGCGGCCGCCCTCGAGATCCCGCGTCAGCGTCTCGAATACGAGTGGCATCGTCTCGGCCTGCTCCTGGGTCCCCATGGTCGCCGGGTCGAAT
Organism: Thermoanaerobaculia bacterium; assembly: GCA_038245905.1. GTDB lineage: Bacteria > Acidobacteriota > Thermoanaerobaculia > UBA5066 > UBA5066 > Fen-183. The sequence goes on along the minus strand of JBBRRY010000033.1, from coordinate 24,889 downwards.
TCGTCGACCACACCGCCGACCGGCACGTGGAGGATGCCGCCTCCCCACTCGTGCAGGGCCTGAGCCGCCGGTGCCTCCGATTTCCCGATCTCGGGATAGTTGACGAACGGCGGGCTGCTGCGCAGGGCGACGCCGCGTACGCCGGGACCGGCAATCCGGTAGTCGACCTCGTGGAACAGGGGGATGAGAACGGGCGAGTCGAGAAGAGTCCTTTCGAACTTCCGGTAGAGACCTTCGCGTACCGCGGGGCGGCTCTCGACGCGCGCCTCCTCCAAGAGGCGGTCCGTTATTTCCGACGAGAAGAAGGCCTGAAAATAGCCGACGCCCGAGCGGAACAGGTTGAACGTGAAGTCGTCCGGGTCCTCGTAGTCGGCCATCCACCGCGAGATCAGGAGATCGACGTTCGCCGCGGCCTGCGCCTCGAGGTACGACTTCATGTCTGTCGTCGTGATCCGGACCTCGACGCCGAGATCCTTCCAGATTGCGAACAGGGCCGCAGTGAGCGCCTTGTGACGATCCTTGAGGATGGGGTGGACGGCCGCCGTCAACATGACGGGCAGCGTCAGGCCGGCCTCCCCGAGGAGAGCGAGCGCCTCGTCTCGAGGCATGAGCGGGCGGCGCCGGCCCGCGTCGTGTCCGAGGATCCCGGGCGGCAGGATTCCGGTGGCGGGAACGGCGAATCGCCCGAGCGCCGCCCACACGAAGTCGTGGCTGCGCGTCACCCCGGCCAGCGCGTGCCGGAGGGCGACGTTCCCGCCGAGGGCGCTCTTCGAGTTGAAGAGAGCGAAGTACGTGCCCTTCTTAGGCGTCTCGACGAGACCCGCGCGAAGGCGCGGCTCCCGGAGAATCGCGTCGAGGTCCGGTGGTGAGAGATCGCGCGCGAGCTCGATCTCTCCCGCGCGGAGGCCGGCGCCGATCGCCATCGCGCTCATCCTGGTCCGGAACTCGATCCCGTCGAGGCGCGCCGGCTCCTTCCAATGGTACGAGTTGCGCTCGAGGACGACGCGGTCCGCCGTCCGGCTCGCCACGACGAACGGCCCCGTGCCGATGGCGGTCTCGACGCCGCTCTCGCCGGGCACCATGCGGACGACGGCCGTGAGGACGTCGGACAAGAGAGCCGGGAAGATCGGGAGCGGCTCGACGAAGTCGAATTCCAGCCGGTCTTCCGAGGCCACCCGTATTCCGGACACGGCGGCAGCCTCGCCATTCCGGTGCTTGGCGGCGCCGCGAATCGCGGCGAGCGCCGCCGGCATCCCTTCGGCTCGAACGCGGACGACCCGCTCGAGAGACGCCTTCACGTCCCCGGCCGTGAGGGGTGAGCCGTCCGAGAAGCGGACCGCGGGCCGGAGGCGCAGCCGCGCAGACCGTCCCCCGTCGGCGAGATTCCATTCCTCGCAGAGCGCGGGGACGAGCTGGCCGTCCGCATCGGTCGTGAGGAGCGTCTCGAAAACCGTGGAAAGGACCTCCGTCTCCTCCACGAGGCGGCTCGTGGCCGGCTCCGCGGCGGCGACGGGGCTCGACATCGCGACGACCAGCCGGCCGCCGGAAGCGATCGTGTCGGCGGGGCGCCCTTTCTCGCTGCCGAGCCGCTCGAGCTGCGCTCCGTAGGCGGCGGCGCGGGCGTAGTCGCCGCGCAGGTTCGCGACCGTCGCCGCCAGGGAGAGAATCTTCGGCAGGTGAACCGTATCCTGCGCGGCAGCCGCCGCTTCGATGCCGCGCTCCACGAGCCGGCGCGCCTCGTCCACTTTCCGGGCGTTCCACGCCGTGTCGGCGGCGAACAGGATTGCTTCGACGGCGCGCACGGGCTGTTTCTCGCGCTCGAAGATCTTTCCGGCCGCCTCGGCCTCCCGGAGCGCCGCGTCCGCGTGGCCCGACATGCGCGAGGCTTGCGCGAGCAGGAAACGCGCGTCGCCCTCCAGCACCTTTTCGCCTTCCCAATCCTCGTCCCCGAGATAATCGAGCGCGGTCTTCGCGACGCGCGCCGCCTCCTCCGGGCTGAACGCGTCGAGGGACTTTTTCGCGAGCTTCAGGCCGTAGTCCACGGCCTTCCCCGGTACGTCGCCCTCCGAGAAGTGATGGACGAGCTCGGGGTAAACGCGGTCGAGCCGGCCCTGGTGCCGCTTCTCGAGGAGGTCCGCGTACGCGCGGTGAAGCGTGCGGCGCTTCCGCCGCGAGAGGGCGCCATAGAGGACGTCGCGCACGATGCCGCTCGCGAACGCGAGCCGGTCGCCGCGCGACTCGCGCTCTTCCTCGAGAAGGCCCTCCTTCACGAGACGGTCGATCGCCTCGTCTAGGCCCTTCACGTCCTCCGCGACGGACTCGAGGTCTTTGAATTCGAAGCTCTTTCCGAGAACCGACGCGATCGAGAGGACGTCGCGCACGTCTTCCGGGAGCCGCTCGATACGCGCCTCGACGGCCTGCTGGATCGTTTCGGGTAGCGCGTCGGAGGAGATGCCCATCGCCCCCGAGAGATTCAGCGCGCCCGAATCGTCCCGCGCGATCCCGCCCGAGTCGAGAAGCGAACGGACGAGCTCCTTCGTGAAGAGTGGGTTCCCTTCGGTGGCCGCGAGGAGGCGCGAGGCAAGGTCGTCCGAGAGCTTGCCGCCGCCGGCCGAGAGCTCGACGAGGGCGCGATGCTCGGACGGGGTGAGCGGGCCGAGCGTGATCGCCGCGAAGCGCGGATCGCCGCGGAACGACTCCAGCATCTTCACGAGCGGATGTCTCTTGTCGACCTCGGTCTGCCGGTACGTCCCGATGATGAGTGTCGGCGTCGGGCCGAGACGCCGCGCGACGTACTGGAGCGCTTCGATCGAAAGCTGCGCCCCGTGCAGCTCTTCGAGGGCAAGGAGAAGAGGCTTGCCGCCCGCGATCCGCGTCAGGGTGCGCGCGATGAGCTCGAAGATCGCGATCTTGTCCTCGGCCTTGCGCCCGTCGCCGGCCTTGATGGCGCCCGAGTCGCTGCTCGCGGCGGCGCGCAGATCGCTGATCTCGGATAGGACCGGGAAGAGCGCGAGGAGGTCGCCCGCGAGATCCGAAAAGTCCGGGCGGGAAGTCTCCGAGAGGCCCGCGTCCCTCGACCGGAAATAGTCCTGGATGAGCTCGCAGAAGCCCTGGTGCGCGAAGGCGCGGTCGTGCTCGACGAAACGTCCCGAGAGGACCCGGATCTTCCGGGCGCGCGCGAGGTTCTTGAGCTCCTCGACGAGACGGCTCTTGCCGATGCCGGGCTCGCCGGCGACTACGACGAATTCGCACTCGCCCGCGATTGCGGCGTGGAGGCGGCGCTGCAGCTCGGCCATCTCCTTCTCGCGCCCGATGAACGGCGCCGTGAGCGCGGGGCGGGGCAGCATGCGGCTCGCCGTGAAGACGACAGACCGCCCGAAGTCCTCGTCGCGGAGCTTGCTCCGGTAGCGCCGGAGCGCCTCCGCGAGATGCCCAGCGCGCTTCGGGCGCTTTTCGGGGTCCTTCGCGAGGCACTGGAGAACCGCGGCCTCGAGCTCCTCGCTCACGTCAGCGCCGAGCGTGCGCATCGACTGCGGCAGCTCGTGGACGATGCGGTAGAGGACGGCCTGCACCTCGCCGGCGAAGGGAGGCTCGCCCGCGAGGCACTCGTAGAGCACCGTCCCGAGCGCATAGATGTCCGACCGCCCGTCGAACGAGCGCGACGTGACCTGCTCGGGGCTGAAGTAGACGACGGTCCCGACGAGCGTCCCGGTCTTCGTGAGGCGGTCCTCGGTCGTCGCGAGCGCGAGGCCGAAGTCCATGACCCGTGCGCGGACGTGGCCCGCGTCGTCGCGCGACGTCATGATGTTTTCGGGCTTGATGTCGCGGTGGACGATGCCGCGGGCGTGGCTGTAGTCGAGTGCGTCGGCCACCTGCGTCCCGACGTCCAGGACGTCGCCGAGGCGGAGCGAGCCCTCGCGGAGGAGCTGCCGGAGGTTCGTGGGAACGAGCACCGGCATGACGAAGAAAAGCGACCCCTCGTGCCGCCCGAGGTCGTAGATCGGCACGATCGAGGGGTGGTCCATCTGCGCGACGATCTGGGCCTCGCGCTGGAAGCGCTCCTCGGCATCCTTCGTGAGATTCCCGGGCGGAATGAGCTTGACCGCGACCTCACGGTTCAGGACGGGATCCTTCGCGCGGTACACGACGCCCATCCCGCCGCGACCCAGCTCGGCGAGGATTTCGTAGCGGTCGGCGAGCTTCGTGCCGATCATTCCCTGTGGAGAGGCCTCAGGCCCAGCCCGCGAACGACTCGTCGAGGATCTTCAGAGCGGCGTCGACCTCGCCCGCGCTCACGATCAGGGGAGGAGAAATGCGGAGCACGTTTCCGTAGAGGCCGCCTTTTCCGATCAGGAGGCCGCGCTTTTTCGTCTCCTCAAAGAGGCGGACGGCCTTCTCGGGAGCCGGCGTGCGGTCCTGCACCGTCTCGTCGGCCACGAGCTCGACGCCCTGCATGAGTCCCATGCCGCGCACGTCGCCGATCGTCTTCGGATACTTCGCCTTGAGCCGGTCGAGACCCGCCCGAAGGCGCGCGCCCATCTCGGTGGCGCGCCCGGGGGCGTCGATCTCTTCCATGACGGAGATCGTGGCGTTCGCGGCGGCCGACGAGATCGGGTTCCCACCGAAAGTCGAGATCGTGAGCGCCTTGAAGGAGTCCGCGATCTCCGGGGTCGCGATCGTGACGCCGAGCGGCATCCCGTTCGCGACGCCCTTGGCCATCGTCATGATCTCGGGCTCGACGTTCCAGTGCGAGATCCCGAACCAGCTCCCGCCGGTGCGGCCGAAGCCCGTCTGGACCTCGTCGCAGATGAAGACGCCGCCGAACTTCCGGACGATCCCGACCGCGATCTCGTAATACTCCTTGGGAGGAGTCACGAAGCCGCCGACGCCCTGGATCGGCTCGGCGATGAATCCAGCAATCTGACCCGTCGTCGTCGTCCGGATGAGCTCCTCGAGGTCCTTCGCGCACGCGACGCCGCAGGACGGGTACGTCAGCTTGAGCGGGCAGCGGTAGCAGTAGGGCGAGAGGGCGTGCTTGATCGCGGCGATCTGCGTCGGCACGGCGCGCCACGTGGAATGGGCCGTGAGGGACTGCGCGAGCATCGAGCGGCCCGAGTACCCGTGACGGAGGGCGATGATCTCGGTTCGCCCCGTGTAGACCTGCGCCATCATGACGGCGGTCTCGTCGGCCTCCGTGCCCGAGGCCGTGAAGAACGACTTCTGGAGGCGGCCCGGGGTGATGCGCGCGAGAGTTTCGGCGAGCTCCACGATTGGCAGCGTCGGGTAGAGCGTCGAGACGTGGCCGAGGCGGTCCAGCTGCGCTTTGACCGCCGCATTCACCTTCTCGTTCGCGTGACCGACGGAGACGGTCAGGATCCCCGCGAAGAAGTCGAGATACTTCTTGCCGTCGGCGTCCGTGACGTACATCCCCTTGCCGGACTCGAGAACGACCGACTCCTTGTAGTAGTTCGTGACGGAGGGGAAGAGAAATTCCTTGTGCTTCGCCCTCACGTCGGAGGAAGAGACCGGGGAAGAGGTATTTGCTTCGGAGATCGGGCTCATGTCTCTTGTTCCCTTCTAAGTGCGGGGCTTCCTCTTCAGGAAGCTGCCTCTTCCGGCTTTTCCGAGGAATTTCCCGTCCTTCACGATGATCTCACCCCGCGACAGGACGACGTCCGCGGCGCCCTGGACGACGCGCCCTTCGTAGGGCGTGTAGTCGACGCGCTGGTGGAGGGTCTTCGCGCTGAGCGTAACCTTGCGGTTCGGGTCGAAGACGACGAGATCGGCGTCCGAGCCCGGCGCGACCGTTCCCTTCTTCGGGAAGAGGCCGAAGATCTTCGCGGGCGACGTGGACGTCAGCTCGACGAACCGGTTCGGGCTGATGCGCCCCTTCACGACGCCGCCGTCCCAGAGGAGCGACATGCGCGTCTCGATGCCGGGCGCGCCGTTCGGGATCTTCGAGAAGTCGCTCTTCCCGAGCTCCTTCTCCTTCATGCAGAACGGGCAATGATCCGTCGACACGGCCTGCAGGTCGTTCATCCGGAGGCCGCGCCAGAGCGCCTCCTCGTTGCCCTTCGCGCGCAAGGGCGGCGACATGACGTACTTCGCGCCCTCGAAGCCGGGCTCCTCGTAGTTGTCGTACGAAAGGAACAGGTATTGCGGGCACGTCTCGGCGTGCATCGGGAGGCCGCGGTCGCGCGCTTCGGCGATCTTCTCGAGAGCCTCGGCGGCCGAGAGGTGGACGACGTAGAGCGGCACGTTCGCCATTTCCGCGAGACAGATCGCGCGATAGGTCGCCTCGGCCTCGGCGCGCGGCGGACGCGTCAAGGCATGCCACTTCGGAGCGGTGTGCCCCTCCGCGATCGCGCGTCTGACGAGGACGTCGATCACGTCGCCGTTCTCGGCGTGCATGCAGATCGTCCCGCCGTTCTCGCCCGTCTTGAGTAACGCGCGGAAGATGGACCCGTCGTCCAGCATGAGGACGCCGCGATAGGCCATGAAAAGCTTGAACGAGGTCACGCCCTCCTGGACGAGGACGTCCATCTCCTTCTCGACGGCATCGGGGAGGTCCGTGATGATCATGTGGAAGCCGTAGTCGATCGCGGCCTTCCCCTCGGCCTTCTTCATCCACACGTCGCGGGCCTCGCGGAGCGCCTGCCCCTTGGTCTGGATCGCGAAGTCCACGATCGACGTCGTCCCGCCGTGCGCGGCGGCGATCGTGCCGCTCTCGAAGTCGTCGGCCGACGTCGTCCCGCCGAACGGCATGTCGAGGTGCGTGTGCGGGTCGATGCCGCCGGGGATCACGAGCCTGCCCGTCGCGTCGAGGACGGGCGCGTCGATCGCAGGAGTCTGACCGTGCGCGAAGATCGCCGCGATCGTCGAGCCCTCGACGAGCACGTCACCCATGTAGTCGTCGACGGCCGTGACGATGCGTCCACCCTTGATGAGGAGTCTGGCCATATGTGCTCCGTTCGAAGAGTATCGAAGATTCTCCTAGAAAGTGAATAGGGCCTGGCGACCTCGCGGCGCGCGAGGGCGCAGGTCGCAGCGGGCCGGCGGCGCCCTGGCCGTCTTCCTTTCTAAGCAAAATCTCCTGGTGCTCTTCGAACCCGGCGTCAGCGGTAGTAGCCGTTCACGTCCAGGACGATGTGGAGGGAGCCGGCCGAGTTGTTTTTCACGGTGAGGCGTCCGGTTCCATCTGTCGCGAGCAGGAGGAGCGCGTTGTTCGCCCGCGTCTTGCCCGAACGGAAGCTGATCGTCGACGTAGGCGGCGCCGCCGCGAGCGTCGCGGGGTAGGCCACGAGGTCGCCCCCGGCCGCGGGGCTCACGACCGTGACGTTCGCCGATACGACCGTCGCGCCGGCCGGAATCCCGCACGTTCCGATGAGCGTGAACGTCCGCGAAGAGCCGCCGGCGAGCGCGGGCCCGCCGAGCGGCCCACTCGCGCCCCGGGTATCGAAGGCTCGACAGGGCGTGAGGGTGAAGAGCGCGGAGCCGGCCGCCGGCGGAGAAGTCGGCGTCGACGTCCGTGTCGGCGTCGGCGTGGGCGTGGGCGTGGGCGTCGGCGTGGGCGTCGGCGTGGGCGTCGGCGTGGGCGTCGGAATTGGCGTCCCGGGTGGTGGTGTCGGCGTGGGTGTGCGCGTCGGGGTGGGCGTCGGCGTCTGGGTGGGCGTGAACGTCCGCGTGGGTGTCGCCGTCGGCGTCGGCGTCGGCCCACCGCCCGAGTACGCGTACGCGCCAACTGCGGTGTACCCCTGGTTGTCGGGGTTCTTCACGACCACGTCGACGGATCCGCCCGCGTGGGCGCCTGTCGTCGCATTGATCGTCGTGGAGCCGACGACGCTGACGCCCGTCGCCGCGGTGCCGCCGATCGCCACGGTCGCCCCTGAGACGAAGTTAGTTCCCGTGATCGTGACGGGCGTCCCGCCTGACGTCGAGCCCGAGGCCGGGGAGATCGACGTGACGACGGGCCCCGGGGCCGTGCCGAAGCAGCTCGTACGCGATTCCACGAACGTCCGCATCCTCGTCAGGACTGCCTCGCTCGACTCACCCAGTACGCCGAGGAACATCTTGATGGCCGAGTAGCTGCCCGCGTAGACGTGGCAGTAGCTCATGATCGTCCCCAGCTCGGGGGGAAGGCTCGTCGGGCCGCTGTAGCAGCCGCTCTCGCCCGAGTAGCACTTGTCGACGGGCGGGCTGTAGCAGTGCGTGTGGGGAGACCCGAAGTTGTGCCCCAGCTCGTGCGCGACGACCAGGAAGTCCCAGTACGTCGTCGAGATGTTCGTGGGCGCGACGCCGCTCAGGCTGGAGCTGACACCGTACGCGTTGCTGTTGCAGAGAGAGCTAAGGTACGCGATGCCGCCGCCGAGGTCCTTGCCCGAGAGCATGTGGGCGGTCGATCGGGGAACGCCGGTTTGGTTCGTGTTCCAGTAGCTCTTGAACTCCGCCAACGCCGCCTGAATGTCCGTCGTCGCGTTCCACGGGTCGGCCGGCGTCGTCCAGATGGAGAGATAGTTCACTTGCAGCGTGACGAGGACGTCCCGCTGGTACACGGCCGAGACGAATGCGAAGAGGTCGCCGACGTATTGAGCGAGGGCCGCCGCGGAGGAGCCTTTCGTGACGTAGAGCTCGTAGTCGGTCTCGACGGCGACTCCGGCGTCGTACATGACGCTGCTGAGAGCGCGGCGCAGCGACCGGAACGGGGCCTCCGGCTCGGGGGGGACGGGGAGCGCGTCCGTGCTGCAGACGAAGTGACGCATCGTCTCGGGCATCTCGGTCTCCGGGTCGAGCGTCCGGAGGAGCAGCCGCCCGGGAGGTCCGTCACCGTAGGGGTGGCGCTCCGGACCGAGGACCGACGTCCGGCCCCTCGAGATCACGAAGCCGCGGATCGAGCGCCCGCGCGCGAGGACGACCAGGGAGAACGGATCGCCGGCGACGCGCCCCGTGAACCAGCGGTCGGACGGCAACGGCGCCAGGACGTCGCCGCCCTTGCCGTGGACCACGATCCGGGCTCCCGGCGCGAAGACCTGGACCGGAGAGACCTCGAGCGTCACTTCGGAGCCATCGTCGAGCGAAAGGGGCTCGGTCGTCACATGGGCGGTCCAAGCGAGCGGCGCGTCGAGAGTCCTGAAGATCGACTCGTCCACGACTCTCTGGGCCTCGGCCCGGACCGCGCCGAACAGAGCCATGACCGCCAACGCTGCAGCCGCGAAGACACGTCTCCCCGTACACCTGCGGGAAACCCAAATCATGGACACTCTTCCTGGCCACTATTGTAGCGGAGTGCGCCGCCGCGGCGTGCGAGGGGAGGTCGTCTCAGAGAGCCGTGAGGTCGCCGTACGTCTCCGGCCGGCGGTCCCGGAAGAACTGCCACGTCCGGCGGACCTCTTCGATCAGGTCGAGGTCGCAGGTCGCGACGACGAGCTCGTCCTTGTCCTCGCTCGCGGTCGCGAGGAAATTGCCGCGCGGGTCGACGATGTACGACGTGCCATAGAAGCGGCCGATGTTCCACGGGGCTTCCGTCCCCACGCGATTGCTCGCCGCCACGAAGTAGCCGTTCGCGACGGCGTGCGCGGGCTGCTCGAGCTTCCAGAGGTACTGCGAGAGGCCGGCGACCGTGGCGGACGGGTTGAAGACGATCTCGGCGCCGTTCAGGCCGAGCGCACGCGCGCCCTCGGGGAAGTGGCGGTCGTAGCAGATATAGACACCGACCTTCGCGTAGCGTGTCTGGAAGACTGGGTAGCCCATGTTGCCCGGCTTGAAGAAGTATTTCTCCCAGAAGCCCGACGTGTGCGGGATGTGGTTCTTGCGGTACTTGCCGAGGTACGTGCCGTCCGAGTCGTACACGGCCGCGGTGTTGTAGTAGACGCCCGCGTCCTCGCGCTCGTAGACGGGCACCACGACCGCCATTCGGTACTTCTTCGCGACCTTCGCGATTGCCTCCGTCGTCGGTCCCGGCACGGGCTCGGCGGCGTCGTACCACTTCGCGTCCTGCGACGGGCAGAAGTACGGGCCGTTGAAGATCTCCTGCAGTCCGAGGATCTGGACGCCCTTCTTTCCGGCTTCGTGGACGAAAGGAAGCGTTGCCGCGAGCGCCGCCTTCTGCACCTTCGCGATGGAGGCTTTCGGATCGGAAACGGGATTGTGCGTCTGGATCAGCCCGACGGTGACCTTTCGCGGCATTAGAACCACCTCTCGATGACGACCTTCTGCTCCGTGTAGAAGATGACGCCGTCGCGCCCGTGCGCCTTTACGTCCCCGAAGAAGCTCTCCTTGGAGCCTCCGAACGGAAAGAACGACATCGGCGCCGCGACGCCGATGTTGACGCCCACCATCGCGGGAGGCGCCTGCATCGCGAACTCGCGCGCGGCCTTGCCGCTGGACGTGAAGATGGACGTGGCGTTCGCCTGCGGGTGCGCGTGCAGGAGCTCGAGCGCGGCCGGGAGGTCCGGCACGTTCATGATCGACAGCACCGGCCCGAAGATCTCCTCGCGGCCGATCGACGACCTGGGATCCACCTTGTCGAAGACCGTCGGCCCGAGGAAGAACCCCTTCTCGCGGCCCTTCACGGTATGGCCTCGTCCGTCGAGAAGGAGATCGGCGCCTTCGGCGACGCCCTTCTCGATGTATGAGAGAACCCGCTGCCGGGCGCTCTCGCGAATGACGGGGCCCATCGAGACGCCGGCGTCGGCGCCGTCTCCGACCTTGATCGATTTCGCCGCCGCGACGAGGCGCTCGCGCACGTCGCCGTGGGACTTCCCGACCGTGACGACGATCGAGCCGGCGAGGCACCGCTCGCCCGCGCAGCCGTAGCAGGACTCCGACACGATGCCGATCGACTTGTCCATGTTCGCGTCCGGCATCACGACGATGAAGTTCTTCGCGCCGCCGAGGGCCTGGACACGCTTGCCCGCGTTCGTCGCCGTGCGATAGACGTGCCGCGCGACCGGCGTCGAGCCCACGAACGAGACCCCGCGGACGTCGGGATGCTCGCAGAGCCCGTTCACGACGTCGACTCCGCCGTTCACGACGTTCACGACGCCGGGCGGGACGCAGCTCTCGAGGAGCTCGAAGATGCGCTTCTGGGAGAGCGGCACGAGCTCGGACGGCTTCAGGACGAACGTGTTTCCCGACGCCACCGCGAACGGCAGGAACCAGAGCGGCACCATGGCGGGGAAGTTGAACGGCGCGATCGCGGCGAAGACGCCGAGCGGCTGGCGGTGGACGTCGCAGTCGATGCCGCGCGCGATGTCTTCGAGGCCCGAGCCCATCATGAGGGACGGCATGCCGCAGGCGACCTCGACGCACTCGATGCCGCGCCGCACGGAGCCGCGCGATTCGTCGAGCGTCTTGCCGTGCTCGGTCGTGACGATCCGGACGATCTCTTCGAAGTGCTCCTCGAGGCGGTTCTTGAACGCGAACATCGTGCGCGCGCGCTCGGCGACGGGGGTCGCGCGCCAGGCCGGGAAGGCGGCCTTCGCGGCCGCGACGGCGGCGTCCACGTCGCCCCGGGTCGAGAGCGGCGTCTTCGCGATCACCTTGCCGGTGGCGGGATTGAAGACGTCGACCGTTCCGGAGGCCCGGGCGTCGACCCACATGCCCCCGATGAAGTTCGAGAGAACCGGGACATATGCCGCGTGGGACGCGGACGACCCGCCTCGCGCCGGACCGGATGCAGCGGCAGTGGGGGCCGAAGGAGCCATGAGTCACCTCCAGGAGGGAAACGCGATTCTAAGCCCGCGGGGCGCTCAGACCTGTGAAAGCAGAGCCTGAACCCGGTCGAGGATCTTCCCCGCGACGTCCGCCTTCGAGAGGAGCGGCAGCTCCTCGGCGCCTTTCGCGTCGACGAGCGTGACCCGGTTCGCGTCGGAGCCGAATCCCGCTCCCGGCTGCGTCACGTCGTTCGCGACGATGAGAGACAGGCGTTTCTCCTTCAGCTTCTTTCGTGCGTTCGCGAGGAGGTCGCCCGTCTCGGCCGCGAACCCGACGACGCACGAGGGCCGCGCGCGCGCCGCGGTGACGACGCCGAGGATGTCGGTCGTGCGCTCGAGCTCGACGGACGGGGGACCCGCGTCCTTCTTCAGCTTCCGGGCGGAGGGGCGGGCCGGCCTGAAGTCTGCGACGGCCGCCGCCATGACGAGCGCGTCCGCGCCGGCACACGACTCGAGGACGGCCTCGGCCATCTCCTTTGCGGTGGCGACATCAATGCGCGAAGCCCCGACGGGTGTCGTGAGCGAACAGGGGGCAGCCACGAGCGTCACGGCCGCTCCGCGATCGAGGGCGGCTTGTGCTAGCGCGAAACCCTGCTTTCCGGAGGAGCGATTCGCGATGACGCGCACGGGGTCGATCGGCTCCTGGGTCCCGCCCGCCGTCACGACGATTCGTCGCCCGGTAAGTGGGCCGTTCCGCCCTGCCGCGAGCCTCAGGTGCCCGAAGATCTCTTCCGGCTCGAGCATGCGCCCGCGCCCCTCGAGACCGGAGGCCATCCGGCCGTCCGCCGGACCGATCACGGTGGCGCCGCGCGCCCGAAGCGCCGCGAGGTTCGCCTGGACCGCAGGGTGCTCGAACATGCCGGCGTCCATTGCGGGCGCGACGAGGAGCGGGCATCGCGCGGCCAGCGCGGTGACCGTGAGGAGGTCGTCGGCAAGCCCGTGCGCGAGTTTCGCGAGGACGTCCGCGGTCGCGGGCGCGACGACGAGAAGATCAGCTCCCTCCGCGAGGCCGACGTGCAAAACGTGAGCCTCTTCGCTCCAGAGGTCGGCGAGAACGGGACGGCCCGTGAGGGATTGAAACGTGAGCGGCGTGACGAAGCGCGACGCGGCGGTGGTCAGGATCGCGTCCACGCGGGCGCCCGCTTTCGCCAACCGGCTCGCGAGGTCGGCGGCCTTGTACGCGGCGATCGAGCCGCTGACGCCGAGCAGGATCCGTTTTCCGCCGAGGACGGGGATGACGCTCACGTCAGCCGCCCGCGTTCATTTCGTGGATGAGGCGCAGGCCGTCGAGCGTGAGCCACGGAGCGACGACGTCGATCGACGTCGTCTCTTTCGCGACGGTCTCGGCCAGCCCGCCGGTCGCGATCGTCTTCATCGAGGGTCCGAGCTCCTTCTTGAACCGCCCCACCATTCCCTCGACGAGGCTCACGTAGCCGAAAAGCAGCCCGGACTGGAGGGAATGCACTGTGTTTTTCCCGATGAGGGCGGGCGGGCGCACGAGATCCACGCGCGGGAGCTTCGCCGCGCGCTGGAAGAGCGCGTCGGCCGCGATGCCGATGCCCGGCGCGATCGCGCCGCCCAGGTAATCGCCCTCGACGCTGATCGCGTCGAACGTCGTCGCGGTGCCGAAGTCCACGCAGCACGCCGGGCCACCGTAGAGGTGCTTGATCGCGACCGCGTCCACGACCCGGTCCGCGCCCACCTGCTTCGGATCGTCGTACCGGATGCGTACGCCCGTTTTCACGCCGGCATCCACGACGAGAGGCGTGCGTCCGAGGTAGCGGGCGGCCGCTTCTTCGAGAACGCTCGTCAGCGGCGGCACGACGGACGCCATGACGACTGCGTGCACCGCGTCCGTCTCGAGCCCGGCATGATCGAGCAGGTCGTCGAGCAGGAGGCCATACTCGTCCGCCGTGCGGTTGTGCACCGTCGCGAGGCGCCAGCGAGGGCCGGGCTTCTCCCCGTCATAGAGACCGAGCGTGATGTTGCTGTTCCCGACGTCGATGGCGAGGAGCATCAGGTGCCTCCGAGGACGATATTGTCGATGAGGCGCGTCCGGCCCAGGCGCACGGCTATGGAAAGAAGTGACCGGCCCTCGACGCGGAGGATCTCGGCCAGGGTGTCCGGGTCGGCGAGAGACACGTAGTCTTCTTCGAGGGCGGGTTCCGTGGAAAGAACGCGCGAGACGACGCGCCGGATCGCCGCGCCGTCGCGCTCTCCGATCTCGAACGCGGCCCGGCCCGCCTCCAACGCGCGAAAGAGCGCCGGGACGCGGCGCCGCTCGTCGGGGCTCAGGTAGGCGTTCCGGCTGCTCATCGCGAGCCCGTCGCTCTCGCGCACGATCGGGCAGATGACGATTTCTGCCGGGAAGTCCAGATCGCGCGCCATCCGCCGGATCACGGCAGCCTGTTGCGCGTCCTTCTGTCCGAAGTAGGCGCGGTCCGGCTGGAAAACGTTGAAGAGCTTCGCGACCACCGTCGCGACGCCGCGGAAATGACCGGGGCGGCGCGCGCCCTCGAGCGGTGCGGCGACGTCGGCGACCGTGACGGTGGTTTGGAACCCGGGCGGGTAGACCACTTCCGGCGGGGGAGTCCAGACGGCGTCGACGCCGAGCGATTCGAGAAGGCGGAGGTCGTGCTCCGGCGTTCTCGGGTACGCTGCGAGGTCCTCGTTCGGTCCGAACTGGGCGGGATTGACGAAGATGCTCACGGCGACGTGATCGTTTTCGGTGCGCGCACGCACCACGAGAGACAGATGACCGGCGTGGAGGGCGCCCATCGTGGGCACGAGGCCCAACGTTCGGCGCGCTCCGCCGGCTCCAAGGGCGTCGGCGCGGAAGGCGCGCGCCTGGGCCACCGTCGTGAGGACGTTCACGGGCGGGTCCGATCAGCGGACAAGCCGCGCCTCTGATTCGCGCGTGAGCGCGCGGAAGACATCCTCGTCCAGCGGCTGCGCGTGGGCGGTCTCTGGAAAGCGCCCGGCGGCGACGTCGTCGATGTAGGCGCCAAAGGCGCGCGCCATCTCCTCGCCGAAGCTCGCATAGCGCTTGACGAACTTCGGCGTAAACCCATCCGTCATGCCGAGGAGGTCGTGCGTCACGAGCACCTGGCCGCTACACGCACCACCCGCTCCGATCCCGATCGTGGGGATCGCGAGGCGCCCCGTGATCAGGGCGGCGAGCCGGTCGGGGATCGCCTCGAGGACGAGAAGATGGCACCCGGCGCCTTCGAGAGCGTCCGCGTCCTCGATCAACGTGCGCGCCGCGGCGGCCGACTTGCCCTGCGTGCGGAATCCGCCGAGCTGGTTCACCTTCTGCGGCGTGAGGCCGATATGACCCACGACCGGGATTCCGGCCGCGACGATCGCGCGGACCGCGGGTACGATTTCGCGCCCGCCCTCGAGCTTAACGGCGTTCATGCCGCCGTCCTTCAGGAACCGGCCCGCGTTCCTGACCGCATCCTCGACCGACGTCTGGTACGACAGGAACGGCATGTCGCCGACGAGGTGCGGGGTCCGCGCGCCCCGGGACACGGCGCGGGCGTGGTGGAGCATGTCCTCCATCGTCACGGGAAGCGTCGTGTCGTACCCGAGGACGACCATGCCGAGCGAGTCCCCGACGAGGATCGAGTCCACGCCCGCGCGGTCGAGAGCGCGGGCCGTGGGGAAGTCGTAGGCGGTGAGCATCGTGATCGGCTCGCCGCGGTCCTTCTTCGCCTGAAGCGTGAGGAGAGTGACTTTTCGTTGCGGGAGTGCGGAGACGGTGGACATGGCTATCTTCTCCATCGAAGTAAGATGCCGATCGGGCAAGAGACAAAGAGCCGAAGAAAGCGGGGGACGCCGACGCGTCCGGGTCGCATGCCGCGATCCCGGCGCGCCTTGAAGCATACCCCCGATTTTCCTCTTGACAGGCTGCGTTTTATGACACAATCCGACCGGGTTCAGGTTCGGGTACCTCGCCAGAGGCTCAGGCTGGCGCGGCACCTGAGTGGAGTTCGTCCATGGCAGTGTGGAACACGACGGACGGCATGGGCATGACGCCGGCACTCGCCGGTGGCGGGTCGATGTCGAACCTGTCGGAAGTCTCCGTGCTCCGCGCCGTGCTCTCCGACGAGCTCCCTGCCTCCGACGACGTCACGTCCGAGGCCGTGGGCGTCACGCCCGGCGAATGGGATTGGACCGCGCTGAACAACGTCCTCCGGCCCAAGCTCATCGGCCTCGCGGTCCGGAAATACAACTTCAGCCGCGAAGAGGCGGAAGACGCGGTCCAGACCGTCTACATGCGCGTTCTCGCGCGCGACCCGCGCGTGAAGGACCCGATCGGCTACGTGAAGATCGCGTTCCTGAACACCTGCCTCAACGTCGCGATGGCGAAGGAACGCACCGTCCAGCAGTTCCCTGAGGGGATGGACGTGGCTGATCCGGGGTGCGAGAAGGTCACGGCGCGCCTCGAGGCCGTGCGCATGGTGAACAAGGCGATCCGCAGCGCGGGGCCGAAGTGCAAGCGCATCGTGCGGCTTTATTTCGGGCAGGAATACAGCCTGGCCGACATGACGAAGGCCACGGGCTACTCAAAGAAGACCGTCTGGAAGCGCATCTGGGGCTGCCTCGACAAGATGCGTAAGGTGCTCGCATGAGCGCGGAATTCAAGGGCACGGCCTCTGCCGCGTCGCCGCATCCCGAGAAGTGGGAGCTCTTCGAGCTCCTGACCGAAGGGACGACCGAGCTGAACGCGCACGTGAAGGCCCATGTGGCCGCGGGCTGCGCACCATGCGGGAAGCACCTCGCCGACATCCGTACGCTCTCCAGGGCGCGCGACATGAAGGAAGAGTTTGACGCCTTCTTCGACGAGCTGCCGCAGGACGACGCGCCCGCCGACGAGCGCGAGGAATTCCTCCTGAAGTTCAAGAAGAAGAGCCGCCCCGCCGACCGTCTCGGCCGCCTCGCCCACGACGGCCGCCAGCTCGCGGCCGAGATCGTGAAGGCGGTTTCGGAAGAGGGCATCGAAAAGGCGAAAGACCTGCTCGGGAAGATCGAAGCCGATCCAAGCCGCGGCTATGCGTACCTGTATGCGTGCCAGCTGGCGATGCCGAGGACCTCGAGCGATCCTGCGCTGTTCGTCGCGTTCGCGAATGCCGTCGCCGACGCGACCCGCAGCCTCCCGTACCTGAAGGACAAGGGACCGGCGCAGCCGGTCTGCCGCGAGCAGGTGCTCGGTGAGGCGGGACTCCTCGAGTCAAACGCGCTGAACATGTCCGGCAAGCCCGCCGAGGCTCGCGTCGCCGCGCGCCAGGCTCGCGTTAGTTTTGTAGGGGCGGGTGAGGACTCGTTTGCGCTCGCGCTGGCCGACTACTTCGAAGGTTCGGCGGCGAGCTTCGAGCACGACTCCTCAGCCGCCTGGAAGCTTCTTCGCAACGCACAGGGTGAATTCCAAGTCTATGGTCAGGATCACTGGCAGGGGCGCGCAGAAGCCGCGATTGGGGTCCTGCTTCTGAATCGGGGCAGTTCGACGTCGGCCCTCGGATTCTTCGACAGCGCTCTACGAGCGCTCCACCCCGAAAACGACGGGCCGGTTTACGCCATCACCCTTCTCAATCGAGGCTATACACTCGTTCGGCTTGCCCGACTCGATGCCGCTAAAGTCGCCTATGCGAAGGCGCTCCTTCTGGCTCGCAGGCTCCATCTGACATCGAGCCTCCTCGCCATTCGGTATGGGCTCGCGTCCATCGAGCTGTCGAGGGGTAACGTCGCCCGTGCGCGCGCCTCCTTCGAACGGATAGCGGCCGATTCGGAATCGCAGGGTTTTGGGGATCGCACGCTTTCAGCACAGCTCCGGATTGCCGAGTGCATCGGGCGGGCTGGGGACCGCGAAGAGATGAGCGTCCGAATCCAGAAGCTGCGGGCGCTGGACGTGACTCGCGAAGTGGAGTTCGATCCGGCGCTTCGCGAGCTGTTCTCTTCGGTTGAGGATCGGACCCTAGACGTGGAGCTTCTCGCGCACGTCGCTCGCTTCGCCGAGGCCCGCGATCGTGGTCTCCGATCCGCCTACAAACCGTTCCGTTTGGTGGCGAACTCAAACTGATCGATCTCTAGACAACGTTCATAGATCAGGGGGCGGGGTGCCATGAATCGGGTGCCTCAAAAGAATCTTTCACCAAGGGGGGTCAAAGGTGTGCCCCCGTCTGTCCGTGTATATAGCCCACCTCTGAAATTTGACTTCAGAAGTGACCAATTCGCCACTTGCTCAGTTACATTGTCTTGGAGGACATCATGATTAAGACCATTATTGACGCTATTTGCGACTTTTGTTCCGGAAGCCATCCCATCGGCGGCTGACAACTAATTCCCAATAACTGACCAATTGGCTGGTGGCGCCAGTTCCCGTGCGATGTGTGTCTGCGCGGGTTGAGAGGCGCGGTTCTGTGCGAACCACACGTCCAGAACCAACCACTTCCCGTCTACTTTCTTCCTCTCGAGGGCTCGACCCCAAGCTTCAAGCTTCCGTATGGCGAGAGCGACCCTGACGTGCAGGGCCCCTGAAGATCCGCCCCGTTCACCTGGCTCCATGAACAGAGCGTGTAGTCCCCGGGCGCCATGTTCGGGAAGAGGCTCTTGTCCGTCGAACGGGTGAACGCCGCGAGCATCGCGGGCATCAGGCTGCAGCCTCCCTGCCCGAGCATCGGATATGCACTCGGCGATGGAGGCGGGTAGTCGAGGGCGATCGAGCCTCCGGCTTGCGCCACCTGGAGCGGTTGCTCTTCCGCCGTGACGGGGAGACCGGCAATTCTCGTCGCGTAGCCGGGAGCGAGGACCAGCAGGCAAGCATAGTCGCTGGTTGGCGCGGTATCGAAGGCGACGCGGCCGTCCGCATCCGTGTACTTGACGAAGGCGAATTGGCCTGGCGAACCAGCGAAGATATTGACCGGCACGCCAATGAGGCCTGCCCCAGTCGGTGACTCTACCCGGATCTTGACTCTGCCGAGCTTCTTCATGACGAGCCGCACGGGGTCGGAGTAGCCATCACTCGAGAGGGCTACCTTCACGTCGCTGCTGGCGAGGCGGCCTCCTGCCGCAGAGACCACGTAATCGCCAGGCTCGAGCCCTTCGAGCTGGAACCGGCCGCCGTCGATCCATTGACTGCTCTTCTCTCCGGAAGCGGGATTTGAGACGTAGAGGATTGCTCTCTTGATCGGGCTCCCGTCCTCCGAAACGATATCTCCCTGAATCGCCTTGGCCGCGAGAGCGATAGCGACATTGCCTTTTCCATTAGGCTTTCGGCGGACCTCCACTTCGAGTCTTCGCCGTACGGCCGGTGATTCTCCGATCACCTCCACGGTCCACGTGCCGAGACGGGGGAGAAACCCTGCCAGGTTCCCTTCCTGGTCCGACTCGATGGAGATCGAGGGAACGTTGTGCTCTCGTCCGAAGACGACCCGCGCGTGAAGCGGCCGTCCGCCGAGGGTCATCGTTCCTTCCACGGTTTCGATGTCGAGGACGATTGACCTCTGGTACGGCGACCCCTCCGGGCTGAACGGCTCGTCGTCCCCCCACCAGTGCTGGCCCGATCCTGTGAGGACGTGGAGCCGGTACTTCCCGTTTGCCCGGAGGCCTTCTCGAAACCACTGGCCGCCGGGGGTTGCGGAAGACTCGGAGACGACCTCCGTCCTGGCCTCCCCCTTTTCCTCGAGAACGGAGACGCGCCAGGGCGCTCCCGCGGGATCCTGTGGAGGGCTGAGCGTGACGTCGAGTCGCACGGGCCTGGAGAGAACAACGGGGCTCTTCAACCGCGCCTCCGCGCGCTCCAGGATGACGACCGCCTGGCGGGAGGCAGCGAACCCCTCCTGCTCCACGAGCAGATCCCATTGGCCAGGAGGGATCACTTCCAGTTGGAAGAACCCCCTGCCATCCACTGTGGTCTCGGGCAGCGGCGAGGCCGTCGGCGGGAGCTTCGGACTGTTCCCGGCGGGCTGCAGCCGAACTCTGCAGAGGCCGGCCTTGGGAGCATCCCGACTTGTGGAGATCACTTGCCCGACGAGCGACGCCCCCCTCCGAAGTTCGATTCTTCCGATTTCAAGTATCGCTCCGGGGCCCGTCTCCTGACGCCACCGGTAAACACTGACGTAGCCATGGGCGCGGAGGCTGAAGTCGACGACGCCGGCAGGGATGACACACCCGAATTGCGAATCCCGGACAAGACAGCTCGTCTCGCCGTCGACGTCGTCCCTCGCGTCCCTCTTGCCTCTGCGCGCTTCGGCGTGAAACCGGACCCAAAGCTCGTCGGGAGGTCTCGTCTCGCCCGGGAAGACGGCCTCTCCCTTCAACGCTGCCGAGGGCCAGATCTCCAGAGAACCCTTCTCGACTGGTACCCAAGCACCGCTCCCGTGAGCTGGCACTTCGGCCATCATCTGCCACGACTTGTCGCTCGGAAGGTCGATCTCGACGGAGCAAATCCGCTCTGTGGTGCAGTTGAATTCCTGTCGGATGGGAGTAGAGAGACCGTCGGTCGGCCTCGCGACGACTGCCCCGGCTGATGGGCCGGCACCGAGCTTACGCACGATCACGATCTCTTTCGGGTCGGCTGAGAGAGGCGCCGATAGCAGGGCGAAGAGAAGAGAGAAAAGAAGAAGCCGGTGCGAGGCCACCGGAAGGCGGCCGTGCGCCTTCGTGAAATTGGAAGGCGTCTCTCGGAACTCCGCCACGGCGACTACGCCTCACTCATAGGTGCAGACACCGACGTTGTTGCAGGTCTGTCCGGAGTTCGTGTAGTTGCAACCGCAGCCCCCGTTTCCCCATGTGTAGGGGCAGGTCGGATAGCACACGCCCGATGAGTTGCAGGATGTGCTGCAGGTCGTGCAGTTCGTTACGCATGTGGTGCCGCCCCCGCCGCCATCTCCGCTTGGTGGACTTTGTTGGCATGGCCCGCCGCAAGCACCGGCAGCAGAGGCAGGTGTAGCGGCCATCAAGAAAGCTGCGAAAGCGAAGCCGGTGAAAAAGAAGGGAATTCGAGTTCTCATGGTATTGCTCCTATACGTGCGTCGTGACGGATGAGTTGAGCCTCGCTTCAATTGGCGGCGTGAGACGAGCGTTTTCTTGTTGCGGGTGTGTGATCCCGTTCTTCTTTGTCTCCATCCATAGAGTGGTGCTCGGACGGCGTTCTTGACCCCGATACCGGCAGCCTCGACAGAGAAGACTTCGGACAGGGGCTCTGGAGTCGCAAGCCAAGTGCCTTCGAGTCCGGAAGATTGACCCCCCTCCGACACGAAAAAGATTACCTCTTTGGAGAAGCCCTCGAGGAGTCTAGAGTTCAACGCATGCCTTCCCGGATTCGTCCGCACTCGGGCTTCGAGGTCGCCGAGTACCTGGTTCTCGACCGGAAGCTCGTGCGCAAGCTCGTCGCGCTGGCGCGGTCGCAGTTCGGGATCGACGACGCCGACGCCGAGGATCTCGTGCAGGAGACCGCGCTCGAAATCGCGAGGAGCCCCGCGCTCATCGCCTCGCCCGAGGGGTACGCCTTCCAGGTCTTTCACAATCGCTGCGCCCGGTTCCTCGAGAGACGGACGCGGACGAGCGCCCTCTTCGTGGAGACCGCGGACTGGGACCGAACGCCCGCGGCCGACGAGAAGCTGGACGAGAGGGTGATCATCCGCGCGGGTTTCGCGCGAATCTCGGCGAGCTGCCGGGCGCTGTTGACGAGCCACTACGTGGAGGGCGCGAGCCTGAAGGAAACCGCCCTGAGGAGCGGCCACTCCTCGAAGCAGGTCTGGAAGCGCCTGAGCGCCTGCCTGAAGAAGCTCAAGGGGGCCATCGGAGCATGAAAGCGATCCATCCTGACGAAGCCACGCTCTTGCGGTCGGTCATCGGCGAGTTGCCGGAGCGGCGGCAGGCCGAACTCGGGCGGCACGTTTCACGTTGTCGTCCGTGCGGAACGAACAGAGCGGCCACGAGACGCCTCCACGAGCGATTGTCGGCGGCAGGGGATCTCCTCGCCTTTGCTGCTGGCGACGTCTTCGCCGCGAGACCCGGCTCCGGGTCTGCGGGGCAACCGGGGGGCAGGGCCTCAGCGCAGTCCTTGAAGACGGCGCTCGAGCGCCTCGTGGGCGAGAAGGAACGCCTGCTTGCCGCCATCGAATCGGACGCCTCGAAGGCGGCGCGCGGGCTGGACCTCGACGACGGCGCGTGTCGGCTCGCGGCCGCCCACGTGCTCGAAGAGGCCTTGATGGGCGATCCGTCGAAACGTTTCGCCGAATTTGCAGCAGGGGTCGCCGGCCGCAAGACAACGGACATGGAGGAGGCCGAGGCCGTCGTGCCGCGTGAACAACTCCGCGCGCTTTCGCATCTCGTACGAGGGAACTCGACGCTCTTCGCCGGTCGGCCCAGGGATGCGGCGACAGACTTTCGCACCGCGTGGTCCGAGTTTGGCGCGTTTGATGCTCCGGAGCATCTTTGCGCGTGGGCGGAGATTGCCGAGTCGCTGCGCCGGTCGTACGAGGGGCGGGCCGTCGAAGGGCGCGTCCTCGCGGAACGCGCCTTGGAAACGTTCGAGCGCTATGGCCTCGATCGCGGGATTGTCCGCGCAAGACACGCCCTCGCGGTAGCTCAGTACACTGCGGGGGAATTTCGCGAGGCGCACCGGGGGTTCCGAGCCGTAATCGTGTTGAAGGATGCGACGGGCCTGGACCGAGCGCGCGGCGTGTCGGGAGCCGCCTTCTGCCTCGCGGCGCGCGGACGGTTTCACGATGCGGCGAAAGAGTATTCGCGAGTTCGGAGGAAGCTGCGGGGCGAAGGCGCGCAAGCCGAGCAGTCCCTCCTGCAGGGCGAAATGAAAATCGCGCTTGGGACGGCCGGGCGCTGGCACCCGCGGGCGGACGGGCTCGCGGCGTTCGCGTTGCCGGAGGCAGCGGGCGCGTTCCATGCGCGCCGGCTTGCGACGGAAATCGTGAAGACCGCGGTGGAAGAAGGGCTCGAAAAGGCGAAGGAGCTGCTTGGAGAGATCGAAGCAGACCCAAGCCGCGGCTACGCCTACCTGTATGTGTGCCAGCTGGCCATGATTAAGGCCTCGAACGACCCGGCCAGATACGTCAAATTCGCCAAAGCGATCTCGGAAGCCACGCGTAGCATGCCGTATCTCAAGGACGAAGGACCCACGCAGCCGGTCTGCCGTGAGCAGGTACTCGGAGAAGAGGCGCTCCTCGAGTCGAACGCGCTGAACTTTCTGGGAAGCCCCCTCGAGGCGCGCGAGGCAGCGCGGCGCGCTCGGCTTCACTTCGTGTCCGCCGAGGGAAATGCTTTCGCGATGGCCTTGGCCGACTACTTCGAAGGCTCAGCGGCGAGTGTTTCTTGCGACTACGCGGGAGCATGGAAGCTTCTTCGTGCCGCCCAGGACGAGTTCCTCAACTACGGCCAGGAGAACTGGCAGGGCCGGGCCGAGGCTGCGATCGGGACGAACCTCATGAACCGCGGCAGTACGCAGTCGGCCGTCGTGTCCTTCGACAGCGCTTTACGGATTCTCCATCCGGAACGCGACGAAGTCGCGTACGCCTCGACTCTCGTCAATCGGGGGTACTCGCTCGTGCAGCTTTCCCGGCTCGATGCGGCTCGAGCCACCTACGCGAAAGCGTTGTCGATGACGAGACGGCTCGGCATGACGGTGAACGTCTTGATGATCCGGACCGGGCTCGCCATGATTGATTTGAAGTCGGGCAAGCTCAGCCGCGCCTTCATGCTCTTCGAGAAGCTTGCCGACGAAGCCCAGTCTCTTGACCTTGCGGTCGATATCGTCTGCGCGCGCCTACGCGCCGCAGAGTGTCTCGGACGCATGGGACGCAACCAGGAGATGCTGGATCGCGTCGCTCATCTGATTACTGCGCCGGAGGTCGAGTTCCTCCGGCACGATCAAGCGCTCCGGGAGTTCTTCAAGTCCGTGGAAAACCGGACCGTGAACCACGAGTTCCTCGCCCACATCGCCAGGTTTGTCGAGGCGCGGGACCGCGGCGCGCGGGCCGCGTATAGGCCGTTCAAACTTGTAGCGAACGGGAACTGAACAGTCGAGCGATAAGTACTCTGCGACCCATTATCGCAACCATGGCGACGTTCACTGTTCAGGGGCGATCAGCGCGAGCGTCGGAAAGTACGAGCGATAGCGGCGAGCATCGCGCGTGAGAAGCGCGAGCCCTTCGATTGCGGCGTGGGCGCCGATGTAGAAGTCCGGAAGGGTCGAGGCTCTCGCGCCTCCACGTCTCCGATACTTCAGAAAACACTTCCCCGCGAGGAAGGCGGCCTCCCACGGTAACGACCTCCTGTCGAACTGCGCAGGATCCAGCGCCTGGTCCAGATCCTCGATCCGGGTAAAACCGATCGATACCTCGGCGTAAATGATCGGGTTGATGACGAGCGTTGATTCGGAAGCGCAACGCGAGAGGGCCTCCGCGGACCACGAGAACCAGCGCGGGTCGTTCGTCAAGACGTCGAGGAGGACGTTGCTGTCGACGAGGGTGTCAGCCACGGGTGAGAGCAAGGATCTCGTCCGTGCTCAGCCGGGCGGTGGCTTTCCCCTTGAGGCGCGTCACGAGGTCCGGACGCGTCTTCGGGGCGCTCCGCACTCTACGAATCCTCACCGTACCGCCTCGCCCCTCGAACACCACTTCGGTGTTCGGGAGGAGCCCGAAACGCTTACGGATGTGAATGGGAATCGTGACCTGCCCCTTGGACGTGATCTTCATCGCAGCCTCACGGTAAGAAGTGTACCAGTAAGACTCCTACCGCACACTCGGCCCATTCGCAGCTGACACGGAGGCGCGAGGAGCTACATTCTTCGGGATTTCTCGAGCCAGTCGATATCGAGCAGGTCCTGGGGGCGGCCGGCCGCCTTCTTGCTCACGATCAGGTCGTCGAGACCGACGACGCTGATGGGAACCCCGCCATACCCCGACGGGACTCTCCGGCCCCAGGCCTCCCCGAACTCGAGGCCAAGGATGGAAGTCAGTACGTCGGGGAACGGAATGAAACGTGACGGCATGGGCCCCGACGACGAGGAATCGCGCCTCAGCGGCGTTCAATTCGAAGAACAGATCTCTGAAGTCGGGGTTCACGGGCATTCTGCACCCCCCGGATCGCGTCCGCTTCGCGAACCATTTCCCAGGCCGCGGCGAAGCGGCCTTCCGCGCCCACCCGCCGCCAGAATT
>JBBRRY010000032.1:0-41034 GCA_038245905.1 Thermoanaerobaculia bacterium | reverse complement strand
TTCCAGATCCTCTTGCCCTGCCGCTCGCTCATCGAAAGCCGCTCGGCTGCAGCTACCACCGTCTGCCGCCCCGCCTTCACCTGCTCGAGCTCCACCAGCCGCGCCCTCTCCTTCGTGCTCAGCCCCACGATCTCCTCCATCGCGTCCCCCTCTTCAGAGGTGACACTTCTATCGAGTTATCGAGGTGACACTTTCATGGAGCTACGACAGTAAGGAAACTCTCCGTTGACAAGGCCCGGAGTCGAGCCTACAGTCCCGGCGTTTCAGCTGGAGCGCGGAGGCTGAGGGAGGTTTCCTCATGGCCGGCAAAGCCGACATCGTGGATGCGATTGCGAACGACACGGGGCTGACGCGGAAGGACGCGGCGGCGGCGCTCGACTCGGTCGTCAATGCGATCGCCGGAAGCCTAAAGAAGGGCGAGCGTGTCGCGCTTCCCGGCCTCGGGATTTTCCACGTGGCCGACCGCAAGGCTCGCGCCGGCGTGAACCCCCGCACGAAGGCCGCCATCCGGATCGCGGCCGCGAAGGTCGCGCGTTTTCGGGCGGGCAAGGACCTGAAAGAACTGCTGAACAAGCGCCGGAAGTAGACCCCGGCTCGCGCTTATCATGCGCGCGTGATTCCGCTTCGCGACACGATCTCGACCCGGACCGTGCCTTTCGTGACGCGGCTCCTGGTCACCCTGAACGTTGCGGTCTTTCTTCTCGAGCTCCTCCAGGGAGCGGGTCTCGATGCCTTCGTTGAGACGTACGCGTTCGTGCCGGATCGCCTTTTCCGGCCCGACATCTACGGATGGACGTTCGGCGCCGCGGCCTTGACGATTCTGACGTCGATGTTTCTGCACGGCGGGCTCCTGCATCTCCTCGGAAACATGCTCTTCCTCTGGATCTTCGGGGACAATGTCGAGGACACCCTCGGCCACTTCCGATATCT
Source organism: Thermoanaerobaculia bacterium (assembly GCA_038245905.1). Taxonomy (GTDB): domain Bacteria; phylum Acidobacteriota; class Thermoanaerobaculia; order UBA5066; family UBA5066; genus Fen-183. The sequence continues at coordinate 40,104 of JBBRRY010000032.1, read as the reverse complement.
CGTTTTCTACGGGACGGCGGGCGCGGGTGCGATGCTTCTCCAAGCGTTTCTCGCGCCATCGTCGACCGTCCCGAACCTCGGCGCTTCTGGTGCGATCGCGGGAATTCTCGGGGCGTACTTCGTCTATTACCCTCGCGCCCGCATCGTGACCGTCGTCCCGCTCTTCTTCCTGTTTCCCCTGATCGAGATTCCGGCTGCTCTCTATCTTCTCGGCTGGTTCGCGCTGCAGTTCTGGATGGGCTCCGCGCAGCTCGCCTCCCCGGGTCGGGGCGCGGCGGCGCAGGGAGGGGTCGCGTTCTGGGCGCACGTGGGAGGGTTTGTCGTGGGCGTCGCCTGGGCGCTCCTCTTCCGCCCGGCGCGCGAGCCCGCCGCCCGGTACCGGATTTCATGAAGGCCCGCAGCGGGACGGTTCTCGCCTGGAGCCTGTACGAGCTCGGCGCCACGAGCTTCGCGATGAACCTTCTGTCGCTCCATCTCCCGCTCGACATCGCTGGGCGGGTGCCGCGAGGCAGCGAGAAGTTCTCGCTCGCGTTCGGCCTCTCGATGGCGGTCGTGGCCCTCGCGGCTCCGTTCCTCGGACATCTCGCGGACCGCGCGGGCAAGCGGCGGTTCCTCGTCCCCTTCGTGCTCACCGGCGTCGTCCTGACGGCGCTCGTGGCGGCGCCGGGACCGGTGCCCCGCGTCCTCGTCCTCTTCGCGCTCGCGAACATCGCGTTCCAGTGCGCGTACGTCTTCTACAACGCGCTCCTTCCCGACGTGTCGGACGATTCGAACTCGGGGCGCGTGTCGGGATTCGGCGTCGCGGCAGGGTACGTCGGGTCGCTGCTCGGAATGTTCCTCGTATTGCCTTTTGTTTCAGGAGAGATCCGGGCGAGGCTGCCTGAAGCGCTCCGAGCGATCTGCGATCTGATTTCCGTGGCTTCTGTTTCTTCGAATGTGAATGACGCCTGGGTGCGCCGAAACGCCTACCTGCCGACGGCGATGCTGTGGCTCGTCGCGGCGGTCCCGCTCTTGTTCTTCGCGCGCCTGCCCTCTTCACCCTCTAAGAAGATTTCCGGTTCTTCGTCTTCTCCGTTCAAGGACGTCGTCCAGACGATCAAGTCCCTTCCGAAGACACCCGCTCTGCTCTGGTTCCTCGTATCGAATTTCCTCTACGTCGACGTCATCCACACGATCCAGATCCAGATGGCGACGTATTCGCGTTACGCGGTCGGGCTGAACGACGGGCAGGTGCAAATTCTTCTCCTCGTCGCGACCGCCGTGGCGGTCGTCGGCGGCCTCCTCTACGGTTTTCTCTGCCAGCGCGTCACGATCCGGACCGCGACGCTCGTCGCCCTCGCGAACTGGGTGCTCGTCTTCGTTCTCGCGCTCGTCGTGCGGGACCCGAAAGCATTCACCGTCGTCGGCGTCCTCGCGGGCATCGGCCTCGGCGGCATCAAGGTGACGGGCCGGCTCGGGCTCATCGCGCTCGTCCCGAAAGAGAGGATGACCGAGTTCTTCGGCTTCTTCACGCTTGCCGGCGAAGCGGCCTCGGTCCTCGGGCCTTTTCTGTGGGCCGCGACGCTCGCTCTCTTCCCGGACAAGAGCGCCACCGGCTATCGCGCTGGAATCACGGTCCTTTTCGTCGTCCTCGTCTTCGCGATCGGCGCCTTCCTGAAGGTGCGGTTCCCGGCGAAGGAGGCGGCAGAGGCGCCGGTGTGAGGAGCGCTTTCGTCCAGCTCGTCCGCATTCTCGTCGGCCTCTTCTACCGGCGCATCGAGGTCTCCGGATTCGAGCGCGTGCCGCGGGAGGGGCCTGTGCTCTTTGTCGCGAACCACAACAACGGCCTCGTGGACCCGATGGTCGTCCTCCATGCGCTCCCGCGCCCCGTCGTCTTCGTCGCGAAGTCGACGCTGTGGAAAATCCCGGTGCTGCGGTCGCTCCTCGACCTTCTCGGCTGCGTTCCGGTCGTGAGAAGAGGGGAGGAGGACCGGGAGATTTCTTTGAAAGGGGAAGAGAGGAACAGGAACTCGTTCGAGCGGCTCGCCGCGGTGCTCGACGAGGGCGGCTGCGTCCTGATCTTCCCCGAGGGGCGCTCGCACTCGGATCCCCGTCTCTCACTGATGCGCACCGGCGCCGCCCGCGTTCTCTTACTTTCTAAGAAATCCCCGGTCGTTCTTCCCCTCGGTCTCTGGTTCACGAAGAAAGAAGAGTTCCGGTCGGAGGTGCTGCTCCGCGTTGGCCCGCCCGTGCTCCCGCCCGCGGCGGCGGGTGTCGAGGAATGGACGGACACGATCGGCGTCGCGCTCGAGGCCGTCACTTTGAACGCGGACGACTGGAAAGACCACGAGGTCGCCGCGGCGGTCGATGCCCTTGACGGGGGGAAGATCGGAAGAGATTTCTTAAAAGGCGAAGAGGGGGAGGGGCAGCTGGGACGGTCGCTGCGCGTCCGCCAGCTTCTGCTTGGGGCGCGCGGCGCATTAGAGACATCGCATCCCGGCGAGGTTCGCTCGCTCGTGCGGCGAACGCTTGCCCTCGACCACCTTCTAAGCAGAATTTCTCTCTCTTTCTCCTCCCTCGACGATCCACCCCCGCTTCGGGCGATCCTCTGGCACACGCTGAGGGCTCTCGCCGTGATCGTCCTCGGGTTCCCTGTCGCCGTCCTCGGCGTGGCCGCGTGGTGGGTTCCCTATCGCCTTTGTGGAAGCGTTGCGAAGCGCGTTCCGGGCGCCGCGAAGGAGCGCGACCAGATCGCGCTCTACAAGCTGATCGCGGGCCTCGTGCTCTTCCCGTTGACCCTGGCGGGATGGTCCGCGGCCGTCTGGGTCATCGGCGGCGCCGCATGGGCCGCTCTCGCTGTCGTCTCTCTTCCACTCGCAGGAATTTCCTCTCTTCGCTTCCTCGAATACGCCTCGTGGCGCGAGAGGCAGGCCAGGGAACTTCTCGCTCTCCTCGTCGCGCCGGGAGCGATCGCGCGCCTCAGGGCCGAACGGGACGCGCTCGTCGCCGAATGCGACCGGCTGGCGGAGGTCTCCCGGGCCATGTCGGATAATCCGCGCACATGACGTCGAAGATCGAGGAAACGGCGGCGCGCTGCGAGCGGGCGTCGGAGATCCTCGCGGCCGCCGCGGTCCTGTGCGTCCTTCTCTTCCATCTCGTGCCGGCGCTGTTCGCGGGGTTTGTCGCCCACATGCTCCTGAAGGGCGTCACGCGGCGCCTCCGAGGGAGGCGCGTGTCGCACGGCGTCGCCCGCGCCCTTGCCGTTTCGCTCCTCGGCCTCCTCGCAGCGGGCGTCGTCGTTGGGGCGGCCGTCCTGCTGCACGCTTTCGTCCGGGGAAAGCTCGGAGATCTTCCGGGGCTCCTTGCTTCGGTGGGTGAGACACTGAAAAAGCTGCTTTCCTCCCTCGAGTCGCTCGGGATCCCGCTTCCCGCGCCCGGGGGCGACGACGAGCCGTCGAAGACCGCCTGGGTTTCGACCCACTCCGCAGAGCTCCGCCATGCGGGCGTGATCGGACTTCGTGGCCTCGTTCACGCGCTCGTCGGCGCCGTGCTCGGGGTGCTCGTGTTCTTCCGGGCGCCCGAAAAGATCGACACGCCTCTCGGGGCCGCCCTCGTCGAGAGGATCGCGCGCTTCGATGCCGCGTTCCGGTCCGTGGCCAAGGCACAACTCGAGATCTCAGCCGTGAACACGGTCCTGACGAGCCTCTACCTCCTCGCGGGGCTCCCGCTCTTTGGAGTCCATGTGCCGCTCGCGGGGACTCTCATCGCGCTCACATTCGTTTGCGGCCTCCTGCCCGTGGTCGGGAACCTCGTTTCGAACACGTTCGTCGTTCTTCTTTCCCTCGGCGTCTCGCCGTGGGTAGCGGTCGCATCGGTCGTCTTCCTTCTCGTCGTCCACAAGCTCGAGTATTTCCTGAACGCGAAGATCGTGGGCGCGCGCATCGGCGCCGCCATCTGGGAGACGCTCATCGCGATGATCGTCCTCGACGCGGTGTTCGGCGTCTCGGGTCTCATCCTCGCCCCCGTCGTCTACGCATGGGCCAAGTCCGAGCTGTCGGCCCGCGGGCTGGTGTAGCGTAGGGGTGTGACGACTCCCATCGCTCCGCCCGCCGTTCCCGTCCCCCTTCTCGATCTCAAGAAGCAGTACGCGACGCTCAGGGACGAGATCCTCCGAGTCACCGCCGAGGTTTACGACAGCCAGTACTTCATCCTGGGCCCCCGGGTCGAGGCGTTCGAAAAGGCCGTCGCGGCCTACGTCGGCGCGAAGCACGCGGTTGGAATGTCATCCGGAACCGACGCGCAGCTCGCCGTCATGATGGCGCTTGGGATCGGCCCGGGCGACGACGTCGTGACCTCGCCGTACACCTTTTTCGCATCCGCAGGCGCTGTCGCGCGCCTCGGCGCTCGGCCCGTCTTCGTCGATATCGAGCCCGAGACGTTCAACCTCGACCCCGCGAAGCTCGAGAAGGCGCTAACACCGAGAACGAAGCTCATTCAGCCCGTCCATCTTTACGGCCAGTGCGCCGACATGGACCCGATCCGGGAGATCGCGAAGAAGAAGGGGATTCCGGTCCTCGAGGACGCCTGCCAGTCCCTCGGCGCCGCGTACAAGGGCGTGAAGGCTGGAATGCTCGGCGATTCCTGCGCGTTCTCGTTCTTTCCGTCCAAGAACCTCGGCGGGTTCGGTGACGGCGGGATGGTGATGACAGAGGATGACGCCTTCGCGGCGACGCTCCGCGCCATGCGCATGCACGGCGAGACGAGCCGCTACCACCACAAGTTCGTGGGCGGGAACTTCCGCCTCGACGCGCTCCAAGCGGCAGTCCTCCACGTGAAGCTCCCGCACCTCGACGGCTGGGCCGAGGCGCGCCGGACGAACGCGAAGGACATCGAGCGCCGCTATCTCGAGGGCGGCGGCCTCCCGTTCGAGAGGGGCGGCCTGAAGTTCCCCCGCGAAGCCGCCGGGCGGCACCACGTCTTCAACCAGTTCGTCGTGAGAGTCGGACGCGGAAGAAGAGATTCTTTGAAGGAATATCTGGAGAAGAGGTCGATCGGGGCGGCGATCTACTACCCGGTTCCCCTCCACCTTCAGGAGTGTTTTTTTTCGCTCGGAGGCAAGGCCGGCGACTTCCCGGAATCCGAACGCGCGGCGAAGGAGACGCTGGCGATTCCGGTCTTTCCGGAGCTCACGGGCGAGCAGAAGGCAGCTCTTTCGAGCACTCTCGCGGCCTTCTCCCGTGAGTCATAGTATTTAACTCATTCAAATACAATTACTTACATTAGATCTATAGGTTATCTTGACAGATTTCCCCGAGAGGACTACATTCTTGGCACTCGTCGCTCTTGACTGCTAACAAGATGCGAGCGAGAAACAAGGAGCATCCCATGAAAGTTCGTCCCCTCTATGACCGGATTCTCGTCAAGCGCGTCGAAGCCAAAGAGCAGGTGCGCGGCGGAATCATCATTCCCGACACCGCCAAGGAAAAGCCCATGGAAGCGAAGGTCGAGGCCGTCGGCGAAGGCAAGTTCGACGACAACGGCAAGCGCATCCCGCTCGACGTGAAGAAGGGCGACCGCATCCTCATCGGCAAGTACGCCGGCACCGAAATCAAGATCGAAGACGAAGAGCTCCTCATCCTCCGCGAGGATGAAGTGCTTGCCATCGTCGAGACGAAGTAAGGGGTAAATAAAATGGCTGCAAAGAACATCACCTACGGCGAGGAAGCTCGCCAGAACATTCTCCGGGGTGTCAACAAGCTGGCCGACGCGGTCAAGGTGACGCTCGGACCCAAGGGCCGGAACGTCGTCATCGACAAGAAGTTCGGCTCGCCCACGATCACGAAGGACGGCGTCACGGTCGCCAAGGAGATCGAGCTCGACAACCCGCTCGAGAACATGGGCGCCCAGATGGTCCGCGAGGTCGCTTCGAAGACCTCCGACATCGCCGGCGACGGCACGACGACGGCCACGGTCCTCGCCCAGGCCATCTACCGCGAGGGCATCAAGATGGTCACCGCGGGCGGAAACCCGATGGAGATCAAGCGCGGCATCGACCTCGCCGTCAAGAAGGCGGTCGACGCGATCAACTCGATGAAGAAGACCGTCGACGCCAAGGAGATCGCCCACGTCGGCACGATCTCGGCGAACGGCGACGTGGAAATCGGCAAGATCATCGCCGAGGCCATGGACAAGGTCGGCAAGGACGGCGTCATCACGGTCGAGGAAGCCAAGGGCCTCGAGACGACGCTCGAAGTGGTCGAGGGCATGCAGTTCGACCGCGGCTACCTCTCGCCTTACTTCGTCACGGACGCCGAACGGATGGAATGCGTTCTCGAGAGCGTCAAGATCCTGATCTACGAGAAGAAGGTCTCCTCCATGAAGGACCTTCTCCCGATCCTCGAGCAGGTTGCCAAGCAGAATCGTCCCTTCCTCATCATCGCGGAAGAGATCGAGGGCGAGGCGCTCGCGACGCTCGTCGTGAACAAGCTCCGCGGCACGCTGCACGTGGCCGCCGTCAAGGCGCCCGGGTTCGGCGACCGCCGCAAGGCCATGCTCGAGGACATCGCCATCCTCACGGGCGGCAAGATGATCTCCGAGGACCTCGGCATCAAGCTCGAGAGCGTCAAGTGGGAAGACCTCGGCGACGCGAAGAAGGTCACCGTCGACAAGGACAACACGACGATCGTGGTCGACACAGGCGACAAGAAGCGCCGTGAGGCCATCACGGGCCGCGTGAAACAGATTCGCGCCCAGATCGAAGAGACGACTTCCGACTACGACCGCGAGAAGCTCCAGGAGCGCCTCGCGAAGCTCGTCGGCGGCGTCGCCATCATCAAGGTCGGCGCGGCCACCGAGACCGAGATGAAGGAGAAGAAAGCCCGCGTCGAGGACGCGATGCACGCGACGAAGGCGGCCGTGGAAGACGGCATCGTCCCGGGCGGCGGCGTCGCGCTCCTGCGCGCGATCGCCGAGGTCGACAAGCTCAAGGAGCACGGCGACATCCAGATCGGCGTGAACATCGTCAAGCGTGCTCTCGAAGAGCCCGCCCGCCAGATCATCGCGAACGCCGGGCTCGAGGGCTCGGTCATCGTGAAGGAGCTCAAGGAGAAGGGCGGTTTCATCGGCTTCAACGCCCAGACCGAGAAGACGGAAGACATGCTCAAGGCGGGCATCGTCGATCCGGCGAAGGTCACGAAGTCGGCTCTCCAGAACGCGGCGTCGATCGCCGGCCTCATGCTCACGACGGAAGCCCTCGTCTCCGAGATCAAGGAGAAGGACAAGGCTCCCGCTGGCGGCGGCATGGGTGGCGGCGGCGGCATGGGCGGCATGTACTAACCCTCTTACCTCTCATTTAGGTCAGGCCCGGCGGAAACGCCGGGCCTTTTTCTTTTCGGCCGCTGCGCTACCCTGAGCGCGACCGATGTACGCGAGCTTGCGGACGACCGAGGGCCGGACGAGAACCGCCTGGATGCTGCTGCCCTACGTCGTATTCCTCGTCCTGTATGCGGCGACGTTCCGGCGCTGGGTCCTGCCGTTCGAGGACTCGGGGCGCGAGATGAACACAGCTCTCCGTCTTGCCGAGGGCGAGGTGCTCTATCGAGACGTCGGGTACTCGTACGGCCCGCTTCCACCCCTCTTCGATGGCGCTCTTCTTCGAACGTTTGGTCGAAGCCTCGACGTCCTCGTCGCGTGGCGAACGCTGCTCGCCCTTCTGGGAGTTGAAGCGCTCCGACGACTCGCGCGCAGGCTCGTCGCGGAGGGCGCGCCGGCAGCCGCCATCTGCTCTTTCGCCGTCGCTGCCTGCGCATTCGGCATCGGGGGCTCGTGGCCCTTCCCCTACAGCGTTGCCGCCCTGACGGGGACGATCGGCGTGTGGTGGGCGCTCGGGCTGTCGCTTTCATCGGGGTCGATGCGCTCGTCTCTGATGGCCGGAGCGGTCGCGGGCCTCGCGGCGGGGACCAAGCTCGAGTTCCTGCCGGTCGCCCTCGCCGGCCCTCTTCTCGTCCTCGCGCTGAGGCGCCCGCGCAAAGAGGCGGCCTTCGCCGCGGTCGTGGCGGCGTGCGAGGCTGGAATCGCCTTCGGCGTTCCGGTGCTGGCGTTCGGCACCGATCTCATGAGGCGACAGGGATTTCTGATTGCTCTCGACGTCCCAGAATCGTGGCGACTCGTCTACGAGTCGGTCCTTTTCGGCGGAATGAGCACGACGTCGTTCGCGCTCGGCGGCTTTTTCGAGGCTCTCTTCCCCTCGGTTCTTCTCGTCGGGCTCGCGCTGGCGATCCCGTTCGCCGGCGAGCGCGCAGGGAGAGTCCTCCCGCCCGTTCTCTTCGTCGCGGGCGCGCTCACATTCTTCGCGCCCGACAACGCCTGGCTGCACGCGTTGCTGCCTCTCGCGCTTTGTGTTGCGGTCGCTTCCTTCGTGCGAGGCGCGATTGCCTGGACGCGGGGCCGTCTGGCCGAATGCGCGGCCCCTCTGGGAATCGCGCTCGTCATGCTCGCCGCTCTCGTCCGCCAGCCCTTCTTCCTCAGGAACCCGGTCTATGCGGCCTTCTCTGCGCCCCTCGCGCTCGTCGTCGCTCTCGCGTGGCTCGGGACACGCGCGTCCGGCGCCCGTGCCGCATTCACGGCTCTCGTTCTCGGCCTCTGCGCGGCTCAGATAGCGGGACGCGTGCGCGGCATCGCGCTGGCCCCGATGACCTTCGTGCGCCTCCCGGGGGCGTCGCTCTTCCTCGTACCTTCCGAGGCGCGCTTCGTAATGGAGGCGGCGCGCGTCATCCGAAAGACGGTCCCCGAGGGCGGGACAGTGGGTATCTTCCCCGAGCCAGGGTTCCTCCTTTTCGCGACCGGCCGGAGAAACCCCTTCGTCGACGAGCTCTTCGTGCCCGGAATCCAGAATGCCGATGCTGAGAGGTTGATGATCCGGCGCCTCCGCGAGCGGCCGCCCGACGCGATCCTCGTCACGAACCGGGCCTTTCCGGAGTTCGGAGGCGCGGTGTACGGACACGGACTCCTCGACGACTTTTTCCGTGAGGTCTCGCGCCGGTACGTTCCGGTGAGGCGCATCGGCGAAGGCCCGACGCCCGTGCGGCATGCGTCGGAGGGCGTGCTGTTTCTACCGCGGGGTGCGGCGACAGGTCCCTAGTTCTTGCGGGAGGCCGTCCGGCTGCGTTCGCCTGTGGGGTCGAAGACTTGAAGCAGGGATTCCCGAAGCGTGCGCAGCCACTCCACGGAATCGGCGACGATGTCGATCGCCGAACGTTTCGGCTGCCAGCCGAAAGCCTTCTGAACGCGGCGCGTATCGGTGAGGTAGATGGGAACGTCGGCGATACGCGTCCTCGGCACGCTCGTGATCGGCACGCGAAGGCCCGTCGCGGACGCGCAGAGTTCGGTGAGCTCGACGAGTGAGACCGAGACGTCGCGACCGCCGCCGACGTTGAAGGTCTGCCCGGCCAGCTCCCGGAGTCGCGGGATCTGAAGGGAGACGAGATCGGCGAGATCGTCGACGTGGAGGAGATCCCGGACCTGCTTGCCTGTGCCGCTGAATCCGATGTACTGAAGAGGCCAGCCGAAGAGGTGGCTGGAGGCCCAGTGCATGACGATCCCCTGGTCGACCCGGCCCATTTGCCATGGCCCCGCGAGGACGCCGCAGCGGTTTACGACGGCAGGGAGGGAGTACGCGGCGACGTATTCGGCGATGAGGAGCTCCGAGCACAGCTTCGTGGCGCCGTAGAGGGAGCGCGCTCCCGCAAGAGTGAAGTTCTCGGCGATTCCGTGCTCGGAGAGGCCCGGTACCGAAGGCGAGCCCGGCGTGAGCTCGAAGCGCGTCGCCGCTTCCCGAAGCGGGAGGCCCGCGAGCGCCTCGATCGGATACACGCGGCTCGTCGAGAGGAAGAGGAACCCGGCTCCGGCGCGCCGCGCGTGCTCGAGGCAGTGGATCGTCCCGCCGAGATTCGTGTCGAGGACGTAGGCCGGTGACCCGTCGAGACCGGCAAGGACAGACGGTTCCGCCGAGCACTCGAGAACGACGTCGCTGGCGCCCGCCGCGTCGAGGTCGCTCGGAATTCGCACGTCACCGTGGACGAACCGGACGCCCCCCGCCGAGAGCCGTGGAAGGCCGAGCTCCGAGCCGCGCCTCTTCAGGTTGTCGAAAGCCGTGACGTCCCACCCGGGGTTTTTCTTCTTGAGCGCCAGCGCGAGGCTCGAGCCCACAAATCCCGCGCCGCCGGTCACGAGGAGGTTCATGCCGGGAGCGTACTCAATGCACCGCGTGATTGCGAGCTAGGCGCGCTCCCTTCTGAGGATCTCGCCCAGCAGTCGAAAGCTTCGCGCTTTGAGCCCGATCGCCACCGACGCGGCAATCGAAAGACTCATCGCGAGAGCTCTCGTCCCGAGAGAATCCGAACTCCGGGACCAGAGCAGAACCGCGACCGCCACGGCGTAGGGTATCGAGTTGCCACGGAACCAACGCCACCAGCTGGTGCGGGTCAGGCGGCATGCGGAAACGGAGAGGAGAAAGGCAAGGAGGAGGCTCGAGATCACCATCGCCTCGACCGCTCCCGAGATGCCGCGGATCTTCGTCAGAGCGACGGTCAGAGGAATGCTGACGGTGACGGTAATCACATGAATGCGCGCGGATAAGCTGAACCGGTTCATGGCCAGCAACACCCATGTCAAAGGGCTGCACGTGGCATTGAGCGTCCAGGCGGCTACGAGGCCTGGTAGGAGCGTGAGCGGCAATGCCGCGTTCTTGGCATCCAGCCACGCTCGGAAAAGCCACGGACCGGCGAGTATCAGGGCGACGCCCGCGGGAACGAGGAGAAGGTTGATGCCGAGCGACACGGCGAGAAATTGAAGACGGCCGGCCTCGCGCTCGTCTTCTGAGGCGTCTGCCCGGAGACTGTGCACGAGCCGGTGGTAGATCGACTCCCAGGCGACATCGGTGAACTTTCGGAGCTTCGAAGCCCATTGGTCCGCGGCGCCGAACGCGCCGAGTGCCGCCGCCGGCACGAAGAACTGGGCAATGGGTGCGCTCGTGGACGCGGCAGCGGTCCCGAGACCCCGGTTGAAGTTGTAGTTCACCGCGTAATGCAGCATGGGCCGAAGAAGGGCACGATCAGGCGTCCGCGGCCGGGCCACGGGCAGACCGAGCCGGCGGACGGTCCAGAGGAGGAGGAGGAGACCGATCGGCGCGAGACCGGCGCGTGTCCACTGGATCGCGACGACGCCGAACCCGGCTTTCAGGCCCGCGACCACCACACCGAAATCCAGAAGGAGCGTACAGAGGGCCCAGAGGTTGAGCTCACGGATCCAGCCGAACCCCTGCAGGGTTCCGATGTAGACCTTGTTCACGATGAGAATGGGATACGCGGCCGCCGCAGAAAGGAACAGCAACGCGAGCGTCGGCCCGGCGTAGTCCGCGCGGAAGACGATTCCTTGTGCGGCCGCTACGGCACACGCGAGGAGGGCCAGCGTGCCGAGGCCGGCGGGCAGGATGCACAGAAGCAGGGCCTGATCGAGGCTCCGCTGCGCACCCTTGCGTGATGTGGAGGCCGCCGATTCGTAGAGCGAAAGCTCGTGAATCGCAAGATCGGCGATGAAGACGAGATCGCCGACGGCCCAGCAGAGGGCGAGGATTCCCCATTTTCCGGGCCCGAACTGCAGGATGATGGCGCGGGCGAGAATGAGGTTCGTCAGGAACCGAACGCCGCGCGAAGCGAGCCCGACCGCAAAGCCGGATTTCACGTTGTTGGAGCGAAGAGGCCGGATGGCGGTCGCGCTCATCGGCCCGCCTCGCGAACCCCGCGGTAGACATCGAGGAGAGCGGGGGCGACATGCCGCCACGCGTAGCGTTCTTCCGCGATCTCGCGGGCGCGGCGGCCCATCCGGCCAGAGCGGTCCGGATCGATCAGCAGCTCGGCGATCGCCGCTCCGTAGGACTCGGGAGACTCATCGGCCAGGAGACCGACTTCGTCCCTCTCGAAGATCTCCACGAGGTCGCCCACCGGATTCGCCACGATCGCGCGGCCGGCCGCGAGGTAGTCGCCGAGCTTGATCGGGCCGCGCGCCCGGTTCATCAGGTTGTCCGACATCGGGAGGAGAAGCACGTCCGCGGCTCCCAGGAAGACCGGGATCTCCTCGAACGGGCGGGGGCCGAAGTCGGTGATCGCGGCGGAGAGGCCCAGCTCGCCTGCGAGGCGCGCCGCGTCGCGGTTGCGGGGCCCGGCGAGGAGGAGCCGGGCGTTCGGTACGCGCGCCCGGGCGCGCGCGAACGCGCGAATCACGAGCTCGAGGTCGTATTGAACCCAGCCCACGAAACACGCGACGGGACCTTCCTCGCCGAGGCCGAGCGCCCGCCGGCTTTCGCTCCGGTCGCGCACCGTCACGGTCCGGACGTTCGCCCCGGACGGAAGGTAGTGAACCGAGGAGCGCGGAAGGCCGAGGCCGATCGCGCGCTCGAGGAGCGTCCGGCTCGTCACCGTCACGGCCGCGGCCCGGTGGCGGAACGACTCCTCTAGCCAGGTCTCCAGGGGACGGAAGGCGACGCGTCCCAGCCAGCTCTTTCGCTGCGAAATCGCACCCCCCTCTCCTCCCCAGCAGTCCGCCCAGTCGCTGACCCAGGGAACGCCCCGGCGAGACAGCGAGAGGCTGGGCGCGAGGACGACGGGCCGGCAGTCGAAGCCGTGGACGACGTCGAACGCCTCGGCATCGAAGCGGTGGAGGCGCCACAGGGTGTCCCATGGGTCCCAGCCCGTCCGCGCGAGCCCAACACCCCAGTCGGGAGTCTCCACGATGTGCACACCCTCCAGATCGTAGGTCTTGGGATGCAGACGGCGGCTCGCGGAGATCGTCGCGATCGTGACGCCGTGCCCGAGATCGGCGAGCTCCCGTGCGAGGTAGAACGCGCGGAAGAACGTGCTCCGCCACACGACGTTGTGGTTGAGCATGAGGACGCGGAGTCGTCCTCCGTCCATCGCGACTCTCACCTCGCGAGATTGAGGAGCAGCCGCGTGCCCCTTTCGGCGCGGCGCACGACGCCCGGGAGGCCCTGGTCGCGGGCGACGCGCGCGAAGTACTTCAACTGCCGCGTGACCCAGGCCGGATCCTTCATGCGGGCCCGAAGCCAAACGGACGGGGCGCGCATGGCGAACGACTCGACGAACTCCGGGCTCATGGAAGCATACGTGAGGACCGACGAGCGCGCGCCGTCGAATCCTGACCAGTCGCTGTCGTCGATCTGCCCCGCGGCCTTTGCGTTCCGATAATGCTCTGTGCCGGGGAACGGCGTCGTCGTGGAAAACTGGATCGAGTCCGCGGGCAGGCTGCAGCAGAAGTCGAGTGTGCGCTGCATGGTCTCGGGGGTGTCCGCCTCCAGTCCGAAGGTGATCGTGGCGTGCGTCTTGATGCCACGGGACGCGCACCAGTCGACGACGTTCCGAACCTTGTCGATCTTGACGGGCTTGCGCAGCTTCTTGAGGACCTCCGGGTCGGCGCTCTCGACGCCGAACTTCATCCCGATGCAGCCGGCCCGTGCCATCGCGTCGACCGAGCGCTCGGTCACCGCCATCGCGTCGCCCATCACCGACCACGCGATCTTCAGCTTCCTTCGCAGGATCTCCTCGGAGAGGCCGACGACGTGGTCTTCCTTGACCGTGAAGATGTCGTCGTCGAAGTAGATCTCGCGGGCCCCGAAGCGCCGGACGATCTCTTCCATCTCGTCCACGATCCGTTTCGCGGAGAACGTCCGGTAAGGCCCCTGATCGTAGATGACGGAGATCCACAGGCAGAACGTGCACTTGAAGGGACATCCGCGGCTCGCGTGCATCTGGACCGCCGGCCGCCGCTGGCAGAAGCCGTCCCAGTAGGACCACATCGATGGCGCATCGGGCGTCGGGAAGAGATGTCGAGCCGGGAAGGGGAGGGCGTCGAGGTCGTCGATGGGAAGGCCGGGCGGGCCTTCCACGATCGTCCGTTCTCCGTTCGTCCCGCTCCTCACCGCGCGCACGAGACCGCGAACCGCGGAGAGACGCGTCTCACGCCCGGCGGCATCCGAAGACGCCGCGCGAATCGCTTCGAGCGCGTTCAATTCGTACTCTCCCTTCAGGATCCAGTCCACGGCCTTCGTGGACTGGAGCGTCTCCTGCGGAAAAACGGTCGTGTGGGCGCCCGTAAGGGCGATGAGCGCGCCGGTCGCTTCCTTGAGCCGTCCGGCCAGCGCGAGGTCGTGCTCGATCGTCGGCGTCGTCGCTTCCATCACGATGAGCGAGGGAGCCGACGCGGCGCAGCGCGCGACGAACTCGTCTTCGGGGAGATTGAGAGCGACGGCATCGAGGACGTCGACGGGAATCGATTCCCTTTCGAGCAGCGCCGCGAGGTAGGCGAGTGAAAAGGGAAACGGGACGTAGCGGCAGGCTTCGGCGCGCCTCTTCTCGATCGAGAAGGGCCAGCGGCTGCCGGCCTTCACGTAGAACAGCTCACGACCTCCGTTCGAGCCCGCGACGGGGATTCTCGTGGGCGCGTTGGCGAGGAGGACTTTCATCTGGCTCGACCCGTACGGGCCTTCTTCGCGACGCCCGCGTAGTACGCCTCTTCGAGATAGTCGACCGACCGTTCCCAGCTGAAGCGAGTCACGGCACGCTCGCGCGCCCGACGACCAAGGAGCTCGCGGCGCACCGGATCGCGGACGAGTTCCGCGAGGATTCGCCCGAAGGCCTGCGGATCGGCGTCGGGAGCGATCACGCCGCCGTCGCCCAGCATCCATCCGATGTCGCCGACGTCGTGCGCGACGCAGGGGAGGCCGGAGGCCATCGATTCGAGGAGGGTCAAAGAGGACTTGCAGCGGTTCACCGGAGTGTCGCGGAACGGAAGCGCGGCGATATCCGCCGACGCCACGTAGGCCGGCATTTCGTGGAACGGAACGAGGCCCTCCGTCATGACGATGGCGCGGGCGGGGAGGCCGCTGCCGAGAAGGGCTGCGAGCCGGCTCCTTCCGAAGCCTCCTCCAACCACGAGGCACTGCGCTTCGGGCGCCTCGCGAAACATGGTGCGCAGCGCCTCGGCGAAGAAGACGAGGTCGGGGTGTACGTCGAAGCTTCCTGCGAAAAGCACGGTCGGTCCCGACAAGCCGAGACGAGCGCGCAGGTCCTCGGAACGCCGCTCGGGCCCGAAGCGCTCGCTGTCGACTCCGACTCGCGCCGGGTAGACGTTTGCCGGGTCGGCGCCCCATTCGATGCTTTTCTTCCGCAGGAACATGCTGGCTCCGCCCAGCGTATCGACAGTTTTCGGAATGAGCCACTCCATGGAGCCCGTGAGGGCGGCCGCAATCGCGGCGCGGAACGTCTTGACGAGTCGTCTCCGCATGGGGGCGTCGCTTCTCCAGGCGTCGCGGGCGGCCTGGCTCCAGAAGGCGAACTCGTAGTCGTCCCAGTCCTGGTGAATCGGCCGGTCGAGCCAGTGGCCCAGCACGAGAGCCACCTGGGTGCTCGGAGGCAGCGACTTCTGGAAGTGGATGACGTCGGCGCCGCGGGCGATCGCGGCCACCTCTCGCCACGCGCGCGCCTGCGTGAATCGTACAGCTCGTGCCTCGCAGCCGTCCGGAAGGGAGAAATGCACCCGGTTCCCGCGCTTCGACTCCCGCATTTTCCGGTAGAAGATCCGGACGTTGTGTCCTCGCTTCACGAGCTCTCTTGCGAACATCGCGGTCCGAATCGTGAAGGGTTGGTATTCCAGGTCGTACGGGATCAGCATCACGACCCGAAGCGGGCGATCACGCCGATGGCGTTCGATCGTCATGGACTCCCGCAGGCTTCTTCTCGGCCGTCAGGACGCCGACCGCATACTGCATGGCGCGGCGCGGGTTCCTGAGCGCGAGTCTCGCCGATCCCAGAGGATCATTGAGAACACGGCGTAGGGCGCTTCCCTTGCGTCCCGCTTCGTGCCGGCGCCACGTCGCATACGCGTGCGCGAGGAACTCCTCGAGCTCTTCCGCGCTCACGGCGTCGGCGCGGACGACGGACCTGGACATACCGTCGTAGGCGCCGAAGTCCCGGGTGAGGAGCAGGTCCTTGGCCTTCGCGTACTCGTAGAACCTGGTGCCGGGGAATGGCGTGGAGATCGAGAACTGGATCGTGAACGGGTCGAGCTCGAGAGCGAGATCCAGCGTTTGCTGCATCGTCTCTTTCGTCTCTCCGATGAGCCCGAACGAGAAGGTGAGGTGGGTGCGGATCCCGAGGCCGTGCGTGAAGGCCATCATGTCGCGCAGCACGACGAGATCGAGCTTCTTGCCGCTGTCGTCCACGATTTTCTGGTTTCCCGACTCGACGCCGTACTTGACCGCCGCGAGCCCCGCCTTCCGGAGCTTCGCGAGCGTTTCCTTCTTCAGAGTGTCGGCACGGCACATCGCCCCCCACGGGATGTGCTCGAGCCCCCGCGAGATCAGCTCGTCGGCGAACTCGGAGAGGCGCTTGTCGCCGATGTTGAACGTGTCGTCGTCGAAGTAATAGGAGCGGTAGGGGTACGGATCGCTCCGAAAAGCGGCCTCGATCTCGTCGGCCATGTTCTTCGCCGAGCGCGTTCGGTATTTATTGTCTTCGTAGACGACCTGCGGCCAGACACAGAAGTCGCACTTGTAGGGGCAGCCTCGCGAGCCGTGGAGCTGGAGTGAGGGATGGGGGATGTCACCGGGATTGTCGTGATAAAGCCCCATGTCGAGGGTGCGGTGATGTGGAAACGGAAGGACGTCGAGATTCGCGATGTTCGGGCGCCGGGCCTCGTGAACGACGGCGCCTCCGCCATCGCGGTACGAGAGGCCGAGGATGCCCTCGATCATCTGGCCTCCTCGAACCCTCTGGCAGAACTCGAGAGCCGTGTAATCCCATTCGCCGCCGCCCAGGGCGTCGAGGAACGGATATTTTCCGAGGTCGTTCTGCATGAAGCCCACGTGATGGCCTGTCATGAGAACCCGGGCGCCCGTTGCGTTCTTGATCTTCTCCGCCCACTTGAGATCGCCGTCGATGGAGGCGGTCGCGTTCTCCTGGATCACGATTTGGGGGGCGAAGGCGACGACCCGCCGCAGGTAGGCGTCGTCGCTCTCCTTCGTCGCGCATCCGTCGAAGATGGCCGCCTCGAATCCGTCGTTCTCGAGAAGAGCGGCGGCGTAGCCGAGGTAGAACGGGAACGGCATGTAGCGCGATCCATCCTCCTCGAAATGAGGCCAGCGCGAGCCTGCCCGGACGCCATAGTGGCCCGGGCGCCGCCACGGCGGATTGACGAGCGCAACTTTCAAGGTGGGCCTCCTTGGGGACGGTTCAGCCGCGCGCGGACGCGTGGGCCGCTCGCGCGAATTCTTCGAAAATGTCGTCGAGAGATCGCGTGATGTCCCATCCCGGGAAGTGCGATCGCATCTTCGCGAGGTCGGAGTAGTAGCAGATGTGATCGCCGATGCGCGCCGTCTCGCTGTAGGTCGTCTCGACCTTGATGCCGAGGAGCGTCTGGACGCGGTCGAGCGTTTCCAGGATCGACACGCTGTTCGGCTTGCCGCCGCCGAGGTTATAGACCTCTCCAGGGCGCGGGGACTCGATGAACGCCTCGAAGGCGCGCACGACATCGTGGCTGTGGATCTGGTCGCGAACCTGCTTTCCCTTGTACCCGAAGATGGTATACGGGCGGCGGGAAGCGGCCGCCTTGACGAAGTAAGCGAGGAATCCGTGCAGCTCGGCGCCCGAGTGGTTCACGCCCGTGAGGCAGCCGCCCCGGAAGATGCCGGTCTTCATTCCAAAGTACCGGCCGTATTCCTGGCAGAGGACGTCGGCCGCGACCTTGCTCGCGCCGAAGAGGCTGTGGAGCGACTGATCGATCGAGAATTCCTCCGGGATTCCGTCGGCGTAGGCCGCGTTGTCGTAATCCCAGCGGGTCGGGAGCTCTTTCAACGGTATGCGGTTCGGCGCGTCCCCGTAGACCTTGTTCGTGCTCATGAACACGAAGACGGCGCCGGGCGCCGAGCGGCGCGTCGCCTCGAGGAGGTTCAACGTGCCGACGGCGTTCGTGTCGAAGTCCTCGAAGGGCATCTTCGCCGCGAGGTCGTGAGAGGGCTGCGCCGCGCAGTGAATGATGACGTCGGGGCGGATCTCTTCGACGGCGGCCAGGACGACGGCGCGGTCGCGGATGTCCTCGTGTCGATGGACAAAGGACGGGATCGTCGCCTTCAGCCGGTCGAGTACCCACGTCGTATCGCCATCCGGACCGAAGAAGAGGCGCCGCAAATTGTTGTCGATTCCAAACACACGATGGCCGCGGGACGCGAAGAAGCTCACGGCTTCCGAGCCGATCAGTCCGCTGCTCCCGGTTATGAGAAACCGCAAATAGCCTCCAGGTGCAAGAGTTTAGCAGTTCGGTGACGAGCGGACGTTAACGCGCGCCCCGGCCTGTGAGCAGGGCCGGAATCGTTCGGACGAGGATCGCAAGGTCGACGGTCAGGCTCCAATTATCGACGTATTGCAAGTCGAGGGCCATCCACTCCCGGAAGGTGAGGTCGTTCCGCCCGCTGACTTGCCAGAGGCAGGTGAGACCCGGCCGCATGCTGAGACGGCGCCTGTCGGATCCCGTCAGCTCGCGGGTCTCGACGAGGGGAAGCGGCCTCGGACCGACGATGCTCATCTGGCCGGCGAGGACGTTCAGGAGCTGCGGAAGCTCGTCGAGGCTCGTGCGCCTGAGGGATCGACCGAGGTGCGTCACGCGCGGATCGTCCGCGATCTTGAAGACGGGTCCGTCCATCTCGTTTGCTTCGAGGAGGCGTTCGCGCGCGGCCTCGGCCCCCTCGAGCATCGTCCGGAACTTGAGCATGGGGAAGGGGCGCCCGTTCAGGCCGCCGCGGGGCTGGATGAAGAGAGCGGGGCCCCGCGAGGTGAGGCGGACGAGAAGCGCGATCACCAGCATCACGGGCGACAGGACGAGGATGCCGGCCGCCGCGAGAGTGCGGTCCAGGAGCGATTTCAAGAGAAGAGCCGGGCGATCCGGTTCCTTCGCCTGATAGAGCAGATACAGGGTCGGGCCGACCAACTCCGCGCGCGGCCGCGGCAGATCGGGCTCCACGCGGTCCATCCGGACTCGGGCCGGGATGCCGACCTCTTCGCACACGCGGAGGAGCTCGGGGAGACGGGCCCTGGGAATCGCGGCCGGAACGATGACTTCGTCGGCGCCTCCAAGGGCCAGCCGAGCTCGGAGAGCGCCCGCATCGGTCGTCTCGAGCCATTCGACGAGAGTGGCGCGCAGTCGCTTGAGCTCACCTTCGACCTCGGGGTCCCGGGCCCCGACGACGACCGCCAGGTTCCGGCCTCTGCTGCGCCGCAGCCAGAATCGCTCGACGAGGATCGCGAGGAAGAGTAGGACCGTCGAAAGAACGATGAAGAGGCCCAGAAAGGACCGATTCAACTCGACGCGCGAGAGGACGAGGGCGACGGCGAGCGCCGCTATGCCCCATGTCTGCGTCACGATGAGGGCCCGGATCGACTCGAAGAGAGGCTTGTTCAGGAGCTCCACGCGATAAAGAGCGCCGCGACTCGCGCACCATGTCCACGTGGGAATGAAGACGAGAAGGAGGCGCACGTAGTCCCATGTCGGGGCTGCCGGCTTGAAGGCGGTTGCCCATGTTGCGAGGGTTTCGCGCAGGGCATACGACACGAGCATCGCGATCATGAGGACGAGGATGTCGACGAGAACGAACGTGCGTTCGAGCTGCCGACCGTGCGTCATGATCTTCTCGTCACGTTGTCGCCCACTATAGCCGCCGGGCGATCTCGCGCCCGCGTACGCGCCAGGTTTCTATGGCTCCGGCGCGTGGATTCCGCTGTTCTCCTGAAGCATCGCGAGACCATAAAAGGGGGGGAAGGGGCCGTCTCCAGGCGGGTCGCGAAGGGCCAGGGTCAACCGGCCGAGCGTCGCGCGGAGTATCCGGACGGTATGGGGCCCGGCCTCGAGAAAGAGATCGCCGTGCGGAGCGAAGAGCGTCCCGTCGACGGAAACGCCGTCTGCTTTTCCGGCGAACCCCGGCCACCATCGATATCGGCCAGGCACCAGGATGTCGAACGAGACGTCCGTGCCCTCTTCTCCTTCGATTTCCAACCCCGGGACGAAGACGTTGTCGCGATAGGGCACGTAGTTGCGGGACCAGAATCGCTGCACCTCGGGTGGGAACTGCTGGAGGCGCCACGAAGACACGAGAAACCGAATCGGCCGCCTCCGGAATTCGGCGAGGAAGCTCGTAACTCTCTCGGGAGCTCCGGCTGTGTAAAACGCCGCCGCGATGTCCTGCGAGAAGTAGGTCGGGAAGGGCGCCGGATCCTGCCGGCAAAAGAGGGCGCTCTCGGGCTGAAATCCTCGATCCTCCGGCTCGAAATTCCGGGCGACGAACCCGAGGGCCGACCGCTGCGGCGCCTGGGAGTCCGCCTGGAGAAGGACGGAAGCCCGAAGCGAAGGAACCGTAAGGAGGAGGCCGATCACCGCGACGAGGCCGCCGCGGTCTCTCGGGGTATCCAGCAGTTGGAGAACCTCGTTGAAACCCAGAGCGAGAGCGACCGCCGGAAACAAGCCCAGCGTCATCCAGAAGTAGGGAAACGTACCCGCGTGGAACACGCCCACCGCGACGCCGAGCGCGGCCACCGCCCAGGCCACGAGGAGGGTCCGTCCCTCGGGTTTCCTCCCGAGCGGCCGGCCGCGCCACGTCGCGAAGGCGAGGAGCGCGATGAGGACGGCGTGGGGCACGAGGGTCGGCAGCATCCCGACATAGGCGTTGAAGCCGATGGAGCTGCGGTAGCCCGCAAAGGCGCTCGTCACGGTTCCCCACGAGTTGACGGGAGGCAATGCCAGGAAGCGTGAGACGACGAGCCGGTAGATGGCCAGGGTCAGGAGCCCCCCGCCCGCGAATGCGGCGGCTCGACGCAGCTCGCGCTCCATTCGCCAATCGCGATCGATGAAGACATCGCCGGCCGCGAGAACGATCACGAGAAGTCCGACGTAGGCCGCCTTCTGCGAAAACAGGTAGCCCATCCCGAGCAAACAGCCTGCGGCGAGCGCGTGTTCCCACCGGCGTCTCTTCCCGAGCAGAAGGACCCCGGACCACACGCTTGCCGCGAGAGCCGGCTGGTCGGCGCGCACCTGCAAGGACCACCGAAGGAACGCGGGGACGAGCACCAGAAGAGACGTCCCGAGGCTCGCGGCCAGTGCGGAGGAGGCATTCCTCCGACAGATGTTCCTGAGAAGAGTCCATGTGCCGGCGACCAGGAGGGCCGTGAAGACGAGCCACACGTAGCGCGCCTTCCGCACGGCCGAGACGCCATCCGTGCAACCCTGGACGACCGGGATTGCTGCGATCGACGCCAGGCCAGGCCGCCCCCCACCGTCCAGACGCCCCGTTCGCAGCGACTCGTGCGCTCGGAACAGAAGGCCGAACTCGTCCCAGTTCACGGTCTCCGTCCTGACCGCGAGAATCTGGAGGCCGAGCATCACCGCCGCCAGGATTGCGAGACAGACGCCAGCCACGATCCTGCCTACATGCACCGTGAAACCCTCAAATTAATTCCAGTTTAACCCGGCGCATCGGGGACGCTCATAATCGAGCGGTCCATGCCGCGCATCGACCGGGGAGAGCCTTCGTGAACGCGAGGATGCACGTCCAGAGGGCTCTCTCGCGGCTTCGCGCGGCACTCGGCGGCACTCGCATCGAGTGCGTTCCCGGCGTGCGAGCGGCTTACGGGCTGATTCATCGCCTCGTTTTCCCCGGTGGAGAACAGCGCGTCGTCGCGAACGGGATTCCGATGTGGGTGGACACGCGAGACCGTGTCATCGCGACCCACCTTCTCGGCGAGGGAATCTGGGAGCCGCTGGAGACCGCTGCCTTCCTTGAGCACGCGCGGGAGGGGATGTGCGTTTTCGACGTGGGAGCAAACATCGGCTACTACACGCTCCTCGCGGCGCGCACAGTCGGATCCTCGGGCCGGGTGTTCGCGTTCGAGCCCGAGCCGCGCAACTTTGCTCTTCTGGCGCGGAACGTCGGGGAGAACGGGTTCACGAACGTCCGACTCGTCAACGCGGCCGTCTCGAACAGGAAGGGCGTCATGCGGCTGCACCTCGACGACGCGAACTTCGGCGCGCATTCGTTCGAAGAGGGCTCGGTCCGCACCTCGTCCGGCCGGTCGGTGGAGGTCGCCACGGTCCTGCTCGACGGGTTCGCCGATGAAGCGCGAGCCTTCGAAGCGGGCGTGCTCGTGAAAATCGACGTGCAGGGCGCCGAGGCGCTCGTGGTCGGAGGCGCGCTCGAGCTCCTTGGGCTGGAGAAGATCACGGTCTTCCTCGAGGTCTGGCCCGAGGCGCTCGCGCGGGCGCAGGCCGACACGGTACGCCTCCTCGCGGAGCTCGAAGACCTCGGCTTCCAGTTCGAGGACGTCGAGGCGCCGGAAAAAGAGCGCCACCCGCTTCGTACCGCCGAGATCCTCGAGACGTGCCGCAGCCGCTCGCAGAAGTGGATGAACCTTCTCCTGACGAAGCCCGTGGCAAGATGACCGCCATGCCACACGCGACCGTTCTCGGTGCCGGCCTCGTCGGCTCTCTCATCACCCGAACGCTCGCGAGAGACGGCTGGGACGTCCTCGTCTGCGACCGCTCGGAGGACGCCCTCGGGGCTCTCGCGAAGCTCCCGCGCGTTGCCACGGCCCGCGTCGACTTCGCGAGCGGACCTTCGATCACCGCGGCCGTTGCGCCCGCCGACGTCGTGGTGGGAGCGGTACCGGGGTTCCTCGGGCACGCGATGCTGAAAACCGTGATCGAGGCTGGAAAGCCGGTGGCCGACATCTCGTTCGCACCGGAGGACCCTCTTGTGCTCGATGCTCTCGCGAAGGAGCGTGGCGTTTCGGCGCTCGTGGACTGCGGCGTCTCGCCGGGCCTCTCGAATCTCACCTGCGGGCGCGCGGCGGCGTGGTTCGACACCGACTCCCTCGACTCGATCGTCATTTCCGTCGGCGGGCTTCCGCTCACGCGGACGCAGCCGTGGGAGTACCGCGCCGTCTTTTCCCCGACCGACGTCATTGAGGAATACACGCGTCCGGCTCGCCTCGTCGAGGACGGAAGGGTCGTCTCGCGGCCCGCCCTGTCGGACGTGACGCGCTTCGAGCTCCCGGGCGTTGGGACGCTGGAGGGATTTCTCACGGACGGCCTCCGAACGGTGCTGACGACCGTAAAAGCGCGGAACCTCCGCGAAAAGACCCTGCGCTGGCCGGGTCACGCCGAGAAGATGCGTCTTCTCCGCGACGCCGGGTTCTTCGGCGACGCACTCGTGGAAGCCGGCGGCGTCCGGGTGACCCCGCGCGCCGTCGCGGAAGCTCTCCTCTTCCCGATGTGGAAGAGGCCCGAGGGCGAGGAGGAGTTCACAGTGCTGCGCGTCGAGTCGCGCGGCATGCGGGCCGGGAGGCCGGCGCGCCTCCTTCACGACCTCTTCGACCGGACGGACACGACGACGGGCGCGACGTCCATGGCCCGAACGACGGGTTTTCCGTGCGTCATCGCGGCGGAGCTCCTTTCGGCGGGAACATTTCGCGAGCCGGGAGTGTTTCCGCTGGAGCTGCTTGGAGCGCAGCCCGGCCTCTTTGCGGCCTTCGTCGATCGTCTCGCCGCGCGGGGCGTCGCGCTCTCCGAAACCCAGGAGGACCCTTGGCCGCCGTGAAGAACCCGATGGGAGCGCTCCCGAATCCGGAGAGATCGGGACGGAAAATCCGGGACGACAGGCCGAAGCTCCCGAAGTCCGAGCGCCTCCGGGCGCTCCTTCCGGACATCAAGGCGCTCGTCGCGCCTCGCAAGGGAATCCTCGCCCTGGGGTTCGTCCTGATGGCAGTCAATCGCGTGTCGGGCCTCGTCCTCCCGGCGTCGACGAAGTTCCTGATCGACGACGTGATCGGCAAGAAGCGGATGGACATGCTCCTGCCGCTCCTCGCCGCGGTCGTGACAGCGACGATCATCCAGGGCATTACGTCGTTCTCGCTCACGCAGGTTCTTTCGAAAGCCGCCCAGCGCCTCATCGCCGAGCTTCGGCGGAAGGTGCAGGCGCACATCGGACGCCTGCCCGTCACGTTCTACGACGCGAACAAGACCGGCGCGCTCGTGTCCCGGATCATGTCGGACGTCGAGGGCGTGAGGAATCTCATTGGTACGGGCCTCGTCGAGTTCGTGGGCGGGCTCCTCACCGCGGCCATCGCGCTCGTCGTCCTCTTCAAGATCAGCGCGACGATGACGCTTCTCGCGTTCGCATTCCTCGTGGGGTTCGGCGTCGTCCTGAACCGGGCCTTCGGAACGATCCGCCCGATCTTCCGCGAGCGCGGAAAGATCAACGCCGAGGTCACCGCCCGTCTGACGGAATCGCTGGGCGGGGTGCGAGTCGTCAAGGGTTACCACGCCGAGGAGCGCGAGGAGGGCGTCTTTGCCGCGGGTGTGCAGCGCCTCCTGGACAACGTCCTGAAGACGCTCACCTCGACGAGCGTCATGAGCCTCTCGTCGACCGTGATGCTCGGCATCGTGGGCGCCGTCGTCATGTACGTCGGGGCGCGCCAGATCCTCGCGGGCACGCTCACCCTCGGCGGGTTCTTCACGTATACGCTCTTCATGGGTTTCCTTGTGGCGCCCATCTTCCAGATCGTCGCGATCGGAACGCAGCTCACGGAGGCGCTCGCCGGCCTCGAGAGGACGCGCGAAATCCTGGCCGAAAAGCCCGAAGACGCCGATCCGCGCCGCACGGTCGCCCTTCCCGCGATCTCGGGCGACATCGCGTTCGAGGACGTGAAATTCGCCTACGAGGAGGGGAAGGAGGTCCTTCACGGGGTCTCCTTCCACGCACCGCCAGGCTCCGTCACGGCCCTTGTCGGGCCCTCGGGCTCGGGCAAGACGACGATCATCGGCCTCGTGGCGGCCTTCCACGTCCCGACAGCGGGGGTTGCGCGCGTCGATGGCGTGGATCTCGCGACGGTGCGCCTCGATTCGTATCGATCCGCGCTCGGCGTCGTCCTCCAGGAGACGTTCCTCTTCGACGGCACGATTGGGGAGAACGTGGCGTTCTCTCGCCCGGACGCTGGCGAGGAGGAGATTCTCCGCGCCTGCCGGATCTCTCGCGTGGACGAGTTCGCGGAAGGCTTCGAAAAGAAGTACGACACGATCGTGGGCGAGCGCGGGGTGAAGCTGTCGGGCGGGCAGCGACAGCGTGTCTCGATCGCGCGGGCGATCCTCGCGGACCCGCGGATACTCATCCTCGACGAGGCGACCTCCAGCCTCGACTCGGAGTCGGAGGCTCTCATCCAGGAGGGGCTTTCGTTCCTGATGAAGGGGCGCACCACGTTCGTCATCGCGCACCGCCTCTCCACGATCCGGCGGTCCGACCAGATCCTCGTGGTCGAGGCCGGGCTCATCTCCGAGCGCGGGACGCACGGGACGCTCTACGCGGCGCGCGGCCGGTACTACGAGATGTACACGAAGCAGCACGGCCTCGAGAGCAACCTCTTCCTCGCGCCCGGGGAGGGAGACGAGAAACCGAGGCCGGAATCCGAAGATAGGTCTGAGAACGGCATGAGCGCGCCGGCGCTCACTGAGGCGGTCGGCCTTATCCGCAGGCCGAACGGATGAGCTCGCATCCCCTCGGTCCCTTCCTCGTCTGATTCGTCTGGATCATGCCGGGCAGGCTCTCGTCGGCCTAGCCTTGGAGGGAGGGAGGATTCCATGAAGATCCTGATTGCCGACGCGTTCGACGAGTCCCTTCCCGGCCGCCTCGCCCCGTTCGGCGAAGTGCTGACGGACCCCGCGCGCCTCAAGGATGCAGACGTGGTCCTCGTGCGCTCGAAGACGAAAGTGACGCGCGAGTATCTGAACGGCGCGCCGAACCTCAAGCTCGTGATCCGGGGCGGGGTGGGCCTCGACAACGTCGACATCCAGGCCTGCCGCGAGCGCGGGATCGACGTCAAGAATACGCCTCGCGCCTCGTCGGTCGCGGTCGCCGAGCTCACGATGGCGCTTCTCCTCGCCATCCCGAACCGCCTCGTCGAAGGGCACACAGGCCTCAAGCAGGGGCGCTTTCTCAAGAAGGAGCTCAAGCGTACCGAGCTCTTCGGCAAGACGCTCGGCCTCGTCGGTGCCGGCCTGATCGGCACCGAGGTCGCGCGCCGGGCCCAGGCCTTCGGGATGAAGATCCTGGCCTACGACCCGCAGATCGCGAACCACGCCCTCGCCGAGCTCGTGGACGACCTCGACGAGCTCTTCCTGCGCGCCGACGTCATCAGCTTCCACGTCCCGGCCACGGCCGAGACCCGTGGCCTCGTGAACGAGCACACGATTACCAAGATGAAGGACGGGGTCATCCTCGTGAACACCGCCCGCGGCTCGATCGTCGTGGAGCCGGACCTCGCGCAGGCGCTCGCGTCCGGCAAGGTGCGCGCCTATGCGACCGACGTCTTCCTCAGCGACCCGCCCGATCCGAACAGCCCGCTCCTCTCCGCGCCGAACGTCCTCATGACGCCGCACCTCGGGGGCTCCAGCCGCGAGAACCTTCTCCGGATCAGCGACATCGTCGTCGAGCTGCTCGGGAAATGGCAGAAAACTCTTGCCGCGGCGCCACGGCTGAGCGTGGAGGTTGCCGCGACTTAGCGGACTGCCGTCAGCGTTTCGCGCCCGGGCCGAGGAGCGGCTGGCCGGGCCGTTCCGCCGTGATTTTCCCGTCGTCCACGACGAGCTTGCCGTTCACGGCGACGTACGGGAACCCTTTGGAGTAGCGCAGCGGGTCGGCGTACGTCGAGACGGGTTTCACGCGGGCCGGATCGAACGCGACGACGTCGGCGGGCAGCCCGACCCTGAGCGTCCCTCGGTCCTTGAGTCCGGCCCTCGCGGCCGGGAGAGAGGTCATTTTCCGGACGGCCTCCTCCAGGGTGAGGAGCTTCTCGTCGCGCACGTACGTTCCGAGAATGCGCGCGGTCGAGGCCCAGGCGCGGGGATGAGATTTTTCTTCCGAGTAGATCCCGTCCATGGCCGCGGCGCCGGAGTCCGTGCAGAAGGCGACGAACGGATCCTTGAGAGCCGTCCGGACGTCCTCTTCGCTCATCATGAAGAGAATGCAGAATGAATTCGCCCGGTCCTGGAGGACAATGTCCATCAGCGCGTCGCGCGGATCCTTCTTCATGAGGGCGCCAATCGCCTCCAGCGTGCCGCCCTCGTACTTCTTGAGGCTGGGGTCGAGAACGGCCGAGAGCATGACCCCGGAGCCGCCGCCCGAGCCGAACCACTGGTTCTCCCAGGCCGGTGTGTCTTCCGCCATCTCGTTCCGGATACGCGTCCGGGCCGCGGGATCGCGGAGGCGCGCGAGGAGCCGCTCGCGGCCGCCCTCGCGCACCCAGGGGGGGAGGCAGGCGTCGAGCCCGTTCGACGCGGCGTTCCACGGGTACTGGTTCGCGGCGACGTCCAGGCCAGCCGCGCGGGCCGAGGCGAATGCGGCGAGGATCTTCGGCATCGTGCCCCAGTTGCGGCGGTAGGCCGCCTTGATGTGCCAGACGTTGGCCGCGATCTTCGCCTCGCGGGCGATCCGGAAGACTTCCGCGAGCGACGCGTCGATGCGGTTTCCCTCCGAGCGCTGGTGTGTGAAGTACACGCCCCCGCGGGACGCGGCGACCTTCGCGCAGGCGATGATCTCCTCGGTGGAGTTGTAGAGGTCCGGCACGTACTGGAGCGACGTCGAGAGGCCGAGTGCGCCATCCTCCATGGCCTGCGCAACGAGCGCTTTCATCGCCTCGACTTCGGACGCTCCCGCGCGCCGGTCTTCCATTCCGACGACCATCCGCCGCAGCCCGCCGAGGCCCACGAACGTGCCGAGGTTGATCGTGGGCGGCGTGCGCCGGAAGCGCATGAAATACGTGAGAAGGCTCGACCAGTCTGGCCGGAGGCCATAGTGCTTGTAGGTGTCCTCGTTGCTCTTGAGAAGCGTCTCGTCGAGGGGAGCGATGGACTCGCCTTCGCCGGTGACTTCCGTCGTGATCCCCTGCGTGATCTTCGAAGCCGCGCGCCGGTCCACGAGGGCGTTGTATTCGGACTGGCCGAGGAGGTCGATGAATCCGGGCGAGACGACGAGACCGGTGGCGTCGATGCGGCGACGCGCACGGGTGATCCGGTTCGGCGCAAGCTCGCCGACGGCGGCAATGAGGCCGTTCCGGACGGCGACGTCCGCGCTGAAGGCCGCGGCGCCTGTGCCGTCTACGACGCGGCCGCCCGTGAACACGAGGTCGTCCCCGGAGGGAGCGGCCGCCGCGAAAAGAAAAAAGGCCGCGATCGGCAGGATCGCAGCCCCGAAAAGACGAGTCGTGCTGCGGGCGTTCGAGCCGCCCGCCGACATCGTTGTCAGCGGGGGCCGCGGGCGTCGTCGGTCTTCGGGCGGGCCTCGTTCACGCGGATGGTCCGGGCGTCGTGTTGCGAGCCGTTGAGCGCCTGGATCGCCTTCTGGGCGTCCGCATCGCTCATTTCGACGAAGCCGAAGCCCTTGGAACGGCCCGACTCGCGGTCCGCGACAACCGTGGCCGACTCGACGGCGCCGTGGGGTTCGAAGAGGGCTCGGAGGGAGGCATCGTTCACACCATAGGAGAGATTGCCGACGTAGAGTTTCATCCCCGAATTTCCTTTCAGCGACGGGTCCGATCGATGAGAAAAGTCTAGCACGGGCGGCATGCGCCGGGTCTCCGGGTGAGGGATACTTCGCACATGGCACGCCTTCGTCCGTTCCCGTCCGGCCGACCCACGCGCGCGCTCGCGGCGCGCGTCGCCTCCGTCCCCTACGACGTCGTGGACACACGGGAAGCCCGCGCACTCGCGAAGGGCAACCGGCAGTCCTTCCTGCACGTCTGCCGCCCGGAGATCGACCTCCCCGACGACACAGACATCCACGCGGCCGCCGTTTATGCGAAGGGCCGCGAGAATCTCGACGGCTTCTACGCGGACGGCACGCTCGTGGGCGATCCCGTGCCCCGGCTCCTCGTCTACCGGCAGACGTGGAAGGGGCGCAAGCAGGACGGAATCGTCGCGGCCTGCTCGGTCGACGACTACGACGCGGACGTCATCCGCAAGCACGAGAAGACGCGGCGCGACAAGGAAGACGACCGTGTGGCCCACCTCCTCGCGCAGTCCGCTCACGCCGAGCCCGTGTTCCTGACGTATCGGGCGGTCGACGCGATCGACGCCCGCGTCGCCCGGGTAACCGCGGCGCCGCCGGAATTCGACTTCGAGGCACCGGACGGTGTGAAGCACACCCTTTGGATCGTGCCGGAGGACGACGTCGCGTTCTTCGTCGCCTCCTTTGCGGCGGTGCCGTTTCTCTATGTCGCCGACGGTCATCACCGCTGCGCGTCCGCTTCGCGCGCGCGCGCAGCGGTGCGCGAGCGGACGGGCGGGGCGCTTCCCGACGAGCATCCGGTCAACTGGTTTCCCGCGACGATCTTCCCGGACAAGGAGCTCGCGATACTCCCGTACAACCGGGTCGCGAAGGATCTCGGGGGCATGGGGAAAGAAGATTTTCTTAGAAAGGTCAACGAGCGGTTCGACGTGCGGCCCGCCGAAGTGCCCGAGCCTCGCCGCCGCGGCGAGTTCTCCTACTTTCTAGGAGAAAATTGGCAGACCATCACGCCGAAAGAGCCGGTTGCATCGAAGGATCCGGTCGCGTCCCTCGACGTCTCCGTCCTCCAGGACCGCCTCCTTTCGCCGATCCTCGGGATCGGGGATCCGCGCACGGACCCGCGCATCGACTTCGTCGGCGGGATCCGGGGGACGGGCGAACTGGAAGAGCGCGTGCGCTCCGGGCGCGGAGCGGTGGCCTTCTCGATGTACCCGACTCAGATCTCCGACGTCATGGCGATCGCGGACGCCGGTGTCACGATGCCGCCGAAATCCACCTGGTTCGAGCCGAAGCTTCGCTCAGGGCTCTTCGTGCACCGATTCTGAGTCCCGAATGAAGGTTCTCGTCGCCGACGCATTCGAAAAGACAGGGCTCGACGGCCTCGCCGCGCTCGGCTGCGAGGTCCTCTACGAGCCGAAGCTCGAGGGCGCGGCGCTCGGGGCAAGGCTCGCGGAAACGCGGGCGGAGATCCTCGTCGTGCGCTCGACGAAGGTGACGGCGGCCGAGATTGGCAAGGCCTCCGGCCTCGCGCTCATCGTGCGGGCGGGCGCCGGCGTGAACACGATCGACCTTGCCGCCGCCTCGGCCTCTGCGGTCGCCGTCTCGAACTGCCCGGGCAAGAACGCAATCGCCGTCGCGGAGCTCACGTGGGGCCTCATCCTCGCGCTCGACCGCAGCATCGTCGAGCAGGCGAACGACCTGCGCTCGGGAATCTGGAACAAGGCGCTCTATGGGAAGGCCCGTGGCCTCGCGGGCCGGACGCTCGGCGTGATCGGGCTCGGCGCGATCGGGCGGGAGGTCGTGACGCGTGCGCGGGTGTTCGGGATGCCGGTCGTCGCCTGGAGTCGCTCGCTGGACGACGACCTCGCGTCCCGGCTCGGCATCGCGCGCGCGGACTCGATCCACGCGCTTGCGGCCGCGTCCGACGTCGTGACCGTGCACTGCGCGCTCACGAACGAGACGAAGGGCATGCTCGACGCGAGATTCTTCGAGGCCATGAAGCCGGGCGCGTTCTTCGTGAACACGAGCCGCGGCGAGGTCGTGGCCCAGCCGGCGCTCGAAGCCGCCATCGCGGCGAAGGCGATCCGGGTGGGCCTCGACGTCTTCGCGAAGGAGCCGGCCGGCGGCACCGGCGCCTTCGAGGACGGCATCGTGAAACTGCACGGCGTCGTCGGAACGCACCACGTTGGCGCCTCGACGGACCAGGCGCAGAGCGCGATCGCTGCGGAGACGGTCCGGATCGTCGCCGCCTTCGCGTCGACGGGGGACGTCCCAAACGCCGTGAACCTCGCGAGCCGCACGCCGGCGACGCACGTGCTGTCCGTTCGTCACCGCGACCGGGTCGGCGTGCTCGCGCACGTCTTCGGCGTGCTGCGCGCGGCCGGAATCAACGTCGAACAGACGGAGAACGTCGTGTTCGCGGGCGCGGAGGCGGCCTGCGCGCGCATCCAGGTCGGATCGGCTCCGCGGCCGGCCGTCCTCGAGGAAATCCGCGCCTGCGCCGACGTGCTGTCGATCTCGGTGCGGGCGGTCTGACCGCTAGCGGATTCCGTCGATCTCCGGCTGGACGACCTTCTGGTAGCACTCCGGACAGATCCCGTGACTGAACATGGAACCCGTGTGCTCCGTGATGTAGTTCTCGATCTGCGTCCAGTAGTTCTGGTCGTCCCGGACCTTCCGGCAGTAGGAGCAGATCGGGAGGTACTCCTGGAGGGTGCGAACCTCGGCGAGGGCGGCCTTGAGGGCCACGACGAGCTTTTCGCGCTCCTCGGCGGCGCGCTTCGCCTCGGTAATGTCGCGCACGACGGCGACGATGAATCGTTCTCCCTTCTCGTTCACGTAGAGCGTCTTGCGGGTCACGACCACGAGGGAGCGCCCGTCCCCGAACGTGGCGGCCTCCTCGCTGACGTTCTCCCTGCCGGTTTCGAGGACTTCGTCGTCCTTCGCGACCCAGACGGCGGCCTCTTCGGGGTTGACGAGCTCCAGGCCCGTCTGTCCGAGGAGCTTCTCGCGGGTCGACCCCATGAACCGGCAGAAGGCCTCGTTCATCTGGACGAGCCGGTGATGCCGGTCCTTGACGAAGATGGGGTCCGCGACGCAGTCGAGAAGGGCCTGGTCCAAGGTGCAAGGATATCCTCTGCGAGTTCGCGGAGAGTTTTCTCCGGCATAATGGAGCGAAGAACGTGCTCGAACCGCTTCCCGCGAAGACTCTCCTGGACTACTTCCGCTTCGCGGCCTCGAGCGGGAAGGCAGAACTGCTCGTTTCCAAGATCGGCGGGTCCTGGACCCCGCTCTCGGCGGCTGAGTTCGGCGAGCGCACGCAGGGGCTCGCGCTCGGCCTCGCGCTCCTCGGGGTCGACCGGGAAGATCGGGTCGCGATCCTTTCCGAGAACCGGCCCGAGTGGCCGATGGCGGATTTCGCGGCGCTCGCGCTCGGCGCGCTGACCGTGCCGATCTACACGAGCTATCTCGCGCCGCAGGTCGAGTACATCCTCCGTGACTCCCTTGCCAAGGTCGTCTTCGTGTCGAACGCGATCGAGCTTCAGAAGGTCGTGGACGTGCGCGATCGATGCCCGGATCTACGGCATGTGATCGTCGTCGACAACGTGCCGTGGAGCTCGGGAAATGCCACGCCCTTCGAGACCGTCGTCCAGAAAGGACTCGCGGCGTTGCGCGCCGACCCGGGCGCCTTCGAAGAGCGCGCGTCGGCCGTCCTTCCGGGCGATCTCGCGACGATGATTTACACGTCAGGCACCACGGGAGAGCCCAAGGGTGCCATTCTCACGCATGAGAATTTCGTGTCGAACGTGTCGGCGTGTTCGGCGCTCTTCGACGTCCAGAGAGACACCCTGGCCCTTTCGTTCCTGCCTCTCTCGCATGTGTTCGAGCGCATGGTCGACTACCTCTACTTTTCGCGCGCCGCGACCATCACGTATGCCGAGTCGATCGACAAGCTCTCGGAGAGCTTCGCCGAGGTAAAGCCCCATTGCTTCGCTGCCGTGCCGCGCGTCTACGAGAAGATGCTCGCGCGTGTCCAGGCTGCCGTCGACAAGGCTCCGGCGCTCAGGCGCGCGATTTTTTCCTGGGGGGTGAAGACGGGCGCCCGGCGCCTCGCGATCCTCGATGCAGGAAGAGTTCCGGGACCTTTTCTCCGGCTTCGGTACGCGGTCGCCGATCGGCTCGTCTTCGGGAAGATCAAGGCCCGCCTCGGCGGCCGCTTCCGCTTCGCCATCTCGGGGGGCGCGCCCCTGTCCCGGGAGGTGGCGGCGTTCTTCCTGGGCGCCGGCGTGGAAGTCTACGAAGGCTACGGTCTCACGGAGACGAGCCCCGTCCTCGCGTGCAATCGTCCCGGCGAGTGGCGCCTCGGCACGGTGGGGCGAGCGATCCCGGGCGTCACGCTGCGGCTCGCCGCGGACGGCGAGGTGCTGGCCAAGGGACCGAACGTCATGGAGGGCGGCTACTGGAGAAAAAGCGAGGAGACGGCGAAAGTCTTCGACGAGGACGGGTGGTTCTTGACGGGGGACGTCGGCTCTTTCGACGCGGAGGGCTTTCTTTCGCTCACGGACCGGAAGAAGGAAATCCTGATCAACGCGTATGGCAAGAACATCGCGCCGGCACCGATCGAGGCTGCGTTGAAATCGGTGCGGTACATCGCGTCAGCCGTGCTCATCGGCGATCGCCAGAAGTTCCTCGCGGCCCTCATCGTCCCTGACTTCGAGAAGCTCGAGGCCTGGGCGGGCTCCGCGGGCCTGACGTATCGCGATCATGACGAGCTCGTGAACGACCCGAAGGTCCTTTCGCTCGTCCGGCAGGCGATCGACATTTTGAACGGAGACGAGCCCCACGAACGACAGATTCGCGCATTCACTCTTCTCACGGACGACTTCACGATCGAGACCGGCGAGCTCACGCCCACGATGAAGGTCAAGAGGCGCGTCATCGCCGAGAAGTACCGGGACGTCATCGAACAGATGTACCGGGACGCCGAGAGCGGAGACGCCGCACCGGAAGCCGGGCCGGCCGGCGCCTGAGAGTCAGCGGCGGGCCGCGAGGAGCGCCGCGATCCGGTTGAGGGCACGTCGGCCGCCGGGCTCGTTCATCTTCTCCGCGGCCTCCCCGAGCGTGAACCAGCGGAGGTCGATGGACTCGGCGGCGTCGCGGTGGATGGACCGGGGCGCCTCCGTCGCGAGCACATACCGCACGTCGTGGTGAAGGTGCGGGGGCTCGCCTTTGCCGGCGGGGATCGGATGGACGTCGAGGTCGAGAATCTCGTCCGACAGGAGCAAGAGATCGCGCAGCCCCGATTCCTCTGCCGCCTCGCGGAGCGAGGTCGCCCGGGGGTCGTGCTCGCCCTCGTCATGGCCGCCCAGCTGGAGCCAGGCGTCCAACCGGCGGTGGTGGTGCAGGAGGACGAGGCCCGTCATGGGGCAGACGACGAAGGCGCTTCCCGTGACGTGCCCGGGCGTGAACGTATTCCGCGAGAAGCACGCCTGCTCCGTTTCGACGAGACGGAGGATGGCGTCGCGGTCAGCGGCTTCCTCGGGATCGGCGGGAACGTGTTTCCGGAGCGCGCGAGAGAGTGCCGCCCGGGCCGGGTCGGACGGGTTGGAAGGCTTGGGGGCCGTCATCCAGACGACCTTACCGCACGCGTCGGGATCGGGCATCATTCTCGGCATGACGATGACGTTCGACAGGCCGATGCTCACTGTGTTCTGCGGCGCGCGGCCGGGCCTTGCTCCGGTGCACGCGGAAAATGCCGCCGCGATCGGGCGCGCGATCGCGCGCGCCGGAGCGGGACTGGTATACGGCGGCGGGCGCGTCGGGCTCATGGGCGTCATGGCGGACGCCGCGCTCGAAGAAGGCGCGCCCGTTCTTGGCGTCATCCCCGCGGGCCTTGCGGCGAAGGAGGTCGCGCACCACGGGCTCACGCAGCTCGAGATCGTCGCGACGATGCACGAGCGCAAGGCCCGGATGGCGGAGATCGCCAGCGGGTTTCTCGCGCTCGCGGGGGGCTTCGGAACGCTGGACGAGTTCTTCGAGATCGTCACATGGCGTCAGCTCGGCCATCATGAGCGGCCGATCGTCCTTTTCAACGGCTCCGGCTTTTTCGACCCGCTCATTGCCGCTTTGCGGCATCTAGCGGACGAGGGGTTCGCGCGGGACGGGGCCGAATACTTCAGCGTCGAGACGGAGCCCGTGGCGGCCGTGCGGCGAGCCCTTGACGGCGGGGGCCGGCCGCAGGCGGCTCGATGGCACGGACACCCCTGAGAGAGAGCGCGCTCTCCCTCAGGCTCGCGGTCGTCGCCGCGTTCGTCCTGCTCGCGGCCACGGCCGAGGAGCGCACGTTCGGGACCGTGAGCGACGAGCAGCAAATGCTCCACACGGCGATCTCGATCGCGACGACGGGCGAGCTCGGGATCTCACGCGGACAGACGTTCGCGATCCCACGTGCAGGGGGCGACGCCGTGTCCCCCTACGGGATGGGCCTCCCCCTTCTCGAGGTCCCGTTCGCGCTCCTCGCGGGCCCGTGGGAGGCGCGCTTCGGCGCTCGAACTTCCCAGACGCTCTTCGTCTTCCTTCAGGTGCTCCTCGTGACGACCGCCGCCGCTGGCGCGGGCCTCCTCGCGCGAGACCTCGGCGCCGGCGCCTTCGGGCAGGGGCTCGCCGTCTTCGGGGCCGCGGTCGGTTCGCCCCTCTGGGCGTACACGGCCACCGGGTTCACGGAGCCTCTCCAGGCCGTTTGCCTCGTCTTCGCGGTCCTCTTCGCAGAGCGCGCCAAGGGCGCAGGGGGACGCGCCGCGCTCCGATTCGCGGCCCTCGCAGGCGCTTTTGCGGGCTGGCTCGTCCTCACGAAGGTCGTGAACCTTCTCTTCGTCCCGCTCGCGCTCCTTCCGCTCGCCTGCGGCGTATGGCCGCCGGCGCGCGAGAGGCTGAAGGTCTGGGGAGCGGCCGCGGCCGGCGCGT
Source organism: Thermoanaerobaculia bacterium (assembly GCA_038245905.1). Lineage (GTDB taxonomy): Bacteria > Acidobacteriota > Thermoanaerobaculia > UBA5066 > UBA5066 > Fen-183. The sequence continues at coordinate 4,499 of JBBRRY010000032.1, read as the reverse complement.
TTCTCCCGGTCGCGGCAATGCTCGCGTTCGAGTTTGCTCGCTTCGGGAAGCCGTTCTCCTCGTACGCGCGAGGCCAGGCGTTCTCCCATCCGCTCGTCGACGGCGCCTGGCGCCTCCTCGTTGGTCCGAACAAGGGTCTTCTCCTGTACTTCCCGCTCGGCGTCCTCGCGTTCGGCGGGCTCGCCGTCCTCGCGCGGCGCGTGCGAACACGCGGGCCGGCCGTCGCGACGCTCGCGCTCGTCGCGGGCCTTCTCGCGCTCTATGGGCAGTGGTGGGCCTGGGACGGATGCAGCGGCTGGGGGCCGCGCTTTCTCGTGCCGGCCGTCCCGCTGCTCGCGGCCGCCGCCGGAGCCGCTGCGACCTCGGGGACGCTCCGCATTGCGGGCGCGGCGCTGCTCGCCCTCGGGGTTGCCGTCAACGCCCTCGGCACCCTGCAGGCCGAGGCAGCTTCGTTCTTCTATTTATCCTCGACCGGCTTCGCGCCGGTGTCGCCAACTCTCTACGAGGAATATCCGGTGTCGTTCCGGCCCCCGCCCAGCCGTGAGGGCGTTTACTGGCTGCCGCGCTACGTGTCCGCCGCGTCGGACGCGGCGTTCTCGGGCCTGCGCCTGCATCCCTTCCTGCTCCGCGCGCGCCTCGCGAACCTCGACATCGACGCTCGCCGGGAGCGCATCCTGCGGCCCCCGTGGCTCGACCGGCACCCGGACGCGGTCCCGAAGCTGCCGCAGACCTCGCCGAGCATCACGACGCAGACGCCGCTCGCGAACTACCTCACGACCCCGTTTCGCTGGCCCCACCTCTTCATGAGCGTCTCGCGCCCCCGGGGCGAGCCTCCAGGCGCGTACTACCCGGCCTGGTTCGCGGGCCTCGCAGACCAGACGATGCGCAGTCTGGACGTCGGCCGCCCCGATCGGGCCGCGCGTTTTGCCGCCACTCTGTTCGACCTCGCGCCTTCCGGCTACACGGCGGCGCTCCGGATAGAGGCGTTGCGCCTTTCCGGTCAGGACGAGGCCGCGCGCGCGTTTCTCCAGGCTCTGCCGGACCGGGTTCAGAACGCGCCCGTCGTCCTCCTGGCACAAGCGCTGCGGGCGCGGGATCAGGGCCAGGACCTGCTCGCGTCGAGCCTTCTTCGCGAGGCCGCGGGCGGGATCCGGACGCCCGCGGTGCGCGCCGCGCTCACCCAGCCGCCGGGCCGGTGGCCGGGCAGCCTTCGCGAGCTCCTTGCCGAGATCCCCGAGGGCCCGCCGGGCATTTCCCCGCCGTCTTTGGCGCCGCGCTAACATTCGCGCATGTCCGGAGTCTCCGATTTCCGGCGCCCGATGGGCGCACTCGTCCTCGCCGCCATTGTCCTCACATCTTCCTCCCGTGCCGCGGACCGGCCCCAAAGCCTCGTCAAGTGGCGCGCGATTGCGGCTGGGGAGGTCGAGGCGAAAAAGAGCGGCAAGCCCGCGCTCTATTTTTTCACGGCGGCCTGGTGCGGGCCGTGCCACCTGCTCGAAGATCAGGTGTTCCGGGTGCCCGAGGTCGCGGCGCAGGTCGAGAAGGACTTCGTGCCGATCGTCGTCCAGGACCGCGCCCGCGAGACGGGCAAGAACGCGCCCGAGATGCTCGCGCTCGCGGATCGCTACGGGCTTCGCGGGTTCCCGACGCTCGTCGTCTCGCGCCCGAACCTCGCCGCGAACGTGACGCTCGAGGGTTGGGAGGGGCGCGGGGCGGCCGTCGAGTTCCTCAGGACAGGGAAGAAACGCCTCCTCGAACTCGAGAAAAAGCCGGGGGTCAAGAAATGAGTGACGTGAAAATTCAGGTCAAACCCAACGGGCCTCTCCTCGTAAGCGGGGAGATCACGCTCGCGGACGGCACGGGAAAGCCATTCGGGCTCGGCGGCCGCACGACGATCAGCCTGTGCCGCTGCGGCCATTCCGCGAACAAGCCTTTTTGCGACGGATCCCACAACCGCGCCGGCTTCCAATCGGACACGCCTGCGCGCGACCTCCCGCCGCCCGCGCCGAAGCCCTGACGGCCCGGCGCTCTCAAGTCTCTCCCAGCAGGCCTTTCGCGGTGAACGTGCGGAAAGCGCGCGTGACGGCGGCGGGCGAGAGAGGTTTCCCGTTCCGTCGGTCGGCGTCGCGAACGGCCGCCCCCAGCGTCCACCCCTTCGCGAGCGTTTCGAGGAGATGAAATTCCGCGCGCTGGAGGTCCACACGATAGACGGAGTAGCGGCGCCGATGCACGGCGACCCACGACGCACGAGGGCGCGTGTTCGGGCGATCGCCGGCCTTCAAGGCGTCGAGGGCAGGTCCGACGCCGTGACGGAATGAGAGAAGCCGCAGCGTCGGGCTCACCGCAAATCGACGCGACGCCCAATCCGTGGCGGCGAGGTGGAGTGGAGGCGCGGCAGGCGTCGCGGACCTGGCGTCCTTCTCGTCGAGTTCGAAAACCTGGCTGATCGCCTGCTCGAGCCGGGCGAGGTCGAAGAGAAACGCCGCCGGAACGAAGCGGCGCGTCTTCCTCAGGAACACGGGCACGTGGTCGCCCAGGCGCGCGAATGTGTAGCTGCGGGAGGGATGGACCGCGACGTACGCGAGGACGAAATCGAAAAAGTGCGCGTGCCCGAGGAACGCCGCGAGGCCGGGATAGTCGGCGGAGAGGGCGTCCCGCATCCGGAGCGGATACATGTCCTGGTAAACGGCGAGCCGTTCGAGAGGCGTCATCGTCTTCGAGGGGAGGATCGCGCGGCGCGCGCCGGAGACCCTCATGTGCCGCGTCGCGGAGCGCGCGCGCACGGCAGCCTCGACGCTGCCCGGATGCACGATGACGGCCTGCATCCAGCGCTCGAGCCGGGCCAGCTCAGCCATGGGCGGTCCGGCGAGTGGCCTCGATCGGGTGCTGGCGTCCGAGCGGCGGCCGGTACTTCAGGGCCTTCTTCGCCTCGCGATGGACAGTCGCGAAAGAGGGAATGTCCTCGTCCCATTCGTAGAGGGTGGCGCGCGGCCCCGTGCGGGCGATCGCATGTGCGTAGAGCGCCCAGACTTCCTTCTTCATGCGCGCACTGTGCGTATCGAGGAGATGAGTTCCCTTGTCGGTGTGTCCGGCGAGGTGGTACTGAACGACGCGGTCGGCCGGCAGCACATCGAGGTAAGCGACGGGGTCGAAGCCGTGGTTGACGGAGCTGACGTAGACGTTGTTCACGTCGAGGAGCATCCCGCAGTCGGCGTCCTTCAGGAGGCGCGCGAAGAACGCGGCTTCGGACATCGTCGAAGATCTGAACTCCAGGTAGGAGGACGGGTTTTCGAGGACGAGCGGCTGTTCGAGGACCTCCGAGACCCTCCGGACGCGCGCGGTGACGTGGCGCAACGTCTCCTCGGTGTAGGGCAGCGGCAGGAGGTCGTGCGTGTTCCGGCCCGATACGCCCGTGAAGCAGAGATGGTCCGAGACCCACTTCGCCTTGACCCGCATCGCGAGAGCCTTCACCTTCTTGAGATAGCCCAGGTCGATCGGGTCGGTTCCGCCGATCGACATCGAGACGCCGTGGAGGACGACGGGGTAGCGCTCGGCGACACGGTCGAGGATGTGGCGCGGCCGGCCGCCCGTATCGAGGAAGTTCTCCGTGATGGCTTCGAAGAAGTCCACGTCGGGCTTCTTCGACAGAATGTGCCCGAAGTGGACCGTGCGGAGCCCGACCCCCACGCCGAGGTCGGGCAGTCCGAAACGGTCTCCCATAGGAGAAGCGTTCAGCTGGCCTTCGGGGTGGCCGCCGGAGCCATCTTCTTCTTGGCGGGAACCGCGCAGCCGCCCTTGCCCTTGCAATCGTTCTGGCCGGCGCACTTGTGGTCCTTGGTCCCACAACCGCCCTGGCCCTTGCAGCCGTTCTTGCCGCCGCAGTCGTGGTGCATCGAGGTCGAAGCGCAGCCGCCCTGGCCCGAACACGCGTTCTTACCGGCGCACTTGTGGTCCTTCGTGGCGCAGCCGCCCTGGCCCGAGCACTTGTTCTGGCCGGCGCACATGTGGTCCTTGCTCTTGTCCGGCGTCGGCGCCGGGGGGTTGTCGGCGAGAAGGGCCTTTCCGGCGACGATGCCGGCGACGGCGGCTCCGAGTGTGCTGGCGAACTGGCGACGATTCATGGGTGCCTCCTTCTGAATTAGAACGAGAATCTGTCGCAGGGTCAACCATGTCCTATACGGGAGTCAAGGAACAGGCGGATCAATGGCCGTCTCCGCCTTGTGCAGCCGCGGGACGGCCTTCCTCACCACCTGTAAGGAATGAGCGCTTTCGCGGCCTCGGAGTCCCAGGGCAGATCGAGAGCGTCCGGGACGTCGTACGTGTAGGGCCGCGTCGGCATGTTCACGACGATGGCCTCAGACGTGCCGATGTTCTTCCAGCCGTGGTAGACGTCCGGCGGTATTACGACCAGCCCCGGATTTCGGTCGCTCAACGTGAACTCGTTCAGGCGCCCGAGCGTGGGCGATCCCGCCCGACCGTCCCAGCAGACGACGTGGACG
>JBBRRY010000031.1:0-42785 GCA_038245905.1 Thermoanaerobaculia bacterium | reverse complement strand
CCGATGCCCTGGATCTTGTGCGGGCCGGGTGCGCCGCCCGAAAGAACCGGGGACGCCGTGGGCTCGACGGCGACGAGGCGCACGGAAGGCTTCTTCGGTTTCCAGTACCGGCCGACGCCCGTCATCGTGCCGCCCGTCCCGACGCCGGCGACGAAGATGTCCATCTTCCCGTCCGTGTCGTTCCAGAGCTCGACGGCCGTCGTGGCCTCGTGAATCGCCGGGTTCGCCGGGTTCTCGAACTGCTGCGGCTGGACGCCGTTCGCGCCGTACTCGGCGAGGAGCTCCTGCGCCTTCGCGATCGCACCCTTCATGCCCATCGGACCGGGAGTCAGCACGACCTCGGCGCCCAGGAGCTTCAGCACCTTGCGCCGTTCGATCGACATCGTCTCGGGCATCGTGAGGATGAGACGATATCCGCGGGCCGCCGCGACGAACGCGAGGCCGATGCCCGTGTTTCCCGACGTGGGTTCGATGAGGACCGTCTTTCCCGGTGAGATCTTTCCCGCCTTCTCGAGCACCTCGATCATGGCGACGCCGATGCGATCCTTCACCGAGTGCGCGGGATTGAAAAACTCCAGCTTTCCCGCCACGATGGCGCCCGGCGCGATCCCCGCCGTCACGCGGTTGAGCCGCACGAGCGGCGTGCCGCCGACGAGCTTCGTGATGTCCGAGGCGATCTTCATGGTGACGAGTTACCATAATGCGAACGCAACGAAGAATGTCAAGCCGGCTCGCGTTCCTCATCTTCGTCCTGTGGTCGCCCGCCGCTTCTTCGCAGCGGTCCGTGCCCCCGCCCGCTCCCGCGCCCCCGGACACGCGCGCGGAACGACGCACGCAGATCGTCGAGGCGATCGAAAGGGTCGGGCCGGCCGTCGTCAACATCTCGGCGGAGAAGCTCGTCCAGCAAAGGCGAAGCTCGCTCGACTCGTTCTTCGGGTTCGACGCGCGTCCTCGAGGCTACAAGACGGAATCTCTCGGCTCGGGCGTCCTCCTCGACGCATCGGGCGTCGTCGTCACGAACGACCACGTCATCTCGGGCGCGTCGCGTATCTGGGTCACCACCGCCGACGGGCGTGAGCTCGAGGCGAAGCTGGAGGGCGCGGACGCCGACAACGACCTCGCGGTCCTGACCGTGGACGCGAAGAACCTCAAGGCCGTCCGGATCGGCACGACCGCGGATCTCATGATCGGCGAGACGGTCATCGCGATCGGGAACCCCTTCGGGCTCTCGAACACGGTCACGACGGGCATCGTCTCGGCCGTGCACCGCACCGTGAAGGGCGAGTCGGGGCGGAAATACTCGGATTTCCTCCAGACGGACGCCGCGATCAATCCCGGGAACTCCGGCGGAGCGCTCGTGAACGTCCTCGGCGAGCTCATCGGCATCAACACCGCGATCGTCGGAGGCGCGAACTCGATCGGCTTCGCGATTCCGATCGACCGCGCGCGACGAGTCGTGGAGGAATTACTCCACTACGGCGAGGTCAAGTCCGTCTGGCTTGGCCTCCGGGGGACGAGCGTGTCGCTCGGGGTGGCTCGGCCGGGACCGCGTGGACAGGGCCTCCGCGTGCGCTCCGTCTATCCCGACTCGCCGGCTGCGCGCGCGGGCCTCGAACCAGGCGACGTCGTGGTCGCAATCGACGGGCGACCCGTCGAGGGGCGCGACGACTTCGATACCGCTCTCGCCTCCGCCGGTACGGGGCGCGCCCTCGTGGTCGCTTTCCGGCGCGACGGCCAGGAGCGCACGGCGCACCTGACGACCGAGCGCACGCCCGACGACCTTGGTCTCGAGATCCTGAGGCGTGAGCTCGGGATCGTCGTTCGCGACACGCGCAACGGGCCGATGGTCTCCGCCGTCACGCGCATCTCGCTGGCCGACAGCAAGGGGATCGATCGCGGCGACCTCCTGCTCGCGGTGAACAACCGGAAAGTGAAGACGGCCGAAGAGCTCGCGAAGGCCGTCGAGGGCGGATTCTCGCGTTCGAGCCTCATGCTCTCCGTCTACCGCGAGCCGTATCTCTACAACGTGACGTTCGCGCTGGAGTGATTCCCGGATCCCCTCGCGAAGCGAAGCTCCGACACGACGATGCCGGCGAGGACGAGAGCCGCGCCGGCCCAGTCGCCGCCCGTCAACCGCTCGCCCAGGAACAGGGCCGCGAAGAACGCGGTGAAGACGGGCTCGAGCGCGAACATGACCGCCGCGTGCGTCGCGGGCATGCGCGCCTGAGCCCAGGTCTGAGCGAGGAAGGTCACGACCGTCGCGACGAGCGCCATCCAAAGGATCGAAAGAATGATCGTCCGGTCGAAGACGAGCGGACGCGCCTCGGCCCGTAAGAATGCTCCGGCGCCGTGAAGGAATGGCGAGACGGCGAGACGCGCGGCACCGACTCCGATCGCCGCGAAGACGATCTGACCGAACGAGTACCAGCGCACGTCGTGCGTCGGCGCCGTCTCGCTCACGATCACGATGAGAACCGCGTACGAGACGGCCGTTACGAGGATCAGGAGGTCGCCGACGTTCACACCCGAGCCGGCGTCCCTCGGCGACGTGAGAACCGCGAAACCGGCGGCCGCGATCAGGAGGCCAAGGAGGTTTTCCTTTGACGGCTTCTTCCTCGTCATGAGGTAGCCCACGACGGGTGTGAGCGGCACCGAGAGGCCCGTCACGAAGGCGGCCTTCGAGGCCGTCGTGAAGAGCTGGCCTACCACCTGGAATCCGATCCCTGCCGAGAGGAGAAGCCCGACCGCCGCGCTATCGCGCACGAGATTCGGCGTCGTCCGGCGGCCGCGTGCGATCAGGTAGAGAACGGCAGCCGCGAGCGCAAAGCGGGCCAGGACGAAGAGGAGCGGCGGGGCCGTCTCGATCGCGAGCCGGTTCACGATGAACGTGGACCCCCAGATCGCCGTCACGACGACGAGCACGAGGTCCGCCCGAAGGGCCTCGCCCGGGGGCAGGGAAACGGCGGCCGGCGCGGTCATGAACGGCGCATCATGCCTGAGAGCGCGGCTGCTATTCTCGCCGCCCGATGACCGCCCCCCGCGTGCGTTTCGCTCCCTCCCCGACCGGCTCTCTTCACGTGGGCGGCGCGCGGACGGCGCTCTACAACTGGCTTTTCGCGCGCCGGCACGGCGGCACGTTCATCCTCCGGATCGAGGACACCGACGTCGAGCGTTCCCGGAAGGAGCTCACGGAGCAGATCCTCGACGCGATGACGTGGCTCGGCCTCTCGTGGGACGAGGGCCCGTTTTTTCAGAGCGAACGGCAGGACCTCTATCGCGAGGCGGCCGGCCGCCTCCTCGCGACCGGCAAGGCCTACCGCGCCTTCGAGACGCCCGAAGAGCTCGATGCGATGAAGAAGGCCGCTGAAGCGGCCGGGAGCGCCTTCCGCTACGACGGCCGCGCGCGCGCGATCCCGGCGGAGGAGTCCGAAAGGCGGGCCGCCGCTGGCGAGAAGTTCGTCCTCCGCCTCAGGGTGCCGGACGAGCCGCTCGTCGTGGACGACGTCGTCCAGGGGAAAACGGAATTCCCTGCGGGGGCGCTCGACGACTTCGTCCTCGTGCGCTCGGACGGCCATCCGCTCTATCACTTCACCGTCTGCGTCGACGACGTCGCGATGGGAATCACGCACGTCATCCGAGGCGTCGACCACCTCCCGAACGCGCCGAAGCACGTGGCGCTGTTCCACGCGCTCGACGCCCCGGCGCCCGTCTTCGCGCACCTCGGCATGATCCTCGGCACGGACGGCAAGAAGCTCAGCAAGCGCCACGGCGCGGCGGGCGTCGAGGAGTTCGAGGCGCAGGGCTTTCTTCCCGAAGCGCTCGACAACTTCCTCGCGCTCCTCGGCTGGTCGCCCGGAGACGACCGGGAACGCATGAGCCTCGCGGAGATGGTCGCGCTCTTCTCGCTCGAGCGCCTCGGCGCGTCGCCTTCGCGCTTCGATCACGAGAAGCTAGCGTGGATGAACGGGCAGTACCTGCAGGAGATTCCCGTAGAGCGGCTCGTCGCGCTGTTGAAGCCGTTCCCGCTTCCAGCCGCAAGCGAGGACGTTCTCCTCGGCGCGATCCATCTTCACCGCTCCCGCGCCCGGACGCTCGCCGAGCTCGCCCGGTCGCTCGCGATCTACGGCGCGGATCCGGTGACTTTCGACGAGGCAGGTCTGAAGAAGTTCGGGAAGCCCGGTACGGCTTCTCTCGTCCGGGAGCTGGCCGGGCGCCTGTCCGCCGCCGTGCCGTTCGCGCACGCCGCACTCGAGGAGGCCGCCCGCGCCCTCGCCGCCGAGAAGGGCGTCAAGCTCGGGGAGCTCGCCCAGCCGGCCCGGCTCGCGCTCACCGGAGTCCTCGCGTCGCCGCCGCTCTTCGAGATGATCGAGGTAATGGGCCGGGAGACGACGGAGCGCCGCCTCCTGGCCTTCGCGGACCGGATCGCAGGCTCATGATCGAAACCCCCTCCCCCGCCGCCGGGACACCCGGGAAGGACTTCATCCGGGAGATCCTCGACGAGGACCGGCGCACCGGGAGGCACTCCGGGCGCGTCGCGACGCGATTCCCTCCCGAGCCGAACGGCTACCTTCACATCGGCCACGCGAAGTCGATCTGCCTGAACTTCGGCGTGGCGATCGAATACGGCGGCACGTGCAACCTGCGTTTCGACGACACGAACCCTCTCAAGGAAGAAACGGAGTACGTGGACTCGATTCAGGAGGACGTTCGCTGGCTCGGGTTCGACTGGGGCGACCGCCGCTTCTTCGCGTCCGACTATTTCGAACGGCTCTACGAGTTCGGCGAGGCGCTGATCCGGTCGGGGAAGGCCTTCGTGTGCGACCTCTCGGCCGAGGAGGTCCGTGCGACGCGCGGCACTCTCACCGAGCCGGGGACGAACAGCCCGTTCCGCGACCGGGCTCCCGCCGAGAGCCTCGACCTCTTCCGGCGCATGCGCGGCGGCGAGTTCCCCGACGGCTCGCGCACTCTGCGCGCGAAGATCGACATGGCGTCGCCCAATATCAATCTCAGGGATCCCGCGCTCTTCCGCATTCGGAAGACGGCGCATCACCGCACGGGCGACGCGTGGTGCATTTATCCGATGTACGACTACGCGCACGCGCTGTCGGACTGGATCGAGCGCATCACCCACTCACTCTGCACGCTGGAATTCGAAGACCACCGGCCGCTCTACGACTGGTGTCTCGAGGCGCTCGACCTGCCGGAGCGCCCGCGCCAGATCGAGTTCGCCCGCCTGAACGTCACCTACACGCTGCTTTCCAAACGGAAGCTGCTCCATCTCGTGACCGGCGGCCACGTGAAGGGCTGGGACGACCCCCGGATGCCCACGCTCGCGGGACTCCGGCGGCGTGGATTCACGCCCGAAGCGCTCCGCGACTTCTGCAACCGCATCGGCCTCGCCAAGCGCGACAGCATGGTCGAGGTCGAGCTCCTCGAGCATTGTCTTCGGGAAGACCTGAACCGCCGCGCGCCGCGCGTCATGGCCGTCCTGGATCCTCTGCGCGTCGTCCTCACGAACTATCCCGAAGGGCAGGTCGAGGAGCTGGACGCCGTCAACAACCCCGAAGACGCTTTGGCGGGTACCCGCAAGGTTCCGTTCTCGCGCGAGCTGTTCATCGACCGCGACGATTTCCGCGAGGTGCCGCCGCCGAAATACCATCGCCTTTCGCCGGGGCAGGAGGTCCGCCTCCGATGGGGCTACCTCATCCGCTGCGAGGAAGTAGTCAAAGACCCCGCGACCGGCGCGATCACGGGGCTTCGGTGCTCTTACGACCCCGCGACGCGCGGCGGCGAAGCGCCCGACGGCCGGAAGGTGAAGGGCACGATTCACTGGGTCTCGGCGGCGCAGGCGCTCGAGGCCGAGGTCCGCCTCTACGACCGGCTCTTCTCGAATCCGAATCCCGACGAGGCGCCCGAGGGAAAGGATTTCCTCGCGAACCTCAACCCGGACTCCCTGGTCGTGAAGACCGGCTGCCGGATCGAGCCGTCGCTCGCCTCTGCCAGGCCCGGCAGTTTCTTCCAGTTCGAGCGCGTCGGGTACTTCACGGTCGACCCCGAAACAGCGCCCTCGCGACTCGTCTTCAACAGGTCCGTCTCGCTACGCGACTCGTGGGGCAAGATCGAGAAGAACGCCCGCGCCGGCGCGTGACCGCGCGCGGCCGCTTCCTTCTCTGGGCGCCGGGGGCGCTCCTTCTTGCGTTCGAGTTCTGGCTTTCGAGCCTCCCGCCGTCGCGCCTTCCACTCTTTTCGAACTCGACTTCGGTGCGTCGCCCGGCTCCGCCGGGCGAGCGTGTGGCTGGGGGGCAGGGATTCGAACCCCGATAGCCAGAGTCAGAGTCTGGAGTCCTACCGTTGGACGACCCCCCAGTGAGCGCGGGGCGGCGGATTATGCGGGTCGCCCCCCGCGCGGTCAAACCGTGCTTCTACGAGGAAGCGAGGCCGCGAAAAAAGGCTGCGAGATCTTCGGGCCTGCCGCTGCCCTGGTACGTCATCGAGATCGTACCGAAGGAACGCCCGGCCTTCGGCGGACGTCCCGGCCGTCCGCGCCGGGCGGGTACAGCCGAAGCGCCGGAGCCTGCCGTCATCGCTTTCGGGGCCACGGCCCGCACGGCGCGGCGACGCCTCGAGCCCGCGGGGCGCAGGCGGGATACGTCCGGCGGGCCGAGGCGCACGCCGAACTTCGAGCCGACCGCCTCGATGATCTTCTTCGCTTCGAGCACGGGGTTCTTCTTCAGCATCGCCTGCGCGAAGGCGATCGCGCCCGGACGATCGATGCCGAGACGCTTGCGCGTGTCGCGAATGACTCCGGCGCTGATCGCGGCGGGATTCACCTTGAATGCCTTGCCGATCGCGGCCTTCACTTCGCGCTCCGTCAGAGCCTTGTTCTTCTTGAGCAGGTCCACAACGAACGTACGAATACCCGCTGGATTCTTATCCATTTTCCGTTCCTCCCCAATCGGCAACTCTGCCACACGACAGAGCACAAAATCAATATTGGGGAGTCCCGAGCCCGACGTCGCGAGCCCACGCCAGGATCCCGCCGTCGAGATTGACGGCGTCGAAGCCCTGCCGCTGCAGAAATCCGGCGACCGAAGCGCTGCGGCTGCCGCTGCGACAGGCGCACACGATTGCGGAGGCGCGCGGCAATTCGCCGACGCGTGCGGGCAGCTCGCCCATCGGAATGTGAACCACCGGAAACGGATATGCCGCGCGGGCCAGCTCTTCCGCCTCGCGCACGTCCAGGACGACGGGCTTCTCGCCCGCGTCCCACTTTGCCTTCAGCTCCAGGACCGTCATCTCCAGCCTCCCACGCGCAGTCTAGCGATAGAATGACCGTCCTATGCTGCAAGACTTTCGCAACGAAGCGTTCACCGACTTCAGCCACGCCGAGGAGCGCTCCGCGTTCGAGGCGGCCCTCTCGAAATTGGACCGCCAGAAGGGCGCCGAGATTCCCGTTGTCGTCGGTGGCCGCCGCCTCAAGACCGGCCGCCTTCTCGAAAACCTGAACCCCTCCGACCGCTCGGAGGTCCTTTCCCGCCATCACCTCGCGGACCGGAAGATCGCCCTCAAGGCGGTTGAGGCAGCCGTGAAGGCGCAGCGCGAGTGGGCCGATCTCGCGCCTCGCGAGCGCGCGTCGGTGCTCCTGCGAGCCGCGGCGCGGATGCGTGCGAAAAAGCACGAGTTCTCGGCGACGATGGTCCTCGAGATCGGCAAGTCCTGGCCCGAGGCCGACGTCGAGACGGCCGAGGCGATCGACTTTCTCGAGTTCTACGCCCGCGAGATGCTGCGCTGGGGCGGAGAGATCCCCGTCACACCGTACGCCGGAGAGTTCCCCGAGACGCTCTACGTCCCGCTCGGCGCGGGGGCCGTGATCCCGCCGTGGAACTTCCCGAACGCGATCCTGACGGGGATGACGAGCGCGGCCCTGGTCGCGGGGAACTCCGTCGTCCTCAAGCCCGCGTCCGACACGCCGCTCATCGCGTGGAAGGTCTTCACGCTCCTCGAGGAAGCCGGCGTGCCGGCCGGCGCGCTGAACTACATGCCCGGCCCGGGGAGCGAAGTTGGCGACCTCCTCGTCGAGCACGCCCAGACGCGCTTCATCTCCTTCACGGGCTCCAAGCAGGTCGGTCTCACGATCAACCAGAAGGCGGCCGCGGTCGCGAAGGGCCAGCGCTGGATCAAACGCGTCGTCCTCGAGATGGGCGGCAAGGACTTCATCTTCGTGGACGAGGACGCGGACTTCGACTTCGCGGTTTCCCAGGTCGTCGCCTCCGCGTTCGGCTTCCAAGGCCAGAAGTGCTCGGCTTGCTCGCGCGCGATCGTCCACCGGCGGCTTTACAAGCGCTTCGTGGACGCCGTCGTCGCGAAAACGGCCAAGCTTACTCAGGGTCCGACGCGCGACCACAAGAACTTCCTCGGCCCGGTCGCGTCCGAGCGCCAGCTCAAGACCGTGACGGACTACATCAAGGTCGGCAAGCGCGAGTCGAAGCTCGGAATTGGCGGGACGTGGCAGGGGCGCGTCGGCAACTTCGTCGCGCCGACGGTCTTCTACAACGTCAAACCCGCCGGCCGGATCTTCCAGGAGGAGATCTTCGGCCCCGTCCTCGGGATCACCGAGGCGAGGGACTTCGCGCACGGGATCGCTCTCGCGAACGCGTCCGAGTACGGCCTCACGGGGTCGTACTTCGGCCGCGACCGATTCCGGATCGCCGAGGCCAAGAAGCGCCTCCACTGCGGGAACCTCTACATAAACCGCAAGTGCACGGGCGCGCTCGTGGGCGTCCACCCGTTCGGCGGTTTCGATATGTCCGGCACCGACAGCAAGGCCGGTGGCCGCGACTACCTCGGCCTCTTCCTCCAAGCGAAGAGCATCTCGGAAAGGCTGTGACGAGAGCATCCGGGTAAGGGTCCAAGGGACATTGCAGAGGGTCGAAACGGGCCCCTCGTGACGTTGCGCACTGAATTTGGCACCGTTCTTCCTTAGAAAGACTTTCGGAGTGTAGCCATCAACGTGTTGTCGTCCCGTAAGTCGTTGATATTGAATTCCTTACGAGTACGACCGTCGTGGAAATCCGGCCGAGGAGAAAGTCGCGGCTCCGGTTTCTTGGGATCCTCTCCAAATTATTGCCGAAAGGGCGGAGCTTCATGCTCGACGGCGCGCCCTTCGCCGGAATAAACTATGTCGAATTTGTCGTGTCGTCCGGTTCTGTTCATTTTATTCATCGCCCGAAAGGGCCTCCTCTGATTCAGGAAGGGAGAGAAGAAGCATGAAACACAAGAAAATCTGGCTCGTACTCCTGGTGCTGCCGCTCCTCATGGCGAACCACGTGTGGGCGCAAGGCATACCGACCGGAACACTCGAGGGTCGCGTCAGTGACGACACGGGACTCGGCTTACCGGGCGTGGCGGTGACCGCCACCGCCCCGACGCTTCAGGGCTCCCGCAACGCCGTGACGAACGTAAACGGGGACTACACCATTCCAAACGTGCCGCCAGGCGACTACACGATCACCGTCGCCCTGTCCGGCTTCCAGACCATCACGAGAACCACAAGGGTCTCCTCCGGCCAAAGTGCAGCGGTGAACGTCAAGCTGGCGCTGGCCGGCGTGACCGCCGCGGCGGTCGTCGTCGCGCAGAGCGAGGCGGTCTCCCAGAACGCGCAGGCCGCCACGACCTATTCCTCGGAGCTCATGAGCAAGCTCCCGGTCGCGAGGACGATCCTCGGCTCCGTCATCCTGACCCCGGGCGTCAACCAGAACGGGCCCGCCGGAAACGTGACGATCTCCGGAGGCCAGTCCTTCGACAACGTCTTCACCGTCAACGGCGTCAACGTGCAGGACAACGTCCGTGGCACCCCGACGAACCTCTTCATCGAGGACGCGATCCAGGAGACGACGACACTGACGTCGGGCGTCACCGCGGAATTCGGGAGGTTCACGGGTGGCGTCATCAACGCCGTCACGAAGCGGGGAGGGAACACGTTCAGCGGCTCCTTCCGCGCGACCATGAACAACGACAACAACAAGGCTCAGACCCCGATTCCCACGACCTACACCGACAAGTGGGTCCCCACCTACGAGGCCACCCTCGGCGGCCCGCTGTGGAAGGACAGGATCTGGTTCTTCGGCGCAGGCCGCTACAACAAGCAGGAGACGTCGGGATCGACGGCTTCGATCAACGGCGGGCCCACGACCTCGGTCCCGCAGACGAACCTGAACGAGCGCGTCGAAGGGAAGCTGACGATCACGCCGTTCCAGAACCACACCCTTACGGGGTCCTACCTCTGGACGACGACGGAGGCGAGTAACTACTTCTTCCCGAACCTCCCGATCCTCGATCTCAAGCAGACCTACAACCGCGCGACTCCGTCCGACCTCCTCGCGATCAACTACAACGGCGTCCTCACGAGCAACCTCTTCCTCGAGGCGCAATACTCGAAGAAGAAGTTCACGTTCATCAACTCCGGTGGAACGGACACCTCCTTGATCGGAGGCACCGCGCTCGGCGTCCAGGACCAGGGCTACGGCGTGATGTGGTCCCCGGTTTTCTGCGGCGTCTGCAGCCCCGAGACCCGCGACAACAACGACTACCTCGTCAAGGGAACCTATTTCCTCTCGTCGCCGAGCCTGGGCTCCCACAACGTCGCCTTCGGCTATCAGAACTTCGGCCAGCAGCGGCTGTCGAACAACTACCAGTCCGGGAGTAGCTGGTGGCTCTACCCGACGTCGGTCGTCCAGACGGGCGGCAACCTCTACCCCGTCATCGACGCGAACTCCTACTTTGTCTACTTCCCGATTCCCAAGCTGAGCCAGGGGAGCGATCTCAGGACCACCTCGGTCTTCGTGAACGACACCTGGAAGCTCGGCAACAACCTTTCCTTCAACGTCGGCGTCCGCTGGGACAAGAACAACGCCACCGACTCCTCGGGAGCCACCGTCGCGAACGACAGCCAGTTCAGCCCCCGGCTCTCCGCCTCGTACGACGTCAGCGGAGACGGGAAGCTCCGCGTGTCGGGCAGCTACGCCCGCTACGTAGGCCAGATCCAGGAGACGATCGCAGGTAGCGGCGCCACCTCGAACGGCGCGCCGGCCAGCTACTACTACTTCTGGGGCGGCAAGGAATACAACACGGGCTCCACGCTCACCCCGACGGACCAGATCCTGAAAGAGATGTTCGCCGCGCTCGGCGTCACGAAGACCGGTATGTTCCCCCCCGGGGTCACGCCGGACATCGTCAACCTTCCCGGCGTGAACCTCCAGATCATCAACCCGCTGAGCTCACCCAACTCGAACGAGTATTCGATCGGGCTCGGTGGCACCCTCGGCGGCAACTTCGTCTACCGCGTGGACGCGGTGCGGCGCGAATTCAAGGACTTCTACGCGACGCAGCGTGACCGGACGACCGGCTTCGTCTCGGACGACCTCGGGAACAAGTACAACCTGGGGGTCTTCGTCAACTCGAACCTCCCGGAGCGCAACTACACCGGATTGAACACCTCCTTCGCCTACCGGACCGGTCCCTTGAGCGTCGGGGGCAACTGGACGTGGTCCCACATGCTCGGCAACTTCGTGGGAGAGGGCGCCGGCGGCGGCCCCGCCGCCTCCGGGCTTCTCAACTACCCCGAGTACTTCCAGCAGTCCTGGACAGCGCCGCGGGGCGACCTCTCCCAGGACCAGAGGCACCGCGTCCGCCTCTATGGGAACTATGACTTCAAGTTTGGTCCGATTGCCGTCGGAGCGGGCGTCGTCCAGTCGTTCGACACCGGCACGCCTTACGGAGCCGCCGGAACCATAAACTCGAGTCCGTATGTGGCCCTGGGGTGCTCCACGCCGGGCATCGACCAGACCAAGTGCTACATCACACCGCCAGTCAGCGTGACGTACTACTTCACCTCGCGCGATGCCTATCGCACCGACAACATCTATCGGACCGACCTCTCCCTCAACTTCGCCGCGAAGATCGGGCCGGTCGAGGTGTTCCTCCAGCCACAGATCACGAACGTGCTCAACGGCCACGCCGTGACGTTCATCAACAACCCGACCGGCATCAACACGTCGGTCTTCACCGGCAAGGGCACCGCCGCCGACGCCCGCGGCCTCGTCCGCTTCAATCCCTTCACCGCGGCTCCGATCGAGTGCCCGGCGGGTTCGACGAAGGCCGCGTGCGTGGCGTTGGGAGCGAACTGGGAGAAGAGCACGGCGTTCGGCAACCCGACTTCCGGCTCCAGCACCGCCCCGTCGTTCCAGGCTCCCAGAACCTACCTCGTCACCCTCGGAGCCCGGTTCTAGACTCCGGACTATTCACCATTTTCGGTTCATGCCCTGGCCTTCGGGCCAGGGCATTTTTTTGAGTAGAGCTGACGTTATCCTCGTGGTCCTGATGAGGATCGCTCATGCCCGTCTCGCGGCTCTCCTTGCCGGGATTTTTCTGCTTCTCGCCATCCCGTCGTGCAGAGGGACGCGGCATGCCCATGTCGCCCCCCGGTTCGAGAGAGCCCCGGTCATCCTGATCTCGGTCGACACGCTTCGCTCGGACCGCCTGCCGATGTACGGATACACCAGAGTCGAGACACCGGCCCTCGACGGGCTCCGAAAAGACGCCATCCTCTTCGAGAGGGCTTACTCCCACATTCCCCTCACCCTTCCCGCCCATGTCTCTCTCTTCACGGGTCTCGAGCCGGGGCGGCACGGCGTGCTCGACAACTCGGGCTTCCGCCTCGATCCGGCTCTGCCCTGTCTGGCCGAGCTGCTGAAGAAAGCCGGCTATGCGACCGGAGGGGCCGTCTCGGCTGTCGTCTTGAACTCGCAGAGCGGGATCGCGAGGGGCTTCGACTTCTGGGACGACCGGGTGGACACGCAGAGCCGGACGAGCATGCTGGACTTCGTGCAGCGCCCGGGAAAGGAGGCCGTGGACCTCCTGCTCGGCTGGATCCGCCGCGAAACGCCTCGTCCCCTCTTCGCGTTCCTCCACATCTATGAACCGCACGCCCCGTACGAGGCCGCCGAGCCTTACCGTTCACGCTATCCCGATCCCTACGACGGGGAGGTCGCGTATTCCGACGCGATCGTGGGGGGGTTCCTCGCCGAGCTCAAGAGGATCGGCCTCTACGACAAGGCGATGATCTTCTTTCTCTCCGATCACGGAGAGGGCCTGGGAGACCACGGCGAGATGCAGCACGGCATCTTTCTCTACCGCGAGTCGATCCAGATCCCGCTCCTCGTCAAGCTGCCCGGTGGCGCCCTGGCCGGCACGAGCGTCAAGACGCCGGTTCAGATCTCCGATGTCTTCCCGACGATCGGCGAGGCGCTGGCGGTGCCGGGCTTTCCGGAGAGACCCGGCACCACGTCCCTCGTCGACCTGGCATCAGGAGGCCCTGCGCCCGAGCGGCGGATCTTCGCCGAGAACTTCAGCCCGCGTATCCGGCTCGGATGGAGCGAGCTCCGTTCTCTCATTTCCATCCGTCATCAGTATATCGAGGCGCCGACTCCCGAGCTCTACGACCTCGGCGTGGATCCGGCAGAGAAGGAGAACTTGGCCGGGCAGAAACCGCCCGAGCTCCGCTCGATGGTTGCCGAGACGGAGAGGCGAAAGACCGCGCTCAGGTCCCCGTCGGCGATCGACCCCGAGCTGGCGAAGAAGCTCCAGTCCCTCGGCTATCTCACGGGTGCGGCCTCCGAGACCGGGGGTCCCCTGCCGGACCCCAAGCAAGCCATCGGCAGCCTCGTCGAGCTGCAGCGCGCGGTCGAGCTCCACCAGGCGGGGAAAAGCGCGGAGGCCATCCCGATCCTGCTCGGCATCCTCAAGACGAATCCCCGCCTGATCGACGGCTGGGAGATCCTCTCAGCCGCGCTGGAGCGGCAGGGGCGGATGGAGGAAGCGCTAGCCGCCCTGAAAAGGACGGTCCCCCTCTCTCCGCCGGGGCGCACGAACTATCTGGTGGATGTCGCGAACCTGGCGCTCAGGGCCGGCCGGACCGAGGAAGCCCGGCACCACGCGGAAGTGGCGTGGGAGATGGGGGACGCGAGGGCGCTCGTCGTCCTGGCCCGAACCGCGATGCTCGAGGGAAAGTTCCATGAAGCTCTCGAGAAGGTCGACGAGGCCGCGAGGTTCGCCGGCGCGACGACCCCTCTTCCGGGCCTCCACGTCGCGCGAGCGGAGATCTTCGGGCGCCAGGACAAGCTCGACCTCGCGGAACAGGAGTACAGGAAGGAGCTGGAGCTCTTCCCGAAGAACGTCGACGCGCTCACGGGGTTCGCCATCATCGCGGCCTCGCGCGGGGAAATGAGCGAGGCTTCGAGGCGGATCGAGGCGATGATCCGCTCCGTGCCGGGCCCCTTCACATACGTCATGGCCGTACGGAGCCTGGCTCAATTCGGGAACGTCGCACGCGCGCGGGCCCTGCTCGAGGAGGCGAAGCAGCTCTTTCCCCGGGACCCGCGCTTCGCGCGCGAGGAAGCCGCGCTCCGGCGATGAATACGAAGCGCGCCGCCCGCCTGGCCGGCATCCTGCTCCTCGGCCTCCTGGGCTCTTCGTGCTCCCGCACGGGACCCGGCCGTCGAGAGGCCGCCCCGACCCATCCCGGCGCGCCGGTCTTCCTCATCGTGGTTGACACCCTTCGCTCGGATCACCTGCCGTTCTACGGCTACGCTGGCGTCGAGACGCCGGCGCTCTCGGCTCTTAGGCAGGACTCGATCCTCTTCGAGAAGGCTTACAGCCACGTCCCGCTCACCCTGCCTGCCCACGCATCCCTTCTGACCGGAACGCTCCCGGCGGTCCACGGCGTCCTCGACAACGGGGGATACCGTCTCGATCCGTCCATTCCGACACTCGCCGAAATTCTGAAACGGCAAGACTACGCGACGGGCGGCGCCGTCTCGACGATCGTCCTCGCCGGAACCAGCGGTATCTCACGCGGCTTCGACTTCTACGACGACGATATCGAGCCCTCGTCGCCCGGACAGTCCATGGGCTACGTGCGGAGAGCCGGAGACGAGACGACCGGCCTCTTGATCCGGTGGCTGGACGGCGTGAAGGAGATCAGGGTCTTCGGCTTTCTCCACCTGTACGAGCCCCATGCCCCTTACGAGCCCAAAGAGCCCTTCCGCAGCCGCTTCGCGAACCCCTACGACGGCGAGGTGGCCGCTGCCGACTTCATCGTGGGCACGTTCCTTGAGCACTTGAAGAAGAGCGGCCGCTACGACCGCTCGTTGATCGTCTTCCTTTCGGATCACGGCGAGGGGCTCGGGGACCATGGCGAGGACGAGCACGGCGTGTTTCTGTACCGCGAGTCCATCCAGGTCCCGCTTCTCGTGAAGCTTCCCAGGAGAGACGGCGAGGAGAAGCCGGCCTTCGCGGGAACGAGCGTGCCGGTTCCGGTGCAGCTCATCGACGTCGTGACGACCATCGCGAAGACCCTCGCAATCCCCGGATTTCAACCGCCACCGGAGACTCTCTCCCTCGTCGATCTCGCGTCCGGCGCGAGGCCCAAGGAGCGCCGCATCCTCGCCGAGACCTTCTTCCCGAAGATCCGCTTCGGATGGAGCGAGCTCCGATCTCTCGTGGACGGGCGCTGGCAGTACATCGAGGCGCCTCGGCCCGAGCTCTACGACCTCGCGAACGATCCCGGCGAGAAGAGAAATCTGGCGGACGGAAAGCCTGACCCCCTCCGGTCGATGAAGATCGAGCTGGAGAAGAGAAAGACGGCGTTCAAGGCTCCCCAGTCCGTCGATCCGGAGCAAGCGAAGAAGCTCGCCTCTCTCGGATACCTCTCGATGACGTCCTCTCCCGGAGGCGGACCGCCCCCGGATCCGAAGGACGAGATCGCCACGTTGCGGCTCTTGAAGGAGGGTCTGGGACTCGCCCGGGCAGGGCGGTTCCCTGAGAGCACGCAAGCCTTCGAGAGGCTCCTTGCGAAAAACCCGCGGATCGTCGACGCATGGGAGGCCTACGCACAGGTGCTCGTCCAGACCGGACGGCCGGAGAAGGCTCTCGAGGCGATCCGGAAGACCGTGGAGCTCTCCCCCACCGACCGGACGAACTACCTTCTCTCCGTCGCGAACCTCTGTATGCAGATCGGCCGTTTCGACGAGGCGCTCGCGAACGCGGACCTGGCCGTCTCCCGAGGGGACACAGGCGGGCACGAGGTCAAGGCCCGCGCCTACCTCGCGAAGAACGACCTCGTTCGGGCCGAAGCCGAAGCGCGGCGGTCGATCGAATCCAAAAGGACGCGGAAACGCTCCTACCTCGTCCTCGCCGACGTCGAGGCCCGGCGCGGAAACCTCGCAAAGGCGCTGGAGATCACGGAGCAGGTGAAGGCGCTCGTGGGAGATCGGGGCCTGGCGGATCTCGCCGGGATCCATTTCCTCCGCGGGAACGTTCTTGCCCGGATGAGCCGTCTCCCGGAGGCCGAGGCCGAGTTCGCCGAAGAGGTCAGAAACTTCCCCTGGTATGTCGACGCGTGGCAGGCTCTGGCGATGGCGCACGCCTCGCAGAACAGCGTCCCCGAGGCGAAGAAGACGATCGACGAGATGGTTCGGACGAACGGGTCTCCTCAAGCCTATGCCGTGGCCGTCCGTACTCTGACGATCCTGGGCGACACGGCTGGCGCCTCGGTCTACAGGTCCGAGGGGGCCAGGAAGTACCCGCGGTCCGGCAGGTGACGAGGGTGAACCGGACGAGCCTCGCCGCGGTGGCGCTTTTCGGCCTCCTCATGGGGGGGTGCTCGAGGGAGCGTGCCCTTCCCACGTTTCCCGATGCGCCGGTCATCCTGATCTCGATCGACACGCTGCGCGCCGACCGCCTTCCGCTGTATGGGTATACGAAGATCCAAACGCCTTTTCTGGACCGGTTCGCGAAGGACGCCTGGCTGTTCGAGAACGCGTACTCGCCCTGCCCCATGACGCTTCCCGCGCACACGACGATGCTGACCGGCATGCTTCCGCCCGAGCACGGGGTCCGGAACAACATCGGCTTCGTCTTCGACGGCGAGGCCCACATGAGCCTTCCCCGCCTGCTCAAACAGCGTGGTTATGCGACCGGGGCCGCCCTCTCTTCGTATGTGCTGCGCTTCGAAACCGGCCTCGGCGCTCTCTTCGACTTCTACGAGGACTCGTTCGGCACGACGCCCGGCGTCCAGTCGGTCAACTACCAGCGGGCCGGTGACAAGACGGCGGCGTTCGCTGAGACCTGGATCGGCGAGCACGCTGCCAGGCCGTTCTTCTTCCTGTTCCACATCTACGAACCGCACGTTCCCTACGATCCCCCGGAGCCCTTCAGGAGCCGGTACGGTGCCACCTATGACGGCGAGGTGGCGACGTCCGACGCGATCGTGGGGGCATTTCTCGACAGCCTGAAGAAGCTCGGGGTGTACGACAGGGCGCTCGTGATCGTGACCTCCGACCACGGCGAGGGCCTCGGAGAACATGGCGAGCAGCAACACTCGATCTTCCTGTATCGCGAAGCGATCCGTGTGCCGCTCCTGATCAAGCTCCCCACCAACTCCGGGGCGGGAACCCGCGTGGCGGCTCCCGTCCAGCTCTCGGACATTTTTCCGACCGTCACGGCGGCGCTCGGTCTTCCTGCGCCCAAGGAAGTGAGCGGGTCGTCGCTCTTCGCGGCCGGCGCGACGGGGGCGGCGCGCCGTGCGATCTACGGCGAGACGCTTTTCCCGCGTCTCCAGCTGGGGTGGAGCGATCTTCGCAGCGTTCTGGACGCCAGGTACCACTACATTCACGGGCCTCGTCCCGAGCTATATGACATGGTGGTGGATCCTCGCGAGGAGCACAACCTCGCGAAGAGTGACCCGGCCACCGTTTCCCGACTCGGGAGTGAGTTGTCCCGTTTCCCGAGAGGGAGCGCGAAACCGGGGCCCGTGGACGAGGAGACGAGGCGGCGCCTTTCGTCGCTGGGATACCTCGGGACCTTGCGCGACAGCGGCGGGAGCGCGGACCTGCCGAACCCCGCCGACAATCTCCCGGCCCTGCGGCGGATGGAAGAAGCCTGGCACCTCGCTTCCGAAGGACGGCTCCCCCAGGCGATCGAAGTGCTGCGCGCGAGCGTGCGGGAGAACCCGGCGATGTTCGACGCCTGGGTCAAGCTCGGCGAGCTGCTGTCGGAATCCGGGCTGGACACGGAAGCCGCGGCCGCGTATCGCCAGGCTCTCGATCGGTCGCCGGTATTCCTCCCCGACACCACCGTCGCTCTCGGGTTCGTCGAGCTCCGGCGACAGCATTTCGACGAGGCGGAACGCCTCGCAAGGGCCTCGCTGGCCACGATTCCCTCGAAGGCTCGCGAGCTCCTCGCGGGTATCGCGTTAGCGCGTGGAGATCTTGCCGCCGCTGAGAAAGAGGCTACAGCGGCAGCGGCGTCGCGCAATCCTCAACCCTCCGCGATCCTGGGCATGGCCGAGGTCAAGCTGCGCGCCGGGAAGCCTGCCGAAGCGCTTCGGGCCGTCGAGCAGGCGCAGGCGGCCGCCCGGGAGAAGCGGCTCGGGGCGATCTACAACCTCGAGTTTCTTCGCGGCGACGCCCTGGGCCGCATGGATCGGCTGGACGACGCGGAAACGGCCTTTCGAGCGGAGATCGCGGCGTTCCCCGCCAATGCACAGGCGTACGCGAGCCTCGCTGTGATCCGTTTCGTGAAGGGAGACCGGCCGGGCCTCGACAGACTGTTGAACGAGATGGTCCGCGCGAACCCCTCGCCGAGGAGCTACCTCCTGGCCGCGACCACCCTCGATTCTCTGGGCGAGAAGCAGAGGGCCGCCGCATTCCGGAATCGCGCCAAGGCCTTCAACCGTGCGATTCCTCTATAGGCTAACGTTCCGGGACTCGCGGCTTCTCGCCTCCGTCCTCGACGAGGGGATGTCGACGTCCCCCGCGGTTCAGAACAGTGCGGGCAGGTCGCGGCAGCAGACGTCCCGGCAGCGCTCGTAGACAGAGCCCCGCTTGACCGGCGTGAAGCCCGCGTCGCGGATGAGCTGGAGCATGGCCGGCTCGCCCATCTTGTTGTGCGAGCCCGCGGCGGCGACCACGTTCTCCTCGATCATGATCGAGCCGAGGTCGTCCGCGCCGAACGACATTGCGACGCTCCCGATCTTCGCGCCTTGCGTGAGCCACGAACCCTGCACGTGCGGGACGTTGTCGAGGTAGAGGCGCGCGATCGCGAGCGTGCGCAGGTAATCGTAGCCGCCCGCCGTCTCGACCTTTCCGTCCATCGCCGTGTTCTCCTCCTGGAACGTCCACGGGATGAACGCGGTGAAGCTCTCGACGCCCTCGGCAAGCGAATCGTCCTGTACGCGCCGCACGATGTCGAGGTGGTGCAGGCGCTGTTCGTGCGTCTCCCCCACCCCGAACATCATCGTCGCCGTCGTCGGTATCCCGAGCCGGTGCGCCTCGCGGTGCACCTCCGCCCACTTCTCAGTCGGCGCCTTCGTGAGCGCCCAGATGCGCTTACGCACCTCGTCCTCGAGAATCTCGGCGCCGCCGCCTGGAACGGACTGCAGGCCGGCCGCTTTCAGGCGTTGGAGGACGTCCCTTACAGACGCCTTCTCCTTCTTCGCGAGGAAGTAGATCTCGGGCGCGGAGAACGCGTGGCGATGGACCTGCGGATACATTTCGCGTAGGAACGCGAGCACGCCCTCGTAGTAGGAGAACGGCAGCTCGGCATGGACGCCGCCCTGCAACAGAATGCCGGTGCCTCCCAAGGCGATCGTCTCTTCGACCTTCCTCCCGATCTCCTCGAGCGGCAGGACGTAGCCCTCGGCATCGCCCGCGGGCCGGTAAAACGCGCAGAACGCGCAGCGGTAAATGCAGACATTCGTGTAGTTGACGTTCCGGTCTATCTGGTAGGTGACGCGATTCGCGGGATGCATCCGCCGGCGCATGGCGTTCGCCGCCGCCCCGGCCTCGAGCAGGGTCGCCTCCCGAAAAAGCAGGAGGCCTTCGTCGTGCGTCAGGCGTTCGCCGCCGCGCACGCGCTCGATCGCCGCGGCCACGCGCGAGGAGCCGCCGAGCCCCGGGGCCGGTGCGTTCGGCAGGACGGCGGGATACGAGGCGGCGGAAGAAGCGGCGGCGGACATGCGGATGCCTCACCCTTCCCGGCGGGGAACGAGCGGGACACCCGCGAACGGCGGCAGGTCGGGGGACGAGAGAAGGCCGTGCGCGAAGGCGCGGCGGTAGAACTCGGCGAGACCCTTCTCGTCTTCTTCCGTGAGGTCGTGGTGCAGATTTCCGTCGAGGTATTCCGCGAGACCGTCGCGCGGCATCCCGGTGCGGGCGGCCGCGGCGTCGAGAATTTCGGGTGCGTGCGTCTTCGCGTATTCGCGCGACCACAGGAACGGCTCCGGCGGAACCGACGGCCGCACCGCCCAGATCGCGAAGACGAACGGCAGGCCCGTCAGCCGGCGCCACCCCTCCGCGAGGTCCAGGACGTGGAGGCCGCCGAGGTCCGCCCGGAGCGCCGGATCGCCGATGAGCAGGGCCGCGTCGTGGTGCGACAGCATTTCGTCGAGGTCCGGCGCGGCCGCGTGGAACCGGGGCTTCACGCCGAGGAGGTCGTGGAAGAGGATGCGCGCCATCGCGGCGGACGAGCGCGACGCGACGTCGAGGGCGACCGTCTTCGCGGCCTCGAGCGGCTGGCGGCTGACGAGGATCACGCTGCGCACGCGCTCTCGGGACGCGATCCCGACGCCCCGCACGATCCGGATTCCGGGGATGCGCGCGGCCTCGACCGACGGCACGAGCCCCGCTTCGACCTCCCCGCGGGCGAGGCGGTCGGCACATGCGGACGGGACGTCCGTAATCCGGTCCGTACCCTCGACGGCGCCGCGCAGGAAGCCCCATGTCAGCGGCCAGGCGTTGACGTAGTCGACCAGCGAGACGCGAAAGGCTGCGGTCATGTCCCCTCAAAAATACACTACGCGAGCCCCCCGGGAACGGACTCGGCGAGAATGGGCCGATTCCGCGCTCCGGGATGCCCGTCTGCGTCCGCCGAAGCTAGGAACCGGGCGTGAGGAGCGCCTCGACCGAAGCGACCGCGCCCGACGTGCGCGCCTCGCCGGCTCCGCTCACCTCCGCGACGTTCGCGCCGGCTTCCGCGAGCGCGTCCCGGAAGAGAGCGTGGATCTCCGCGCGCGCCTCCGGCCGGTCCCGCACGCCGTCGAACTCCCATGGGAGGTCCGGACCGCAGAGAAGATAGAGGTCGGCCCGGCGCTCGACGGCGAGCCGCTCGATCCACGGCGGACAGCTCCCGTAGTAGTGGCGGGCGTAGACGACGGTCGAGAGGAGGTCCTGATCGAGAAAGACGACGGGACGGCCCGACTCCTGCGAGGCCCGCTCGGCTTCGTCCGCCAGCCGCAAGTGGGCGTGCGCGATCGCGGGGACGTCCTCGGGCCCGAGAGCGCCCGGGCGCGCAAGCGCGACTTCGCGCGCGGCCTCGGCAGCCCAGGCCGTTTGCCAGCGCTCCGCGAGCGCGCGGGCGAGCGTCGTCTTCCCGGTGCACTCGCCGCCTGCCACGACGACCCGGGCGAGGCCCATCAGAACCCCATGTCCAGCGAGACGAATGCGCTGCGCGTCGCGAGCGGGTAGTAATAGGGTATCCCGGCGAGCGTCTCGGCCCCGGCCGCGTTGCGGTTCGCGTAGAGGTACGAGTAGCCGCGCGGCCAGAGCCGGCGGTTGTCGAGGACGTTGTTGACCTGCACCTTGAGGCGCGGCCTTCCGGCTGGGAGAAAGCGCGCGAGGTCGACGACGAACGTCGCGTCCAGCTGGAATGTCCGCGGAGCTTCGAGGCCTTCCGTGTTCGTGTTGTCCAGCCACGAGGCCGCTGCGTACCGCCCCGTCACGCCGACCGTGAGGCCGCGGATCGCGGTCGTCTCGGCGCCGAGCGTCGCGAGGAAGGGCGGCGTCGCGACGGGGGCGACGTCCTTGAACGTGCGGCTCGTCGAGCCGGCGTAGTCACCGTTTGCGTCGTACACGTCGTAGAACTGCGTCCACGACGAGATCCGGTTGCGGCTCGCGTTCATCGCGGCCGTGACCCGCAAGCCGTCGAGGGCCTGCCACGAGGCCTCGATCTCGATCCCGCGGCGGAAGCTCCTGTCCACGTTCTGCCGGAGCGGCTGACCGATCGGCGAGAGCTCACCCGTCGCCGCGATCTCGTCCTCGAACTCCATGTCGTACATATTCGCGCGGACGGTGAGTGTTGGCGTCCGCCACTCGCCGCCGAGCTCGACGTCCCACACGCTCTCGGGCCTCACGGCACCGAAGTCGGGCAGCACCGACGCGTTGTCTTCGCCGTAAAGAAGGTCGCTCCGCCCTGGCTCGCGCGCCGTGCGGCCCACGGAGAGGTACGCGCTCGTCCGCGGCGAGAGGTCCACGCGCACGCCGGCCTTCGGATTGAAGAACGTCCAGCCCTTCGCCGTGTCCCCGACGCTTCCTTCGTACCCGAGGCGCGCGTGCCGCAGCTGCGCGTCGAGGAACGGGTGCCAGCGGCCGAGGTCCCAGAGAAGCTTGGCGAAGCCGCTGAGCTCGCTCTTCGTCCCGTGGTTCGTGTAGTTGCGCGTCCCGTCTTCGTCGTCCTGCGTATGCGTCGACTTGTAGCCATACGCGTGGGCGCCGAGCGTGAGACGGAGCGCGCCGAGCTTCCGCGTGTATGTCGCGATCCCGCCGCCGAAGAGCCACGAGAGGCCGTACTCCTGCAGGTTCGTCCGCGCTTCGTCCGAGTAGAGCCGGTACCAGCCTCCCGCGCCGACGGCGTAAGGCTGGAGCGAGAGGCTCGCCTCGTCGCCGAGCGCGAGCGTCCACTGTGCCGTGGCGAGATATTCGTGGAAGTGGTCGCGCTCGTCTTGCGACATCGGGTTGAAGGCGAGGCTCTTCTCGAGGACTTCCGGCTCGACCGCGTTGAAGGACTGCTGGATGCGCTCCTCGCCGACGAAGCCCGAGATCCGGAGACTCGACCTCTCGAAGTCGCGGACGGCCGTGAAAAAGAGGCTGCCCTGCTTCACCCCCGAGTGCTCGCGGAAACCGTCCGTTGTCTGCCACGACGGGCGCAGCGACAGCCGCCAGCCGCCGCCGAACGTCCCCGAGCTCCAGTCCGCGCTGGCCCGCGCCGTCCCGAACGAGCCGCCGCCGAGCGAGACGGCGAGGCCCGGCTCACGTGCGGCGTCGAGGCTCTCGAGGTTCACGGAGCCCGCGAACGCCGCGGCGCCGAACGTCGACGTCCCGACGCCGCGCTGGACCTGGACGCTCGCGACGTTCAGCGCGAGGTTCCCGAAGTCGGCTGTGTAGACGGCGGAATCCTCGGGCTCGTTCAACGGTACGCCGTCGAACGTCATGTTCACGCGCGTCTGGGAGAGACCGCGCAGCGTGAAGTACGCGTAGCCCTGACCGGAGCCGGTCTCGGAGTATTGCGTGACGGAGGGCGTGTCCGCGAGGAGGGCCGGCAGCTCCTGCCCCCACGCCCTTTCAAGAAGCGCCGGACGGTCGAGATCCGTCTTCGTGACGGGCGCCTCCTCGTCGCCGCGGATGGCCCGGACGACGACGTTTTCCGAGCGCGTCGGCGCCGGTGTCGCAACCGCCTCCTGTGCGTTCGCGCTCCCCGCGCATACGAATACCAGAGCCAAAACAGTCTTGAAAAAACCTGAAGACATGCGGTCCCCTCTGCCTTTCCCTACGCCGGTACGAGCCGGATCAGGTTCCGGGGTGTGATCTCAGACCCTCGCGGGCCACCCCCAGGCTGGGGACAATTTGCGCCGCTTCGGGCGTGGAGTCAACCTGCAACCGGAGACGGCGAAGCCGCCGCCGGCGCCTCCAGGCGCGGGAGGACGCGCGCCAGGTCCTCGTGGGCGCCGACGAGGACGAGCGTGTCGCCCGCCGCGAGGCGAAGGTCCTCGGGCGGCGGCGCGATGGGGACGCCGTCACGGAGGACAGCCGGCACCGCGACGTGCGCAGCCGCGAGGTCCAGCTCCGAGAGCAGCCTGCCGTCCGGCATGGCGTCGGGCAGGACGAGGAAGAGCTCGCTCGTCCCTGCCGCCACGAGGGCGGCGAGACGCCGCCCCCCGGCGGCCTTCGCGTGCGGGTCACGCAGGCGGCGGTATGCCTCGTCGCGCAGGAGGCGGATCTGCGTCGCGACGATGTTCCCCGGCACGTGCAAGAGCCGGAGGACGCGCGCGACGAGCTCGATCGAGGTCTCGAACTCCTCGGGGATCACCTCGTCGGCGCCGAGCAGGCGAAGCGACTCGACCTCCTTCACGTAGCGCGTCCTCACGAGAATGCGGACGGTCGGGGACTGCAATCGGCTCAGACGGACGACCCGCCGGCAGGCATCGGGGTCGGGGATCGTCACGACGACTCCGAGGGCACGTGAGACACCCGCCGCCTGCAGGCCCTCGAGTCCCGTCGCGTCGGCGCGGAGCGCCTCCAGACCTTCCTGGCGAGCGGCCGCGATGCGCTCCGGGTCGATGTCCACGAGGACGTTCGGGATGCCGGTCTCGTGCAGGACGCGCGCGACGTTCGTCCCGTTCAGCCCCGCCCCGACGACCACGATATGGCGGGCGCGCGGCGCTTCCGGCTTCTCGCCGGGATCCTCGACGGCTTCGGGGAGGCGCACGGCGAGCGCCGGACCGGCCGCGACGAGGAACGGCGCGAGGATGAGCGTCCCGACCGTCGCCGCCACGGCGATCTGCCGGGTCTCCGCCGTGAGGAGGGCAAGTGAGACGCCCGTCGTCGCAAGGACGAACGAGAACTCGCCGACGTTCGCGAGGGCGAGCGCGGCGCGGGCCGCTGTTCGTGGAACCGTGCCCGCGGCGCGGAGGGCGACGAACGCGGCCACCGTCTTGAGCGCGACGAGAAGCACGATCCCGCCCGCGACCTCGGATGGGTGAGACACGAGAAACGCAGGCTCGAGAAGCATCCCGACCGAGACGAAGAAGAGGCTCGAGAGGAGGTCGTGGAGCGGCGCGAGCGTCGCCGCAACCTCATGAACGTGGTCGCTCTCGCCGAGGACGATTCCCGCCGCGAAGGCGCCCATTGCAGCCGAGACGCCCGCCTTCTCGCCCATCGCGACCATCGCGAGGACGACGACGACGACGGCGCCCGTGAAGGTCTCGCGGCTCCCCATCCGCGCGACGGCGTCGAGGAGCCGCGGCGCCGCCCGGCGCGCGACGGCCACGAGAAGCACGACGCCCGCGATCGCGAGAGCGACGCGGCCCGCGACGGCGGCGGCGCCCGGCCCGCTCCCGGAGACGAGGGCGGGCAGGAAGAGGAGGATCGGGATCACCGCGAGATCCTGAAAGAGCGCGACCGCGAGGAAGCGCCGGCCGTATGGCGCCGCGAGCTCGTCGCGCTGCTTGAGGATCGGGAGGACGACCGCCGTGGACGACACCGACACGAGAAGGCCGAAGAAGACCGCCTGGTTCGGCGCGGTCCCCGAGAGCCGTGCGAGTGCGTAGCCTCCGGCGGTCGTCAACGCCATCTGAAGCGTACCGCCCACGAAGGACGTCCGGCCGAGAGCCTTCAGGCGCCGGATCGGGAACTCGAGCCCGACGAAGAGGAGGATGAGGGCGACGCCGAACTCCGCGATCGACTCGACGCGGTCCGCGTCGCGCACCCACCCAAGGGCGTGCGGCCCGATCGCGATGCCCGTGACGAGAAATCCGACGACCTGCGGGAGTTTCAGCCGCCGGCAAACGAAGAGGACGGGGAACGACGCCGCGAGGACGACCGCGAGGTCCCGAAGGAACGTCCGCTCCCACACGGCGCCAGTATAGGAACCTCCGTGGACGCGCCGCCCGGCTACTCCGAGTTCAAGAGGCGGCGCGCCGCCGCGAGCTCCTTTTTCCGGGCGTCGTCGACGACGGGGTAGCGAAGATCCGGCTGCTCCATCGCGTCGATGATCGCGCCCGCGACGACGAGGTGCGTGAACCACTTGTTGTCCGCGGGCACGACGTACCAAGGCGCCCACGGCGCCGCCGTGTGACGGATCGCTTCCTCGTAGCAGGTCATGTACTGCTTCCAGAGCTGGCGTTCCCGGACGTCGCCCTCCGAGAATTTCCAGTTCTTGTCGGGCATGTCGAGCCGCTCGAGGAAGCGGCGCTTCTGCTCCTTGCGCGAGATGTTCAGGAAGAATTTGAGAACGAGCATCCCGTTGCGCGCGAGGTGCTTTTCCATGTCCGCGATGCTCTCGAAGCGTTCCTTCCAGATCTTCTTCGTCACGAGGCGCAGCGGGAGCCTTTGGCCGCTGAGGATCTCGGGGTGCACGCGGACGACGAGCGTTTCCTCGTAGTACGAGCGGTTGAAGATCCCGATGCGTCCCCGCTCGGGCAGAGACTTGTTCGTGCGCCACAGGAAGTCGTGGTCGAGCTCTTCGGGCGATGGCGACTTGAACGAGAACACCTGGCAGCCCTGCGGGTTCACGCCCGACATGACGTGCTTGATCGTCCCGTCCTTTCCGGCCGCATCCATCGCCTGAAAGATCAGGAGGACGCTCCAGCGGTTCTGCGCGTAGAGCTTGTCCTGCAGCTCGGCCAGCCTCGCAACGCCCTGCGCCAGGAACTCCTTTACTGTTTTCTTGTCTTCCTTGAGGTGGGCCGTGTCACGGGGGTCGTGGTCCTCGAGACGGAACCTCTTCCCGTTCGTGATGCGGTAGGGGTGGACGAATTTCGCGATTTTCGACATGCGGCGCTCCTCGGCGGTCTGATCGCGGCGAATCGTACTCGAAAGGGGTGGGCAGGCCCGAGAAGGAGGAGGCGGCCCTCCCTTCGTCAACCTTCCCGAAGCAGCCTGTCGAGGAGGATGTCTTCCAGGTTTCTCCGGCCGTCGAACACTCCCAGAACCACGACGCGCACCCTCTCGACCCGGTAGACGAGGCGATAGGGCATCACGAAAAGCTCGCGGTATTCCCGGACCTGAATCACCCCGCCGACATCGAGCCGAGGAACTCCGCGTTGTTCTTCGTCTTGTCGAGGCGCTCGATGAGGAGCTCCATCGCCTCGACGGTCGAGAGCGGGTTGAGGACCTTGCGGAGGATCCACACCCGGTTCAGCTCCTGCTTGTCGAGGAGCAGCTCTTCCTTGCGCGTGCCCGACTTGTTGAGGTCGATGGCCGGGAAGACGCGGCGGTCGACGAGCTTGCGGTCGAGGTGGACCTCCATGTTGCCGGTCCCCTTGAACTCCTCGAAGATGACGTCGTCCATCCGCGAGCCCGTGTCGATGAGGGCCGTCGCGATGATCGTGAGGGATCCTCCCTCCTCGATGTTCCGCGCCGCACCGAAGAACCGCTTCGGCTTCTGGAGCGCGTTCGCGTCGACGCCGCCCGAAAGGACCTTGCCCGAGGGCGGGCACGTCGCGTTGTAAGCGCGCGCGAGCCGGGTGATCGAGTCGAGAAGGATGACGACGTCCCTCTTGTGCTCGACGAGGCGCTTCGCCTTCTCGATGACCATCTCGGCCACCTGGACGTGCCGCGTCGCGGGCTCGTCGAACGTCGAGGAGATGACTTCGCCCTTCACGGAGCGCTGCATGTCCGTGACTTCCTCGGGCCGCTCGTCGATGAGAAGGACGATGAGCGTGATCTCGGGGTGGTTCGTCGTGATCGAGTTCGCGAGCGCCTGCAGGAGCATCGTCTTGCCGGTGCGGGGCGGCGCCACGATGAGGCCGCGCTGGCCCTTGCCGATCGGCGCGATGAGGTCGAGGACGCGCGACGAAAGGTTCGGTGTTTCGAGCCGGATGCGCTCCTCCGGGTAGAGCGGCGTCAGGTTGTCGAAGAGGATCTTCTCGCGTGAGATGTCCGGGTGCTCGAAGTTGACGGCCTCGACCTTGATGAGGGCGAAGTAACGCTCCCCTTCCTTCGGCGGCCGGATCTGCCCGGAGATCGTGTCCCCGGTACGCAGGCCGAATTTCCGGATCTGGGACGGCGAGACGTAAATGTCGTCCGGGCCCGCGAGGTAGTTGTACTCGGGCGCCCGGAGGAATCCGAACCCGTCCGGCAGCACCTCGAGGACGCCCTCCGAGAAGATCAGGCCGAGGCGTTCGGTCTGGGTCTGCAGGATCCTGAAGATGAGCTCCTGCTTGCGCAGCGAGGGCGCGCCCTCGACCTCCAGCTCCTGGGCGATCTTGACGAGCTGCGGCATCGAATGGTTGTGCAGCGTCCGGATGTCGAGGACGGGCTCGGCGGGAGCGCCCGGCGCGGGAGCCGCCGCGAGCGGCTCTTCGACGTCGGCAGGGAGATCCCGGGGGTCGATGTCGCGGGCGGCGTAGTCGGCGCCAGGCACCTTGCGTCGGGGCATGAGTTACTCCTTGGAGGCGGGTGAGAGAGCCGCGCGCAGCAAGCGCGCGAGCTCGGGGAGGGATTCGCCGGTCTCGGCCGAGACGGGCAGGAGGGGGCGGTCGGGGGCCGCGTGCGCCGCGGTGAGCGCGCGAAGATGCCGCACCCGCTGCGAGGGCTTCACGGCGTCCCATTTCGTCGCGGCGACAACCGTGGGCACGAGAGATTCTCTTAGAAAGAGGGCCATGGAGACGTCGCTCGCCTGAGGCTCGAGACGAGCATCCACGAGCAGAAGCGCGGCCGTGGCGCCTGCCTGCGCTCCGCCCTCCTCAGGCGAGCCGACCAGGAGACTCTCGATCAACCCTTCGAAGGAATCTCTCTTCTCTTTCGAAGTCTTCGCAAAACCGTAGCCCGGGCAGTCCACGACGTCGAACTTTTCGCCAACGCGGTACCAGAACAGGGCCTGCGTGCGTCCCGGCGTCTGCGAGACGCGCGCGACCTTCGTGCCGAGGAGGGCATTCAGCAAAGTGGATTTTCCGACGTTCGACCGCCCGAGGACCGCCAGGGAGGGCAGCGCCTCGCCCTTCGGCCTCTCGCCCGCGCGGTAAGACGGAAGCACGAGGCGCACCTCGGCCCCCGCGGCGAGCGGACCTCTCACGCCACCGGACCGTGTGCCGGCACGCGAGGAAGCGGAAGCGGTGCGATTCGTCATGGGAAGGTTTGATGTCCCCCGGGAGGGGGATCAGGGAAATTTCTTAGAAGGTAAGAAGGACGGGAACCCGTCCCGAGCAGAGACTATCAGGTTTCGGGAGCTGCGGGAGTTCGCCGCCGGTCCCGCCTATTCCTCGCGCTTCACGGAGGCCAGACGAAAACGCGGGTTTCGGAAGCGGCGCGTCTCGTCCGCCACCGACGCCTCGAACGTCGTCAGCTCGCGCATCGCACCGGGCTCGATCCGGAATGTCCTTCGCACGGGTTTCATGCCGTCCGCCGCGATCTCGACGACGAAAGTCATGGGCCTCGGGAAGTAAGCCTTTCGGTTTATGGCCGCCCCCTCGAGCGAGAACGTCCAGGCGTCCTTGTCCTTGCGGGCGACAAACTCAGTCAGCCAGAGGCCGTGCAGCTCGAGCGAGACGGCCTCCGGGTCGAAGTCCACGTCCCAGGTGCGTTCGGCCGGCGGGGGCAGCGTGATGCGAGTGTCCTTGAACACGCCCGTGTAATCGGGCATCCAGTTCCCGCTCATCCGGAACGCGAAGGACCGCTCGGCGCTGAAGTCCCTGCGGCCGCCCGACCCCGTACATACGCCGCGCACCGCCCACACACCAACGTCGTCAGGCGACGACGCCGGCGCCGGGAACTCAACCACGTTGAGTGAAAGTGGAGCGAGAGCGGCGGGGACCCGGATCTGGAGCCTGCCGCCGACGAGAACATCGAGTCTCCTCACGCAGGCACCCTGGTTGTTGAAGAAGAGAGCGCGGACCGTCGTCTTGCCGGCCTCGGTCCGCGGCACCCACTCGACGACGTGAACGCCCCGGAACGCGAGCTCCGCGTATGTCGTCCCGCCGGTGCGTGGGATCACGTCCATGAGGGACTCGGCCCACTGTTCGTGCACGCGGTCGCCCGAGGCGTTCACGCGGGTATCGCCCGCGCGGCGATAGAACTTGCGAATCTTGTTGATCGTGAAGAGCGCGGGAGCGTCCTCCGCGTCTCCGGCCGGGGCCGCTGCGGCGCCGGGCCGCGGCGGGAGCAGCTCGGCGGCTTCGATCGTGAGGTTGACTGCGTCCCTCAGGCTGGCGCACGCGGCCTCCGGGACGGGGTCCGCCCACTCCGCCTCCGTCGCGCGCGACTTGAGCGCCTCAGCCGGAGAGCCCGTGAGCGGCCGCCGATGGCGGAAGACGACGACGTCGTAGGCCCCTATCGAGATTTTGCCAGCATTCCCCCCGAGCACGGCGCGCGGTGCCGCGCAATCCGCGACGTAGTGGAAGTACTGGCCGAGGAGCGCCGCCTCCGCGTAGGCATTGCGCTTCCCGTGCGGATTCCGGATCTGTTCGAGGATCCTGACCGCCCGGGTCCACGCTTCTTTTTGCTCGTCGACAAGACGATGGCCGATGCACAGGGGGTCGAGACGGTCGCCCTCGGACGCGCTGCGCACCACTTCGTCGAAGCTCACGCCCTCCATCTGGGCGCGGAAGGAAGGGGAGAGGCGCTTCGCCCCCTGAAGAATGATCGCGTGGACGTCACCCTCCCACGCGGCTGCGGTCGACGACAGGACGAGCGCGACGAGGGCTGCGAGGCGAACCCGAGCCGAGCCGTTCATCTCAGTGCGGCAGCGTCGTTCCGGCCTCGGAGGCAAGTGCTTTCGGAGTCACGGGCGACGGCGCGCCCTCCAGAGTCAGGCGGACGACCTCGTCCACGTCCTCGACGAGATGGAACTCCATGACCGTCCGGATCTCCTCCGGCAGGTCGTCCAGGTCCTTCTCGTTCTCCTTCGGCAGGAGGATCGTCGTGATTCCCGCGCGGTAGGCCGCGAGGAGCTTCTCCTTGATGCCGCCGACGGGCAGCACCTTGCCGCGGAGCGTGATCTCCCCCGTCATCGCGAGGTCCTTGCGGATCGGGATCCGCGTGACGGCCGAGAGGATGGACGTCGCGATCGTGATGCCCGCAGACGGCCCGTCCTTCGGGATAGCGCCCTCGGGGACGTGCACGTGGATGTCTTTCTTCTCGTAGAAGTCGGCGTCCGCGCCATACAGCTCCGCGCGCGTCCTCACGTACGACAGCGCGGCCCGCGCGCTTTCCTGCATGACTTCACCGAGCTGGCCCGTCAGCACGAGGTTGCCCTTCCCGCGCATGAGCGTCGTCTCGATGTAGAGGATGTCGCCCCCCGATTCCGTCCAGGCGAGGCCGGTGGCGAGGCCGATCTCGGCGGTCTCCCCCTTCTTGTTGAGGCGAAACTTCGGCTTGCCGAGATATCCCGCGAGATTCTCGGCCGTGACCGTGAGCGGCGTTTCGGCGTCCTTGCCGATGATCTTCCGGGCGATCTTCCGGCATACGGACGCGATCTCGCGCTCCAGGTTGCGCACTCCCGCCTCACGCGTGTATTTCTCGATGAGGCCGTAAAGGGCCCCGTCTTCGAACAAGGCCTGCGTGGGCTTGAGCCCGTTTTCCTTGATCTGCTTCGGCACGAGGAACTGCTTCGCGATCGCGACCTTCTCGTTCGGGGTGTAGCCCGAGAGCGGGATGATCTCCATCCGGTCCTTGAGGGCGGGCGGGATGGGGTGCACGACGTTCGCCGTCGCGATGAACATCACCTTGGAAAGGTCGTACTCGGTGTCGAGGTAGTGGTCGACGAACGCGTGGTTCTGCTCGGGGTCCAGGACCTCGAGGAGCGCCGACGACGGGTCGCCCCGGAAGTCCATCGACATCTTGTCGACCTCGTCGAGCAGGAACACGGGGTTCACCGTGCCCGCCTTCTTCATGAGCTGGATGATCTGGCCCGGAAAAGCGCCGATGTACGTGCGGCGGTGGCCGCGGATCTCGGCTTCGTCGCGCACCCCGCCCAGCGACAGGCGCACGAACTTGCGGTTGAGCGATTTCGCGATCGACTTCGCGAGCGACGTCTTGCCGACGCCCGGAGGGCCCGCGAAGCACAGGATCGAGCCCTTCGTCTCCGTTACGAGCTGGCGCACGGCGAGGAACTCGAGAATGCGCTCCTTCACCTTTTCGAGGCCGAAGTGGTCCTCGTTCAGGATCTTCTCGGCGCGCTTGATGTCCTTCATCTCGCGCGTCGCCTTCTTCCACGGCACCTGCACGAGCCAGTCGATGTAGTTGCGTGAGACGGTGGCCTCGGCGGAGACGTTCGGCATCGCCTCGAGCCTCTTCATCTCGGCGAGCGCCTTCTCCTTCGTCTCCTTCGGCATCCCGGCCTTCTCGATTTTGACCTTCAGCTCCTCGAGCTCGTCGGACTTGTCGTCCTTCTTGCCGAGCTCCTGGTGAATGGCCTTGATCTTCTCGTTGAGGTAGTACTCCTTCTGCGCGCGCTCCATCTGCTTCTTGACTTTGTTGTTGATCCGTCGATCGATGTTGATCTTCTCGATCTCGATCTCGAGCAGGTCCTGGAGCTTCTGAAGGCGCTCGAGCGGGTTCACGGTCTCGAGAAGAGCCTGCTTCTCGGCCGTCGCAATCGACGTCGGGAGATGTCCGGCGAGCATGTCGGCGAACGCCTCGGGGTCGTCCATCTTGAGCGAGGAGAGGAGCCCCTCGAACGCGAGGTGGTGCGAGAGCTTCGCGTACTGCTCGAAAACTGAGAGGACCTTAGAGAGGTAGGGCCCCAGCTCCTCGGCCGTGGACCCGAGCGGCTTCGGCTCGAGGCGCTCGACGCTGACCGCGAGGTGCCCGGCCCCCGCCGTGAAGGCGCGGATGCGGCCGCGGACGACGCCCTCGACCATGACCTTGATGTGCCCGTTCGGGAGCTTCAGCGACTGCACGACGGACGCGATGACGCCCGTCTCGTGGATGTCGCCCGCGACAGGCTCGTCGACCTTGGGGTCTTTCTGCGCGGCCAGGAAGATCCTCTTCTCGGACGACGCGAGGGCGGACTCCAGCGCCGCGATGGACGACGCCCGGCCCACGACGAAGGGCGCCATCATCCGGGGAAAGACGACCATGTCGCGGAGGGGAACGAGCGGAAGCGTCCGGGCGGCAGACGCGAATGGCTCGATGGAGGTCGGATCGCTCATCGGGGTGTCACCAGTTCCAATTCAGCCCGCCTTCCGGAGCGAGAGGATGGGAGCGGCGCGGCGGAGCACGACGTCTTTCGTGATGACGCACTCCTCGATCTCCTCCTCCGAGGGCACGCGGTACATGACGTCCAGCATGACTTCCTCGAGGATGATCTTCAGGCCCCGAGCGCCGACGTTCCGGACGAGCGCCTCTTCCGCGATCTGTTCCATGGCGTCGTCCGTGAAACGGAGGTTCACGTTCTCGAAGTCGAGAAGCGCCTGGTACTGCTTGATGAGGGAATTTTTCGGTTCCTTGAGAATCGCGACGAGCGCCGGACGGTCGAGGTCGTGCAGCGTGGCGACGACCGGAACGCGCCCGATGAACTCGGGGATCATGCCGAACTTGATCATGTCTTCGGGGTGCACCTTCTCGAGTATGTCCCCGGCGCGCTTCTCTTTTTTTGACACGATCTTCGCGCCGAAGCCCATGGACTTCTCGGTGAGGCGGCGGCTGATGATGTCCTCGAGCCCAACGTACGCGCCCCCACAGATGAACAGGATGTTCGTCGTGTCGATCTGGATGAATTCCTGGTGCGGGTGCTTGCGGCCGCCCTGCGGGGGCACGTTCGTGACCGTGCCTTCGAGAATCTTGAGAAGCGCCTGCTGCACGCCCTCGCCCGACACGTCGCGCGTGATGGAGGGGTTCTCGCCCTTGCGCGCGATCTTGTCGATCTCGTCGATGTAGACGATGCCGCGCTCGGTCTTTTCCTTGTCCTGGCCCGCGGCCTGGTAAAGCTTCAGGATGATGTTCTCGACGTCCTCGCCGACGTAGCCCGCCTCGGTCAGCGTCGTGGCGTCCGCGATCGTGAAGGGCACCGACAGCATCCGCGCCAGGGTCTGGGCGAGGAGCGTCTTGCCCGTGCCCGTCGGCCCGATCAGGAGGATGTTCGACTTCTGGAGCTCGACCTCGAGCTTGCGGTTCTTGTCGAAATAGTCGATCCGCTTGTAGTGGTTATAGACGGCGACGGCGAGCTTCCGCTTGGCCGTCTCCTGCCCGACGACGTACTCGTCCAGGAATTCCTTGATCTCGCGAGGCTTCGGGAGCTTCGTCTCGGGCTTGGCCTGGTCGAGCACCCGGTCCTCGGCGATGATGTCGAGGCAAATGTCGACGCATTCGTCGCAAATGTAGACCGTCGGCCCCGCAATGAGCTTCTTCACGTCCCGCTGAGACTTGTTGCAGAAGCTGCAGCGCAGGACGTCGCCAGTGCCCGTTTTCTTCGTCATCGCCTTACCCGGTCCCCCTCGGAGTCCTGAGACGGCATCTTACCGCCTCCCGACCACACGGAACAAACTGCGGGTCCGGCTCATTCCCACCGTCCCGGCCAGGGAGCCTACCCTATGATTCGGCCCGCCCCGATGATGCAGACAGCCCGACACCTCGCCGCGGTGGTGCTCGTAACCGCGGCGCTGGCAGCCCGGAGCGCCCGAGCCCAGGACGCCGCGCTTTCCCCCGAGCCGCAGCGCTTTCACCTCTTCCCGGAGGCCGCGCCGCCCCCGCCTCCGAAGGGCCCCGGCGGGGCCCCCGTGAAGAAGCCCAAGAAGCGCTTCTGGCTGGCGGCCGCCGAGATCGGCCTTCTCGAGTTCCTCCCCTACGCACAGGACCGGTTCGTGAACGACGAGGACTACTCCCACATCTCGATCGAGTCGATCCGGAGGAACTTCGACGTCGGCTTCTCGTACGACAACGACAAGTTCACGACGAACCAGCTCGGACACACGATCGCAGGCGGCCTCTACTTCAACGCGCCACGGACGAACGGCTACTCGTTCTGGGAGTCGGCGCCATTCGTCCTTGCCGGGAGCTACTTGTGGGAGATGTTCGGCGAGACGCAGGGCCCGTCGCTCAACGACCTCGTGAACACGACGCTCGGCGGCATGACGATGGGCGAGGCCTCGTACCGGCTCTCACAGGTGATCCTGGACGACCGGGCTCGCGGTGGCACGCGCGTCCTCCGCGAAGCGCTGGCGGGCCTCGTGAACCCGACACTGCTCCTGACGCGCCTTACGACGGGCGATGCGTGGGCCCACCGCGAAGAGCGCGGTGCAGCCGTCGAGCCCTCACGATTCGTCGCGGAGCTCGACGCGGGCTGGCGCCACTTCATCAAGGGCCGCAAGACGGACCCGCCGGACCAGGCGATGTTCGGCGCGGCCATCCGCTACGGCGACCCATTCGACCGCGCCGTCTCGCGCCCCTTCGACTATTTCGACCTTGTGACCGACCTTGCGTACCCGAGCTCGGCGTGGCTCACGCGCGTCGAGATCCGGGGCCTCCTCGGAGGCTGGGACATCGACCCCGGCTCGGCCGGGGCGCGACACGTCGTCGGGGTGTTCATGGACTTCGACTACATGAACAACAACACGCGCGTCTTCAGCTCGCAGAACTTCCAGTTCGGGCTTCTCTCGATGCGTCCCCTCGGCAAGGGCGTCGAGCTGCGCGCCGAGGCCCTTGCGGTGGTCGCGCCCCTTGTCGCGATCCAGAACGACCACCTGGCGGAATCGAGCGGTGAAGTGGGCCGCTCGTACGACTACGGACCGGGGGCGGGGGTCTACACGGTGGTTCGTCTCCGGCGGAGGGAGCTCGACCTCGCAACCCTCACCTACGAGCTGTTCTGGACGCACACGTCAGACGGGATCGGGCGCAACGCAAGTCTCCAGTCCTTCAAGGCTGAGGCGCGGATTCCCGTCGCGGGGCCCTTCTCTCTTGGGGGCTCTTGGTCGTGGGGAAAGCGGATCACGACCTACGACGACTTCGACACGTTCCACGCGGAAGCAACGCAATGGCATGCGTTCATGTCGTGGATGTTCCGGTAGGCGGACGACTTCAGGCCGCGCTCTTCGTCCCTTCGCGCCGCCGGATCACGAGGTCGATGAGACCGTACTCCTTGGCTCCGTCGGGCTCGA
The DNA here is from genome assembly GCA_038245905.1 of Thermoanaerobaculia bacterium. GTDB lineage: Bacteria > Acidobacteriota > Thermoanaerobaculia > UBA5066 > UBA5066 > Fen-183. The sequence goes on along the minus strand of JBBRRY010000031.1, from coordinate 6,862 downwards.
AGATGTTGTCGCGGTCCGTGTCGCGCGAAATCTTTTCGACGGGCTGGCCCGTGTGGAACGCGAGGATCTCGTTCAGGCGATGCTTCGTGCGCAGCATCTCGCGGGCCTGGATCTCGATATCCGAGGCCTGTCCCTCGGCACCGCCGTGCGGCTGGTGAATGAGGATGCGCGCGTTGGGCAGCGCGGAGCGCTTCCCCTTCGCGCCGCCCGCGAGAAGGAGCGCACCCATGGACGCCGCCTGTCCGAGGCAGTACGTCGCCACGTCGCACTTCACGTATTGCATCGTGTCGTAGATCGCGAGGCCGGCCGAGACGGAGCCGCCGGGTGAATTGATGTAGAGCGTGATGTCCTTCTCCGGGTTCTCCGCCTCGAGGAACAGCATCTGCGCGATGATGAGGTTCGCGACGTCGTCATTCACCGTCGAGCCCAGAAAGATGACGTTGTCCTTGAGCAGGCGCGAGTAGATGTCGTAGGCGCGCTCGCCGCGGTTCGTCTGCTCGATGACCATCGGAATCAGCATGGAATTCCTCCGCTTTACCCAGTTTACAAAGCTCTTCAGCCCGCGACCACGGCTTCGGCCAGAAGGAAATCGAGGACGCGGTCGATCCGCAGCTCTTCGCGCATTCCCTCGAGACGCCCCGCCTTCACGATCGCGGCCTTCAGCTCCGCGAATGTCATCCCCATGGCCTGCGCGCGGCGCTTCAGCTCGGCGTCGAGCTCGGTATCCGTGACCGTCACGTTTTCCTTGTCCCCGATCGCGTCGAGGAGCAGGTATTCCTTCACACGGCGTTCCGCCGCCGGACGCGCTTCCTTGCGCAGCTCGTTCCAGTCGACATGGGCTTCCTTCAGGTCGACGCCCTCGCGCGAGAGGTGCCGGGCGTAGTCCTTCAGGGCGGAGTCGATCTCCGACTCGACCATCGACTCCGGCGCCGGGACCTCGTGGAGCGCGAGGAGGCCGTCGAGAACGGCGCGACGGCGCGTCTCCTTGACCGCCTGCTCCTTCTCGCGCTTCAAGGAGTCCGCGACCTTCTCGTTCAGCATCGCGAGGTTCGCGTCCTCGGGGGCCTCGCCCTCCCTCGGCGTCAGCGCGAGGCGCGCGAACTCGTCGTCCAGAGCTGGAAGGACCCGCACCTTCAGGGCCGCGAGGTGCACCGTGTAGAGAACGGTCTTCCCCGCGAAGTCCTTGTCCGGGACGTCGGCTGCCCAGTCCTTCTGGAACGTGACCGTGACCCCCGGCTCCGCGTTCCTAATGTGCGCGGAGAGCTCGGGCATCGTGTGCTCGCCGCCGACCTCGACGAGAGTCTTGTCGGCCGCGAAGTCCTTGCCGTCGCCCTTCGGGAACGAGCCCTTGATGTCCACGAGAGCGAAGTCGCCGTCTTTCGCGGCACGGCCCTCGATCGGCTCGTAGGTGGAATGCCCCTCGCGGATCCGCCCGATGAGACCGTCGATGTCCTCGGCCGTCGGCACGACGTTGCCGGCGGGCACCTTGAGGCCGCGGTAGTCCGTCGGCTCGACGGCGGGGCGCACCTCGATCTCCACCTTGAAGGAGAGCGGCGCGTCGAACTCGAACTTGAGGTCCTCGATCTTCGGCTGGCCGAGCGGGACGAGGTTTTTCTCACGCAGGGCGTCGGCGACCGACGCCTGGATGAGGTGCTCGAGCACGTCGTTCTTGACGTCCTCGGCGAAGCGCTTCTTGATCATGTCCGGGGGGACTTTCCCGGGCCGGAAGCCCGGGAGGCGAACCTGCTTCGCGATGCCCTTCACCGTCCGGTCGGTCGCCTTGCGGACGTCTTCCGCGGGCACCTCGAAGGTGAAGACTTTCTTCGTGGGAGATTCGTCGACGTACGAGGTGATCATGAAACGTTACCCTTCTCTGTCGTCTTCTCTCGTGCCCGGAACCCTGGTGCGGGAGGAGGGAGTCGAACCCTCACGGGTCACCCCACGGGATCCTAAGTCCCGCGCGTCTGCCATTCCGCCACTCCCGCGGGACGGGCCGGACCAAAGTTTGCCCTATTTCTCCAGATACTTCTTCATCCAGCCGAAAACCGCCTCGTGCCACCTCTTGCTGTTGAGCGGCTTCAGGACCCAGTGGCCCTCGTCCGGAAACACGAGCGCCTCCGAAGGCACGCCGTTCCCGCGCAGCACCGTGAACATCTGGAGGCCCTGGTCGACCGGCACGCGGTAGTCGAGCGCGTTCGTGACGATGAGGGTCGGCGTCCGGATGTTGTGGGCGAAGAGGTGCGGCGACCATTTCGCGTACTGCTTGCGCGCGGCCTCGCTCCACGGCGCGCCGCCGAACTCCCAGTTCGAGAACCACAGCTCCTCGGTCGCGAGCGACATGGACTCGAGGTTGAAGACCCCGTCGTGCGTGACAGCCGCCTTGAATCGGTTCGTGTGGCCGAGAATCCAGTCCACGGCGTAGCCGCCGTAGCTCGCGCCCGCGATCCCCTGCTTCGTCGCGTCGACGAACGGCATCTTTGAGGCCGCGTCGAACACGGCGTCGAGATCCGTCATAACCTTGCCGCCCCAGTCGCCGGAGATCTCGTCCACGAACTTCTGGCCGAAGCCCGTCGAGCCGCGCGGATTCGGGGCGACCACCACCCAGCCCTGCGCCGCCCAGAGCGAAGGGTTCCAGCGGGCGGACCAGCCGTCCTCCCACGCGCCCTGCGGGCCGCCGTGGATGAGGAAGACGACCGGGTACTTCTTCGCCGGGTCGAACGCCGGCGGCTTCACGAGCCAGTACTGCACGCGCGCGCCCCCGGCGCCGGTCGCGGAAAGGCTCTCGGGCGCCGACATCGCGACGTCCTTCCGCCAGGAGCGGTTCTCGTCGGTCAGCGCCTTCGCACCGGAAGAAGAAGAAGATTTTTCTTCTAGTAGTAAAGAGAAGATCTCGGGCGGAGCGGTGAGGGAGGCCTCCGTGAAGACGAGACGGCCCGCTCCGGCCTGCACGCTTCCGATTGCGCCGCCCTTTTTCAGCAGCTTCGGCGTGCCGCCCGCGAGGGACACTTCGAAGAGATCTTTGCGGCCCTCACGCTCCGCGGTGAAGTAAACGGTCTTGCCGTCACGTCCCAGGCAGAAATCCGAAACAGAAAGATCCGGGTCTTCGAACACGGTCCGCTTCGCCTTCGTCTTGCGGTCGTAGACGTCGAGATACCAGCGGTCGGCCTCGAAGCCCGCGCGGCGCTGGGCGCGCACGATGATCGACGCTCCGTCCGGCGTGTACGCCGGGTCGAAGTCGGCCGCCGGGTTCAGGGCGGTCAGCTTCGAGGCTGTCCCACCCGACACGCTCACCGTCCAGACGTCCTTGTTCGTGCCGAAGGCCTCCTTGTCCGCCCCGTCCCGATCCGAGACGAACGCGATCTCCCCGCCGTCGGGCGAGAACGCGATGCCGCCGTCCTCGTAGAGATGCGGCGGCGAGTCGAAGTCGCCCGGCGTCACGTCCGTCGCCGTGCCGGTCGCGACGTCGGCCACGAAGACGTGGTGGCGCACGTTCTCGCGCCACTCGTCCCAGTGCCGGTAGAGGAGGCGCGTGAGCCTGTGAACTTTCACGGGGTCCTTCTCGAGCTCCTCGCGAGCTTTCTTGTTGCAGGCTTCGTCCGCGCAGTCCGGATACACGTCCGAGACGAACGCGAGCTTCTTCCCGTCCGGCGAAAAGACGAGCGGGTCCTGGACGCCGGCGGCGAGGTCGGTCAGCTTGCGCGGCTCGCCGCCTGAGAGATCCAGCAGGTAAACCTGGGGAACGCCCGAACGCGTCGAGATGAACGCGAGCGTCTTGCCGTCCGGTGAGAACCGCGGCGCGTTGTCGGCCTTCTCGTGGCGAGTCAGGGCGCGCGGCGGTGCCGAGCCGTCGGCGGGAACGATCCAGACGTCCGCGTTGCGCTTGCCCGAGGCGAGGTCGGTCGTCGTGCGCACGAAGGCGACGGACCTTCCGTCGGGGGACAGCCGGGGGTCCGCAACGCGGACGGTCAGGAGGTTGTCCTCGATCGTCATGGGCCGGGCGGCGAGGGCGGGGAGGGAGAAGAAAAAGATGACATTCCAGACCACGCTCCGGCGCATCACGTTCTTACTCATTCTAAGAATCCCCTCTTTCCCTTCTTTTCTCTTCAGCAGAAGAAAAAAAGCCGGCCGCGTCTGCGACCGGCTTGTCGAATCGTGGTGAGCCGAGAGGGACTTGAACCCACAACCCAGAGATTAAGAGTCTCTTGCTCTGCCAATTGAGCTATCGGCCCGTGACGCCCCGGAGGTTACCCCGCGGCGGGTCGAGAAATATACCCTCTCCTCGCTGGCTCTTCAAGCGCGCCCTATCAGGGCTTCTTCTTGATGAGCTGCTTGATCTCGTTGTTCCCCAGGGACGAGGAGGCGGCGATGATGAGCGCCGCGTTCCCGGTGCCGATGTCGGGCAGGACGCACGCGGACGCCACGACGCCGTCAGCGCCCGTGACCCCGCGAAAGAGGATTTGCGGCGGCCGGACCGTGGAAACGACGCGCATCGAAACGTGGGCGCCCGCGAGGGGCCTCTCGGTCAGAGAGGTCGAGGCCTTCACGGTGATCGTCACGGTGGCTCCGGACAAGAGCTCGCCGTCCGTGGTCACCGCGATCTCGAGGTGCTCCGAGGCGGCCTCCGAGGCAAGGTAGTCGACGATGACCTGATCCAGAGAGCGCAGCCCGGCCCCGGACTTTGGCTTGGACGGGCCCGCGGCCGCAGAGGCGGCGGGAGCCGCGCCAGCGGCTGGCCGGGCGGCCACAGGGGCACCGGCGGCGGCACCGGCTGCGGCGGGGGCCGCCCGCGGCGGCGCGGCGGGGGCCGCCCGTGGCGGCGCGGCGGGGGCCGCCCGGGTGCTGGACGACGGCGCTTCGAAAACCGGCGTCGCCGCGCTCGTCGTCACGCGCGGCCGGGCGGCGGCAGGTCGATCGCCGGGAAATGGTTCCGAAGGGGCCGACAGGATCGCGCTCACGGCGGCGAGCGCCGCCGGCGAGACCCTCTCCGGGTGCGGCAGCGTGTCGTCGCCCCAGTCGGACGGTGCCTCGCCGATCTTTCCCTTGTTCAGGCGCCCCCGGCGGACGGCCTCGATCACGCGGCGGTGCTGCAAATCCATCATCTCGCGCAGCGCCTTCTCGTCCACCCGGTCGCCCGTGATCAGATCCTTGTAGGGGCTCTTTTTCGAGAGCAGGATCTCGCCGCCCACGTAAACGAGGGACTCCACCACGGGATTCGCGAGGCCGCGATCCTCCGTCTGCACGTGAAACACCTTCGTTTCGTGCTTCACGTCCGTATTGAAGCCCGTGATCAAGGTAGTCTGAAATTCTAGCGGATCGGGGCCCTCGGACGGCGGGAAAGGAGCGGGGCGAGGAAACGGCCCGTCACGGACCCCGCGGCCTTCGCGACTTCCTCGGGCGTCCCGGCAGCGATCAGCTCGCCGCCGCGCGCCCCGCCCTCGGGTCCGAGGTCGATCACGTAGTCGGCCGTCTTGACGACGTCGAGGTTGTGCTCGATGACGACGACCGTGTTGCCACGGTCGACGAGCGCGTGCAGCACCTTCAGGAGCTTCTTCACGTCGTCGAAGTGAAGGCCTGTCGTGGGCTCGTCGAGGATGTAGAGCGTGCGTCCCGTCGCCCGGCGGGCCAGCTCGCGGGCCAGCTTCACGCGCTGGGCCTCGCCTCCCGAGAGCGTCGTCGCGGGCTGCCCGAGCTGGATGTACCCGAGGCCCACGTCGTTGAGCGTGTCCGCGATGAGCTTGATGGGAGGCACGTTCGCGAACACGTCCCGGGCCTGCTCGGCCGTGAGGGCGAGGATGTCCGCGACGTTGAGGCCCTTGTAGCGCACCTCGAGCGTCTCGCGGTTGTAGCGCTTCCCGCCGCACACGTCGCAGGTCACGTAGATGTCCGGTAGGAAATGCATTTCGATCGCGATCTGGCCGCCGCCCGCGCAGTTCTCGCAGCGCCCGCCCTTCACGTTGAACGAGAAGCGCCCGGGGCCGTACCCGCGCATCCGGGCGTCGGGAACCTGGGACATGAGGTCTCGGATGGAATTGAAGACGTTCGTGTAGGTGGCCGCGTTGCTCCGCGGCGTGCGTCCGATCGGCGACTGGTCGATGTCGATGACCTTGTCGAGGTGCTCGAGCCCCTCGATCTTCCGGTGGGCCCCCGGCTTGCCCGACGACTCGTAGAACATGCGCGCCGCGGCCCGGTAGAGGATGTCGTTCACGAGCGTCGACTTCCCGGAGCCGGAGACCCCCGTCACCGCCGTGAAGACACCGAGCGGGAATTTCGCGGTGACGTTCTTGAGGTTGTTCTCCGTGGCGCCCGCCACCGTCAGGAACTTCCCCGTGCCGGGTCGGCGCTTCGCCGGCACCTCGATCGCGAGCTCGCCGGACAGGTACTTGCCCGTGAGCGAGCGCGGAAAGTTCACGAGCTCGTCGGCATGGCCCTCGCCCACGATCTCACCGCCGTGGATGCCCGCGCCGGGGCCGAGGTCCACGACGCGGTCCGCGAGGCGGATCGTCTCCTCGTCGTGCTCCACGACGACGACGGTGTTTCCGAGGTCGCGCATCGCGACGAGCGTGTCGATGAGCTTCCGGTTGTCCTTCGCGTGGAGGCCGATCGAGGGCTCGTCGAGAACGTAGAGGACGCCCATCAGCTTGCTGCCGATCTGCGTCGCGAGGCGGATGCGCTGCGCCTCGCCGCCCGAGAGCGTGGCCGAGGCGCGCGACAACGAGAGATAGCCGATCCCGACGTCGTTCAGGAAGCCGAGGCGGTCTCCGATCTCTTTCAGGATCTTTCCGGCAATCTCCCGCTCGCGCGGCGAGGGCCGGAAGCCGTCGAAGAACGCCTTCGAGTCCTCGAGCGTCTCGGCCGTGAGGGT
>JBBRRY010000030.1:0-47782 GCA_038245905.1 Thermoanaerobaculia bacterium | reverse complement strand
CCTGATCCCCGCGAAGTACTTCATCCAGGTCGTGCGCGGCATCGTCCTGAGGGGCGCGCCGCTGACCGAGCTTTGGGAGCCCGTCGCCTGGCTCACCTTCTACACCCTTGCGATCATCGCCCTCGCCGTCTCGCGGTTCCACAAGACGACCGCCTGAGGGGGGCTGAACTTCCCGGGCCGGACTTACACCTGGCGAAGATTTCCATTGGGGATACGACGCGACAGCCATAGTAGATATGCGCCAATAACAACATCAACCGAGAAACACCAAACGGGATACCAACCAGGGACACCAGCGTTTGTGATGAGCTGACTATGCGCCAGGTCGTACAGCCCGTGAAGTATCCAGAATGCACCGACGACTACCGCCGACTGACGGACGCTCACAAATGCGAAGACCAGCCCAGCTACGAGAAACGGAACACCGTAGATCATTTCTTTGACGGCCACGGGCTGCTCACCGGCTTGTAGAGCAAAGAATGCGTACAAGCCAGGCAGAGTGAGCAGTCCTATTGAATACAACCAACGCTGCCCACGAATGACCCGTGCCAAGACGATCGTGAGAACACCTACCGCGGCACCAACGAGGGCTTCAATCAAGACTCGCTCCTTCCTTTAGACGCATAACGATATCGAATTCAGCGGCGAGCGTAGCGAGTCCGATACGACGCGGGGTTAAAAGCCCCGACTATGGCCGCTTAGAGAATCTTTGAGAGAAGCCACGCGCACTCGAGCGCTGGCGCGACGGCGGGTAGTAGCGCCTCGCCGCGTATGCGACGGGAGAGGAGCGAGCGTGTCAGGAAATAGATGACGAGCATGTAGACCAGAAACGCGTTGATACCAACGACGAAGTAGAGGAGTCCGCGATCAGGGTGGATCAGATACGCGATGCCGGAAAGCGTCACGTAACACACAGTGATGATCGATAGGTCTCGCTCACGGGGCGCGGCCTCTGGCTCCTGAAAGGGCAAGCGCCGCTTCACCAGGCCAACAAGTACGAGGGCCGAGATGATGGCAAGAGAGCAGAGCAGGAACACCTCGGAAACGGAGCTTCCGGTGAGGAGCTGGAAAAGTAGGAGTCCGATGCCGCCAAGAGCGCCGAACACGAGCAGGTAGAACCAGAAGTAACAGCCTATGAGTACATTCGTAATGGCTGTCTTTCGCTCGGCAAGGTCGTTGGGGTCCTCACCGGGTGCGACCGGGAGCGGTGCCGCCGAAGCGGAGTGAGCGTCTGTTTCGACGTAAGCCGAGTCGTCCTCATCTTCGTCGGTGGGTGCAGGGCCAGCCTCGAGCGGCGGTGGGCGACGCAGCCTGCGGAGAAAAATAATCACAAGGATGCCGAGAAGCGCGGTGCAGACCGCCACCACAAGTTCTATGTGCTGTTGCTCAGAAAGTGAGGGCATTTCCGGGGCCTAACTAGTATTCGGCGGCAGCGGAGGCGGACATAGCTAGGAGCATTTGCGGGGATTTTCGCTCAAGTTCCTAATGATGGCCATTACTGGGTGCCTGGAGCAGCGCAGGAACAGGCGCGGGTCATCGCGCGCGGCCCCCGCCGGGTGCATGATCGAGAGTGCCATGGGATCTCCCGAGAATCCGTCTCACGCCAAGCCGCTCCTGCGCGGCGTCCTCCACGAGGTGGCGGCGTTCGTCGCGTTCGTCGCGGGGGCCATCCTCGTGTTCCTCGCCTCGGGGGCGCGCGCCCGCTTCGGCGCGCTCATCTACGGAATCTCCCTCGTGTCGCTCCTCGCCGTCAGCGCGATTTACCACCGCCGGAACTGGTCGGAGAAGGGCCGCGCGGTCATGCGCCGGCTGGATCACTCCGCGATCTTCCTGCTCATCGCGGGGACGTACACGCCCCTCAGCTTCCTCCTCGGCAGCCGCAGCGGCTGGATCTTTCTCGGCATCGTGTGGGCGGGGGCGCTCCTCGGGATCGTGATGTCCATCGCGTGGGTGCGCGCGCCGAAAGCGCTCGTGGCGCTCGTCTGCGTCCTCCTCGGCTGGGCCGCCGTTCCGCTCCTGCCGGCGCTGAAGGCCGCGCTCGGGACCGGCGCCGTCGTGCTCCTGGCAACGGGCGGCGTCGTCTACAGCCTCGGTGCCGCCGTCTACGCCCTCCGCCGCCCGGACCCCTTCCCGAACGTGTTCGGCTACCACGAGATTTTCCACGCCCTCGTGATCGCGGCGGCTGTGTGCCACTTCGCGGTCGTGGCGCGGGCGGTCTCGGCGCTCTCGGCCTGAGGAGGGCCTACTCGCCTTCCGGGATCCACGATGGGCCGCCCGCAGGCCAACTCCTGATGAGAGATTCGCCCCTCGAAACCGCGATCAGCACCGGCTGAACAAACCGGGCCACGCTCATGACCGAGACTTCGAATCCCCTCGTCGCGCTCACCCGGTTCCTCGTCACGAATCCCTCCCACTGCCGCTGCTTTTCGGGATCGCGGCCGAATGCGATTGACAGACCTTTGGGCGAAGCCGGGACTGGCGTCCCCCGTCGTTCAAAGGTCTCTCGGAGGGCCCGGGAGAGCGCGCTGCCGTCAAACACGCGGATGCGAGCGAGCTCGGCAATGTCGAAGTAGTCCTTCATGCGGCTATTCGTTTCGCCCCGATCGACCATCGCATGGACCTTTTCCGCGATCGAGGTCTCAGGTTGATAGGCCCTAAGCACCGGCCTCGGGACGTTCAGGAGCGACGGGTACTCCAGCCATTCGGGCGGCGGGTACACGGCGTCGCCGATCCCGACATCCACCCGTAGCGGAAGCTTCACCTTGCCGAGTCGGCCTTCGAACGTCACTCGTTCGCCGCCGTACTGGTCAGCCTCCTGGATGGGCGACACCCTCACGGTCTCTGGCAGGAACACAACGCCGTCACCCGGGATGCTCGGCGCCGAGGCGATCTCCCGGAAGATCCTGATGATTTCGTCCTGGGTGAGTACGCCATAGCCCAGCAGGTCGGCGTCGCGAGTTGTGCGGACCGTCTCGCCCGCCCAGCGCGTGGCTCACGATGCGCGTCTGGATCGACTGAGCCAGAGCCGTGTCCGCCCCGCTCATGCGGTGAGCGCCTCGAGGTAGGGCCGGATGAGCTTCTTGACACGGCAGATCCGGGCGTACGGATCGATGTCGCTTGGCCTAATCTTCCGGGCGCGCCACGACTCACTCAGCGCCTCGACCGCCACGTCGATCCCAACCTTGTTTCGATACTTGAAGAGGTCGGCGATCGTCTTCGCGAGGCTGTAGACGCGGACACGCTGGCCCTCGATCTTGTGCGTCTCTACTCCGCTCGTGAAGGCGCGGCCCGAGAATCGAAAGACGCGAAGCGGGGGGTACGGGGTGCGAGGCATGCGCGAACGCCGCTCGACCGCGAGCCAGACCTCAAATGGGTTCTGAGTCGTGACGTCGTGGAAGCGAAGGGCCGAGAGGAGGCACACGACGCCCTTCGGCGCGACGCTGGCAGCTAGGGCGAGGCCGTGGTGCTCCGTGACCTCGCTGAGAGCGAGCCTGTACCGGCCACGGGCGACGCGCTCGATCACGCCTTCCTTTTCGAGCCGGGTCAGGACCTGCGTGTGGATGCCGAGGTCATGGACCTCACTCGCCTTGAACACGCCGCGCCCCTTCGCGAGCTTCGCTACCCTCTCCCGGCTGTTCATGTGGGAAAGTGTCGACACTTTCTATAAGACTGTCAACGATTTCCCACTGCATACATCGTAAACATTGTAAACAATGTACTTCCAGTAATACCTTTGGTGGTGATGGCTGCTACTAAAGGTCCATGACATCCGTCATACGGGGACCCTACCCGGGGACTAAGATCTCGAACGCTGTGAATATCTCGAGCATCGTCGTCCACGTCGCGCCCTCGGGGCTCGCGGAAGGCGTGCAGCGGCTCGGAGTTCTGCCCGGCGTCGAGGTCCAGTTCACGGACGCGGCCCGGGGCCGCATCGTGGTCACGCAGGAATCCGGGACAACCGAAGAGCAGGAGGACGGCCTGAGGCTCATCCAGGCCTTGCCGGGTCTTCTCTCGGCCGAGCTCGTCTGCCATTACTTCGGGGATCTCGAGGAAGACGCGGAGGGAACATGAACCAGAGCAGCACACGCCGGGAGCTTCTGAAGCGCAGCGCCGCGCTCGCGGCGGCCGCCGCCGCGGGAATCCCGGTCGCAGAGGACGCCTTCGCGGCCGCCGGGCAGGCGCCCCTGGATGCGGGCGTGGCCTGGGACAAGAGCGTCTGCCGCTTCTGCGGGACAGGCTGCGGGATTCTCGTCGGGACGAAAGCGGAACGAGTCGTGGCCGTGAAGGGTGACCCGGACGCGCCCGTGAACCGCGGCCTCCTCTGCATAAAGGGCTACGCGAACGCGAAGATCCTCTATGGCGAGGACCGCCTCACGAAGCCCCTCCTCCGCATGAAGGACGGGAAGTTCGACAAGAACGGCGACTTCTTCCCCGTGAGCTGGGAGCGCGCGTTCCAGGAGATGGAAGCTCAGTTCAAGAGGGTTCATGCGGAGCTCGGCCCGAGCGGCGTGGGCGTGATGGGCTCCGGCCAGTACACGATCATGGAGGGCTATGCGGCCGCGAAGCTCGTGAAGGCGGGCTGGCGCAGCAACAACCTCGACCCGAACGCCCGGCACTGCATGGCCTCGGCCGTCACCGGCTTCATGCAGACGTTCGGCATCGACGAGCCCTCGGGCTGCTACGACGACATCGAGAAGACGGACGCCGTGGTGACGTGGGGCGCGAACATGGCCGAGATGCACCCGATCCTCTGGTCGCGCATCGTCGACGCCCGCCTCGCGCGCCCCGAGTATCGGATCTTCAACCTCACGACGTACACGACGCCCACGTCGGCCGGCGCGGACACCGAGATCGTCTTCAAGCCGAACACGGACCTCGCGATCTGGAACTACATCGCGAGAGAGATCGTCCTGCGCGGCGCTGTCGACAAGGACTTCGTCGAGAAGCACTGCGTCTTCGCGACTGGCCCCGCCGACATCGGCTTCGGGATGCGCCCCGGCGAAGACCACGCCCTCGACTCCGAGAAGGACACGCGAAGCCATCAGCGCACCGTCGTCCTCACGAAGGAGGAGGCGATCGGCCGCGGCCTCGACCCCTCCGTCACGCATACGCGCCCGCAGAAGGACGCCGCCGGAGCGGCTGCCCACTGGCTCATCACCTTCGAGGACTTCAAGAAGGCCGTCGAGCCCTACACGCTCGACTTCGTCGCCAGCCTCACGAGGGGCGACGCGGACGAGCCGCTCGAAGAGCACAAGCGAAAGCTCAAGGAGCTGGCCAACCTCTACGCCGACCCGAAGCGCAAGGCCGTGTCGTACTGGACGATGGGCTTCAACCAGCACACGCGCGGGACGTGGGTGAACGAGCAGGCGTACATGGTCCACCTCCTCACGGGCAAGCAGGCGAAGCCGGGCAGCGGCGCCTTCTCGCTCACAGGCCAGCCGTCCGCGTGCGGCACCGCGCGCGAAGTCGGCACGTTCGCGCACCGCCTCCCGGCCGACATGACGGTCGACAATCCCGAGCACCGCGCCCACGCCGAGGAGCACTGGAAGCTCCCGCAGAAGACGATCAACCCGAAGGTCGGGAGCCACATCACAGAAATGATGCGGGACCTCGAGGACGGGAAGCTCAAGTGGCTCTGGATCCAGGTCACGAACCCGTTTCAGTCCACCGCGAACAACAACCACTGGCTCGCCGCCGCGCGGCAGCCGGGCACGTTCCTCGTCACGTCGGACGCCTACCCGGGTATCAGCGCGAAGGTGTCCGACCTGATCCTGCCGAGCGCGATGATTTTCGAGAAATGGGGCGGCTACGGCAACTCCGAGCGCCGCACGCAGCTCTGGCGGCAGCAGGTCCCCGCGCCGGGCGACGCGAAGACCGACCTCTGGCAGATTCTCGAGTTCTCGAAGCGGTTCAAGCTGCGCGAGGTCTGGGGCGAGCAGCCTCTCCCGGGCCTGAAGGCCGAGGGCTTCACGGACGGAAGGCTCCCCTCGATCCTCGAAGGCGCCGCGGCGCTCGGCCACTCGCCCGACAGCACGCTCTACGACGTTCTTTTCGCCACGCCCGCGAACAAGAAGGTGCTCTGGCCGGATCCCGTCGCGAAGGGACACGCAAACGCGACCGCCGCCCAGCTCGGCGCCGCGTGGTTCCCCGAGAAGGCCCTCTTCGAGGAGTACGCCGGCTTCGGGCGCGGGCACGGGCACGATCTCGCGCCCTTCGACCGCTACATGGCGGACGACGTGCGCGGCCTTAGGTGGCCGGTCGTCGACGGCAAGGAGACGCTCTGGCGCTTCAACGAAGCCTACGACCCCTACGCGAGAAAGGGCAGCGGCTTCGACTTCTACGGGAAGGCCATGAAGGCGCTCCCGAAGGGAGACCTCGAGAAGGTCACGGATCCCGCGAAAGTCGCCCTCGCGGGCAAGGCGAAGATTTTCTTCCGCCCGTACGCGGCGCCGCCCGAGATCCCGGACGCCGTGTACGACCTGTGGCTCTCTACGGGCCGTGTCTTGGAGCACTGGCACTCGGGGACGATGACGCGGCGTGTTCCGGAGCTCCACGCGGCCATGCCGGCCGCGCTCCTCTACATGCACGAGAAAGACGCCGCCCAGCGCGGCCTCAAGCGGAACGACGTCGCCTGGATCGAGTCGCGCCGCGGGAAGATCCAGGTGGCCGTGGAGACGGCCGGCCGCTACAGGACGCCGCGCGGCCTCGTGTACGTTCCCTGGTTCGACGAGTCGATCCTCATCAACAAGATCACCCTCGACGCCACGTGCCCGATCTCGAAGCAAACCGATTTCAAGAAGTGCGCCGTGAAGGTCACGAAAGTCGTGGCCGCGGCCCTCTTCGCGTTCTTCTTCACGGCGGGCGCGGGGGCCGGGGAGACGAAGGGCGTTGCCGACAAGACGCTCGGCCTCGAAAAATCCGCCGTCACGGGCGTCCCCGCCCCGAAATCCTACGAGTACGTGACGAAGGACCCCGGCGACGGCAAGCTCCTTCCGCGCCTGTTCGCCTCCGCACCGCCGCTCATTCCGCACACGGTCGACGGCATCCTCCCGATCACCAGGGCCGACAACGCGTGCCTGACGTGCCACGCCCTCGACAAGCCCGAGCCCGGCGGCCCCGTGCCAATCCCGGCGAGCCACTACGTCGACCTTAGAAACGCTCCGGCCGTGAAGCGCGCCGAGATCGCGGGCAGCCGGTACGTCTGCACGGCCTGCCACGTGCCCCAGACGAACGCGAAGCCTCTCGTCGCGAACGGATTCCGTCCGTGACCGTGGATTCAGGGCGTTCATGACGACGAGCCGCGGCTTTTCTCTCGTTGGGGTCGCGTTGACGCTCGCAGCCGCCGCGGCCGGCCTCGCATTCGGGATGGCGGGCTACGCCTTCTACTACGCGAAGGGCTCTTCCTACATGGGGAACGATCCCGCCACGTGCAACAACTGTCACGCGATGAGCGCGCACTACGCCGGCTGGCAGACCGCTCCTCATCACAACGTCGCGACCTGCAACGACTGCCACACGCCGGACGGCCTGATCTCGAAATACGTCGTCAAGGCCCTGAACGGCTGGCACCACTCCCTCGCCTTCACGCTCGGCGGCTATCCGGACGTCATCCGGGCCCGGCCCGAAAGCTCGGCAGTCGTCGAGGCCAACTGCCGCCGCTGCCACTCCGAGCTAGTGGATTCGATAACGCATGGCGGCGACGTCTCCTGCGTCCGCTGCCACGCTTCTGTCGGCCACGCCCGCTGAGCACCATCTCCGACGCCACAACGCCCAAGAAGGAGCACCTCATGTCCGCAGAGAACCCGGCCCCCCCGAAGAAGCGCGGGCTGCTCATCACCCTCGTCGCAGCCGCCTTTGCCCTCGGGGCCCTCGGAGTGGCCGCCCTGCTCGTCAACATCGCCCAGCGAAAGCAGGAAGCGAAGAACTCCTACGTCAAGCTCGTCGAGGTGACGGAGAACGACGTGGACCCGGCCAAGTGGGGCACGAACTGGCCGCGCGAGTTCGACGGCTACAAGCGCACGTCCGAGCCGACCCACACGAAGTACGGCGGCGGGTGGGGCGGGGCCGAGGGCGTCGTGCCGCCCCAGAAGGCCGCGCGTGACCCGTGGCTGTCACGGATCTTCGCCGGGTACCTGTTCGCGGTCGACTACCGCGACCGCCGCGGCCACGCCTTCATGCTCTTCGACCAGGAGAACACGAAGCGCAACGTGCCCGCCGAGAACAAGCAGTCGGGCAACTGCATGCACTGCCACGCCTCGATCATGCCGCTCTACCGGAAGCTCGGGAAGGAAGCCGCGCCTCAAGCGAGCGAGGCCGAGCAGATCCAGAAGGGCCTGGCGGCGGTCAGCGAGCTCAGCTACTGGGACACCCACAAGCAGCTGGAACAGCTCACCGGCGGCAAGGCCCATCCGGTCTCGTGCGTCGACTGCCACGTCCCCGGATCGATGGAGCTGCGCATCACCCGGCCGGCCTTCATCACCGCCATCCAGAAGCTGGCCTCTTCCACCGCCGAGGTGCCGCATCTCCCGAGCATCGAGCGCTGGCGCAAGACCGGCCGCGCACGCGCCTACGATCCGAACGTGGACGCGAGCCGCCAGGAGAAGCGCTCCTACGTCTGCGGCCAGTGCCACGTGGAGTATTTCTGCGGCAAGGGCACGACCGTTTTCTTCCCGTGGGCCGAGGGGCTCAAGGTCGAGGAGATGGAGCACCTCTACGACGGCATGCAGGTGAAGGGGCAGCGTTTCAAGGACTGGACGCACGCCGAGACCGGCATGGAGGTCTTGAAGGCCCAGCACCCCGAGTTCGAGATGTGGAGCCAGGGCATTCACGCGAGAAGCGGCGTGGCCTGCGCCGACTGCCACATGCCCTACAAGCGCGACGGCGCCCAGAAGATCTCGGAGCACTGGGTCGGCAGCCCGCTCCTCTCGGTCAACCGCTCCTGCGCGACCTGCCACCCCTACAGCGACGAGGAGCTGAAGGGCCGGGTCGAGGCGATCCAGGATCGTCACTTCGCCCTCATGTCGCGGGCGGGCCAGGCGGCGGTCGCGATGATCGACGCCATCGTGGCCGTGCGGAAGCCTTACGACGACCAGAACCGCGCGGGCGCCGCCGCGAAGGCGAAGGATTCACTGGAGAAGAGCGCGGACTTCCAGAAGCTCGGCAAGGAGGACCAGGAGAAGAAGCTGGCCGCCGAGACGAAGGCGAACCTGCTGGCCTCGTGGCGCGCGATCGTGGAGAAGGACCCGGCGATCAAGGAGCTGGGCGAGCTGCAGCGGGCCGCGCAGTGGCGCCTCGACACCGTGGCTGCTGAAAATTCAATGGGCTTCCACGCTCCGCAGGAGATGGCCCGGATCCTCGGCGAGTCGATCGACATGTCCCGTCAGGCGCAGGTCAAGGCCGGCGAGATTCTCCACGGCAAGGTGGCTGTTGCCGCGCTTGCCGTGCCCGGCGCGGCCCGACGTTCTCCCTGATTCAGTGGCCGGAGCAGGCGGGAACAGACCCGAGGAAGACCTCGTCGTCGAGATGCTCGAGCTTGCCCTTCGAGGCGAAGAACGCGAGGACCTCGTCGAACGAGAAGCGGGCGCCGTGACAGTTCGCGTATACGGCGTCCTCGCCGAATGCGCCCGCGGCCGCGTTGCGGAGATCCTCGGCTCGTACCCTCCCTCCCATCTTCTGGAGGAGCAAGAGCAGGTCGTGGCCGAAAACGGGAGCGCGCTCGTCGACGGGAGATTCCATGCCCCGAGACTAAACGGGCATCCACGCGCGGGCCACGATTCAGATGCACCATGTGAGCCGAGGCGGCTGAGGCGGAATCAGCGCTCTAATGAAGTGTCTCCGGCCCGATTCTACGGTCTCGCCGCCCAGATGCGGTGAGGACCGACTAAGCCGACTTGCGCTCTTCCTCGGCGCCCTTCACGAACGTGCACCAGTCCTTCGAGCGCGGGTGGGCGCCGCGGACAGCCGCGTGGAAGTCCTTCTGGAGCACACGCGTCACGGGCCCGGCGACGCCATCCCCGATCGTGCGGAAGTCGATCTCCCGGAGCGCGATGCACTCGGCGGCGGTTCCGCACACGAAAACCTCGTCCGCGGTGTAGAGCTGGTCGCGGGAGATCGGGCGCTCGCCGACCGGGAAGCCGCGATCCCTTGCGAACGTGATGAGCGCGTCGCGCGTGATGCCCTCGAGGATGGCGGCCGAAGGCGCCGTGACGATTTGCCCGTCCTTCACGAGGAACAGGTTCTCGCCCGTGCACTCGGCGACGTAGCCCTGCGGGTCGAGCATGATCGCCTCGTCGAAGCCCAGCCGCACGGACTCGGTCTTCGCGAGGAAGCTGTTCGCGTAGTTGCCGATCACTTTCGCCTTCGTCATCGAGACGTTCGGGTGGTGGCGCGTGAACGACGAGACGTTTGCCCGCACGCCCTTCTCGAGAGCGTCGGCACCCAGGTACGCGCCCCACTTCCAGGCCGCGATGCCGATCGTGGGCTTGCCGCCGTCGAGGTTCAGGTTCCAGCCGCCCGCGTCGAGGTAGAGGAGGGGGCGGATGTAGCACTCCGTGAATCCGTTGCGCTCCACCACGCCGAGTGTGGCCTCCACGAGCTCTTCCTCCGTGCACGGGAGGCTGTCGAAGCCGAGGGCCTTCGCGGACTGGCGAAAGCGGGCGATGTGCTCGTCGAGCCTGAAGATCGAAGGTCCCCGGTCCGTCTCGTAACAGCGGATGCCCTCGAACACGCCGATCCCGTAGTGCAGGCCGGGCGTCAGAAAATGGACCGTCGCCTTCTCGTAGTCGACGAACTCCCCGTTCAGCCAGATGGTCTTCGATTCCATCCCCGTCTTCGCCTGCATTCCCGCCTTCGACTGCATTTCAGCCTCCACTTTCAGACCGTCACACGCACAGAGTTCGTGGCCGGAATCCCGTCCGCGATCGCGCGTGCCATCTCACGCGTCCCGAGCGCTGAAGCGGTTCGAGTCCCGCGCGGCAGGAGATCCACCGTCCGCGCGCCCTTGTCGAGCGCGGCCTCGATCGCCCGATGGACCGCGGCGGCCTCTTCCTGAAGGCCGAGCCCGTCCCCGAGCAGCATCGCGACCGTCGCGATCGCGCCGATCGGATTCGCGACGTCCTTCCCCGCGATCTGCGGGGCCGAGCCGTGGACTGGCTCGAAGAGCCCCGGCCCGTCGCCGAGGCTTGCCGATGGCAGGAGCCCCAGCGAGCCGACGAGCGCGCCGACTTCGTCCGAGAGGATGTCTCCGAAGAGGTTCTCCGTGACGACGACGTCGAACGAAGAGGGGAAGAGGATGAGGTTCATGGCGCAGGAATCCACGAGCTGGTGCTCGAGGGTGACTTCCGGGTGGCGCTTGCCGGCCTCGATCGCAACCGCGCGCCAGAGGCGCGAGGTCTCGAGGACGTTGGACTTGTCGACGGACGTGACCTTGTTCCGCCGCGTCTTCGCGAGACGGAACGCCTTCTCGAGGATCCGGTCGATCTCGGGGCGCGTGTACGGCAGCGTGTTCACGGCCGTCCCCGCCGCGAGGTCGATCGAACGGGGCGTCCCGAAATAGAGGCCGCCCGTCAGCTCCCTTACGACGACGAGGTCGAGGCCGCGCGCGATCTCGGGCTTCAGCGGCCCCGCGTCCGCGAGCGCCTTGTAGAGCCGCGCGGGCCGGATGTTCGCGTAGACCGAGAGCGATTTCCGGAGCTGGAGGAGCCCGTACTCGGGCCGCTCGTCGAAGGGCGAGAGGTCGTACGCGGGGTCGCCGACCGCGCCCATGAGAACGGCGTCCGCGTCGCGGCACGCCGCGAGAGTGTCCTCGGGGAGCGGGCTCCCCTTTTCGCGCAGCGCGTGCGCGCCGATCGGCCACTCCGTCAGGACGAAGTCGTGCCCGAACCGCGCGGCCACGGCCTTCAGGACCGATACCGCCGCGGCCGTGACCTCCGGCCCGATCCCGTCGCCCGGGAGGACCGCGATCCGCGCACGTCGCCCCACGTCAGACCCCATGCCCGTAGCCCGCTTCGTCGGCGGGATGCGCTTCGTCACGGAACGCGAATGCGGCCGGAGCGGGCGCCGTCGCGCGCGATGCGGCGCGCTTCATCTGCCCCCAGAGCTCGAGAAGGTCGTGGTCTCTCACGATTTTCTTCCGGTCCGCGAGCGCGATCATGCGCTTGTAGAGCTCGTCCAGCTCGTGACGTGTCGGCTCGATCCGGATCGCCGAGCAGCGATTCATCAGCGCGTGGCGCCCCGAGTGCTTGCCGAGGACGAACGTCGTCTCCGGCACGCCCACGTCCTCCGGCCGCATGATCTCGTACGTCCGCCGGTCCTTGAGGATGCCGTCCTGGTGGATGCCGGCCTCGTGCGCGAACGCGTTCCGCCCCACGATCGCCTTGTTCGACTGCACCGGCTCGCCCGTGATCTGCCCGAGAAGCTGGCTCGACGAGAAGAGCTCGGTCGTGACGATTCCCGTCGTGAACGGGAGCTTGTCGGGCCGCACTTTCAGCGTCATGACGATCTCCTCGAGCGAGGCGTTCCCCGCACGCTCGCCGATGCCGTTCACCGTGCACTCGAGCTGGCGGCAGCCTCCCTCCAGAGCCGCGAGGCTGTTCGCGACGGCGAGCCCGAGGTCGTTGTGGCAGTGCGCCGAGAAGACGACGCGATCCGACCCCCGGACGCGCGCCCGCACGGTCTGGAAGAAACGGACGATCTCGTCGGGCGTGGCGTAGCCGACCGTGTCCGGAAGGTTCACGGTCGTGGCGCCCGCGTCGATGACGGCTTCGACGACGGCCACGAGGAAGTCCGGGTCGCTGCGCGTCGCGTCCTCGGCCGAGAACTCCACGTCGTTCACGTAGCGGCGGGCGCGCCGGATGGCGCCGGCGGCCTGGTCGAGGCACTCGGCGCGCGACATCCTGAGCTTGTGCTCGAGATGGAGATCCGACGTCGCGATGAACGTGTGGATCCGCGGCCGGGCGGCGCCCTCCAGGGCCTGGGCCGCGCGGTCGATGTCCGCGTCCACGGAACGGGCGAGCGCCGCGACGATCGGGCGCCGCACTTCGCGCGCGACCGCGCGCACGGAGTTGAAATCGTCCTCGGAAGCGAACGGGAAGCCCGCTTCCATCACGTCAACGCCGAGGGAATCGAGCTTCCGGGCGAGACGCACCTTCTCGGCCTCGCGCATCGAGAAGCCGGGGGCCTGCTCGCCGTCGCGGAGCGTCGTGTCGAAAATCGTGATGCGGGCCGGAACGTCGCTTTCCATCTCAGGCCACCTTGTCGACGACGACGGGATTCAGGAACGGCATCCGGGCGCGCAGCTCGGCGCCGACCTTCTCGATGAGGTGGCCCTTCTCCTTTTCGCGCGTCGCCTCGAACGACGGGCGCCCGTTGCGGTTCTCGTCGATCCACTTTTCGGCGTACGTCCCCTCCTGGATCTCCTGGAGGATCTTCTTCATCTCGCCGCGCGTCGCCTCGGTGACGATGCGGGGGCCGGCGGTGTAGTCGCCGTGCTCGGCCGTGTCGCTGATGGAATAGCGCATGTAGTTGAGGCCGCCGCGGTACATGAGGTCGACGATGAGCTTCAGCTCGTGCAGGCACTCGAAGTACGCGACCTCCGGCTGGTAGCCCGCGTCGACGAGCGTCTGAAATCCCGCCTTCACGAGCGCGGCCGTGCCACCGCAGAGGACGGCCTGCTCGCCGAACAGGTCCGTCTCCGTCTCCTCGGCGAACGTCGTTTCCAGAACGCCCGCGCGCGTGGCTCCGAGCGCCTTTGCGTAAGACAGAGCGTCCTCGCGGGCGTGGCCGCTCGCATTCTGCTCGATCGCGAGGAGCGCGGGCGTGCCCTCGCCGTCCCGGAACAGCTCGCGCACGCGGTGGCCGGGCGCCTTCGGCGCGATCATCGACACGTCCACGTCCGCGGGCGGGACGATCTGTCCGAACCGGATGTTGAAGCCGTGTCCGAACATCACGGTCTTGCCGGCCTTCATGTGCGGCGCGATCGACTCGTCCCAGAGCTTCTTCTGGCCCGTGTCGGGCGTCAGGATCATGACGATGTCGGCGCGCTTCGCCGCGTCGTCGACGGAAAGCACCGTCAGCCCTTCCGCCTTCGCCTTCGCGGCCGACTTCGACGTCGCGTGGAGACCAACGACCACGGAGATACCGCTGTCCCTGAGGTTCAGCGCATGCGCGTGCCCCTGACTTCCGTATCCGATGATCGCGACCGTCCGCCCCTTGAGGCGGGAAATGTCGGCGTCCTTGTCGTACCAGATTGTCGCCATAGCTCTCTCTCCTGCTTGCTTCGATCTTCGCGTCAGGCTGTTTTTTCTTTGAAGGTGAAGAAGGATTCGGACGCGGGCGCCCGCTGCTCGGCGAAATCGCGAACGTCCTGCACATCCACGAGCCGCATCAATTGCTTTCTCAGAAGCTCCGCGCCCTCGCCGTCTGCTTCGGCCGCAACCGTGAGACGCGCCGCCAATCCTTCTTCCCCTTCTAAGAAGATCCCCCTGATGGGTGCGCGCTGCCGCCGGAAGATCGACTCCACCCGCGCCAGAATCCCAGGAACGTTCTGAATCCTGATCTCGAAGATCTGTTCCATCAGCGTTCTCCCTTTTTGCCTGTCGTCGCCGCGTATTTCGGGTCCTCGACGACCATCGTGTCGATCGACTGGCCGGCCGGCCACATGGGAAAGCAGTTCTCGGTCGGCTCGGTGTGAACGTGGACGAGCGCGGGCCGGTCGTTCACGGCGAGCGCCTGGCGGTAAACGTCGTCCAGCTCGTCCGGCCGCCGCGCCGTGAAGCCCGCGGCGCCGAACGCCTCGGCGAGCTTCGCGAAGTCGGGGTTCCGGAGCGCCACCGAGAAGAAGCGGCGGTCGTAGAAGAGGTCCTGCCACTGCCGCACCATGCCGAGCCCCTGGTTGTCGAGGACGATGATCTTGAGCGGCAGGCGGGCTTCGACCGCGGTCGCGAGCGTCTGCATGGTCTGCTGAAAGCTGCCGTCGCCGTTGAGGTTGATGACGAGCCGGTCGGGCCGCCCGCATTGCGCGCCGAGCGCGGCCGGCAATCCGAAGCCCATCGTGCCGAGGCCGCCCGAGGTGATGAACGTGCCGGGCTCGTCGCTCTTCCAGAATTGCGCGGCCCACATCTGATGCTGGCCGACGTCCGTCGTGACGATCGGGCGGAGGTCTTTCGTCAGCCGCCACAGGCTCTCGATCGCGAACTGCGGAAGGATGACGTCGCCTTCCTGCCGGTACCGGAGGGGCGCCTCCGCCTTCCACGCCTCGATCTGTCTCCACCAGTCCGCCGTGTCGGGGGCGCCCACGAGAGGAAGGAGTTGCAGCAGCACGGCCCGCGCGTCGCCGTGGAGCGGGAAGTCGGCCTTGCGGATCTTGCCGATCTCGACCTCGTCGATGTCGATGTGGACGACCTTCGCGTGCGGCGCGAACGTCGCGAGCTTGCCCGTGATGCGGTCATCGAAGCGCGCGCCCACCGCGATGATGAGATCGCTGCCGTTCATCGCCCAGTTCGCGTAGGCCGTGCCGTGCATGCCGAGCATGCCGACCGACAGGGCGTCCGTCTCGGGATAGGCGCCCTTCCCCATGAGCGTCGTCGTCACGGGAATGCGCGTCTTTCTCGCGAGCCGGCGGACTTCGTGAGACGCGCCTGAAGAGATCACGCCGCCGCCGACGTAGAGGATCGGGCGCTTCGCGTTCGAGATCGCGAAGGCCGCCCTGCGGAGCTGCACGGCGTCGGCGCGACGCGGAAGCGACGCCGTCGGAGTTCCTTCCTCCCAGTCGATCTCGGCCTGCAGGACGTCGCGCGGCACGTCCACGAGGACGGGGCCCGGCCGGCCGGAGGCCGCGAGGCGGAAGGCCTCGCGCACGGTTCCCGGCAGCTCCTGCGGCTCGAGGACGAGCCAGTTGTGCTTCGTGACGGGCGCCGTCATGCCGAGGATGTCGGCTTCCTGGAAGCCGTCGCGGCCGAGGAGCAGCGTCGCGACCTGGGCCGTGATCGCCACGACCGGCGTCGAATCGAGCATCGCGTCCGCGAGGCCGGTGATGAGGTTCGTGGCGCCCGGGCCAGAGGTCGCGAGGCAGACGCCCGGCCGCCCCGTGACCCGCGCGTAGCCCTGGGCGGCATGCGCCGCGCACTGCTCGTGCCGCATGAGGAGGTGCGTGATGGGCGAAGAGAGAAGCGCGTCGTACAGCGGGAGCGACGCGCCGCCCGGGTGGCCGAAGATGTGCGTGACGCCCTGTGCCACGAGCTCGGCGGCGAGCGCGTCGGCGGCGCGGACGCGCGTGCGCTCCCGCGGCTGGAAGCGGGCGCTCACGCGCTCACCCCGGCTCCGACGTTCTCGTGCGCGCTGGGAACGGGCTTCGCGGGAGCCATCGGACTCGTCACCGCACCCTCGGAAGCCGAGGACACGAGGCGCGCGTACTTCGCGAGGACGCCGGTCGTGACGCGGGGCGCGGGGGCGCGCCAGGAACGCCTGCGCGCGGCCAGCTCCTCGTCGCCGACTTCGAGGTCCAGCCGCCGGGCGGTGACGTCGAGAGTCACCATGTCGCCGTCCAAGACGAGCGCGATCGGGCCGCCCGCCGCCGCCTCGGGCGAGACGTGGCCGACCATGAACCCGTGCGTCGCGCCGGAGAAGCGGCCGTCCGTGACGAGAGCAACCGTCTCGCCGAGGCCCTGCCCCACGAGCGCGGCGGTGACGGCCAGCATCTCGGGCATGCCCGGCGCGCCCTTCGGGCCCTCGTGGCGGATCACGACGACGTCGCCCGCGCGGATCTGCCGGCGCTCGACGGCGGCGAACGCCGCGATCTCGCCGTCGAAGACGCGCGCCGGGCCGGTGTGCTTCAGGCGCTCGTGCCCCGCGAGCTTCACGACGGAGCCCTCGGGCGCGAGCGTTCCCCTGAGGATCGCGAGCCCGCCCGACTTCTTGAGCGGCCTCGCGATCTCGCGCACGACCTGCTGCCCGGGCGTCTCCCGCGCCTCGGCGGCTTCTTCGAGAAGCGAGCGTCCCGAGACGGTGATCGCATGCTTCAGGAGGCCCGCGTCGCCGAGCCTCTTGGCGACGAGCCTCGAGCCGCCCGCGCGGGAAAGGTCGGGCGCCGTGAAGCGCCCGCCGGGCTTGAGGTCGACGAAGAGCGGCGTCCGCGCCGAAATCGCGTCGAAGTCGTCGAGGACGAGCGGGACGCCGGCCTCGCGCGCGATCGCAAGGAGGTGCAGGACGGCGTTCGTCGAGCCGCCGGTCGCGGCCACGGCCGTGATCGCGTTCTCGAAGGCGGCGCGCGTCAGGATCTTCGAAGGCGTGAGGCCGTCGGCGAGGCGCTGCATGACGAGCCGGCCGGCGGCGCGCGCGACCCAGGATTTCTCGGGGTCGGTCGCGGGCACGTCGTTCGCGCCCATCGGCGAGATGCCGAGGAACGTGAGCGCGGTCGCCATCGTGTTCGCGGTGAACTGCCCGCCGCACGCGCCCGCGCCGGGGCAGGCCCCGGCCTCGACCTCGCAGAGTCCAGCCTCGGAGAGCTTTCCGGCGGAGTGTGCGCCGACCGCTTCGAAGACGTCCTGGATCGTAACGTCCCTTCCGCCCACGCGGCCGGGCTCGATCGAACCTCCGTAGAGAGCGACGGACGGGAGATCGAGGCGCGCGAGGGCCATCACCGTCCCGGGAATCGTCTTGTCGCAGCCCGAGAGGGCGACGACCGCGTCCAGCGCGTGGCCCATGACGACGAGCTCGATCGAATCGGCGATGACCTCGCGGGAGACGAGCGACGCCCGCATGCCGTCGGTCCCCATCGAGATGCCGTCCGAGATCGCGATCGTGCCGAACTCGAACGGCGTTCCGCCCGCCTCGCGGATGCCGGCCTTCACGTCCTCCGCGAGGGAGCGAAGAGAGGCGTTGCAGGGGCCGAGATCGGTCCAGGAGTGGACGACCGCCACGAGCGGCCTCGCGATCTCCTCGGGCGTCAGGCCCATCGCGCGGAGCATCGCGCGCGCGGGCGCCCGCGCCGGGCCCTTCTTCATCGCGTCGCTCCTCATGTCCCTGTCGATCTCCCTTCTTCTTCTGGCAATAAAAAAGCCCCGCCCCCTTTCGGGGTGCGGGGCGGCTTGCTCGATGTTGAATCGCGTCAGCCGGCCTGCACCCCGCTCGCCGTAAGGACGAGGAGATCAATCAGGACCGGAACGAGGACGCGGGAACTCACGGGCGCATTGCACCGCAGCCAGGGCATTTCGTCAAACTACTTTTTTTGCTGATAACATTAGATCTGCTTATGGACTTGCCGTCCCTGCGCGTCTTTCTCACCGTGGCCGAGGAGCGGAGCTTCTCCCGCGCCGCCGTGCGTCTGTTCCGCACGCAGTCCGCCGTGAGCCAGGCGGTGCGCCGGCTCGAGACGGTCCTCCGCGAGAGGCTGTTCGACCGCACGACACGCGACGCCCGTCTCACGGAGGCGGGGCGGACCCTGAAGGACTACGCCGAGCGCGTCCTCGCGGTGGCTGGCGAGGCCGAGCGGGCCGTGCGCGACCTCAAAGACATGAAGCGGGGCCGCGTCGTGATCGGCGCGAACGAGTCCGGGGTCGAGATCCTCATCCCGCTCATCGAGCGCTTCCGCGAGACGCATCCCGGCGTCGAGTTCGACGTCAAGCGCTCCGCATCGCGCCTCCTCGGCGCCGACGTCCTCGCCGCGAGCCTCGACTTCGGCGTGGTGACGTTCTCCCCCGGCGAAAAAGGCCTGAAGACGGTCGTCCTCGGCTCTGACGAGCTCGTCGTCCTCTCGAACCCGAAGCACCCCTTCGCGAAGCGCCGGACCGTCACGATGGCCGAATTCGGGCGCGAGAACGTGATCGCCCACAGCGACCCGTCGCCCGCGCGCGAGCGCGTCCTCCGCCGCTTCGAGGAACGCGGACTGCCGCTGAACATCCGCGTGTCCCTCCCCAGCCTCGACGGCGTCAAGCGCGCCGTGGAGCGCGGTATGGGCGTCGCCCTCCTCCCCCGGCGCTGCGCGCTCTCGGAGATCGAGGCCGCTAGGCTCTCGGCTACGCTCCTGCCCGAGCTTCGGCGCCCGCGCGAGCTGCGTCTCGTCTACCGGTCGGGCGGCAACTTCGGCAACTCCGCCCACGCCTTCCTCGAGCTCGTGAAGTCGGACCGGTCCGCGCCGGCGCCCGGGCGCTGACCCAGGAACGTCGTACTTGTCCGTTCCAACCTGCGGCCACCCGGCTTCCACATCTCCAACGTCTTTTTCGCTCAGAACCCGGCGACGTAGTGGAGGCGCTTCGCAAGCGCCTCCACTACGTCGAATCGCTCGAGCAGCATCGAGGTCCCCTCCCAGTGTCCCGACAGGAACGCTTCGCGCGCGTTCTCGGAAATTGAAACGGGAAATGTCTTCCCTTCCGCGACGAGCGTTTCCGACTCGAGGTCGAGTGAGAGCGCGAACTTCGGATCGCCTTCGACGAGCGCCTGAAGTTCGACCACGATTTCGCGCGGCAGGGTCACGCAAGGGAGTCCGATCGCGACGGAGTTTCCGAAGAAGATTTCCGAGAACGACTCGCCGACGACCGCCCGGATGCCGCCGCGGAAAAGCGCCTGCGGCGCGTGCTCGCGCGAGGATCCGCAGCCGAAGTTTCGATTCACGAGAAGAATCCGCGCGCCCCAGAAGCGCGCGTCGTCGAAAGGATGGGTCTCGCCCTTCGCCTTGCGTTGGCGCCGGTCGTCCTCGAACGCGTGCGCGCCGAGCCCCTCGAATGTGACGGAGACGAGGAAGCGCGCCGGGATGATCCGGTCGGTGTCGACGTCGTCGCCGCGGAGGGGAAGCGCGGTGCCGGAGACGCGCCGGATCGCGGAGAGCGTCATCGATCGCCTCTGAGGAGCGGCCGGACGTCGGCCACCTCGCCTGCGAGCGCGGCGGCCGCGACCATCGCGGGGCTCATGAGGAGCGTGCGCCCCGTGGGGCTCCCCTGCCGGCCCTTGAAGTTGCGGTTCGACGACGACGCACAGACCTGCCGCCCCTCCAGCCGGTCCGGGTTCATCGCGAGGCACATCGAACAGCCCGCGCCGCGCCACTCGAAGCCCGCGTCCGTGAAGATCGCGTCGAGGCCTTCTTTCTCGGCGGCCGCGCGCACGGCGTTCGACCCGGGCACGACGAGCGCCCTGACGCCCACCGCGACCCTCCTGCCCTTCACGACGCGCGCGGCTTCCTGGAGGTCCGAGAGGCGCCCGTTCGTGCACGAGCCGATGAACGCGACGTCGATCTTCGTCCCAGCGATCGTCTCGCCGCCCGAAAAGCCCATGTACTCGAGCGCCTCGGCGATCTGGGGTCGCGCCTCGGGCAGGGCGTCGGCGGGCTTCGGGACGCGCCCGGTGACGCCCGCGCTCTGGCCGGGATTGATCCCCCACGTGACGTGCGGCTCGAGGGCCGAGCCGTCCAACGTCACCCGGTCGTCGTACGCGGCGTCCGCGTCGGACGCCATCGACCGCCACCACGAAACCGCGCGCTCCCACGCGTCACCTTTCGGCGCGGCGGGCCGGCCCTTCAGGTACTGGAACGTCGTCTCGTCGGGGTTCACGTAGCCCGCGCGGGCGCCGCCCTCGATCGACATGTTGCAGAGCGTCATCCGCTCGTTCATCGACATCCGCGCCACGGCCTCGCCGCCGTACTCGTATGCGAAGCCGACGCCGCCCTTGACCCCGAGCGTCCGGATGATCGAGAGGATGACGTCCTTGGCGTAGACGCCGGGCGCGAGCCGCCCCGTCACGTCGATGCGGCGGAGCTTCATCGGGTCCATCGCGAGGCACTGCGACGCGAGGACGTCTCTCACCTGCGAGGTCCCGATCCCGAACGCGAGGGCGCCGAACGCACCGTGCGTTGACGTGTGGCTGTCGCCGCAGGCGATCGTCATCCCGGGCTGCGTGAGGCCCAGCTCGGGGCCGATCACGTGGACGATGCCCTGTTCGGGGGAGCCGAGGTCGTGGAGCGGGACGCCGAAGTCACGGCAGTTCTTCTGCAGCGACGTGAGCATCTCCTCGGCCGCGGCGTCCGCGAAGGGGCGCGCGACGCTCGCCGTCGGCACGATGTGGTCCACGGTCGCGACCGTGCGCGACGGGAACGGCACCTTCCACCCGCGCGCGCGTAGCATCTCGAACGCCTGCGGGCTCGTGACCTCGTGGACGAGATGGAGGCCGACGAAAAGCTGTGTCTGCCCCGTCGGGAGCTTCCGGACGGCGTGGAGGTCCCAGACCTTCTGGAGGAGAGTCGCCGGCATCGCTTTCAGCGTAGCAGAGGGCCGGCGTTAAGCCGCGTGCCTCTCTTGAGAGAATGAGCCATGCTGCGAAACGATTCCTCTCTGCGCGAACATCTCTCGCATGCGCTCTCCTGGGAGAGTGCGCACCTCAGCCTCGAGGATGCCGTGAAGGGCCTGTCCGCGCGCCTCCGCGGAAAGAGGCCGAAGGGGTTCTCGCACTCGCCGTGGGAGCTCCTCGAGCACATCCGGCTCGCGCAGCACGATCTCCTCGATTTCTGCCGCGATTCGAACTACGTCGAGGGCACCTGGCCGGCCGCGTACTGGCCGAAGACACCGACGCCGCCCGGTCCGCGCGCGTGGAAGGCGAGCCTCGACGCGATCGCCGCCGATCGCGAGGCCTTTCAGGCACTCGTGAAGTCGACGCCGGATCTCCTTGCCAAGATCCCCGGCCACAAGGAAAAGACGATCCTGCGCTCCGTGCTCCTCGCGATCGACCACACGTCGTATCACGTGGGGCAGATCCTGATGGCCAAGAGGCTCTTGACGGCTTCGAAATAGACGGGGATCGCTTCCGTCCGCCGGATCAGCGGAGATCGGCCTCGAGCTTGTCCACGAGGGCGACGTACTTCTTCTTCGCGTCTTCCTTCGAATCGCCTTTCTTCTTCGCCCAGGCGTCGAACTTCGCGCGGCCTTTCAGGTCGAGCATTCCCGGCCGCGAGCCGGAGACATCGCCCTCGGTGGCCTGCTTGTAGAACGCGTAGAGCTCGAGAAGCTGGTCGTTGGACGGGCGCTTCGGGAGTTTCTCGACGCGCGCTTTGGCGTCATTGAACTTGTCCGCGGACGAGGAGCCCTTTTTTGCGGCCATGATGTCTCCTGTCATTCGGCCGGGATCATAACGACCTGCCCCCCCGGGAGGCGTCCATAATCCCGCCGTGCGAACGGCCCTGCTTCAGATGGATCTCGCGTGGGAGGACTGGCAAGCGAACCACGCGCGCGCCGCAAACCTCCTCAAGCAGGCGGCCGACGGCGGCGCCGACCTCGCCCTCCTGCCCGAGATGTTCGCGACAGGTTTCTCGATGGACGGCGCCAAGATCGCGCAGCATCAGGGCGGCCCCACGGAACGTTGGCTCCAGGCCATGGCGCGCGGCCTCGGCCTCCATGTCATCGCCGGGCTGGCGGAGACCGGCGCCCCGGGCGGCCTGCCCGTCAACAACGCCCTCCTCGTCACGCCAGACGGCGACGTCTCGCGCTATTCGAAGATCCACCCGTTCTCGATGGCGAAGGAGGACGAGCACTACGACGCGGGATCGAAGGTCGTCACCTGGGAGGTCGCGGGCGCGCGCGTCACGCCGCAGATCTGCTACGACCTGCGCTTCCCCGAGCCCTTCCGCCTGGCAACCGACGAGACCGACGCCTTCGTGGTCATCGCGAACTGGCCCGAGCGCCGCCGCGCGCACTGGCAGACGTTGCTTCGCGCGCGCGCGATCGAGAACCTCTGCTACGTCCTCGGAGTCAACCGGGTCGGCGAGGACGGCAACGGCATTCCCCACCTCGGCGACTCCGCCGCGATCTCACCGTGGGGCGAGACGCTCGTGAGCGCCGCCGGCGTCGAGACGGTCCTTCTCGTCGACGTCGACCCCGCGAGGGTCGCCGACGCACGGGCGAAGTTCCCGGTGCTTAGAGACCGCAGAGCTAGTTACATCAGCTAGGCTGAGATCCTCCGGAGGCCCTTCCGTCGTAGAGACGTCCAGCGGCGGTCTCCGCCGCGGAAAGGGGTGCTTCGTGCTCGAGCGGCCCGCCGTCACCATCCTCTGCCTCGCTCTCCTCGCCGCCGCCGCGCCCGCGCGCCCCGAGGAGGCCGCCGTGTCGCAAGCCCCGAAAGCCAAACCGTCCATCTCCGAGTTCTTCAACGGCCTGAACAAGGACTCGATGGGCCGTCTCGACGACTTCTACGCGCCCGATGTCCTCTTCCGCGACCCCGTCTCCGAGATCCGCGGCGTCGCCGGCATCAAGGCCTACTACGCGAAGATGTACGAGAACCTCATCTCGATCCGGTTCGACTTCGACAAGGAGGTCGGACAGGGCGACGAGGTCGTCGCGCCCTGGGTCATGCACATGCGCCACAAGGGGCTGGACGGCGGCAAGGAGATCGTCGTCCCGGGCGTCTCGCACATCAAGTTCAAGAACGGCAAGGCCGTCTACCACCGCGACTACTTCGACATGGGAGCGTTCGTGTACGAGCACGTCCCCGTCATCGGCGCGGGCGTCCGCTACGTGAAGAAGAAGGTCGCGGGGCACTGAGCCGCTAGACGATCTCCACGGGGACTTCGAGGGAAAGAACGGCCTCGGGCCGGCAAGACCCTTCGCCGCACGCGCGGTAGCGCATGCGAACGGTAATCTCTTTTCTTCCCTTCGACGCTTTCGGAGATAAAGAGAAAGAAAGATTTGCTTCGAAGGTCCCCTGCCAGCCGCAGACGACTTCGCCGCTCGTGTCTTCGATGCGTTCGGGTGGCGGAAGGGGGATTTCTTCGAAGGTGAATCCGGAATCAGAACCGGAGCCCTCCCCGATCCTCGCTTCGATTCTCAGGCCGCCGGGTTCCTGGAGGTACCAGCCTTCCGCGATCGTGAGCCGGAGGCGAATCGCACCCTTGCCGCCGCGCACGATCTTCGACTCGACGGCAGTCGCCTCGACGCGAACGGGCGCTTCCCCCGCCTCGCCTCCCCTCTTCACACTCGAAGAACCTCCGACTCCGAATCCGTATCTGTCTTCGAACTCCAGGAGCGT
Source organism: Thermoanaerobaculia bacterium (assembly GCA_038245905.1). Lineage (GTDB taxonomy): Bacteria > Acidobacteriota > Thermoanaerobaculia > UBA5066 > UBA5066 > Fen-183. Next base: position 23,785 of record JBBRRY010000030.1, on the reverse strand, counting down.
CTCGTATGCGAAGTACCACGACTCCGTGCCGTGGGGCGACCGCGCCATGAGCCACGAGACCTCTTCGACTGCCTCGCGGGCTTCGCCCGCGAGATCGCGGTCGCCCGTCCGGAGCGAGAGGCGCGCGAGAGCCCACGCGGCGGCACCGGAGGACGACGGGGTCGCCTTGTCGAAGAGATCGCGCGCGTTCACGAGGAGCTCTTCGTTCCCCTCGCCCGAGAACGTGAATCCGGGGCCGTCCTTGCGCTTGAAGCGTGCGCGCATCGAGGCCGCCGCCGCGATCGCCTCGTCCTGCCAAACCCCCGGCCCCCCCTCGTCGTCCCCTTCCGCCAGGTCGAGAAGAGCATGGACGAGGAACGCCTCGTCCTCGAGGAAGGCGGGGATCTTCGCGACACCGTCTTTCCAGATGCGCTGAAGCCGCCCCGCGCCGTCGCGGCAGTCCTCCAGGAGGAATCGCGCGCCTGCGCGGGCCGCCTCGAGGTAGCGCACTTCGTTGAGGATCCGGCCCGCGATCGCGAGGCCCGATACCGCGAGCGCGATCCAGCCGGCGACGCGCTTGTCGTCGAGGGAGGGAGAAATTCGTTTTGCTCGCGCGCCGAGAAGCTTGTGCCGAAGCGGCGCGAGCCGATCTTCCGCACCCGGAGTAGAGGAGACTTTCTTAGAAAGGTGAAGAACGCTGGCGCCGGTGCGGTGCCCCGTCGCTTCGTCGTGGAAATTGCCTCCCTCTTTGACCGAATACCATTCTAAGAAATATTCCCCGTCTTCCTTGCCCAGAACTTCCCGGATTTCGCTCGGGTCCCAGCAAAAGAATCTTCCTTCTTCGCCTTCCGAATCCGCGTCCGTCGACGCGTAGAACCCGCCTTCGGGCCCCGTCATCTCCCGGAGGAGATACTCCGCGGTCTCACGTGCGACCTGCGCGAAGAGGTCGTTTCCCGTGAGCGCCCAGGCGCGTGCGTAGACGCCGAGAAGCTGCGCGTTGTCCGTGAGCATCTTCTCGAAATGCGGGAGGAACCAGCGCGCGTCGGTGGAATATCGATGAAAGCCGCCGCCGAGATGGTCGCGGATACCGCCCTGCGCCATGGCCTCGAGCGTGGCCTCCGCCATCGAGAGCGCCGCCCCGTCCCCGGCCGCTCCGCGGCGGAGGAGCCACGCGAGCGCGAGATGCGGCGGGAACTTCGGCGCGTCGCCGAAGCCGCCGTTCTGAGGGTCGAAGAGGCGCGACAGCGCGCTTCCGAGGAGGCCGAGGCTCGCGGGCGCAAGAGGCTCTGGCGCGCCGCGCGCCGCGACGCCGGACGCCGCGGCCACCTGCGCCGCGATTTCCGCCGCGCCGCTCTCGAGGTCGGCCCGCTTCTCGCGCCACGCCGCCTCGAGCCGTTTGAGGAGGGAGAGGAATCCCGGACGCCCGTGCCGGTCGTCGGGCGGAAAATACGTTCCCGCGAAAAACGGCTTGCGGTCGGGCAGCAGGAATGCCGACAGCGGCCAGCCCCCACGGCCAGAGGTGAGCTGGACGGCCGTCATGTAAACGTCGTCGACGTCCGGCCGCTCTTCGCGGTCCACCTTGATGCTGACGAAATGATCGTTCAGGAACCGCGCGACCTCTTCGTTCTCGAACGACTCCTTCTCCATCACGTGACACCAGTGACAAGACGAGTACCCGATCGAGAGGAAAATGGGGCGATCTTCCTGGCGCGCCCTCTCGAAGACCTCGTCTCCCCATGGATACCAGTCCACTGGGTTGTGCGCATGCTGGAGAAGGTATGGCGAGGATTCGAGGGCGAGCCTGTTCGGCATCGTCGTAGCATCTCATCATGCGCAAGGTGGACTACGGCGTCGACGCCCCGGGCGTGATCCGAAACCTCTTCGTCATCGGGGGGCTGCTGCTCGCGGCAGTGCTTTTCGGCCCCCGAAGCGTCGGGCCCTTCCGTGTGGGCGGCACGAGCGTGATGCTGGAGGTCCGCGGCATGTTCGTGGGCGGCGCCGTCTCGTGCCTGCTCGGGGGCGCCCTCATGATCCTCTACGCCGAAGTCGGCAAGTTCCGCCATCGTGACCGCATGCTCGCGATGATCCCGTGGACGGGCGCTGAAAACGTCCTAGACGTCGGTACCGGGCGCGGGCTTCTCGCGATCGGTGCCGCGAAGAAGCTCACGACAGGGCGGGTCGTGGGGATCGACATCTGGAACGCGTCGGATCTGACCGGGAACACCGCCGACAGCTTCCTCGCGAACGCGGAGGCGGAGGGCGTCGCCGAGCATGTCGAGGTCCGGAACGCCGACGCGCGCCGCATGCCGTTTCCCGACGGATCGTTCGACATCGTCCTCTCGAATGTCTGTCTCCACAACATTCCGGATACGAAGGGCCGCGCGGAAGCCTGCCGGGAGATCGGACGCGTTCTCAAGCCCGGGGGTGTCGCGCTCATCTCGGACTTCCGCGAGACGGCGCTCTATGCGGCGGCTTTCGAGGAAGCGGATTTCCAGGTTGAAAGGTCCGGCCTCGGCCTTTTCGAGACCTATCCGCCGATGCGCATCGTGACCGCGCGGAAGCCGGTGGCCTGAGGCAGTCGAGAAGCGAAGATCAGGATCTCGGGACGGACCGCCCTTCGGCTCGGGCCTTCGCGCGCCCGAGGAGGCGCCATACCTCATAGATGAGCGTGCCGAGAGGTGAGCCTATTGGCTTGTCCTGAACGAGGCAGACGGCGAGACGGGCCGTCGACTCGGCGAGGAGATAGACGCCGAACACGAGGACCCGCGTCGGGAAGAAGCCCCCGCCCCCGAACGCCGACGCCAGGAGAAAGATGAGGGCGATCCACCCGAGAATCCAGGGCGGAAGCGCGGAGGCGACCGACATCGTGGAAGCGCGGACGTTGTATTCGTGCTCGAGCCGTTCCTGCACCGAGGCCGGAAGGTTTCCCACGAACGGCGACACGAGGAGCAGCGCCATGCGCCCTTCGACCCGACGGGTCGCGGCGCGTGTCTCCTTGATCCTCTCGGCTTCCGTTCCCTCGTCGTAGGTCGTGAGGACGCGGATCGCGTGGCGCTCGTCCCAGAGGGCGAGCGTGTACGTGAGACTCCCGTCCGCGTGGGTCTCGAGGTCCTCGACCTCGAAGAGCTGTCCTTCCCAGCGCACGCACGTCCCCGGGTGGTCGGCCGACGTGGCCGTCCCTGGAGAGCGTGCGCGCCATCCCTTCGGCTCCGCGCAGGAGAGGAGAAGCTTCCCCTCCCGCGCCCCCGCGATGCGGTCGCGGCCGAACGGGCGTGGCATGTCTCCAGGAAGCTTACGGCGGACGGAGGTCCGCGGCGATAGACTCTCAGCCGATGAGACTCGTCACATTCCTCCCCGTGGAGGGTGATGCCTCGACCTCGGGCATCTTCGCGGCCCAAAGGCCGCGTTTCGGGGCGGTCGTCGGAGAAGACCGGATCCTCGATTTTGCGCGCGCCGACGCGGCCTTTGCCAAGCTCGGGATGATCGATTTCCTCGAAAGGCTCGACGAGCTCCTTCCGCGCGCGCTCTCTCTGGGAGCAATGGCCTCGGAGCTGCCGCGCGAGGCGTTCCACTCCGAGCAGGCGGTCACGCTCCTCGCGCCGCTTCCCAGGCCCGTCTCGATTCGGGACGGCTACGCGTTCCGCCGGCACGTCGAGACGGCGCGCCGGAACCGGGGCCTCGAGATGATTCCGGAGTTCGACGCCTTTCCCGTCTTCTACTTCACGAACGCGCTCGCGGTCGTGGGCCCCGGCGAGCTGCGCGTCGGTCGAGGCCGCCTCGACAAGCTCGACTTCGAGCTCGAGGCCTTCTGCGTCATCGGAAAGAGGATCACGAACCCGACGCTCGAAGAGGCGGACGACGCTATCGCGGGGTACGGAGTCATGAACGACTTCTCCGCCCGTGCCCTCCAGATGGACGAGATGAAGCTCAACCTGGGCCCGGCCAAGGGCAAGGACTTCGCGACGGGCCTTGGGCCGTGGCTCGTCACGAAGGACGATCTCCAGGACCGCCTCTCGCCCTCGCTGAAGGGCAACGTCCTGAAAGCACGCATGACCGCGACAGTCAATCACGTGCCGGTCTCCGACGGAGACGTCTCCCAGATGAACTGGACCTTCGCCGAGATCATCCAGCGGGCAGCCGACGGAGTGACTCTCGAGCCCGGAGAAGTCATCGGCTCGGGCACGGTCGGGACCGGCTGCTTCCTCGAGTTGAACGGCTCGAAGATCACGCACGATCAGTGGCTGAAGCCGGGCGACGTCGTGAGCCTCACGATCGACGGGCTCGGCACCCTCACGAACACCATCGTCCGGGATCCCGCGAAGTGACCGCTCCAACGGACGACCTCGTCTCCCTCACCCTCTACAACTCCTGGGCGAACGCGCGCGTCCTCGAGACGCTGCGCGCGCTGTCCGAAGCCGATTATGTGAAGGAGCAGGGAGGCGGCTGGCCCTCGCTGCGCGCCACGTTCGTCCACCTCGCGGGCGCTACGGACGCCTGGGCCGAGCGCTTCGCCGGAAAGGACGCAACGCGCCTCGCGACGGTCGAAGAGCTGCCCGGCCTCGAGGATGCGGCAAGGGTCCTGCTCGCCGCCGAGGAGAAGCACCGGCGAACCCTGCCGGCCTTCACGCCCGAACGCCTCGCGGGGCCCTTTACGTGGAAGAACCTCAAGGGCGAGGCGAAGACGGCGCCTTTCTGGGCGGTCGTCCGGCACGTCGTGAACCACCAGACGTACCACCGCGGCCAGATCGCGGCGATGGTCCGCCGCCTCGGCCACGCCCCGAAGTCGACCGACATGGTCGTCTGGGGAATCGAAGTCTTCGCACGCGGCTGACCGCGCCCTCGTCCTAGAATCCCCACACATTGTCCAGCCTCGCCTCGACATTCGCCGACCGCTGGCTTCGCCGCGGACTCATCACGAGCCTCGGGCTCGGCTTCACGATTCCCTATTTCCGCCTCCTGAACCGGGTTCACGCCACGGGCGACGGAATCATCGACACACTCCCGCGCCGAAACGTCATCTTCCTCTCGAACCACATGACGTACTTCATGGAGGCGTTCGCATTCTTCGACCTCGTGTACGTGCGGCATCACCTGCCGCTCGAGAACCCGTTCGTGCGCTTTTCGGCCGCGACGGAGACGATGAAGCAGAACCTCGTCACCCAGCTCTTCACGAAAGCCGGCGGCGTGACGTTCCGGCGCAGCTTTCGCGAGGGCGGCAAGGACGTGAAGCGCGGAGCGGACTTCGAGGGCATCGCGAAAGTCGAGGAGGCCATCGCGGACGGATGGCTGCTTCACTTCCCCGCCGGCACGACGCTGAAGGGCGCGCCTCTCAGGCCGGGGGTCGCCCAGCTCCTCCACCGCACGAAGGCGGTGGCGGTACCCGTGCGCGTCGACGGCTTCCGCGAGCTCCTTCTCTACAAGCAGCTCCCGGGGAAGATGCTCCGGAGGTGCCACCTGACGCTTCACCCGCCGCTCGACCTCGCAGCGTTCTACGACGCCCCGTATGACAAGAGCGCGGGGGCCGCCGTCGTCGAGCGACTCACGTCAATTCTCGCCGAGCCGGGCTGACGGTCGGCGCGTGAGCATCCTCGGGTTTACGGCGCTCCTCTTCTTCGGCGCGACGGCCGCCGGCTTCGTCGGCGCCCTCACGGGCCTCGGCGGCGGAGTCGTCCTCGTCCCGCTCCTCACGCTCGCGCTCGGCGTCGACATCAAATACGCGATCGGAACCGCGCTCGTCGCCGTCATCGCGACCTCGAGCGGCGCCGCCGTGGCCTACGTGCGCGAAGGCTTCTCGAATGTGAGGATCGGCCTGTTCTTCGAGGTCGCGACGACCGTCGGGGCCCTCTTCGGTGCCTTTCTCGCGGCGCGTATCGCGACGTCCGCGATCGCCGTGATCTTCGGGACGGTTCTCCTCGGAACGACGGCCCTCTCGTGGCGGTGGCACGCCGCGGCGGAAGAGGCCCGGGAACCGGACCCGCTCGCGACGCGGCTGCTCCTGAACGGCTCCTATCCGTCCCTTCGGGGCGAGCAGGCGTACTTTCCCCGCCGCGTTCCCCTCGCCTGGCTCCTGATGGTCGTCGCGGGCGCCGTGTCGGGACTCCTCGGGATCGGGTCCGGGGCCCTCAAGGTCCTCTCGATGGACACGGTCCTGAGACTCCCCTACAAGGTCTCGACGACGACGAGCAACTTCATGATCGGCGTGACGGCGGCGGCGAGTGCGGGCGTCTACCTGGCCCGGGGGTACATCGACCCCGCGCTCGCCGCGCCCGTCGTCCTCGGCGTCCTCGCGGGGTCGGCGCTCGGCGCGCGGATTCTCTCGGCCGTGCGGTCGAACGTCCTGCGCCTCGTGTTCACGGCGGTCGTCCTCGTGATGGGCTTCCAGATGATCGTCCAGGGCCTCAGGGGCGCGGTGTGACGGCGGGCCGCGGCGGAAGGCGCCTGGCGCGCGAGGTCGGAGGCATCCTGCGGTTCGGCGTCGTTCTCTCCGGCGCCGTGATCGTTCTCGGACTCGTCCCCTACCTCTTCCGTGATGGGGGACGCCGGGCGGATTTCCACGTCTTCCGGGGTGAGCCCGCGGCATTCCGGACGCTCTCCGGAGTCATCGGCGACGCCGCGCACGCCGATCCGCGCGGAATCATGCAGCTCGGCGTCCTTCTCCTCATCGCGACGCCCATCGCGCGCGTCGTCCTGTGCCTCGTCGAGTTCGCGCGCGCGAAGGACCGGCTCTACGTCGGCGTGACGCTCCTCGTCCTCGCCGCGCTCTCCTGGGGACTCTTCGGCGCGGGCTGACCCGCCTCAGGCGACCGTCAGCGTGAACGCGGGCGGCTCGAGCATGTGCTTCTTGACGGCGCACTGGTCGACGGCCCGGGCGATCGCCCCGCGATATTTCTCGGGGAATCCCGCGGGCAGCCTCAGCGCGACGTCGATCGAGGAGAGGCGTTTTTTCTCCGGGTCGCGCACGGTCTCGAGCGAGAGGCCGAGCCCCTCGGTCGCGATCCCGCGCTCCTGACAGAAGCGCATGGCGTAGAAGCCCATGCACGTCGCGATGGACGCGATGAAGAGGTCGAACGGAGCGGGGGCCGCGCCGGCGCCGAGGGGCGCGGGCTGGTCAGTCCTCACCGTGAACCCGTTGACGGACGCGTCGACGGCGGCGCCGCCCGGGAACGACACGTCGTATTTCACGCCGTCTCTCCGGCGCAGCAGGCGGCCTTTGGCTCGTCAAGCGTCTCCTTAAGCCCTACCTTTCTGAGAATCATGATCATCGGGCACCACTTGGAAAACCCGCTCTGGAGCAGGTTTACGCCCACGAAGGCCGTGAAGAGGAAGAAACCGGGGTGCACCCAGTATCCGAGAGCGACGGAAGCGAGGACGAAAAATCCGGCGATGGCGCGGAGTGCGTCGTTGACGGTCATTTGTTTCTCCTTGCAACCGGCGTCCGGTGCCGGTTGACATCTATCAATATGTAGTTATATAGTAATTTTCATGACAGTCAAGACCCCTGCCGTCGGACGCGCCGTGCTGGTTTTCTCGGCCGCCGCGGCCCTTGCGGCCCACCCCGCCTCCACGGCCGCCCCCGACCCGGCACCTTCGTCCCTGACCCTCGCCGGCGCGATGCAGAGGGCCCGGGAGAGTGCCCGGGACGTCACGGCCGCCGCGGCCCGCCTCGAGGCCGCCGAGGCCCGCGCCACCCAGGCGAAGGCCATGCGCCTCCCGGCACTCAATCTGACGTCGCTCTTCATGCGCACGAACAACCCCGCCGAGGTCTTCGCGATGAAGCTCAACCAGGGCACGTTCTCGTTTCCGGAGTTCGTCTCGTCGAACCCGAACGATGCGTCGCCGCTGAACACGGGGATCACCCGGGCCGAGATCGTCCTCCCGCTCTTCACGGGCGGCGAGCTCTCGGGAAAGATCGACCAGGCGAAGCTCGCTGCCGAGTCGGCCGCCGACACGTCGTCGTGGGCGGCCGACAACGCGGCCCTCGCCGCCGCCGAGGCCTACGTCATGGTCGCGCAGGCCGAGGAGTACGAGGCCCTCCTCCACAAGGCGCGCGAGACGGTCGCCGCCCACGTCAAGCTCGCGGGCGACTACGTCGGGCAGGGCATGATCGTGAAGTCCGAGCTCCTGAGGGCCGAGGTCGAGCTCGCGAAGACCGACGACCTCCTGACCGAAGCCGAAGGCCGCGTCCGCGTCGCGAACGCAAACCTCGCCTTCCGGCTCGGGGCCGACGGCGGCGCCACCTGGACGCTCGCCCCCCTTCCGGACCCGCGCCCCGTCGCGACGCCCGTCGAGGGATGGCTCGCGACCGCCGCGGGCCGCACCGACCTCGCGTCGGCGAAGAAACTCCTCGCGGCGGGCGAGCTCGAGGAGAAAGTGAAGAAGGCGCCCTTCTGGCCGAAGCTCGCGCTCGTCGGGAAGGGTGAGCTGTATGGCGACAAGCCGTTTGGCTCGACCGGGACGTCCGGCTCCATCACGGCGGTTGCGACGTGGAACCTCTTCCAGGGAGGCGCTGACCGCGCGGCCGCCGTCGCGGCCCGGGCGGACGCGAGGGCCGGGCGCGAGGACGTCGCCCGCTTCGGCGAGGGCGTCCGCCTCGAGGTGAGGAAGGCATACGAAGAAGCGAAGACGGCCGAGGCCCGGCACGCGACCGCCGAGAAGGCGCTCGCGGCCGCGCGCGAGGGCGAACGGATCACGAACGACCGGTTCCGGGCGGGCGTCGTCAAGACGCTGGATCTCCTGGACGCCGCGTCGGCCCGCCGGGAGGCCGAGACGCGCGAGCTCGTCGCCCGCGCCGACGCGCACGCGGCGGCCCTGAAGCTCGCCGTGAAGGCGGGCCGGCGGCCCGAGAGCGCTTTGAATGGAGGAACGAATTGAGAAAGATCGGATTCGGATTCGGTTTCGGAATTTCTTCGAAGGTGGTGGGAGGGCTGCTCGCGGCAGCGCTCGCGGGCTGCGGCGGCTCGCATTCACCTTCTAAGCAGAATTCTCCTTCTCTTCTCCCAGTGACCGCTGCCACGGCACTTGTCGAGCGGGCGACTCTTCCCGAGCGCTTGACTCTCTATGGGACCGTCACCGCCGATCGCTCGGCCGCCGTCTCTTCGCGCGTGACGGCGAACGTCGTCGCTGTTCCCGCCCGCGTCGGCCAGTTCGTGAAGGCCGGCGACGTCCTCGTCGAGATCGACGCCCAGACGGCGAAGGGCCAAGAGGCGCAGGCGAAAGGCGCGGCCGCGCAGGCGCGCGCCGCCCTCTCCCTCGCCGAGCGCAACTACGAACGCTACAAGGCGCTCGCGGCCTCGAACTCGGCCTCGGCGCTCGAGCTCGACATGGCCCGGATGCAGTACGAGCAGGCAAAGGGCGCCGTCCAGCAGGGCGAAGGCGCGGTGGAAGCAGCCTCCTCCGTCGCGAAGGAGTCCCGCGTCACGGCGCCCTTCGCCGGCCGTGTGTCCCAACGCCTCGTGGAGGCGGGCGACCTCGCGGCACCCGGGCGGCCGCTCGTGATGGTCGAGTCCGCGACCGGCCGCCGCCTCGTCGTGCAGGTCCCCGCCGGCACCGTCGCCGCGTCGGGCCTCGCCGTCGGGAAGAAGCTCCCCGTGAATGTCGACGGCGTCGCCGGCACGCTCACCGGCACAGTCGTCGAGATGTCTCCCGGCGCCGATCCTGGCAGCCATACGTATACGGCGACACTCGAGCTGTCCGGCGCGCCCGTCGCGACCGGCCTCACGGGCCACGCAATCCTCGACTCCGCGGCGCGGCCCTCCATCCTCGTACCCGAGACGGCGGTCCTCACGAGCGGCGGCATGACGCTCGTCGTCATGAAGGACGAAGCCGGCAGGGCGCGCTCCCGAGTCGTCACGACCGGCGCCTCCTCCGCGGGCAAGGTCGAGATCCTCTCCGGCGTCGCCGGCGGCGAGACGATTCTCCTCGGCCTCGCAGCTGCCCCGGCCGATGGCTCGCCCGTAACGGACACGAGGGGAACCGCCCGGTGAGCGAGACCCCGAGCCCGCGGCGCGACGCGCGCGAAGCGCTCCACCGGAAGATGACGCGCAGGCCCCTCGGGGCTTCGGGGAGGATCGCGAAGGCGTTCCTCAACTCCAAGCTCACGCCCCTCCTCGTCGTCGCGTCACTCCTTCTCGGCGCGTTCGCGCTCCTCATTACGCCGCGCGAGGAGGAGCCGCAGATCAAGGTCCCGATGATCGACGTCTTCGTCGCGCTCCCCGGCGCGACGGCCGGCGAGGTCGAGCGGCGCGTCGTCTCCCCCGTCGAGAAGGCGCTTTACCAGATCCCGAACGTCGACTTCGTCTACTCGACCTCTCAGCCCTCGGGCGGGATCGTGATCGTCCGCTTCCTCGTCGGGACCGACCCCGACCAGGCCGTCGTCCGCGTCCACGCGAAGCTCGCCGAGCTCCTCCCGAGCCTGCCGCCCGGGGCGATGCCGCCCGTCGTCGCGCCCCGCGGCATCGACGACGTGCCCGTCGCCGCGTACACGCTCTGGTCGAAGGATCTGGCGCCGATGCAGCTCCGGCAGGTCGCCGACGAAGTGAAGGCCAACTTCACGCGCCACCCGCGCGTCGCACAGGTGACGGTGATCGGCGGGCAACGCCGCGTCGTCCGCGTCACGTTCGACCGCGACCACCTCGCTTCGTACGGCGTCTCGCTCGTGCAGGCGTACGGCGCGCTCTCCGGTCTGAACTGGCGCCTCCCGGCCGGGAGCTTCGTCTCCGGGAACGCGGAGGTTCCCGTCGAGGTCGGCTCGCTCTTCCGGCGCGCCGAAGACGTCGGCTCGGCCGTGATCGGCGTCGTGAACGGCAAGCCCGTGTGGCTACGCGACGTCGCATCCGTAACGGACGGCCCCGAGGAGCCCTCGCAGTACGCGTGGATGCTCACGAAGGCCGGCGACGACGCGCCCGCCGTGACGCTCGCCGTCGCCAAGAAGCCGGGCACGAACGCAGTCGAGCTCGTGAAGGACCTCGACGTCCGCCTCGCCGGCCTCAAGGGCCCCGTGGTCCCCTCGAACGTGTCCGTCACCAAGACGCGCGACTACGGGAAGACGGCGGACGAGAAGTCGTCCGAGCTCATCTTCCACGTGGGCCTCGCGACGCTCTCCGTCGTGATCCTCATGGCGCTCTTCCTCGGGCGCCGCGAGGCGATCGTCGTCCTCGTCGCGGTCCCCACGACGCTCGCCCTCACGCTCTTCTCGTCGTACCTCTTCGGATACACGCTGAACCGCGTCACGCTCTTCGCGCTCATCTTCGCGATCGGCATCCTCGTGGACGATGCGATCGTCGTCGTCGAGAACGTCCATCGCCACTACGAGCTCGGCTGGGGCGACCCGCGCCTCACGACCGTCTACGCCGTGGACGAAGTCGGCAATCCGACGATCCTCGCGACGTTCGCGGTCGTCGCGGCTCTCCTTCCTCTCGCATTCGTGTCGGGCCTCATGGGGCCGTACATGCGCCCGATCCCCGTGAACGCTTCCGCGGCAATGGTTTTCTCCCTCCTCGTCGCATTCGTCGTCTCGCCGTGGCTCACGTTCAAGCTCTTCCGGAAGTTCGCCGAGGAGCACCTGAAAGGCGAAGATCACTTCGAGGCCGGCGCCGAGGCTCCCCCCGAGGACCGCCTTCTGCGCTTCTACCGGAAGCTCTTCACGCCGCTCCTCAGGCACGCTTCGCGCCGCTGGGCCCTCATCGGGGCCGTCGTCGTTCTCCTCCTTCTCTCCTGCGGCCTCTTCGTCGTGCGGGGCGTGAAGGTGAAGATGCTCCCGTACGACAACAAGAGCGAGCTGCAGGTCGTCCTCGACATGCCGGAGGGCACGACGCTCGAGGCGACGGCCGCGGCCGCAAAGGAGCTCGCCGTCCTCGTGAGGACGCGGCCCGACGTCGCGGACGTGCAGGTCTACGCGGGCACGTCGGCGCCGTTCAACTTCAACGGCCTCGTGAGGCACTACTTCCTGCGTTCGGGCCCGCTCGTCGCGGACCTCCAGGTGAACCTCGCGGGCAAGGACGAGCGCAAGAAGGACAGCCACACGATCGCCAAGGAGATCCGGACCCTGATCCTTCCGGCGGCGAAGCGCCTGAACGCGAACATCAAGGTCACTGAGGTGCCGCCCGGCCCGCCGGTCCTCTCGACGATGGTCGCCGAGCTCTACGGACCGGACCCTGGAAAACGTATCGCGCTCGCGAAGCAGGTCCGGGACATCTTCGAGTCCACGCCCGGCATCGTCGATACCGACTGGCTCGTCGAAGACCCCGCCCCGAAAGTAGAGCTCGCGATCGACCCCGAGAAGGCGATGCGGAGCGGCGTGACCCCCGAGGTCATCGTCAAAACGATCCGGATCGCGCTCGAAGGGATGGACGCCGGGCTCCTCCGCGTGGATACGGCCCGCGAAGCCGTGCCGATCGTGTTGCGCCTCGACCGCGCGCAGCGCTCCGGCCTCGAGGGCCTCCTCGCGACGACCGTGCCCTCGCAGACGGGCCGCCTCGTCCCTGTCCGCGAGCTCGTGACCGTCGTGGACGGCGCGCGCGCGCCGTTCATCTACCACAAGAACCTGCAGCCCGTGACGTACGTTCTCGCCGAGATGGCGGGCGTTGCCGAGGCGCCCGTGTACGGCATCCTCGACATGAAGAAGAAGATCGGAGCTCTCCGTGCGCCCGACGGCCGGCCGCTCGACATCTTCTCGACCGCGCTCCCGACGGACTCGAACCGCTACGCGCTGAAGTGGGACGGCGAGTGGCACATCACGGTCGAGGTCTTCCGGGACATGGGAATCGCCTTCGCGGCGGTCCTCGTCCTCATCTACGTCCTCGTCGTGGGGTGGTTCCGCTCGTTCGTGACGCCGCTCATCATCATGGCGCCGATCCCGCTCACGCTGATCGGCATTCTCCCGGCGCACGCGCTCTTCGGCGTCTTCTTCACGGCGACCTCGATGATCGGCTTCATCGCGCTCGCGGGGATCATCGTGAGGAACTCGATCCTCCTCGTGGACTTCGTCAACCTCGAGCTCGCCGCGGGCGAGCCGCTCGAGGAGGCGATCGTGAAGGCGGGCGCCGTGCGCTTCCGCCCGATCGTCCTCACGGCTCTCGCGCTCGTCGCGGGCGGCGCCGTGATACTCCTCGACCCGATCTTCCAGGGCCTTGCCGTCGCGCTCATCTCGGGCGTCGTCGTCGCGACCGCCCTGACCCTCGTCGTGATCCCGCTCCTCTATTTCATGTACATCCGGGCGGCGGGCGTTCCACCGACCGAGGAGGAAGAAGCGTGAAGATGCTCATGGTCCTCGCCGGGACGGAGTGCCGCGAGAAAGTCGAGCTCGCCCTCGAGCGCGCCGGCGTGACCGGCTACACGGAGGTCGAGGCGCGCGGCTTCGGGTCCACGGGCCGGCACCTCGGCTCGGCCGCGTTCCCGAAGACGTCGACGATCATCATGTCGTTCGTGAGGGACGAGGACGTTCCGGAGCTGCGTGCGGCGCTCTCCGGCGTCGAAGGCTCCGCGTCGCGGCCCCACGTCGTCACTTGGACGCTCGAGTCCTGGGACGCCTGAAAAGGAGGACCTCATGACAATTTCCGCCGCCCCATCCGTGGCTCTCGAGGCGCGTTCCTCGCTTCCGTTCGAGGAGGCCGTCGCCCGCGCTCGCAAAGCTCTCGAGGCCGAGGGCTTCGGCGTCCTAACCGAGATCGACGTCTCGGCCACGATGAAGAAGAAGCTCGGCGTAGACCTCCCGCCCTACCTGATCCTAGGCGCCTGCCATGCCCCTTCGGCCTTCAAGGCTCTGTCGGCGGCGCCGGAGGTCGGCGTCCTCCTTCCCTGCAACGTGACCGTGTCGGTCGAGCGCGGCCAGACGGTCGTTCGTGCGATGGATCCGCGATCCGTTCTCGGACTCGTGGGCGTCGCCGAGCTCGCTTCCGTCGGCCTCGAGGTCACAGCCGCCCTCCAGAGAGTCATCGCGAGTGCCGCGGGCGCTTGATCCGGGCCGACGCGCGCCCTGCGGCGCGGCAAGTCTGCCCGCAACGGACGCGGGATGCGAGGAGGTCGCAACCCGCTTTCGGGCGCTCTCCGAGCCGACGCGGCTCAAGATCCTCCGCCGGCTCGCACGCGGCGAGGCTTCGGTAAGCGAGGTCGTGGCCGACGTCGGCGGAACGCAAGCGAATGTGAGCAAACATCTCGCTGTCCTTCTATCCTCGGATATCGTCCGCCGCAAGAGGCAGGGGGGCCGCACGCTTTACGCGATCGCGGACCCCGCCCTCTTGAGCATCTGCTCGATCGTGGGCGAAGGCATCGAGCGCGCGGCCCGTGTGCGAGCCGCGGAGATTCTCGGGATGGCGCCGCGCCCCTGATCTCTGCGCACACCAGGAACACCCGACTCGCCTCGACGCGCTCTCGGCAATAATCCTCGCGCCCGGAAATCGCTCGGAGAGGAGGACCCTCTGGAACCACAGCCCCCGCCGGAGTCACCTCCCGTTTCCGATTCCACGTCGGCCGACTCGGATGTCCGGCGACCCGGGTTCTGGACGCTCGCGGCCCTCGGCCTCGCGCTCGCACTCGGCATCCTCGACTACCTCGCCGGGCCCGAGCTCGGACTCTCCCTCGTGTATGCACTTCCCGCCGGAGCGACCGCCTGGTTCGCGGGGTTTCGGAGGGCCACGGGAGTCGCCGTCGTCAGCGTCTGTGTCTGGCTCGCCGTCGAAACCCTTCAAGCGACCCAGCCCCGGCCAGCCATCGCGGCGGCAAATACGACACGGCGCCTCGCGGTTCTCCTGGCCGCCGCTTATGGGCTCACGCGCCTCCGAACCCGCCTCGACGCGGAGGTGCATTCCGCGCGGACCGATTTCCTCACCGGAATCGGAAACGCACGCTCTTTCCATGAGGAGATGGGCGTCGAGCTCGCCCGCGCGTCACGGTATCGGCACCCGTTCACGCTGGTCTACGTGGACGTCGACGATTTCAAGAACATCAACGACCGGCACGGCCATCACGCAGGCGACGCGGTCCTGCGGACGATCGCGAGCACGATGAAACGGACGCTTCGAAGCACGGACCGGGCGGCGCGCCTCGGCGGGGACGAGTTCGGACTCCTGCTGCCGGAGACCGACCTCGAGGCGGCGCGCTCCACCCTCGAGAAGCTCCGCCAGGCGCTGCAGGCGGAGCAGAAGCAGCCCGGAACTCCGGTGACTCTCACGATGGGGGCGCTCGTGTGCCTCGTCCCGCCGCGCGATGTGGCGCACCTGATTGCCCTCGCCGACGGCCTCCTGTTGAAGGGCAAGCGGGAGGGGAAGGATACGGTTCGATACTCCGTCCTCGACGCGGTGGAGCCTTGACGCGGAGAGATCTTCAAGGCCGACATTCTCGCAGGAGAGCTGATTGTCGCGAGCGTCTCCGACGCCGAGGCGTCAGCGGCCGGAGCTGCCTCACGCGCTCCTAGGCGTCGCGGTCCCGGCCGGTCCCCTCGTCCAGCTCGAGCAGGCGCCGGTCGAGATCCCCGAGGAGCTTCCCGTAGGCGTCGCGGCCAATCGCGTCCTTGCGCAGCGCTTCCATGGCCGCATCCTTCTCGACGTGCGGGAGGTGGCGCCGGATGGACTCGAGCTCCTCGGCCCGGAGAGCCTCCTTTCCCCGGAAAAGCTGCGTCATTGCCTCCTCGATCTCGAGGGAGCGCACCGTGTAAGAGTCCCGGAGGGCGTCGAGCGTTTCGGGGTGCGCATCGCGCGTCCGGCGGATCTCGTCGAGCCGGGCGAGCGCCGCGTGAACGGCCGCGAGGCGGCCCCGCTCGAGCTCGTATGCGGCGCGCCCTTCGGTCTCCCGCGTGAGTCCGAGCGCCTTGAGGAGCGGCGGCATCGTGAGCCCCTGAACGAGGAGGGTCAGGAGGACGACCCCGAACGTCATCGTGACGAGCAGCTCGCGACCCGGGAAGGAGCGCGCGAGGCCGAGGACGAGCACCATCGAGAGGGCGCCGCGCAAGCCGGCCCAGCCGATCACGACGCTCCACCGCCAGGGGAGCCGCTCCCTCGTGCCTCGCAAACCGGCCGAGACGGTCGCGAGGACGCCGGACCCGTGCACCGTCTCGCCCGCGACGAACGACCCGTAGGCCGCGATCGTCGTGAGTGTGATCTCGATCATGGGGTCGTCCACGCGCTGGATGACCTTCGAGACGGCGAGGCCTACGAGGACCCCCGCGGCGAGGCCCGCCCCGGCGATCCGGACGAAGTCGAGGGCGACCCCGCTGCCCGAGACGACGCGCCCGGCCGCGAATCCGAGCGCGAGCGTGAAGAGTACGAGCGAGGTACCGTCGTTCAGGAGGCTCTCTCCCTCGACGAGGACGCGGAGGCGGGCGGGGGCGCCGAGCGGGCGGAAGAGGCCGACGACGGCGACCGGGTCGGTCGCGGCGATCAACGAGCCGAAGACCACTCCCTGTGCGAGCGTGAACCCGCCGAGGGCGCCGCCGGTCCTCGAGACGGCGAGGAGGAGGCCAGCCGTCACCGCGATCCCGGCGACGACGCCCGGGACCGCGAGCGCCTGGATCGCGAGGCGGTTGCGCCACGCGTCTGACGCGCGAAGGTGGAACGCGGCCTCGAAGAGGAGCCCCGGGAGGATCAGCGCATAGAGGAGCTCCTGCGTGAGGTGGGGAGGATCCACGAGCTGGAGCGTCCCGAGGGCGAGGCCTGTCGCGACGAGCGCGATCGTGTAGGGAAGGCGGAGCTGGCGCGCGACAAGCGCGACGGCGGTCGCGAGCGTGAAGAGGAGGAGGAAGACGTGCTCGGGGTGCACGAGACCCTTCAGCGCGGGGGGACCCGGCCCGCCGAGGCTTTCGCGTTGAGCCACTCGATCACGACGGCGTGGCCGAGACTCTCGGGGTCGTTCGTGAGGTAGTTCTTGACGACCGCGAGCGGCGAGAATCCGTGCTCGATCTGGAACGAGAGGGTCGGATCGTGGATCTCGCCCGACTCGACCTTCTTGACGTATTCCTCGGCCGACATCGCGTCCGCGTGCCGCCCGTAGCCGCGCAAGCGCGCCCCCGCGCGGATCCGCAGGAGGCCGAGACGCTCCGTGAGGCGCCGGCGTCCGGCGTAAATCGCGCCGCCGATCCCCCGGCCCCGCATCTCCGGATCCACCATGACCTCGGCTCCGTACAGCGTCCGCCCCCTCTCGGGATCGTGGTTCGTGAACATGCCGTGGTCCGTGAAGTCGCGCCACGAGGCCATGAGATCGTAGTCGTCCCAGTAGACGATGAGGCTGGCCGCCATCCCTGCAAGAGCGCCCGTGCCCTCGTCCACGGCGACGAGCTGTCCTTCGGGGAAGACCCTCAGGTGCGATTCGAGCTGCTCGGCCGTCCAGGGCGCCGAATGCGGGTAGACCCGCCCGCACAGCGCGATGATGGCGGGAATGTCCTCGGAACGCATCGGGCGGACCTGGACCCTCGCGCTCACAGGCTGACGATCTCCAGGCGCGAGACGATCGCGGACGTCTCCTCGCTGTCTCGTAGAGGCAGGACGGTCCCCGTCGCCCGGCTCTCGGCGATCGTCTCGAGGTTCAGCTCGCCGATCACCATCGTCTCCTGGTTCGGGATCCCCTCGGCGAGGATGCCGTCGCGCGCGAACGCGAAGTCGCTGGGCGTCACGATGACGGCCTGCCCGTAGTTGAGGGACACGGCCGGCACCATCGGGAGGGAGCCGACCGTCGAGGACTGGACGACGTAAAGCTGATTCTCGATCGCGCGCGCGTGGGCGCAGTACCGCACCCGGAGGTAGCCCTGCCGGTCGTCCGTGCAGCTCGGCACGATGAGGACGTTGACGCCCGAGCGCGCCGCGGCCCGCGCGACCTCGGGGAACTCGACGTCGTAACAGACCGCGATCGCGAGGCGGCCGAGGGAGGTCTCGAAGACCCGGAGGTTCGTGTCCGGGGAGACGCCCCACTCCTCGGACTCGAACCGCGTCATGTGGAGCTTCCCCTGTTCACCGTGGGCCCCCGACGGGGTGAAGAGGTGGGAGACGTTCCGGATCTTCCCGTCTCGCTCCATCGGGATCGTGCCGGCCACGACGTGCATCTTCGAGCCCCTCGTGAGGCCCTCCATCAGCTCGAGGAACCGCGGAGCCTGCGCCGAGAGGGCCCGGACCTGGTCGCGGATCGGCCGACGGACGTCACCGAGCGTGAGGAGCTGAAGCGTGAAGTACTCGGGGAATACCATGAGGTCGCACTTGTAGTCCCGGGCGGTGTCGACGAGTCCGGCGACCTGGTCGCGGAACTGGTCGAAGGTCGTCACGGGGCGAATGAAATACTGGAGCGAGGCGACGCGAATCCGTTTCATCCGTCCAGAATACCGCAGAGGCCAGCCGCGCATCTACATTATCCGTTTGAGCTCAAATGATTTTGATGCTATCCTGCCTGCGAATGAAGGATCTTCTCGACACATTGGGGAGGGCCGCCGCCCCCTTGAAGGCGCCGCTGTTCCATTCGGAAGGTGCGACGTTCAGCGTCACGACCCTGCTCGTCCTCCTCGCGGCCCTTCTTGCGCTGTTCTGGCTCTCCGGAATGCTCCGCAGGTGGATCCTGGCCGGACGGATCGGAATGGGGAGCGCCGACGAGGGCGTCCGCTATGCCGTCGGATCGATCGTCCGATACGTGGTCATCGTTCTCGGCCTTCTCGCGATCCTCGAGGGACTTGGGGTCCGGCTCGACGCGATCACGGTCGTCGCGGGCGCGCTCGGGGTCGGGATCGGGTTCGGCCTCCAGCATGTGACGAGCAACTTCGTCAGCGGGTTGGTCCTCCTCGTCGAGCGCCCCATCAAGGTCGGGGACCGGATCGAGGTCAACGGCGTGAACGGCGACGTCGTGAAGATCGCACCGCGCGCGACGACGATCGTCACGAACGACAACATCGCGATGATTGTTCCAAACTCCAGCTTCATCACGTCCACGGTCGTGAACTGGAGTTACAGCGACCGCAACGTGAGGATCTCCGTCCCGGTGGGAGTCTCGTACCGGTCGGACCTCGAGGTCACGAAAGCGGTCCTCCTCGAGGTCGCGCGGGAGCACCCGGGCGTCCTCGCGGACCCCGCGCCCGACGTCGTGTGCGACGGGTTCGGAGACAGCGCGATCAACCTGATCCTCCGCGTGTGGACGGCCACCTTCACGACCCGGCCGCTCATGCTCCGGAGCGACCTGAACTTCGCGATTACCCGGGCGTTCCGCGAGAAGTCGATCGAGATCCCCTACCCGCAGCGGGAACTGCACATGAAGAGCGGAAGTCTCTCCGCGGGGACGTGATAGCGTCGCAAGCCGTGTTCGCCCGTGGAGTCACGCGGCGCAGGCCGTCCAGCGCCTTGCTCGGGGCCGCCGTGCTGGCAGCGGCTCTCTTGCCCTCGGGCCGCGGTCTTGCGGCCCCGGAGGCGACGACGCTCCCGCCCGCGACCGGCAGTCCTGCGGCGGCAACGCCCTCCCCCACGGCTGCCGGAGCGCCTCTCGCCTTCGACGGCAAGACCCTGTTCCACGTCTCCGGCCAACTCGGACCGTTCAGCGCCGAGGACCGGGCGGCCGCGGCTGCGCAGCGCCTGCGGAAGCTCGCGCGCCAGGCTTTTGCCGGCGACATCGTCCTGACGGTCGGCGACAACGAGACGACGACCGACATCCTCGCCGGCGAGAAAGTTCTCGCGAGCGTTTCGGACTCCGAGGCGGCGGCGGCCGGGGTGGACCGGCGCGCGCTCGCCGAGAGCCGTGCCCGGGTGATCGAGCGGGCCGTGAACAGGGCCAGGCGCGAGATCGGCGTCAAGCAGCTCGTCGTCGACGGCCTCTGGGTCCTGCTCGTAACGGTCCTCCTCATTTTCCTCTTCGTCGGTCTCAGGAGGGGGACGCCTGCGGTCCTCGGAAAGCTCGAAATGTGGAGGGGGACGCGGATCCCCGCGATCCGGATTCAGAAACTCGAGATCGTGAGCGCGACGCGCATGACCGACGCGCTCAAGGGGCTCGTGCGTGCCATCCGGCTCGCCATCCTCGTGACGGCGGTCCTCGTATACGTCCCCATCGCCCTGAGCTTCTTCCCGTGGACCCGTGGGCTCGTGGGTCCGCTCTTCGGCTACGTCGCGACCCCGCTCAAGTCGATCTGGTGGTCCTTCGTGGTGTATCTCCCGGATCTCTTCTTTCTCGTCGTGATCATCATCCTCACGCGCTGGGGCCTCAAGCTCGTGAGGCTCTTTTTCACCGAAATCGAGAACGGGACGATCGCGATCGCGGGGTTCGAGCGGGACTGGGCGACCCCCACGTACGACATCGCCCGTTTTCTCGTCATCGCCTTCGCCGCCGTCGTGGCGTTTCCCTACATCCCCGGCTCGCAGTCGGCGGCGTTCAAGGGCGTCTCGCTGTTCCTCGGGGTCCTCTTCTCGCTCTCGTCGAGCTCGGCGATCTCGAACATCGTCGCGGGCGTCATCCTGACGTACACGAAGGCGTTCCGCGTCGGGGACCGCGTGAAGATCGCCGACACCGTCGGCGACGTGATCGAGAAGAGCCTTCTCGTGACCCGCGTCCGCACGATCAAGAACGTCCACATCACGATCCCGAACGGAATGGTCCTGGGGAGCCACATCCTCAACTACTCGACGTCGGCCCGCGAGCGGGCTCTCATCCTGAACACGTCCGTCACGATCGGTTACGACGCGCCCTGGCGGGACGTTCATGGCGCGCTCCTCGCAGCGGCCTACATGACCGGCGATCTCCTCGAGCACCCGCCGCCGTTCGTCCTCCAGACGAGCCTCGATGACTTTTACGTCACGTACGAGATCAACGCCTTCACGGACAAGGCCGGCCGGATGGCGGCGACGTACTCGGACCTTCACGCGAACATCCAGGACAAGTTCAACGAGGCGGGAATCGAGATCATGTCGCCCCACTACGGCGCCCTGCGCGACGGCAACCAGGTCACGATCCCCGGGGAGCACCTGCCGAAGACGTACGAGGCGCCGGCGTTCCGGTTCCTCGGCGTCGGCCCCGCGCCGGCGCCGAAACCTCCGGCCGAGAAGGCCTGAAGAAATGGAAGAATCCTTCAAGAAGATTCTCTTCGACCCGGTCACGGGAAAGCTCGTGATGCTCGGGCTGGGCTTCCTCGTCATCGCGGCGGGCGTCCACCTCCTGAAGAGGCTCGTCGGAAGGACGTTGCAAACGGGTGACGCCCGCTACCGGGCCCGCAAGTTCGTGACGCTGTTCGGCTACCTCGCGGCGCTCCTCCTCGCGTCCATCGTCTTCAGCAGCAAGCTCGGCCAGCTCACGGTCGCGTTCGGCGTCGCGGGCGCGGGGATCGCGTTCGCGCTCCAGGAGGTGATCGCGAGCGTGGCGGGGTGGGGCGCGGTCTCCTTCGGCGGGTTCTACAGCCCGGGCGACCGCGTGCAGCTCGGAGGAATCAAGGGCGACGTGATCGACATCGGGATTCTCCGGACGACGCTCATGGAGTGCGGCCAGTGGGTCAACGCCGACCTCTACAACGGGCGGATCGTGCGCGTCGCGAACAGCTTCGTCTTCAAGGAGCCGGTCTTCAACTACTCGGCCGACTTTCCCTTCCTCTGGGACGAGATCGTGATCCCCGTGAAATACGGGAGCGACCGCGCGCTCGCGCGCGAGCTGTTCCTCGGCGTCGCGCACGAGGTCGTGGGTGAGTTCACCCAAATCGCGCGGAATTCCTGGGACGAGCTTGTGAAGAAGTACCTGATCGAGGACGCGCAGGTCGGACCGGTCCTCACGATGGTCGCGAACGACAACTGGATCGAGTACACGTTGCGCTACGTCGTCGACTACAAGAAGCGGCGGAGCGTCAAGGATCGCCTTTTCACGGGCATCCTCGACCGGATCGACGCGAGCGGCGGGCGCGTCGGACTCGCCTCGGCGACGTTCCATCTCGTCGAGGCGCCCGTGTTCGACGTTCGGGTGACCGGGACCCCGGGGGCGGGTTCGTGAAAGGCGCCGTCAAAAGGGTCTCGCAGATCTGCTACAGCTGCCGGGCACCTTTCGACGTTCTCGAAGCGGCCTGGTGCAGCTGCATCGCACGGGTCCGTTCGCTATGCTGCCCTGCGTGCCTCAAGTGCTTCTGTCAGGCGCCCCGCTCGTACAAGCAGGCTTTCTGGCTCGCGGCGCCCGCGGCGCTCTGGGCGCGGCGACGGGCCGAACACCACGTCGACGAAGCCGCGATCCACAATCCCGACCCTCTCGCCCTGGCGCGTCCTCTCGTCCTCGTCGCCGAGAGCGAGGCGCACGTGCGAGGCTTCGCGGCAGGTGCCGTCCGCGCCCTGGGCTACGGCGTCGTCGAAGCGCGCCGCGGGGACGAGGTTCTCGGCCTCGTCCGCACCCACGCCCCCGACCTCGTCCTCGCACGCGCCCTCCTGCCCCGCCACGACGGCCGTGCCCTCTGCCGGATCCTCAAAGGAAGCCCCACGACCGCGAAGATCCCCGTCGTGATCATGACGCCGCTCTACACGGCCCCCGGGTATCGCTACGAAGCGTTTCGCGTCTTCGGAGTCAACGAGTACCTCACCATGCCGATTCCCTTCGCAACCCTCCGCCGGGTCCTCGACGAGCAGCTCGCCGGAGTCGAGCGGGTACAGCCCGGGAAAGCCGGAGCGACGAGACGGTCCACGAAACGCAGCGCCTCCTGACGGCCACGAGGGCGCGAAGACCACCCAAGTTGACAATCACGGCATTGTTTGCTAGATTATTGGTGGGTCGAGTTTGTTTCCCTTGCTGTGCTCGACCCGACGATTTCGAAACAGGCCTGTACACTTTCAACCCCCGGCAAGGGAGTCAGGAATACTCTCCATGAAGTTTGCTCGTAATGTCCATTTCCAGATCAAGACCGGCCGCGAAAAGGAGTTCAACACCCTCTTCACGAACGAGGTCCTCCCCATGCTCAAGAAGCAGGAAGGCTTCAAGCAGGAGCTCATGCTCGTGAATCACAACGTGGGCCTCGGGATCAGTCTCTGGGACGACCGCAAGCACGCGGACACCTACCAGACCGTGACGTTCCCGAAGGTCGTCGAGAAGCTGAACCCAGTGCTCGAGGGGATCCCGCGCGTCGAGACCTACGACATCGGCGCGACGACCCTTCTCGCCTGATCCGGACGCCCTTCTGGGTGAGTCCGAACGGGGGCCCACAGGCCCCCCGTTTTTTTTCGCTCGTCGAGAGTCAGGGCGGCGGTGCCTTCGCCGGCCCCGCGGCCGCCGCGGGCTTCTCAAGGACGGGCTGCAGGAGCGCCGCGGCGCGGCGCAACTCCTCGAGAGCCGCGGGGTCGCCCTTCGAGAGGGCGGCCGTGACGGCGTCGCGGAGCGCGAGGACGCCGAGGAGCGGGTCCCGGAACGCCGGCTCGTGCGTCCGGCCGGCCTCGGCCCTCACGTCATCGAAGAATACGGAGGAGAGCTGCTGGGCCTGGCCGTAGTTTCGCTGGGCGACGAGCTCGACCGGGCCGTGCGCCCGGGCGAAGATCGTCCCGAGCCGGGCGCGGTCCTCGGCGATCTCGAGGCGGTGCCCGAGCGACGACACCTCGACCTCGAGGGCGAGGCGGCGCTGCCGCTGCGGGACGAGGCCGAAGAGGTACGCGCCCCCGACGAGAAGGACGGCGGCGGCGGCGAGGGCTTTCTTCGTCACAACCTCCCAGCGGGCGCGGCGAGCGTATCGTCGCACCAAGCCGCGTGTCAACGACCCTGACGGTGTTGTCGTAGCTCCATGAAAGTGTCACCTCGATAACTCGATAGAAGTGTCACCTCTGAAGAGGGGGGCACGGATGGAGGAGATCGTGGGGCTGAGCACGAAGGAGAGGGCGCGGCTGGTGGAGCTCGAGCAGGTGAAGGCGGG
>JBBRRY010000029.1:0-50848 GCA_038245905.1 Thermoanaerobaculia bacterium | reverse complement strand
TTCTTCTTCGCTGGCATGTGGACTGTCACCTCCTCTTGGCAGATTTGATTGACAGTCCCGAAAGCCGCGTGCTAGGTTGGCCGCCCCTCGAAGGACGGGAACCTCGCGTTTTCTGGATCTGCCGACTGCCGAAAGAACTCTAAAAATTTGGTTGTCGGTCGATTTCAAAAGAGCTCGGGGTTTTCCGTAAGGACGGTGAAGTGACTCAAGATCACGTCGCCGTCCTTTTTTCTTGCTGAAGAGAATTGTAGAGAGTTTCGAGCGCGAATCAAGAATTTTTTTCTTGACGTGCGAAGTTTTTTTCAGCCGCCTCGGACCCGGTTCCACGAGACCCATGTCGACTTCGCATCCGGGCTACGATCGCGCGCGGAGAAAAATCGGAGACATCGCATGAGCCAGACACTCGTCCTCGCACACTCGCCCGACTCCGACGATGCCTTCATGTTCTATGGACTGCGCGAGAACGCGGTCGACACCGAGGGCGTTTCGTATCGTCACGAGCTTGCCGACATCGAGACCCTGAACCGGCGGGCGCTTTCGGGCGAGCTCGCGATCACGGCCGTGTCCTTTCACGCATACGCGTTTCTCGCGGACCGATACGTGCTGCTGCCGCACGGGGCATCCTTTGGCGACGGCTACGGGCCATGTGTCGTCGCGCGCGAGGAGCCGGGCTCGCCGCGGACTCTCGCCGACCTCGCGGGTCTTCGCGTCGCGATTCCGGGCGCTCTCACGACCGCGGCCCTGGCGCTCAGGATCTACTCCGCCTTGTCAGTACCCGTGGTGACGCCGTTCGACAGGGTGGGCGAGGCCGTGGCGCGGGGCGACGTGGACGCCGGCGTCGTCATCCACGAGGGCCAGCTCACCTGGAGAGACGAGGGGTTCCGGCTCGTGGCGGATCTCGGCGTCGTCTGGAAGGAAGAGACCTCCCTACCGCTGCCCCTCGGAGGCAATGCCGTCCGAAAGGATCTCGGGCCGGAGCTCATCGCGCGCGTCTCTCGTGCGCTCGGGCGTTCCATCGAGTACGCCCTCCTTCACCGCGAAGCCGCCCTCACGGATGCGATGCGCTTCGCGCGCGGGCTCCCGCGCGAGAAGGCGGACCGCTTCGTGGCGATGTACGTGAACGACTGGACTCGCTCGTATGGTGAACGCGGACGCGAGGCCGTGCGCCTGCTTCTCTCGCGCGGGCACGCCTCCGGCCTCCTCCCCAGCCTCGTGACACCCGAGTGGGTCGCGGAGACCTGAGCGCGCGGATGGAACACATGGAACGAAGCAGGACGCTTCTCGCCGGCACGTGGCTGTTCGTGACGGCCCTGTGGTGCGGAATGCTCGCCTTCTTCGGGGGGTTCGGAGCCCGCACCGTCCTCCTGACCGCCCCGAGCCGTCACGCCGCGGGAGCCGTGAACCGGGCGCTCCTCGACGGCCTCGACGCCGTGTCGCTCGGGGCGGCCGTCCTTCTCGTGCTTGGCCTCGTTTTCTGGAACCGCACGGAGCCCTGGTCTTCTCGCGCGCGAGGCCTGGCCCTGCGGCTCCTTGCCGTCGCGGCCGTCGCCGCGATCGTGTCGCTCTACGTCATCACGCCCGAGATGATGGCGCTCCGGGAGCGGATGGGCGCCATGGATCTCGTCTTGAAGACGGATCCCTTGAGGCAGCAGTGGGGCAGGCTCCACGGGCTCTCGTCCCTGACGCTTCTCGTGCGGCTGGCGGCGGGAATCGGCGCCTTCACAGCCGGCTTCTCACAACTTGGGCCTGGACGCGCGAGGGACTGACGCTCACGCGAGGAGCGGCCGGAAGAACTCCGTCCAGCGCCTTTCGTATTCCGCCCGCTCCCGGACCTGCGGCTCGTCCGCGTGGTGGCAGTGGCCGCAGCGTGGCACGCGCCAGAAGGTCTTCTCTCCGGCGAGCGCCTTGTAAACGCGTGGCGCGAAGCGGATCGGCACGAGGCCGTCGTCCTCGCCGTGCACGACGACCGTTGGGCACGTCACGCGCCGGGCCGCGCGCACCGGGTCCGCTTGGGAGAGGTCGAGACCCTCGGTGCGTGCGATGCGCTGCATGAGGAAGCGCACGGGGAGCGAAAAGAGAACGGCGGGCAGCCCCGTGGCGCGATGCAGATAGTGCGCGGCCATTTCCTTCATGTCGCCGAACGGCGCCTGCAGCCACAGCGCGGCGGGCGGGGCGGCGGCGGCGAGGTGAAGTGCGAGGAGGGCGCCCATCGAACAGCCGTCGATGCCGAGGCGCGCGCGGTTCACGCCGAACCGGGTGGCGGCGAAGTCGAGGAGGAGCACCAGGTCCACCGTCTCGAAGATGCCGTACGTGATGCGCTCGCCTGTCGAGGGCGGATGCCCGCGCAACTCGGGCACGAGGACGTTGAAGCCGAGGCCGAGGGCGCGCACCGTGTCGGGAGTCCATTCGGCGCCGCAGCCGCCCTTGCCATGCAGGAAGAGGACCGTGCCGCGCGTCTCCGGCCGGCCCGGCGTCGCGAAGAGGGACGAGAGGCGCGCCGGTTCCCGAGGGTCCCCGTCGTGGGTGAAGACTTCGACAGATCCGGCCGGACCGACCGCCTCTCGCGCGGTGGACCGGAAGGCCTCGACGGAGGCGGTTGCGGGAGCGAGTCCGACCGGAGAAAGAAGGATGCCCGCGGGCGACCATCGGCGCGCCACGTTGCGTCCTCTTCTCAGGAGGCCTTGGAGGCTCTCTTCTTCGGCGCCTCGGGAGAGCCCGCGCGGTACTCGGGGTTGGCGGGGTCGAGAGCCGCCGCCTTCTTGAGGGCGGCGGAAGCGCCCGCGCGGTCTCCGGTGGCGCGGAGGACGGTTGCGAGAGCTCCCTGGGCGCTTGCGTCCTCCCCGCTCGACAACTCGACGGCATGGCGCGCGTGCTGGAGGGCGGCGGCCGTCTCCTTCAGGACCAGCGCGACGTGCGCCGCCCGCACGGCGAGCTGCGTGTCGAGCGGCCCGATAGCGCTCCCGGCGGCGTAGGCCCTCTTCGCCTCGGCGGGCTTTCCGCTCGCGGCGAGTGCCTCGGCGAGGTCGAACTGCCGCTCGACACGCGACCCCGGGGCGGCGCCGTTCTTCTCGGCGAGAGCCGCGGCTCGCCGGAAAGCCGCAAGCGCGTCCGGGCCGTTGCCGGCCGTACGCTCGGCGGCACCGAGAGCCGCGAGAACTTCGGCGGAGTAAGGGGAGGCTTCACCCAGGGCGAGGAGGGTCTCCGCCGTCACGGCGCGCGCCGCCGCGACGTCTCCACGCTTTCCGAGGCCGGTCACGAGAGCGACGGCGAGGAAGCCGCGACGCGGGTCGTTCCCGAGACGGGGGAGGAAGGTCGCGATGAGATCGCCGGTCTCGGCGGAATTGTCGTTGTCGAGCGCCTCGACTGCAACGAGCTGCGTGAAGAGCTGGAAGATCTCGGGGCGGCCGAGATCGCCTTCGTCGCCGACGATACGGAGCGCAATCGGGCGGAGGCGCGAGAGGTCGCGCCGCGCGGCGAGGGCGTTCGCAACCGCGAGCGCTTCGTCGGCGTTCCAGGCCGCCTTCAGCCTCGCGAGCTTCGTGAGGAGCTGGGTCCGTCCGGCGAGAAGGGCTTCGGAGCCGCGCTGAAACTCGACGGCCCCATATCCACCCACGAGACGGTCGATCTCGTTTCCGTCGCCGTCGAGGAAGACCACCGTCGGAAACGAGTAGGCCTGATAGCGCGCAGAGATGCGCCGTCCTTCGCCCTTTTCCGCGTCGACGCGCGCGGGGATGACGGTCTTCCTAACCCAGTCGACGACGCTGGCGTCGGAAAACGTCGTCATGTCCATGATCTTGCACGGACCGCACCACGAAGCCACGACGTCGAGCATGATGGGCTTGCTCTCGGCCTTCGCGCGGCGGAGGACCTCGGCGAAGGGCTTGCCCTCGATGAACGGGACGTGGGGGCTCGAGGGCTTGGCCTGGGCCGGTGCCGACGGTGAAGCTGCAAGCGCGGCGGCGACCGCAACGACGAGAACGGGAAGTGTCAAGACCTTCTCCTTAATACCCTTCTGAGAAATCTTCTCTTACTCTTTCTCTTCTCTTCCTAAGAAAATTCTCTTCTTCTTTATTCCCCGTCAGAACCCGGGACGGAAGGGATCGATTGCCGGAGGCGGGGGATCGCCCGGATACGCGACCGATTCGAGGAAGAGGCCGGAGGGGGGGGCGGTCCATTCGGCCGGCTTTCCGGAGCGGCTCTCGAGGAGCGCGCGGACGCCCGCCGCGTCGAGCCGCCCCCGCCCCACCTCGAGGAGCGTGCCGGTGAGCCGCCGCACCATCTTCCAGAGGAAGTGCGAGGCGCCGATGCGAAAGAAGATGAGATCGGGCGCGTCGGGCGGCGTTTCGACGCGTGCGAACGCGACCTCCACGAGCGTGGAGTCGTGGCCCTCGGCGTTCTCCGCGAAGCTCGCAAAATCGTGCCGGCCGACGAAGAGGTCCGCCGCCGCCTGCATGGCCGACGCATCGAGGCGGTCCTTCACCCAGTAGACGAAGCGTTTGCCGAACGCCGTCCGCCTGCGCGAGATGCGGTAGCGGTAGATGCGCTCCTGGGCGGAATGGCGCGCGTGGAACGAAGGCGCGGCCACGGCCAGCCTGAGCACGTTGATGTCGGGTGGGAGCAGGTCGTTCAGGTCCTGTCTCACCTTGCCGAGGTCTGCCGCCTTCACGCGGACGCCATGTAGTGACGCGACCTGCGCGAAGGCGTGGACGCCCGCGTCCGTGCGGCCCGCGCCGTTGATCCGGACGTCCGCTCCGAGCACCTGCTTGCAGGCGCGCACGAGCTCGCCTTGCACCGTGCGGGCGTTGATCTGCGCCTGCCAACCGCGGTAATGACCCCCGTCGTACTCGAGCGTGGCCCGGAGGACCGAAGGCGGCGGCATTCGGCTATTCTCTCCGAACGCCGTGGCGACTGATACGGGCGAAGCGGGCCGGCCCTTCACGGGGGCGCGGGACGCCGGCGCCGAAGCGCGCGCGGCAGAGGCGGTGCGCTCGCTCGTCTCCGCGCTCGCGGACGCCGCCGGGGACGTTTGGGCTGGAGCGGCCCTCGGCGGAGCGCTCGGGCTCGGGGAAGGGACGACCGTGCTCTCGCGCGACGGCACGGGTCATCCCGGCGACCGGTTCGAGCTGCTCGCGGTGGTCGACGCGCCCGTCCGCGACGTCCCTGCCCTCGAGCGGCATCTCATGAAGGCCGCACTCGAGACGGCGAAGAGCCGCCGGGTGGAAGTTTCTGTCGCGGCCGTCGCGCGGCGGGGCCTGCGTCTCCTGCCGCCCACGTTCTGGAATATGGAGCTCGTCGCGGCGCGGCGCGTCGTCGCGGGGCCGGTCACGATTCTCCCGCCGTACGCCGAGGTCTTTCGCGGCGCGCCCGACCGCACCGAGGGCTTGCGCCTTCTCGCGAAGACGGGCGCGCACCTTCTCCTTGCCGAGCGCCTTGTGGATCGCTCGCCGACGGGCGCCCGCGCGCGGGAGGCCCTCCGGACGGTCCGCGCCGCCGACCTCGCGCTCGGGGCCGTCGTGCTCCTATCGGCAGGCGGCTGGACGCCGGGGACCCTCGCGCGCGAGGAAGCCCTTCGCGCGCTCGCGTCGACCGGCCCTGATGGTCCGCGCCGGACCGGCTTTCACGCCCAGATGAACTGGACCCGCTTTCGGGACCTCGTCGAACGGCACCACGCGGCCGCGCTCGCGCTCGGCGTCCCGGAAAATGCCGAGACTCCAGACGCGCGCCGCCAGGTGGCGCGCGCGGGAGACCGGTTCATGGAAGTTCTCCGGCTGTTCGAGGAGGAGCGGCTCGGCGTGCCCTTGCCGAACTGGACGGAGTACGCGATCGCGCTGGCGAGGAGGCGGAGCGGCGCTGCCGTGGCGGAGCTCTTCGGCGACGGGGGGGAATCGGCGGCGGACCTCGCGGCGACGGCGCGGCTCGCGCGGAAGTCGGCGCGGAGCTGGCCGCTCGCCGAGCGCCTCGCGCCGGCCGTCGCGGCGCTCGTGGACTGGGATCCGGGCGACCTTCCCATCGTTCCCGTGCTTCTCGACCTTCCGGACATCGCGCCGCGCGAAGCCCTCCGGCAGCGCGCGATCGCGTGGAGCGCGAACGTCTGAAAGCGGACGGACGCTCGCGGGCTATAGCCGCGACCGCCCGCGCGTGAGTGCGAGGAGGAAGTCGAGGCGCGTGTGCGTGCCGCGCACGGCGACGCGTTTCAGGCGGAAGGGGTCGCTGAGATCCTTCGAGATGCCGCCGCGGATCACGGTGGCCGCACGGTAGCCCGCGGCCCTGACCGCCTCGACGACGCGGTCGTCGAAGTTGCCGTAGGGATAGCAAAAAGACGTCACGGGGGCTCCCGTGATCCGTTCGATGGTCTCCCTGCTGCCCGCGACTTCGCGTGCGAGGTCCGCGTCGTCGAGCCCGGTGAGCGCGCGATGCGTGGCTCCGTGGGATCCGATCTCGATTCCGGCTCCATGCATCTCGCGGATCTCGTCCGCCGTGAGGAGCGGTTCTGGGGGAGTCTCGCCGTCCCAATCGTTCACGCCGCCGATGCGGTCCGCAACGACGAAGACCGTCGCCGTGAAGCCGCGTGAAAGGAGCGCGGGAAGCGCGCGTTCCTTGATACCGCGATAGCCGTCGTCGAACGTGAGGACGACGCGCCGCGTAGCCGTCGAGCCCCGCTCCGGCGAGTCGAAGAGGTCTGAGAGCGCCACGCCCCGGTAGCCGAGTCGCTGAAGGGTGCCGAGCTGCCAGTCGAAATCCCGCTCCTTCACGCGCCACCGATTAAGGGGCGAGCCGGGCCGGTGCGGTCCGACCTGGTGGTGCATGAGGATCGGAGTGCCGGGTTTCTTCGGGCGCCACCAGTTGAAGCGCAACGAGAAGCCGAGGACGGCCGCCCCGAGAGAGACCGCCGCGAGGAGGGCGCCGTTCACGGGGCCGTCACCGGCGTCCGATGAGCGCGCGGACCTGGAGCGCCGCGGTATCTTCGATCCGCACGTTCTGGGGCGGCGTGCGTTCGCCGCGTGCGATCGCTCGCTGGAGCTCGCGGAGCTTGAGGTACTTCAGGAGCGTGTTCGTCGACGAGAGGGCCGCGAACGTGAGCCCAGCCGAGCCGTCGAGGAAGCCGAGGCGAAGGAACGAGCGGTCGAAGAACTCCCAGAGGAAGCGCGCCGGCAGGAATCCGCCGCCGCCCTTCCCGGCGGCCCACTTCGCCTCGGACGCGAGCGTCGTATACCGGTCGAGCTTCTCGAGATAGTGCGCGAGGTCGCGATAGGAGCGGTGAAGGACCGATTCATGGAGGGACTCGACGCGGCCCGTCGCGAGAATCTTCTCGTGGACGGGCTCGTCCGAGAAATGCGCGCGCGTGCGATCGTAGAGGCGCGCGGGCCTGACGACCGTATCGCGCCCGAACCGGAGCTCGCGCCCCAGGAACTCGAGGCGGATGGGCACCCGGAAGGCCGCGGGAGGCGAGGCCTCGGAAGCCGCCGCCGCGAGGCACGCGCGGATCTCGACGGCAAGCCTCGGCGAGACGATCTCGTCGGCGTCGATGGACAGGATCCACCGATTGCTCGCGAGTGCGGCCGCGGCGTTCTTCTGCTGGCCGAAGCCGTCGAAGTTCCTCACGAGGACCAGCGCTCCAGCCTCACGCGCGATCTCCTCGGTCCGGTCGGTGGTGGCGGAGTCCACGACGACGATGTGCTCGTCCGCGAAGGCGACCGACGCGAGAGCGTCCGGCAGGCGGTCCTCCTCATCGCGGGCGATGAGCGTGACGCTGAGGAGAGGCTGTCCGGGGGCCGCCATCGTGTTGAAGTATGAACCGCGACGCCGGAGAGAGAAGCCTGAGCCGAGCCTCCGTATACTCCTCGCCCGTGACGTCCGGCCGCCGTTCCGATGATCCTGAAGCGTCCGGGCGCATCCTTTTCGCGATTGCGCTCGCGGCGGGCGCCCTGCTCAGGCTCGTCCTCCTCGGTCAGCCGGATCTCTTCGGCGCCGACGAAGGGCGCTGGGCGATCGGCGCGCGCAACATCCTCGCGGGAGGATCGGACCAGTTTCTAGGTCTCTCGGCGACGCCGATGGGCCCGGCGTCCGGGACGCCGATTCTCTTTCCCTGGGTCCTGTCCGCGATGGTGCGCGTCTTCGGCGCCGAGGAATGGGCGGTACGCCTGCCGTCGGCGATCCTCGGGCTCGTCGGCGCGTTGGTGCTCGAGCGCGTCATCCGGCGCGGCTGGGGCCAGCCCGCGGGGCACCTCGCGGGCGCCTTCGCGGCCCTGTTTCCCCCGCTCGTCGCCGCGTCCCGTGCGGCCACCGTGGAGCCCACGCTCGTCGCGCTGGGCCTCGCCGGCATCATCTTCGGTCTCCGGGCGTTCGAGGAGGACATTCCGTTCGAGGGCGCCGTTTCGGGAGTCTTCTTCGGCCTCGGGTTCCTCACGAAGGGCTACGCCGTCGGGCTCTACCTGATTCCGCTTCTTCTCGCGCTCCTCGCGCGGCCGCGTCTCTTCGGTCTCGGCCGCACGAAGCGTTCCCTCACGTTCCTCTCCGTCGCGTTCGTTGCCGTCGGGTTCTCCCACCTCTTCGCGGTCTTTCTCTTCCGGCGCGAGGCCTTCTCCTTCGACCTCGCGACGTCGTTCGGAGCCTCCGAGGCCGCGTCTCGTGCGGCAGCCCTTCCGACCGCGTTCGGGGCGGACGTGGGGACGCTCGTGCGCTCGCTTTTCTTCTTCCTGCCGCTGGTGGCCCTCGGCGTCGTGTTCCTCGGCCGAACCGTCCGCGATGCGGAGATCGCGTCCGGGGCGACCGGAGGCGAGCGCCGTCTCGCGCACGGCGTCCTCTGGGGAGCGTGTGTCGTGGAGCTCGTGATCCTCGTCGCGGTCGCGGGCAAGTACCGCCTCTCGTCCATTCCGATGCTGCCCGCCCTGGCCGCTTTCACCGGGCTGGGCGGCACGTGGCTCATGTTCGCGGCGCGCGAGCGGACGTCTCCGCATCCGGCCCGCATCGTGAAGGGCCTCCTGTTCGTCCTCCTCGCCTGGGGCGGGATCGAGGCGGCACGCCAGATACGTCACGATCTCCTCACGCACCGGACCGGCGCGCGGGAGCTCGCGGACCAGCTCGCGCCGACACTTGCGTCCGTGGCGCCGGGGAAGCCGGCCTTCCGGAGCGACGAGCCCGAGGGGCTCGAATTCCGTCTTTTTCGCACGGGTCTGTCCTGGGACGGCGTGAGTGCGGCCTCGATCGCGGACGAGGCGGGCGAGCGATCCTGGGCGCGTCCCGGAGGGCGCATCGAGTGCTGGGCGTATCGAGAGAACGCGGCGGTGCCGCCGGCCGAAGTACGGGCCTGGCTGACGGTGCATGCGCGCGAGATTACGGCCGACGTGAACGCGCGGGCGGGCCGCGCCACCGGTCTCAGGGCCTTCGTCCCATAATCCCTGTCCCATGAGCACCGTCCTCTTCGCCGATCGCGACGGCGCGGCATTCGGCCCGCTCGGGGCGCGGATCGTGCCCGCTCTCCTCCCGCTCGCGGGCGTGCCCGTGCTCGAGCACGCGCTCGAGGCGCTCGTTCGCGCGGGCCGCCGCTCGGCGCTCCTCGTCGTCGGCCCGCGCGCGCCCGAGATCGAGCGCCGGTTCGGCAAGGGCATTCGCTGGGGCATCGCGCTCGAGATCGTACGGCGGGAAGACGGCGAGACGACGGGCGACGTCCTGCGCCGTCTCGAGCCCCGGCTGGACGGCGAGACGATCGTCGTGCGCGGCGACGTCGGCGTCCATGCCGCCCTCGGCGAGTTTCTCCGAAAGGTGGACGACACCCGCGGGCCGGTTGTCGAAGGACTCCTGGGCGGACGCCCGGCCGGCCTCTGGCGTCTTTTGCCGGGCGCTCTCAAGAAGAAGGACTTCCCGCGCGAGCCCGGTGCGGCCGAGTGGACGGCGGATGAGGTCTACGCGGCGCTTCCGCTCGCCGAGGGACCGATCCTCCTGACCGACGTTGCCTCGTACCACCGCGCCGACCGCGCCGCCGCCGGCCCGTCGCCCTCGCTCTCGGACAGGGCCACGGTGGAGGGTTCGACGGCGCTCGAGGCGGGCACGACCGTGGCGGAAGAAGCCGTCGTTCTTTCGGGGGCGCGCCTTTCGGCGGTGAGTGTTCTTCCCAGGACCGCGATTCCGCCCGGCGTCGCGCTCGAGAACGCTGTCGTCTCGGGCAATCTCGTCGTCGACGCGTCGACGGGCGCCACGAGCCTTCTCACCGACCGGCTGCCGGCTGCGGCGCGGGACGCCTCCTCGTCTTCGAACCGGGGCCTCGGCCTCGTCGCCTTGGCGCTCTCACTTCCGCTGTGGCCCGTGGCCGCACTCTGGAGCGCGATCGCGAACGCGGGCCACGCCCGGCGTCCCGTCACGCTCGCGGGAAATGCGCCGGAAGGCGGACGCAGGTCGTTCTCGACGTTTCAGTTCGAGACGGCGATTCCGGTGCTGCGCGACCTGCCGCTCCTCTTCGCGGTGGTGGCGGGACGCCTCGCGCTCTCCGGCGTGACGCCGCTTCCGCCGGCGGAGGAGTCGGGACTTCGTGAGCCGTGGGAGAAGGTCCGAAACGAAGCCCCTGTGGGAATGCTCTCGCTCGCGCGGCTCGCCGCGCCTGCTTCGGCCCCGCCCGAAGTGGCGCGCCTCGTGGACTCCTTCTGGGCGCGGACACGGACACCGCTCGTCGGCCGTGCGTTGTCCGCGTTCTTCTCGGCGCGCGCGTGGACCGCCTCCCGGGCCTGGAACCCGGACCTGCTCCGGGAAGAGGGAAAGTCGTGAGCGGCTACGACGTCCTGTCCTCCGACGTCATGATCGTGCGGGCACCGTTCGGCGGCCGGGAGCTGGCGCGACTTCCTCGCCCGTCCTCCGAAGAGATCGAGGCCGCGGTCCAGCGCTCTGTCCGCGCCTTCGAGGAGACGCGGGCTCTTCCCACGTACATGCGCGTCGCCATCCTCCGGAAGGTCGCGGCCGAGATCGAACGGCGGCGGGACGAGCTCGCGCGCACGATCGCCGCCGAGGCCGGCAAGCCCCTGAAGGCCGCGCGCACGGAGTCCGAGCGCGCCGCGGCGACGTTCTCGGCGGCGGCCGCCGCGCTCGAGGCCGAGACGGGCGAGATGCTGCCGCTCGACGTGAACGCCGCCTCGCTCGGCCGGTGGGGAGTCGTCAAGCGAGTCCCGCTCGGGCCCGTCCTCGCGATCACGCCTTTCAATTTTCCGCTCAACCTGACGGCCCACAAGGTGGCGCCCGCGATCGCCGTGGGCGCCCCGGTCGTCCAGAAGCCCGCATCCCAGACGCCGCTCTCGGCGCTCGCGCTCCGGGAGATCGTGCTTGCCGCCGGCTGGCCGAAGGACGCGTACATCGTCCTCCCGATCCCGGGAGCCGCCGCCGAGGCGCTCGTCCTCGACCCTCGTCTCAAGGTCGTGTCCTTCACGGGCTCGGGCGCGGTGGGATGGCGGCTCAAGGCGCTCGTGCCGGGAAAGCGCGTCGCCCTCGAGCTGGGTGGAAACGCGGCCGTCGTCGTCCACTCCGACGCGGACCTCGACGACGCGGCGCGGCGCACCGCTGCGGGCGCGTTTTCGTACGCGGGTCAGTCGTGCATTTCCGTTCAGCGCGCGCTCGTGCACCGTCCGATCCTCGAGGCGTTCCGCGCGAAGCTGCTCCAAAGGGCGGCGGAGCTCGTCGTCGGAGATCCGCTCGACGAGAAGACGGACGTCGGTCCGATGATCACGCCCGAAGAGGCGGCCCGCGCCGAGCGTTGGGTCCAGGAAGCCGTCGGGGGCGGCGCGACGGCGCTGTCCGGCGGGACACGTCTAGGGGAGTGCCTGATCCCCACGATCCTCGAGAACACGACGCCGTCGATGAAGGTCGAGTCGCAGGAAGTCTTCGCGCCCGTCGTGACGCTCGTCCCTTACGACGACTGGGACGACGCGCTTCGCCGAGTGAACGACTCGAAATACGGCATGCAGACGGGAGTCTTTACGCGGGATCTGGGGCGCATCCAGCGCGCCTGGGACGTCCTCGAGGTCGCCGCCGTTCTCGTCAACGACGTCCCGACGTGGCGCGCGGACCGGATGCCCTACGGCGGCGTGAAGGAGTCCGGCTCGGGGCGCGAGGGTCCGGCCTACGCGATGGAAGAATTCACCGAGCCCCGGCTCCTCGTGATCCGGGCCTGAAGGCCCAGGGGCCCAGAAAGAGGGAGAATCGTCATGTCCACCGTGCACACGTTCTCGATCGCCGCGACCTGGGATCCCGCTTCGAAGGAAGGCACGCTCGAGACCTCGGACGGCAGCCTGAAGGTCGTTCACGTGGGCGCCGTGTCTCTCGGCGGGAAGGCGGGAGCTCCGAACCCCGAGGAGCTGCTCCTTGCCGGCGTTTCGGCGTGCTTCGTCCAGACGTGGGCGATCTTCCTCGCGAAGCTGCAGCTTCCGATCGAGAGGCCGGCGCTGGACGGATCGTGCGAGGTCGACAAGGATCCTGCAGGAGGTTTTCTCGTCACGAAGATGAACCTCGCCCCGCACGTGCCCGCGGCTCTCTGGGAGGCGCGACGGGCGGATGTCGAGAAGACGCTCGCCCTCGCCGAAAAGTACTGCATCGTGTCCAAGGCCGTGAAGGGCTCGCTGGCGCTCACCATTACGCCGAAGCCCTTCTGACGGCGTCTACGCGTTCGAGCGGCGGTTGGTCGACTCGGCGCTCCCGCCGGGCAGGGACTTCTTCTAACCTCGGACCGTGCCGCTCGCCGTCGCCGTCTGGCTCGTCCTCTGCCTTATCTGGGGCTCGACGTGGCTCTTCATCAAGCTCGGCCTCGCCGACCTGCCGCCGGTCAGCTTCGCGGGCCTGAGATTCGTCGTCGCCTCGGCCGTCCTCTGGGGCATCGTGGCGATTCGAAGGTCGCCCCTGCCGAAAGGACTTCGGGCGTGGGCGTTTCTCGCGCTGACGGGCTTCCTGGCTTTCTCCCTGAACTACGGGCTTCTCTTCTGGGGGGAGGCGCGCACGTCCTCGGGCCTCGCGGCCGTCCTGCAGGCGACGATCCCGGCCTTCGGTCTCGTGATCGCCCACCTCCTTTTGCCGGGCGACCGGATGACGCTGCCGAAAGTGCTCGGCGTCGCTCTCGGCATCGCGGGCGTTGCCGTGATCTTCTCCGATCGTCAGGCGCTCGCGGGACTCGACGCGCTCCGCGGGGGCCTCGCGATCGTCGTGGGCGCATTCGCCGTGGCGGTCGCGAATGTCCTCGTGAAGGCGCGGGGCGGTTCCTTCGACCCCGTGATTCTCGCCGCCGTGCAGATGAGCTTCGGCCTCGTTCCGCTCGTCGCCGCCGGCTTCGTGCTCGAGGGCAGCCCGCTTGCGTTCCGGTGGACGCCCCGCGCGGTTCTTTCGTTGCTGTACCTTGCCCTCGTGGGCTCGGTGGTCGCGTTCCTGCTCTTCTACTGGCTCCTTCGGCGGATGGACGTGACGAAGGTGCTGCTCGTCTCGCTCGTGACGCCCGTTCTCGCGGTCGCGCTCGGAGCGGCCGTCCTCGGCGAGCGTCTCGGAGCGCGCGCTTTCCTCGGGACCGCGATGATCCTCGGCGGCGTCTTCCTGGGCGTGAGGCGAGCCGCGGCGCGGAGGAGCTAGATCGCCTCTCCTACAGGTTCTTCTCGAACCACTCCACGAGGCGCTGGTTGCGGTAGAGAAGCGCCTCCCGGCGGGGCCCGTGCTGCTGCCGCGGCAGGGGCACGAAGAAGAAGTCCTTTCGCGCCTTCATGAGCTCGTCGATGAAGCGGATCGAGTTCTGCATGTGGACGTTGTCGTCGGACGTGCCGTGGACGATGAGGAGCTTCGTCGAGAGCTGTTTCGCGGCCTCGAGCGGCGAGGACGCCTTGTAGCCCTCGGGATTGTCTTTGGGACTCTTCATGGTGCGCTCTGTGTAAATGGAGTCGTAGAGCTTCCAGTCGGCGACCGGTGCGCCCGCGAGCGCGCACTTGAACTTCTCGCCCGCGTGCGTGGCGAGATAGAGCGTCATGTAGCCGCCGTAAGACCAGCCCCAGAGCCCGAGCCGCGTCGTGTCGACGAAGG
The DNA here is from genome assembly GCA_038245905.1 of Thermoanaerobaculia bacterium. GTDB lineage: Bacteria > Acidobacteriota > Thermoanaerobaculia > UBA5066 > UBA5066 > Fen-183. The sequence continues at coordinate 36,817 of JBBRRY010000029.1, read as the reverse complement.
GCTTCTTCGCGAGTTCGGCGACGCCCTCGAGCTGGTCCTTCGACTCCTGGGCGCCCATGTTCCTGAGGATCGGCGTCTCGAACGCGTGGCCTCGGCCCCACGAGCCGCGGTTGTCCATCGTGAAGACGAGGAATCCCTTCGACGCGAGAAGGTGATCGACGCCGGAGACCGCTCCCCAGCGATCCTGCACGACCTGCGTATGCGGCCCACCGTAGACATAGACGATGGCGGGATATTTCTTCGCCGGGTCGAAGTCGGGCGGCTTGACGAGCCTCGTGTAGAAGAGCGTGCCGTCGGAGCCCCTGAACGAGCTCATCTCGATCGAGCCGAGGGTGTAGCCGGCGAGGGGGCCGGGAGACTCGTCGAGAATCGAGGCGACGCTCCCGTTCGCCGTGCGGAGGACCGTCTTCGGCTGCGTCGTCGTGTTCGAATACGTGCTGACGAAGGCGTTCCCGGAGGCCGACAGCGTCAGCGAGTGGACGCCGCGCTCCTCGGTGACGCGCCTGAAGTCGGTCCCGTCGAGCTTCACGCGGTAGACGTGTCGCTCCCGCGGGTCCTTCTCGGTGGCGGTGAACCACGCGACGCCGCCCTTCTCGTCGATCGCGATCGACCCGTCGATCATCCAGTCGCCCTTCGTCACGGCGTTCCGGAGCGTCGCGTCCACCGCGTAGCGGTAGAGGTGCTGAAAGCCGCTGCGCTCTGACCGGAAGAGAAACGTGCCGTCGGCGAGGAAGCGCGGAGGCTCGATGGCGTTGATCCACGTGGCGTCGGTCTCGGTCAGGAGCTTCGAAGGCTTACCACCCGCGCGCGGCAGGAGCCAGACCTCGACAGTCGTCTGCGGGCGGTCGAGGACGAGGAAGCAGGCCTGCTTTCCGTCGGCGGTCCATGTGAGCTGGGGGGCGATGTAGACGTCGTCGGGGCTCGGCGCGAAGGAGGCTGTCTCTTTTCCGTCGAGGTCGACGACGTGGACGGAAGGAATCGCATTCGGATCGCCGGCCTTCGGATAGCGCTGCGGGAGGACCCTCCCGTTCACGGGCGTGAAGTCCACGACGGGGAAGGTGGGCACCCGGTTCTCGTCGAGACGGAGGTAGACGATCGCCGAAGAGTCGGGCGCCCACTCGTAGGACGGGCTTCCGCGGCGGTTCGCGAGCTCCTCTTCGTAGACCCAGTCGAGCTTCCCGTTGAAGACATGGTCGGTGCCCGTCGTCGTGAGGCGCGTCTCCCGGCCCGACGAGCGCTCGATGGTCCAGAGGTCGGACTTCTTGACATACGCGACACGCGAGCCGTCCGGCGAGAAGGTCGCGGATTCCTCGTCGTCGGCGTCGTTCGTGAGGCGCTTTGGCTCGCCGCCGGGCGCTAGGAGCCAGAGATCGTAGTCGAAGGACACGAGGAAGACGTCGCCTTTCGGGCTCCATTTTCCTCCGCGGGGAGAGAGCTTTCGGTCCTTCCCCGAGCGGTCCTTGACGCTCACGGCGTCGAACAGCTTCGCTTTCGAACCAGTCACGGTATCGAACTCCCAAAGCGTCGCGGGCGTCTCGGAGCCCGGACCCTCGGACACGATCCAAGTGACGTGCGTGGCGTCGCGCCAAGCCCATGCCGAGGGGGCCGGGGTCGGCGCGGAAATCGTCTCCAGGGTGAGGGCCTGCGCCGCGAGAACGGCGGCGAAAAGGATCACTTCGCGCTTCCACCCGGCGCCGTCGTCAGGGGCTTCATCGTGAAGGGATCGCGCAACGGAACCTCGGTCAACTTCCCGTTCGTGAGATCGGCGAACTTCACGGGGTGTTTAGGGTCGGGGTTCAGGAGGTCGGCTTTCTTCCCGACGACGAGAAGCGTCACGGCGTTGGGCTTGAGAAGCCGCTGAGCCGCCCGTTTCACGTCGGCCTTCGTCACCTTCTCGACGTTCGCCTGGTACTTCGCGTAATAGAGAGGATCCGAGGCGTAACGACCCGTGTATTCCTCGTCCGCGAGGAGGCCCACGACCTGCGCGCGTGTCGCGAAGCGGCGGGGGAGGGTGTCGATGAACGAACGCTTCGCCGTTTCCAACTCCTCGTCCGTCGCGTCGCCGTCCCGAAGCTTCGTCATTTCCTCGATCACGATCTGCGAGGCGTAGGCGGCGGTGCGCACCTTGGACTGGAACGCGGCGCCGAAGCGGCCCGGATACCAGACACCCGGCTGGAGCTGCGATCCCGCCGAGTACGCGAGGCCTTCGTCTGAGCGGACCCGGTTCGTGATGCGGCTCGTGAACCCGCCGCCGCCGAGGATGTCGTTCATGACGGCGGCCGCGAAGAAGTCGGGGTCGGTGCGCAGGAGGCCCGGCAGCAGGATCGAGACGCGTCCCTGGTTGACGTCCTTGTCGACGAGGAACGTCCCGGGGGTCATCGTGTGGGATGGCTTCGGCACCGGTGGCGCCGCCTCGCCCTTGAAAGGCCAGTTTGCGAGGAGCTTGTCGAGCTTCGCGGCCATCTCGGCCTTTTTGAAGTCGCCCGCTGCCGCGATGAGCATGTTCTTCGGGTGGACCCACTTGCGATGGAATGCCACGAGGTCCTCGCGCGTGAGCCCTTCGATGGAGGCCTTGGTCTCGAAATGATTCAGGTAGAAGTCGTCACCGTAGAGAAGGAACGAACGCTCGCGCCGCTCGATGTCCGCGGAGCTGTCGTTCCGCTGCTTCATGTCGGCGAGGAGCTTTTCCTTGCGGAGCTTGAGGCGATCCTCCTGGAAGGCCGGCTCCGTGAGGACCTCGCGGAGGATCGCGAGGCCCTCGTCGAGATCCTTCGAGAGGAGATTCAAGGAGACGATCCCGCGATCGTCCATGTAGCCCGAAGCGCGCACGTCGGTCGGACGGCCGTCGGGCCGCTCGGGATTGAGCTGTGCGGCGAGGAAGGCGAGGCGCTCCTCGAGGTCTTCGGCCTTCCGGTTCTTCGTGCCTCCGCGCGCGAGGAGCCAGCCGGTCAAGTCCGCGAGACCGCTCTTGCCGGGCGCATCCAGGTAGGTCCCGCCTCTGAGGATGATCTGGATGTTGACGAGCGGAAGCTCGTGGTTCTCCGCGAGATAAGCGACGACGCCCGATTTCAGGACCGTACGGTGATCCTTCGCGGCGGGAGGCGTATACGAGAACGGCTTGAATGCGAGCTGATCGGGCTTCGCGGGGATGGCGTCGGCGCCGGCAAGGGGCGCGGCGAGAAAGGATGCGAGAAAGACGGCGGAAAAGGCGGTAAGGGCCGCCGGCGCGAAGTTGTTCTTCATGACTAGTTCTTCTCCGTCGTCTTCGGGCTCTTCTCGAGCTCGGTCAGCCGCTCCCGGGCCTTCTGGAGGATGAGATCCGTGGCCGGTTTCATCTGCGGCGGCATCTGCCCGGACTGGCTCTCCATCTGCGCGATCATCTGCCGCAGCTTATCGGCGTCTGTCGAAGCGGCGAGCCGGGCGAGCGTCTGCTTGACCATCGGGCGCATCTGCTCGGGCACGGCGAGAAGCGCGGGATCCTCGGGCGTGGCTGCGGCTCCCGCCGCTCCCGCCGCGGCCGCCCTGCGCGTGTAGGTCGCAACGCCGCGGTTTTCCTTCGTGAGGTAGGTCCTGGCGACGCGGCGCACGTCCTCGGAGGTCACGGCCTGAACCTTTTTCGGACCCTCGTTGAGCTCTTTCCAGTCGCCGCGCCCCTCGTTGCCCATGAGCTGGTACAGGATCCCCATGTTCGACTGGAGCGAGCGGAACACCTGCGCGGCGAAGTTGTTCTTCACCTTCTGCAGCTCTTCGGCAGGAACGAGGTCCTTCTTGAGCTTCTCGAGCTCGACGTAGATCGCCTTCTCGGCGTCCTCGGGCGTCTTGCCGTCCTTGACCTCGGCCTCGACGGTGAACTCGCCGGCGTACTTGCGCGAGAAGGCGCCCGCCGTCACGTTTGTCGCCACGGCGCCGTCCCCGACGACCATCGCTTTGTAGAGACGGCCCGTGCGGCCGTTGAGAAGCTGCGCGAGGACTTGAAGCGCGTACGAGTCCTTGTGCTGGAACGGCACGGTGTGCCAGTCGACGCCGACCTGCGGGTTCGTGTCCGCTTCCCCGTTGAGGCGCATTTCCGCCTCCCACTTCGGCGGGAGGATCGTCATTTCAGGCGGCGGGTTCTTGCCGCGGGGAATCCGCCCGAAATACCGTTCGGCCATCGCGAGGGCGTCCTTCGGGTCGAAGTCGCCCACGAGGACGGCCGTGATGTTGTTCGGCGCGTAAAAGAGGGCGTAATACGCGTCGGCGTCAGCCTTCGTGATCGCAGAAATGTCCGAGGGGTAGCCGACGACGGGCCATGTGTATGGGTGGCCGTGCCAGAACATCTCCTCGAAGGCCTCGTCGAGCCGGCCCGTGGGTGTCGATTCCGTCCGGAGGCGGCGCTCCTCGAAGACGACGTCGCGCTCGGCGTAGAACTCGCGAAAGACGGGAGCCTTCAGGCGGTCGGACTCCATCCACATCCAGAGCTCGAGCTTGTTCTTCGGCACGGTGATGAAGTACTGGGTGAGGTCCGAGTTCGTCGATGCGTTCATCCCCGAGGCGCCCTGCTTCGTATAGATGCGGTCGAATTCGTTCTTCACGAGGAGGTCGCGCTGCTCCTTCACGAGGGCGTCGAAGTCCTTCTCGAGCTCCTTGTACCTCGGGGTCTTGCTCTCGGGCTTCGTGATGTCGTCGATCTCGCCGCGCCGGAGGGCCGAGCGCATCTTTGCCTCTTCGTCCCGCATGAGGCCGCGGAGCCGCTCCTGCTCGGCCATCAGCTTCTGGTCGCGCGCGGGCTCCTTCGAGCCGATCGCCTCCGTGCCCTTGAACATCATGTGCTCGAAGAGGTGGCTGATCCCCGTGATGCCGGGCCGTTCGTTGGCGCTCCCGACTCTGGCGACCCAGCCCCCGGAGACGACCGGCTCGTCGCGCCGGGGCACGAGCAAGAGCTTCATCCCGTTCGAAAGCACGTGCTCCTCGACCCTGAGCTCCTGAGAACGGGCGGGGAATGCGGCGAGACTCGTGAGGACCACGAGGGCCGCGGCCGGCGCGAGGGAGACGCGTTTCATAGGCACCTCTGTCGAAGAGTCCAAAGAAAGAATTTTACGTCGAAAGAGGCGCGCGAGTGTCGGTCGATTCTTCCGGGCCGGGAGTGAGAGAATCGGGGTCAGGTGGTCCCCTTCCGCCCTGGCGAAGAGCTATCCCTGCCCGCGCTCGCAAGAACGCAGGGATTCGACTCGGACGTGTTCACGGTCGTGGACGTCATCCGCGGGGGGATGGGCGTCTGCGCCCGGGTGCGGCAGACGCCGTCCGGCCCCAGCTTCGCGGTCAAGGCGCTCCCGCGCGGTGAGGGAAACAGAGAGGACTTCGAGCGCTTCCTGCAGGAGCTTCAGGTCTGGCTGACGCTTTCCGTCTGCGACGGGATCGTCGAGGCACTCTGCGTGTTCCCCCTCGACAAGCTCCCCGTGATCTGTTCGCGGTGGATGGCGGGCGGCAGCTTACGGTCGCAGATGACGTCGCGCGACCCGGAGCTCTTCTACCGGACACTCGTCCGCATCGCCGGCGCGCTCGACTGGGCGAACGTCGAGCACCACATCGTGCATCGCGACCTCAAGCCGGAGAACATTCTCCTCGACGAGCTCGGCAGGGCGGCGGTGAGCGACTGGGGCATCTCGGCGCCGCTCGCCGGGAGCGAGCTCGAGACGACGCCGGAGGGCGGGCATCTCATCTTCGGCACGGCGGCATACGCCTCGCCCGAGCAGCTGCTGGGCGGCGTCCCGCTCGACCTCCGGTCCGACATCTACAGCCTCGGCTGCCTCATGTACGAGTGGGAAATCGGCCGAAAGCCGTTCTCGGGCACGTGGCACGAGATCCGGGAGGCGAAGATTCGCGGCGAGCCGCCCAAGATTGCGAGCGGCCTCTTCCGGAGGACGTCTTTCGGAGCCGAGGACGTGATCGTGCGCTGCCTCCAGCGAGAGCGCCACGACCGCTTCTCCGACTGGAAGGGGTTCGTCAATGTCCTCACGATGGCCGCGGCCCGGCGCGGCATCACGGTCGCGCCCTTCGTGCCGAAGATGCGTTACCAGGCGGCCAACCGCGGGGCGGGTGTCGTCCGCGCGCGCGTCGCGAAGGGGGCGGTCGTCACGGGCCGCGGGGGCGAAGGGCGCGTGTCGGTGGACGTGCGCGGGGCCGCGCGCGACGTCGAGGAGGCGTGCCGGCTTGCGGGTGCGGGCGACTGGAAAGCCGCCGTCGACATCTTGTCGCGAGTCGTCCTGCCCTCGGTCGTGCGCGAGCTTCCGGATGACCCGCTGCAGAAGGGGGCGGTCCTCACGTTCGCGCGGGGTCTCCTCAAGCTCGGCCGCGCGGGGGAGGCCGTGACCGCGCTCGACGCGCTTTCGGGTGCGACGGAGAAGCCCATCGAGCTCTTCCTCGCGCTCGCGGAAGCGCACCTGAGTCTCGGTCATGCGTCCCTGTCCGAGCGGGCGGCCCGCGCGGGCCTCTCGATCTACCCGGGCACGACGGCGCTCCTCGCGGGCCTGCTCGACGCACAGCAGGCCCAGGGCCTCCATGCGGATGCGGTGGCGACGGCGCGGCAGAGACTCGCGATCTCTCGCGACGCGTCCGCTCTCGTCGCCGTGGCGGAACAGCTCGTCGAGCAGGGTACCCGCGTCTCCGAGGTGCGGCTGCCCGAGCGGTTTGCCCCGCTTCACGAGGCGGTGACGCTGCTGACCGAGGCCCACGAAAAGGCGCCCCAGGATTCCGCATGGCGGCTTCCGCTTGCCCGCGCTCTCGCGGCGCTCGAGCGCTGGCCCGAGGCGCGCGTCGTTCTGGAGGGCATCGCGGATGCTCGCGACACTCGCCACGCGCGGGCGGCCGCGGAGCTTCTCGCAAGGGTCCTTCTGAGTCTCCGTGAGTACGCGGCCTGCCTCGCGCAGTGCAACCGATCGCTCACCGTATTCAAGGACAGCGTCCCGCTTTCGCGCATGCGCGCGCTCGCGTTCGCCGAGGGATTCGTTCTCGGGGTCGAGACGGACGGGCGGCGCGTCGTCGACGACGCGGCGATGAGCTTCTTCGAGAGGATCGTCGCCGACTCCGCCCGGGAGCCGGTCGACTTCGTGACCCTTGCGCGCTACCGTGAATGGACGGGCCGGGCGGGCGAAGGAGCCGCGCTGCTCGCGGAGGGGCGAAAGACGTTTTCGGAATCCTGGGAGATCGCGGCCGAAGAGGCACGGCACCTGGAGCGGCGCGGCGCCTTCGAGCAAGCGCTCTCCTCGGCACAGGACACCGCGCGCCTGGCGCCTTTTCGCCCGGAGGGCTGGCGCGCGCTGGCGGCGATCCGGGGCATCCTCGGGACGAAGGAAGAGGCAGCCGAGGCGCGCCGGAAGGCGGCGCAGGCGGATCAGAAGCTGCGCAGCCTCCGAAACGGGATGCCCGTCAAATGAAGCGGCGGATGTGCTCCTTCCAAAACGGCCAGTCGTGGCCGAAGACGCCTGGCCAGAACTCGGCCTGAACTCGCTGTCCCTGGCGCTCGAGAAGAGCCGCGAACTCGCGATTTTGCTTCACGAGCGAGTCGTTCTCACCGGTCGCGACGACCCACTCCACCTGGCGAAGCTTCTCCTTCCAGGCCTCGTCCATGTTCGCGAGGTAGGCCATGGGCGTGTGGTAGTAGCACGTGTCGTCCCAATAGCCGTCGAGGAACTGGTAGACGTCGTACAGGCCTGAAAAGCAGATCGCCTTCGTGATGACGCCGGGGTACCGCGCGGCCACGTTCGCGGCGTGGTACGCGCCGAACGAGGCGCCGACGGTCACGATATTGCCTCCCGTTCGCGACGTGATGTACGGGAGCATTTCGTCGCGCAGATAGTGGTCGTACTGATCGTGCCGGCGGGCGCGGTCCTTCGGCGAAGCCTTCTTGTTGTACCAGCTTTCGGCGTCGACGGAGTCCACGCAGATCAGCTGGAGCCAGCCCGCGTCGACCTTGTCCGCGAGCGCTCCCGTGAGGCCGAAATCCTCGTTCTGGTAGAAGCGCCCCATCGACGTCGGAAAGAAGAGGACGGGGCGGCCCCGGTCCCCGAACCACAGGTACTCCATCGGGCGCGAGAGCGCGCCGCTCATCCAGGATCCGTACTCTCTTTTCATGGGCGGGAAGTCTAGCGCGGGGGCTCGAAATTGCGCGCCTTCTCCGGAGTCCGCTAGGATGCCGCGGCGCGGCACGCGCCGCGAGGGGGAGTGCGATGACGCAGGTTGCGAACAAACGAATCGGGGTTCTCTTCGGCATGGAGGACACGTTTCCCTGGGCCCTCATGAACGAGATCAACGAGCTCGCGAAGAAGAGCGGCGACGCGATCGAAAGCGGCCCCGTGAAAATCTCGCACCTCACCCAGGAGCAGTCCTTCGAGGATTCCGTGATCCTGGACCGGATCAGCCACGAGGTCCCTTTCTACCGCACCTTCCTGAAGTGCGCCGTCGCCCGCGGTGTCACGGTCGTGAACAACCCGATCTGGTGGTCGGCCGACGACAAGTTTTTCGACAACGTCGTCGCCCTCGCGGCCGGCGTCGCCGTGCCGAAGACGGTTCTCCTTCCGCACAAGGAACGTCCGCCGAACACGACCGAGAAGTCTTTCCGCAACATGGACATGGTCGACTGGGATCACGTCTTCGGCTATCTCGGCTTCCCGATCTTCATGAAGCCCGCGAACGGCGGCGGATGGAAGGACGTCTACAAGTGCGACACGCCGGAGGACTTCTTCCTCGCATACGACAAGACGCGCGACCTTGAGATGATGGCCCAGGAAGCCATCGAGTTCACCGACTACTACCGCTGCTACGTCGTGGGCCGCAAGCACGTCCGGATCATGGGGTACGCCCCGAAGGAGCCGCACCACCTCCGCTACGAAGCGGCGCGTGACAAGAGCGTCCCGGCGGCGATGGCCGAAAAGGTGACGGCGGGCTCCCTCGCCCTCTGCGAGGCTCTCGGGTACGACCTGAACACCGTGGAATTCGCCGTGCGTGACGGCATCCCCTACGCGATCGACTTCATGAATTGCGCGCCCGATGCCGACGTGGCCTCCGTCGGAGAGGAGAATTTCCGGTGGATCGTGCGCGCGATGGCCGAGTACCTCATCGATCGCGCGAAGCATCCGCGTGCCTTCGAGAGCACGGGAACGTGGCCGCGCCTGCTCGGTCTCACGAAATGAGCCGGGTTTCCTCCCGGAGAGACGTCGGAGAGGAACGCTACGTCAAGGGCTGAGCCTCTCTTCACGGCCGAAGAAGTGGCATTGGCGACGGGGGCGGCGCGACCCTCGGCGCCGCCGAAGGCCTTCGGGTCGGTCTCGACGGACACGCGGGCGCTCGTGCCCGGCGCGCTCTTCGTCGCGCTCGAGGGCGAGCGCTTCGACGCGCACGACTTCCTCGGCGAGGCGCGGGCAAAGGGCGCGGGGGGAGCCGTCGTCCGGAAGGGGACGCCGGACGTTCCGAGCCTCCCGCTCTTCGAGGTCGACGACACGCTCTCTGCGCTCGGGTCGCTCGCGGCGTTCCACCGGCGGCGGTTCGCGATCCCCGTTGCGGCAGTCGCGGGATCGAACGGCAAGACGACGACGAAAGAGATGCTCGCGGCGATCCTCAAGACTCGCGGGCCCGCGCTCGCGACGGAGGGAAACCTCAACAACGAGGTGGGCGTCCCGCTCACGCTCTTCCGTCTGGCGGCGGAGCACCGCGCCGCCGTACTCGAGCTTGGGATGTCCTCGCCGGGCGAGCTTCGACGGCTCACGGACCTGGCGAAACCGGACGTCGCAGTGGTGACGCTCATCGCCGCCGAACACCTTGAGCTCTTGAAGGACCTGGACGGCGTCGCCGAGGCGGAAGGGGAGCTGTACCGTGGGCTGCTGCCCGGCTCGGTCGCGGTCGTCAATGCGGACGACCCGCGCTGCATGGCGCAGGCGGAGAGGGTCGCGAGCGGCGTGAAGAAGATATTTTTTGGTAAGAGCGCCTTGGCGGACGTCCGTCTTCTGTCCATCACGCCTCTCGGTGTGGAAGGGCAAGAAATTCTCTTGGAAGGTGAAAAATGGGAGGGAGGCCCTGACGCACGCCGTTCGCATCCCGGCATCGAGCTGCAGCTTCGCAGAGTCACCGTGAGGCTTGGCTTTGTCGGAGAGCACAACGCCATGAATGCGGCGGCGGCTGCGGCCGTGGCTCTTTCCCTCTCTTACACACTCGAAGAAATCTCCCGGGGTCTCTCTTCGTCCCGTCCCTATTCGCACCGCTCGCGCGTCGTCGCCGGGACCGGCGGCGTCACGATCCTCGACGATTGCTACAACGCTTCGCCCGCCTCGATGGAAGCAGCCCTCGCGACACTCGCGAGCCTCACGGCCGCGAACAAGGGGCGGGCGGTCGTGGTTCTCGGCGACATGCTCGAGCTGGGAGCGTTCGAAGAGGAGGCGCACCGCGACCTGGGGCGGCGGGCGCATGAGTCGGGCGTCGGACTGGCCGCCTTTTTCGGCCCCCGTTCCTCTCTTACCTTCAAAGAATTCCTATCTTCTTCTTCCTCCTCCTCTTCTTCTTCCTCGGCCCACTTCACCGAGATCGGGCCGCTTCTCGCCTGGCTGAGGCCGTGCCTCCGCGCGGGAGACGTCCTCCTCGTGAAGGGGAGCCGCGGAATGAAACTCGAGCGTGTCGTCGACGCGCTCGCCGAAGGTCCGGGGGACTGAACCAGGCTTTACTTCCCGACGGCGGCCTTCGCGGGGGCCTCGTCGAGGACCTTGAGGACCGCCTTCTCCATTGCGGCGCTCTTGAGGCCGGCCTTCTTTCCTTCGGCAAGGGCCTCCTCCTTCGACCGGCCCCGCATCCGCTCGACGACGGCGATGACGCCGCCGACGCGGTTGCTGCTCGAGCAGAAGAGGAGGACGGGCGCGGTGCCCTGATCGGATAGGACGGCCGCGACTCTCTCTGCATCGTCCAGGGAAAATGTCTCTGGGGACACCGGAACAGAAACGAACGTGAGGCCCTGCGCCTCGACGGCCGCGCGGGCGGAAGGCACGCCCTCGGACGGCTGCCTCAAGTCGATCGCGGTGTGGAAGCCGGCCTCCTTCAGCGACGCGAGGGCCCCCTTCGAGGGCTTGCCCGATACGGCGAGACTCGGCGAAAGGCGCTGGTAGCTCGCGGCGTCGAGCTTCTCGGGGATGCCGGCCGCAAGGGCGGAGCCGGAAAGGGCGAACGCGGAGGCGAGGGCAAGAGCGGCAGCGCGGATTTGCATGTCGGTTTTCCTCGAGCGGATTTCAGGTTGTCAGCGCGGCGCGCGCCGAAAGGACGAGGCGGCGCGCCTCGTCCGGAGTGTTCGCGAGGGCGGTCAGGTGGCCCATTTTTCGGCCCGGGCGCGGCTCCTTCTTTCCATAGAGGTGGAGCGCGACGCCCGGGATCGAGCATGCCTTTTTCCAGCGGGGGGCGCCGCCGGCCCAGAGGTCGCCGAGGAGGTTCGCCATCGCGGCGGGCCGGAGCAGCTCCGTCGACCCGAGCGGAAGCCCACAGACGGCGCGGAGCTGCTGTTCGAACTGGCTCGTGACGCAGGCGTCGATCGTCAGGTGCCCCGAGTTGTGCGGGCGCGGCGCAATCTCGTTCACGAGGAGCCGGCCGTCCCGGGTGTGGAAGAACTCGATGCAGAGAACGCCAACGTAGTTCAGCGCGTCGAGAATTGTCCGCGCTATTTCGTGGGCTTGCTTTTCTTCGAATCGTGAAAGACGAGCCGGGGCGCGGGTCACGTCGAGGATGTGCCGGGAGTGTTCGTTCTCGAAAACCGGGAAGAATGCGACGTCGCCAGCGAGCCCGCACGCTGCCACGACGGAAACCTCACGCTGGAAATCGACGAACGCCTCGAGGACGCAGGGCACACGACCGAGGGCGGCCCATCCCGCATCCGCCTCAGAGGGATTCTTCGAATGAACCCTCGCTTGGCCCTTCCCGTCGTACCCAAATGCGGCCGTCTTGAGGACGGCGGGGGCGCCGACGGACACGAGGGCCGACGCGAGCTCCTCGCTCGTGCGCACCACCGCCCACGGCGCAACGGGGATTTTCACCCTTCTAAGAAAATCTTTCTCTCTCTCCCTGTTCTGACTCACCCAGAGCGCCTCGGCCGAGGGATGGATCGTGACGATTTCGGCCACTGCATCCAGAGCGACCCGCGGCACGTTCTCGAACTCGAACGTGAGCACGTCAATCGCTTTCGCGAAGTCTCTCAGCCGATCGAGATCCTCGTACGGCGCCGAAACCTCGACATCGGCGATGTGGCCCGTCGGGGAGTCCTCCTCGGGCGAGTACGTATGGACGCGGTAGCCCATCGCGCGGGCCGAGAGCGCAAACATGCGTCCGAGCTGCCCGCTGCCGAGGACGCCGACGACCGAACCGGGCGGAACGATCACGGCAGGATCGCGGCGAGAACCGTCTTCGTCTGCTTCGCTCGAAACGCGTGGAGCCGCTTTCGGAGATCGGGGCGCGAAATTGAGAGAATCCCGATCGCGAGGAGCGCGGCGTTGATGGCTCCGGCCTTACCGATCGCGAGCGTGCCGACGGGGACGCCTGCAGGCATCTGGGCGATCGAGAGGAGCGAGTCGAGTCCCTCGAGCGCGCGGCTCTCGACGGGCACGCCGAGGACGGGAACAACCGTCTGTGCCGCAAGCATGCCGGGCAGGTGCGCCGCGCCGCCGGCGCCCGCGATGATGACCTCGATCCCGCGTGTCTCGGCCCGCTCGGCGTACGACGCGAGGAGCTTCGGCGTCCTGTGGGCCGAGACGACCCGCTTTTCGAGCGGCACGCCGAAGGCCTCGAGCGTCTGAGCGGCGTACTGCATCGTCTCCCAGTCGGACGTCGAGCCCATGACGACGCCGACGAGGGGAAGCCCCGGGCGCGCGGCCTTCTTCATGGGCCCGATCCTACCTTCTCGAGAAGCGGTCAGACGCTCCAGGAACGCGCCGTCTCGGCGGCGAACTCGTCGAAGCGCCGGGGCGGGTGCCCGAGGAGGGCGGTCAAACGCGCGACGTCGGCAGGCGTGGCCTTGAGGCCCCTCTCCTGGAAGAACGCGTACATGAGCCTGAAGTCGAAGACCAGGAAGGCGGGGAGGAACGCGAGAGACTGCTTCTCCCATGCGTCGAGATCGTTCCCGCCGTATGCGATCTTCCGGCCGAGGACGCCGGCCCACGTCGCCGCCGTCGCCGTCGCCGTCAGGACGTCCGGACCGACTAGGTTCAGCGTCTCGCCGTCCGCCGCGCCGGGCGTGAGCGCGATCGCGGCGGCCTCGGCGATGTCGCGGACGTCCACGCGCGACAGTCCGACGTCGCCGAAAGGCTGCGGGTACACGTCGTAGGAGAGCATGACGTCCTTGTACCAGGCGTCGTTCTGGAAGAAGTTGTTCGGCCGAAGGATCGTGAACCCGAGACCCGAGGCCCTGAGAGCCGCCTCGACCCCGAGCTTCGCCCCGAAGTGCGGGAGGTGGGGCGCCTTGTCGACGTCCTGCACCGACAGGTAGACGACCTTCTTCACGCCTGCCATCCGAGCGCCGTTCACGGCCATGAGACCCTCGTGGCACTCGGTTGCGCTGACGGCATTGAGCAGGAAGACGCCGTCCTGTCCGGCAAAGACGTTGCGGATCGTCTCGGGGTCGAGCAGGTCGCCGGTCACGGCCTTCACTCCCGGGGGCAGATGCTTCTTCGGATCGCGTGTCAGCACGGAGACCCCCGCGCCGCGCGCAAGAAGCTCTCTCACGACCTGCGATCCGACCGTGCCCGTGCCGCCGAGGACGAGGACCTTCATCGTTTCTTCCTCACTTTCCCATGTGCTTGATGATCGCGTCGCCGAAGCCGCTGCACTTTACTTCCGTCGCGCCTTCCATCTGGCGGGCGAAGTCGTAGGTGACGGTCTTCGCGGCGATGGCCCCGTCCATGCCTTTGAGCACGAGGTCGGCGGCCTCGTTCCAGCCCATATACCGGAGCATCATCTCGCCCGAGAGGATGACCGAGCCGGGGTTGACCTTGTCGAGATCGGCGTACTTCGGCGCCGTGCCGTGCGTTGCCTCGAAGACGGCGTGGCCGGTCACGTAGTTCACGTTCCCGCCCGGCGCGATCCCGATGCCTCCCACCTGGGCGGCGAGTGCGTCCGAGAGGTAGTCGCCGTTGAGGTTCAGGGTCGCGATGACGTCGAACTCGTCGGGACGCGTGAGCACCTGCTGGAGCGTGATGTCGGCGATCGCGTCCTTGACGAGAATCTTCCCCTTGGCCAGCTCGGCCTTCTGCTCGGCGTTCGCCGCGGCCTCTCCCTTGTCTTTCTTCGTCCTCTCCCACTGGTCCCATGTGTACGTCTGGGCGGCGAACTCGCTCTCGGCGAGGGCGTAACCGTAGTTTCGGAACGCACCTTCCGTGAACTTCATGATGTTGCCCTTGTGGACGAAGGTGACGCTCTTCGACTTGTGCGCGATTGCGTACTGGATGGCCGCGCGGACGAGCCGCTCGCTGCCCTCCTTCGAGACGGGCTTCACGCCGAATCCGGTTGTGTCGGGGAAGCGGAGCTTCTTGTACTGCGCCGGGAAGTTTTCTTTCAGGAACGCGCCGAATTTCTTCGCTTCGTCGCTACCGGCCGCGAACTCGATGCCCGCGTAGATATCCTCGGTGTTCTCCCGGAAGATGACCATGTTCACCTTCTCGGGGTGCTTCACGGGCGAGGGGACGCCCTTGAACCAGCGCACGGGGCGGAGGCAGACATAGAGGTCGAGGAGCTGGCGCAGCGCGACGTTCAGCGAGCGGATGCCGCCGCCGATCGGCGTCGTGAGGGGGCCCTTGATGCCGACGAGGAACTCGCGAAACGCCTCGATCGTCTCGTCCGGAAGCCACGTCTCATGGTTGTCGAACGCCTTCTGCCCGGCGTAGACCTCCATCCATTCGATCTTTCGTTTTCCACCGTAAGCCTTTTCGACGGCGGCGTCGAGGACGCGCACGGACGCGCGCCAGATGTCCGGCCCGGTTCCGTCACCCTCGATGAAGGGAATCACGGGGCGGTCGGGGACCCGGAGCTTCCCGCCGGAAATGGTGATCTTCTGTCCCGAGGCGGGCACCGTGGGCTTGGCGCTGGGCATGAGGAAACCTCCTTCGTGGGCGCGAATCATAGGCGAACGGGCGGTGTGCGTTCGCCGCCTGATGCATCTGCACCAGACACCCTGTGGGCTCCCGGAAGCATGTTTTGAATGGACTCAAAGATAAGGACCCCACACCGTGAAAATCAAAACCGAAGTTCTCGACAAGAAAGCGGACCTCGCAGGTCCGGGCATTGGAAGCTACGAGGAGCTTGAGAAGGTGCTCCCGATGGACTACAAGCCGCTGCTCGACCCGAAGGAAACGCAGCGGGCCATCACCGCCGTCAAGCGCTTTATCGAAGACGGCCTCTGCCGTGAGCTGAACCTCATGCGGGTGGAGGTCCCGCTCATCGTCGACGCCGAGAGCGGCGTGAACGACTACCTCGACCGCGACGGTTCGCGGGGCCCCGTCACGTTTCGCATCGCGAACGACCACGGCGTGCATCCCATAGACGGGCAGGTCGTCCAGGCGGCCACGAAATGGAAAAGGGTCGCGCTCCAGCAGTTCGGGATGAAGCCCGGCGAAGGGCTCGTAACCGACATGCGCGCGGTGCGCAAGGACTACTTCCTCGATCACGATCACAGCGCCTACGTCGACCAGTGGGACTGGGAGAAAGTCATCACCCAGGACCAGCGCAGTCTCGAATTCCTCACGAAGACGGTCGAGGGCATCTGGAAGGTCCTGAAGGGCGCCGAGGACTTCGCGCTCGACGCCTTCCCCGATCTGAAGAAAAAGCAGCTCCCGCGCCTGCCGGAGAAACTCACGTTTCTGCATGCCGAGGAAATCCTCGACCGCTTCCCCGACCTCCCGCGCAAGGCCCGCGAGAACGCCATCCTCAAGGATCATCCGGCGGTCTTCATCTACGGCATCGGCTGGACACTGAAGGACGGCTATCCGCACGAGATGCGCGCGGCGGACTATGACGACTGGGTCACGCCGACCCATACGAACGACGGCCGGATGATGCATGGCCTGAACGGCGACATCCTCGTCTGGAATCCGGTCACGAAGCGGCGCCACGAGCTCTCGTCCATGGGCGTCCGCGTGAACGCCGAGACGCTCCAGAAGCAGCTCGAGCTCACGCACCAGCTCCACTTCCTGAAATACCCCTACCATCAGGGCATCGCGAACGGCACGCTCCCGCTGTCGATCGGAGGGGGTATCGGGCAATCGCGGGTGCTGATGCTCCTGCTCCGGAAGGCGCATCTCGGCGAAGTCAGCGTCACCGCGTGGCCGAAGGTCCTGAAGGAGATGTGCGCGAAGCGGAACATTCACGTCATCGAGTAGCGCGCGGCGCTTCCCGCGGAGGACGACCGAGAAAGGCGAGTGCGGCAAGCCCGAGGAGTGAGAGCGCCGCGCCGAGGAGGAGGGATCTGGGGCGGTACCGAACGCTCACGACCGAGGATCCGGCCGGAACGGGAACGGCCATGAAGGGACCGTTGACGCGGTAGACCGGCGCGGGCTGGCCGCCGACGGTCGCGGTCCAGCCGGGGTCGAAGGCATCGGCGAGGACGAGCCAGCCGCCGCCCTCGCTTTCGACCATCGTCTCGACCGCGCCGGAGCGGCGAGAGAGGAGAGCGACGTGCCCGGGCCTTCCGTCTCCAACCGGCGGACCCACCGCGTCCACGAAGAGCTCCCGGCTCGCCCTCTCGTCACGGCCCTCGAGAAGACGGTCGAACGTCTTGAGGCCCGGGTCGGCCGTGGCGCGGCCCGCGAATCGCACGCGCGGCAGCACGTGAGACAGCTCGTAGACCCGCCCGTCGGGCTCGTCGTAAACGAGCGAGAACCTAAGACCCGTCCGCCCCTCGAACTCCGGTGTGTCGAGCCGCGGGTTCAGCGGTTGGTCCAGCCAGTACTTGAGAGCCGCGAGCTCGGCGACCCGCGGGTTCGCGAGCCTCTCCAGATCGACGGGGCTGAAGAAATACCGGGCATCGAAGCCGCCGAGCTTCCGGAGGAAGATCGCCTGCTCGAGCGAGTCGATCGCGTCGTAGGACATGACGCTCGCAATGTCGTACGGGAGGTTCAGATTCGGCGGCATCACGCGGCCGAGCGGCACGACCCTCGGGTGGCCCGCGTCCCGACGCAGGAAGTCGGTGAGCCGGGTGGGGAAGAACGAGAGGCCGGGGGCCACGGCGCCGTGGTAGTCGAATGCGACGTGCCAGAGATCGAACGTCAGGAGCGTGAAGGCCGCTAGCGTCCGCAGAGCCCCGGGCCGGGACGAGAAGAGCGCGAGGAAGAGTGGACCGAAAAGGAAAAGGAGAGCGAGTCGCGTTTCCGGCACCGCGGTTGCGCCGAGGAGTCGGTCCGGCACGGCGCGCCCGAGAGTCAGGACACAGGCGACCGCAGCGGCGGCGAGAAGTGCAGGCACGGCGAAGAGACGCCACACGTCTCGCCGCCTCCGCGCTCTCACGAACGCGAGAAGGCGATCCCAGCCAAATGCTCCGAGCGTCGCGACGGCGAGCGCCGCGATATGGAGAGACCGGTGCGTCGCCGTCCGGTCGAGCGGCGGGACGGCTCCGAGGAGGGAAATGGGCGGAAGGCCGTAGGCCAGGGCCACCGGCAGCGCACCGCAAGCGAGGATCGGCCCGATCCGGCGCAGGCGCACCGTGACGACCGCGATCCCCGCGAGGCACAGCATCGAAGTACCCGCGAAGGCTGCAGAGTCGAGAAAGCCGGCGTGGTCGGGCCACTTCGTGCCGTCCATCGGACGGCCGAAGAAGAGCGGGACGATCCACGTCACAAGCCACGACTTCGCCAGAATCTTCGACTCGTGACCCGGCTCGAGGAGGACTCGGCTGCGGGCGAAGTACTCGAGAAAGGGGACGAGCTGGATCGCGGCGGCCAGAGTGCCGAGGACACCTCCGAGGGCGAGGAAGACGGCCGACCGCGCGGTTGTCCCCCGGGGCGACTTCGCCAGGGAGAACGCCCAGACGAGAAAGGCGGCGAGCACGGCGAGAAACGCCGACTCCGGATGGCCGCCGAGATGCATCGCGAAGAGCGTGAGGGCGAGGCCGCAGGCGGGACCGGGGCCGGGGGCACGCGCGAGCTTGACCGCCCACAGGAGGAGAACCGGCAGCAGCATGTTGACGTTCGCGTGCGGCCATGCGAGCCACGTCACGAAGGGAAGCGAGTACGCGTACGCGAGACCCCCAAGCGTCGAAGCCGCGCGAGAACGGCCGAGGGAGCGCAGCCAGAGAAAGGAGGACGCTCCCGCGACCAAGAGGCGGCTCGCGAGGACGAGGGACCATGCCCAGGGGCCCAGCAGGGCGAGGAACGTCAGCGGAAACCAGGATGCGGTCTGGGGGTTTGCCGCGAACGGCAGGCCGAGGCCCGAATCGGCGTTCCACAGCGGCCAGTGGCCCGAGCGGAGCTCCTCACCCCATCTCACGAACCACGGATAGAACTGCAGGATGACGTCGGGCAGCTCCGCGTTGTGGTCGAGGTGCGTCTGGAGGTAGGAGCCCCACGGATAGAACGCATGAAGGAGCTCGGCCGGCACGACGATTCCGCGAATCGGGATCGCGGGCGAGAAGAAGAGTGCGACGCCCGCGGAGTGAAGGAGGAGAAAGAAGGCGAATGGATGTCTGCGTGCCCATTCCTTCATGTGCGCCGCTCCTCGGAATCGTGCGCCTGGATGCGACTCTCCGGCGGGTACGGGAAGACGTCCACGATCTCGCTGGCGCGCTCCCGCCGCTGGGTCTCGAGCCAGAACCGCACGCCGAGGAGGTCGGAGTGCCGCTCGAGGAATCCATCGCGCGCGGCGCCCCGGAGGCCCATGAAGGTGAGGAACTCCTCGGGGAAGACGTCGTTCTCACCCACGTAAAACGACGGCTCCGAGCCCCCGGTGTCCTCGTCGGCCCCGGCCGGCAGCTCGCGGAAGTTCACGTCTGTCAGGAACGCGATCTCGTCGTAGTCGTAGAAGACGACACGGCCGTGCCGCGTCAGGCCGAAGTTCTTCGTGAGGAGGTCGCCCGGGAAGATGTTCGCCTTTGCCAGGTCCCGGATCGCGTCGCCGAAGTCGATGATCGCGGCCCGGGCCCTCTCGGGAGACGCGTCCCGGAGGTAGAGATCGAGCGGCGTGAGGCGCCGTTCCGTGAAGAGGTGGTGGAGGACGACTTCGTCCCCACGGACCTCGACGGTCTCGGCCGCGCTCTTCAGGAGGGCGCCGAGGAGCGCTGGGTCGAAGCGCGCGACCGGGAAGGAGAGGTGCTCGAACTCCTGCACGTCCGCGAGGCGACCTGCACGCGTGTGACGGAAGACGAGCCGGTACTTGTCGAGGACGTCCCCCCGGCTCGCGGTCTTCGGGGGCGCGAAGGAGTCGCGGATGACCTTGAAGACGACGTCGTAGGACGGAAGCGTGAAGACGAGCATGACCATGCCGCGCGCGCCAGGCGCCTCGACGAACCGGTCGTCCGAGGCCGCGAGGTGGCGGAGGAGGCCGCGGTACAGCTCGGTCTTGCCGTGCTTGTTGAAGCCGAGGGCGTTGTAAAGCTCGCCGACGGGTTTCTTCGGCATCAGAGTCTCGAGGAACGCGACGAGCGCGGCCGGGTGCTCGGCGTCCACGTGGAAGTACGAGCGCGTGAAGCTGAAGACGATGGAGACATCGTCCTCGTCGCAGAGGACGGCGTCGACGACGACGCGGCCGCTCCGATTCAGGAGCGCGAAGACGACGGGGCGCTGCCGGTCGCCCTTGCGGACGCGCCCCACGAGGTAAGCGCCCTTGCTCCGGAAAAAGACGGGCCTGAGGAGGTCGAGCGCGTCGAAGGCAGGCGCGCCCCAGGCCTCGGTCAGGACGGCGTCGAGCTTCCGGGTCGCAAGCGCGGCATCGCGCGCGACGTCCTCCCACCCGACCGCGAACGGGACCGCGTGCAGCGCGCTTCGGATCGCCGCCTCCCGGCCGGGCCGGCCGTCCCATGAGGCTAGGAAGCGCCCAGCGGGCTCGACTGGGAGCGGCGCGGGCTGGGGCGTCACGAATTCGGCGCGGTCGTCGACTCCGACGGTGTGGAAGATCTTGCGCGAGGACGAGTTGAAGAACGTCTCGAGGAGCTCGGCGTCGCGCCGCCCCGCGACGAGCGCCGAAAAGCACGCCTTCATGCCCGCCCAGACGCGCTTGTCCTCGACGCCGGGGCCGAGGATCCGGGCGAGATCCTGGACGGCGGGGTCGACGGTCGCCCGGTAGAGCTCGAGGCGCTCGAGCGCGTCCGCGCGCCCGCCGCGCCAGTCGCGCGCCGAGAAGCGCACAGGAGCCCTCCGCGTGATCGCCGCGAACGCCCTCGCGTACGCGTCCCACGCGGCGAGGAGGCGTTCGGCACCGGCGCGGGCGTCGTCGTCGAAGCTCACGGGCGCGAGGCCGGGCTCAGGCGGCCTTCTTCAGGGCGGCGCGGTCGATCTTCCGGATCCCGCCGTCGGGATGCCCGCCCTTCTGCCCGCACGAGCCGTCGGCCGGGTGCGTGAAATGGATGAGGTCTTTCCCGTCCGGGATCGCCACGTACTCGCCGCGGATCTCGGCGGCGTCGCCGGGCGCAAGGGCGATCTGCTCGCCACCGCACGACATGTCGTGGACGATGTGTACGCGGCCGCGCTGGAAAATCGGGACGCTCGGGTCCGCGCTCCGGTCGCCCGGGACCCGCGTGAACGACACGATCGTCACGTCGAACTCGAGGAAACGGCGCTGGTTCTTGTGAGCTTTCTCGGTGGGCGCCGTCTCGACGCGGCACACGGCGGCGATCTGCGTGTGTGGGCTCTTTTTCGAGGGCCTCCGCGCGGCGGCGAGGGGGGCGAACGAAAAAAGGAGAAGCGCGAGGCCGAGGGCGGCGAGGCGGCGAGCTGTCTTCATGGAACGGAATCCTAGCGCGCGCGGGCTGGTACTCTCCGCGGCGATGCTCAGAGCCGGAATTGTCGGCCTGCCGAACGTCGGCAAGTCGACGCTCTTCAACGCCCTCACGAAAACCCGCAAGGCCGAAGCGGCGAACTACCCGTTCTGCACGATCGAGCCGAATGTCGGCATCGTCGTCGTGCCGGACGCGCGGCTCGTGCCGCTCGCGAAGATCGCGAAGACTTCGGTCATCATCCCTGCCACCTTCGAGTTCGTGGACATCGCTGGCCTCGTGAAGGGCGCGAGCAAGGGCGAGGGCCTTGGGAACAAGTTTCTCTCCCACATCCGCGAGGTGGACGCGATCGTCCAGGTCGTGCGTTGCTTCGAGGACAAGGACGTCGTCCACGTCTCCGACACGCTCGATCCGATCGCGGACATCGAGACCATCACGACGGAGCTCGTCCTCGCGGACCTCGAATCCCTGACGAAGCAGAGGGAGCGGCTGGAGAAGCTCGCGCGCGTCGGCAACAAGGAAGCGATGGCGCAGAGGGCAGTCGCCGCGAAGCTCATTCCGCACCTCGATTCCGGGAAGCCTGCGCTCATGGTGGATCTCAACTCTCTCGAGCGTGACGCGGCGCGTCCCTTCTTCCTCATGACGATGAAACCGACCCTCTTCGCGTGCAACGTGGCCGAAGGCGACCTCAAGAACGCCGACGACCTGCCGCTCGTGAAGAAGGTGCGCGCATGGGCGGAGACCCACCACGGCTCGGAGGCGGTCGCGATCTCGGCAAAGATCGAGTCCGAGCTCTCGGAGCTGCCGGAAAAAGACGCGAACGAGTACCTCGAGTCCCTCGGCGTCGAGGAGTCCGGAGTCGGAAAGCTCATCCATGCCGCATACCACCTCCTCGGCCTGCGCACGTACCTGACGGCGGGCGAGAAAGAGGTGCGCGCCTGGACGATCCACGCCGGGGACACGGCAGCCCAGGCTGCCGGCGTCATCCACACGGACTTCGAGCGAGGCTTCATCAAGGCCGAGACCGTCGCCTTCGAAGACCTCCTGAAAGCCGGCTCGATGGCTGCCGCGCGCGACGTCGGCGCGGTGCGTCAGGAGGGCAGGGAATACGTCGTGAAAGACGGCGACGTCCTGCTCTTCAAGTTCAACGTCTAGACCCGGTCTAGACTCCGCGCCATGCATCCGGAGTTTCGGGCAGCTTTCAACGCCGCGTTCACGGACGGGCTCGCGTCCTCTTACACGGCGGACCTCGTCGGGCGCGCCGGCTGTGAGCCTGGTTTCCGTCTCGCCGAGACGCCGGTCTTCCTGACGAAAGAGCTTACGGCGGCGCTCGAGGACGGTGCGCGCGCGATCGTCGCGCAGCTCACGCGGCCAGAAGCCCTCCAACGCATGAAGCGCGCGATTCCGGAGCGGTGGGCGACGCCCGGGATGGACGTTCTTCCCTCGCTCGCGCAGGTGGATTTCGCGATCGTGAAGGGGAAGGACGGCCGTCTCGCGCCGCGCCTCATCGAGCTTCAGGGGTTTCCTTCTCTCTCGGCGTTCGAAGTTCTTCAGGCGGACGCGTGGAGCGACGCTCTCTTCCGCGTGAACGGCCTCCCGAAGGGTCCGTGGAGCCCGTACTTCTCGGGTCTGTCGCGTGCCGGCCTCCTCGATCTCCTCCGCCGCACGATCGTGGGCGATGCGGACCCCGAAGAGGTCGTGCTCCTCGATCTGGAACCGGAAGAGCAGAAGACGGCGATCGACTTCCACGCCACCCGACGTCTTCTCGGGGTGGACGCCCTGGACCCGAGGATGCTCGTGAAGGAGGGGAGGCGGCTCTTCCGCGTGAAGGACGGGCGCCGGATACCGGTTCGCCGGATTTACAACCGCATCGTCTTCGACGAGCTCATCAAGAAGGACACCGCGCTGCCATTCGACTTCCGAGAGGAGCTCGACGTTCGCTGGGTGCCGCACCCGAACTGGTACTGGACGTGGTCCAAGTACTCCCTCCCGCTCCTGTCTCACGAGACGGTCCCGAAGTCGCGGTACCTTTCCGAAGTCGAGGTCGTTCCGAAGGACCTCACGGAACGCTACGTGCTGAAGCCGCTCTTCTCCTTCGCGGGAGGCGGTGTGAACGTGGACCCGACGCCGGAAGATCTCGCGCGCATCCCCGAGAGCGAGCGCGGCTCCTGGTGTCTGCAGGAAAAGATCGTCTACGACCCGTGCCTCCTCGCGGCGGACGGCGGCGGCGTGAAGGTCGAGATCCGGATGATGTTCTTCCGCCCCGACGGCGACGCGATGCCGACGCTCGGGCTGAACCTCTGCCGCCTGTCGCGCGGGAAGATGCTCGGCGTGGACTTCAACAAGGACTTCACGTGGGTGGGGTCGTCGGTCGCCCTGAAGCCCGCGTGAAGAGCGCTTTCCTGAGCTCCGACCCGGCCCCGGCGGTCTCGCACAACCCAACGGCGATCCTCCTCCTGTCTCTGGGCGGCGTCGTGGAGTTCGGTGTGGACGTGATCGCGCTCGAGCGTCTGTTCCGGCGCATCCCTCGCCTCCTTACGCAGGAGATGCTTCTTGGGACGTCCCTTGCGCGCGTGGATGCCGCGTATCTCGTCGCACAGGAGGAGAGGCTCCTCGGAGCTTCGGCGAGCGAGCGCGAGCGGCTCGCCGTCGATCGCGCTCGCGTTCTTCGACCTCTGGGCCGACGTCCTCGTGGCCTCGCGCGAGAAGGGTCTCACGAGGTTCTACGCGCATTCCGCGCGCCCGTTCGTCACCGCGATGCGGGACGTTGCGCGGGCGGGCGTCTTCGAAGGTGCCGGGGGGCGGCTCCTCCGGCCATTCGTGCGGGCCATGTCCGCGGGCGGCAGCGACCCGGCGTCCGTCGGGCCGTGGGCCGGCACGTCTTCGAGCTTTTCGTCGACGACCTGTCGAAAGAGATTCCGCTTTTCGACGTGCTCGTCCATGGGCTCACCGGAGTCCTCCGCGCCGCGGCACGCTCCGGTGTCGAGACGGGGGACGGAAGGCCGTTCGCCCTGAAGCTCGCACTGCGCGCGCGGCGCGCGCAACTGGACCTGGAAGCTGTGCTGCGCTCTCTTCCGGAGCCCCAGGCCGAGCGCGCGCGCCGCCGGGTCGCGCTCCTGAAGGACCCGATCGACGTCGCGATCGCACTCGCGGCGACGCACCCCGCTCTCGCCGAGGCCCCTGTCTTGCTGACTGCGAGCAGCCTGCCGGACGACGACCGCGACGGTGAGGCCTAGCGTCGTCGAGCGCCAGGGCGGGGGATACGCTCGCGACGGCCGGGGGGAATGACCGCGACGTCCCGGGAGATCAGACGATCGCGAGCCCCGCACCCCAGTGAAGGCCCGCGCCGAGCGCGGTAAAGACGACGACGGAACCCTGGTTCACCTTGCCCGCGAGCTTCGCCTCGTGGAACGCGATCGGAAGCGTCGCGGCCGTCGTGTTCCCGTACTTCTGGATGTTGTTGAACACTTTGTCGTCCGTGAGGCCGAGCACCTTCTGCGCCGCTTCGTTGATCCGCAGGTTCGCCTGATGCATGAGGAGGAGGTCGAGGTCCCTTAGCGTCCGGTCGTGGGCCGCAAGGAGGTCCTTGACGGCCGTGGGCATGAGAGTCGTCGCAAGCCGGAAGACCTGGCGCCCCTCCACGATTGGAATCGTGCCGAGGTTGTCGAACATCTCGGGCGTGAAGTACGGGCGCGACTTACATCCGCCGCCGGGCACGTAGAGCTTGTCCCAGTGCTCGCCGTCCGTGTACATCGCGAAGCCCAGGAGGCCGCGCCCGTCCCCCGTGGCATTCGCTTCGAGAACCATGGCGCCTGCGCCGTCGCCGAAGAGCACGGCGCGGTCGCGCATGCCGGTCGCACGCTCGAACCAGAACGGGTCGCAGGGCCCGGGCGATTTTCCGAGCATCACGTCCCATACGCTTTCGGGCCAGGGCATCAGGCCGCTGTGCACCTCGGCGCCCACGAGGAGAACGCGCTCGTACATGCCCGAGCGGATGAAGGCGTCCGCCGTCTGGAGGCCCGAGAGGAATCCGGCGCACTGCATCCGGATGTCGAGCGCGTGCGTGTTCTTCATTCCGAGGCGCCGCGCGAGGAGTCCCCCGTTTCCGGGGAAGTAGTGGTCGGGCGTCATCGTCGCGAAAATGACGAGGTCGATGTCGTCGGCCGAGAGCCCGGCGTCTTTGAGCGCGGCCTCGGAGGCGAGCGCCCCAAGCTCGGCCGAGCCGATTCCCGGTTCGACGAAGCGCCTCTCCTTGATGCCGGTGCGAGGCACGATCCATTCGTCATTCGTATCCATGATGCGGCCCATCATTTCGTTCGTGACGACCTGGGGAGGCACGTACATTCCCGAGCCCCGGATCACGGTGGTGCGCTCTTTTTTCGCCGGGGGCGTCAGATTTTTCACGCGGCCGAGTCTAGCGGATACCTCGCAATACCGCGGGGTCAGCCCCTTTGCTGCGGCGCAAATCCCCCCATCGTCCTAGAATAGCGTTCAAGTTCAGACGAGGTGATACCGATGAAGCGAATTCTCTCCGCACTCTCCCTGCTCGCCCTCCTCTCGGCTCAGGCCATGCTCGCACAAGGCAGCAAGCCGCGCGTGGCCGTCCTCGAGTTCAAGAACAAGGCTTCGCACTACACGTGGACATGGTACGAGGCGGGGCGCGGCGCGCAGGACATGCTCGTGACCGAGCTCGTGAAGAGCGGGAAGTACCGCGTGATCGAGCGCGAGCAGCTCGCCGCGATCATGCAGGAGAAGGGCCTCTCGCTCTCGGGCGACATCGACCCGCGCACGGCCGTCAAGATCGGGAAGATGCTCGGCGTCGAGTACCTCATCGCCGGCTCCGTGACGGAACTCGGCGTCACGGACCGCGGTGCGAGCGTGCCGGGCGGGCTCGGCCGCTTCGGGATCCCGTCCGTGAGCGTGAAGTCGCAGAAGGCCGAAGCCGCGCTCGACGCGCGTGCGTTCTCGACGACGACGGGCGAGATCGTGTGGGCCGACACGGCGCGGGACGAGAAATCCGACGCGAGCGTCTACGTCGCGGGCGCCGGCGGCGGCGCCTCCGACCACGGCAAGGTCGACAAGCTGATGCGTCCCGTCGTCCAGAAGCTCGCGGCATCCTTTTCGAAGGCCGACCTGAAGTCGTCCGGCATGGGCGGCAAAGGCGACGCGTCGGGCATCATCGGGAAGGTCGCGAACGTCGAGGGTGGCACGCTCTACTTGAACGTGGGTTCCGAAGGCGGCGTCAAGGAAGGCGAGGAGCTGACCGTTTACCGCGTCGGCAAGCAGATCAAGGACCCCGACACGGGCGAGGTGCTCGGGGCGGACGAGGTCAAGGTCGGCCGCGTGAAGATCACGGCCGTGAAGGGACCGCGTCTCTCGACGGCCGCGGCCGTCTCCGGCAGCGGCTTCAAGGCGGGAGACACCCTCAAGAACTAACGGTTCGAGAGTGTCCGGGCTTCCTGCACGCGAGCCGAGCGGGGAGCCCGGGCCTGAGCCTTGTCGAGCTCGGACCGAAGCTCGCCGCGCGCGTCCCCGAAGGCGAGGCCCATGACCCATTCCGCGTCCGGCCCGGGGTTCGGGCCCATCGCGTGGACTTCGTCCGCGACGAAGTTGAGGACGCGCGTGTTGGCGGCGGGGCCGGAGTTTCGGAGAGCCATCGTCAGGAGCTGCCACGCCTCGGCGTTGCGGCCGTCCGCGTAGGCGACGCCGGCGCGCGCGTACGCGTCGAGGAAGCGGACTTCGGCGGTCGGCCTCCGGGCGAGCACCTCGCGCGCGCTCCCCATCGCCGAGACGAAGTCCTCGCGTGTGAGGCGCTGGCGGCCGTGCGTGTCGAGCGACTCCCAGGCCGCCGAGAGCTGCGTGTCGCCCGAGAACGCGGCGCCGGAGAGGAGGGGCGGGAAAGAGGTTTGCTTCGGACGCACGGGGATGGCATCGGGGCGCGTCGAGTTGCCGGCGGTGCTGCGGGAGGCGATCTTCTTTTCTTCGATGGGTAATTGAGGGCTGGGCTCGGCCGCCGCCGCAGCCGTGGGCACGGCCGGTGCGGTGCTCACGGCCGGAGTCTCTTTCACAATCGAAGAAATTTCCGGTGTCGTGAGAGTCGGGGCGCCTGTCGTCGCGCCCGTCCGGCCCGTCCCGCGCAAAAGCAGGAACACCCCGGCGCCCGCGCTGAGGAGGAGGAGGGCCGCGAGAAGGACCATCCCGCCGCGCGTCGGATCCTTCGGGGGGCCTTCCGGCACGTTACTCCCGAGCGACGCGGGTGCCGCGAGCGCGCCGGCAGAAAGCGCGGGAGCGGAGACGATCGTCGCCATGTTCGACTGGTCCTGCACGGCCTGCGGCACGGTGGCCGCGGCGCCCGGAACGGCGAGCGCCGCACCGAGGGCGGCGACGAACGCGCTGCACGACCCGAACCGGTCCTCGGGCTTCTTCGCGAGGCCGCGCGAGAGCACCGCGTCGACCGAGGCGGCCGTGCCGGGGAGGAGCGTCGAGAGGGGGGGAGGCGGCGTCGAGACGTGCTGGTGAAGGACGGCGAGAGGCGATTCCGCCGAGAAGGGTACGCGGCCCGCCAGCAGCTCGAATGCGATCACGGCGAGGGCGTACTGGTCCGCGCGGCCGTCCAGCGCCATCCCCATCGCCTGCTCGGGCGCCATGTAGAGCGGCGTGCCGAGCACCGTCCCAGTGGCCGTCAGTCCCGACGAGACCTCGGCGCTCCGCGCAAGGCCGAAATCGGCGAGGAGCGGCCGGCCCTGCGCGTCCATGAGGACGTTTCCCGGCTTGACGTCTCGATGAAGGATGCCCTTGGAATGCGCGTGGTCGAGGGCAGCGGCGACCGCCGAGAGCCAGCTGATCGCGAGGGCCGGGGGAACGGGTCCGACGGCGCGGCCCTTGAGCGAGCCGCCGGCCACGAGAGGCATGACGAGATAAGAAACGTCCGCGGCGTCGATGATGGCGGTCCCGTAGTCGAAGACGGGAAGCACGTTCGGATGCTCGAGGCCGGCGACGAGGCGAGCCTCCCTTAGGAAGCGCTCGCGAAACGTGGAGTCGGCAGCGACCGGCCCGAGGATGACCTTCACGGCCACGATGCGCTTGAGCGTCTCGTCCTCGGCCCTCCAGACCTCGGACATCCCGCCGACGCCCGCCTTGTCGAGGAGGCGGTAGCGTCCGAGAACGGTTCCGGCGGTGACGGGCATGGTTGGTCCCGGGTCCCGCTCAGCCGGCCGCGGCCGAGTCGGAGTCGCCGGGCGGGTGGTACAGGATCACGGACGACGGCCCCGTGCGGATCGCCTGCTCGAGGGCTTCGCTCGCACGGAGGACGAGCGTCGCCGTGTCGAAGGCGTCGTCGGGGTAGACCGCCACCCCCGCGCTGAGGCCGAGCCGGATACCGGCGGCCACGAGCCGCTCGTCCATCCCCTGTTGGAAGTTCTTCTGGACTGAGTGGAGGGCGCGGTGCGCCTGAACCTTCCCGGCCTCGAAGATGAGGATGTAGAAGCGGTCGTCCTCGTCACGCGCGACGAAATTGACCGCGCGCGTCGCCCGCACGAGCTTCGCGGCGAGCTTCGGCATGAGGGAATCGCCCGAGTCCGGTCCCAGCTTCGCGATCGCTTCCTGCAGGCCGTCTATGCGCAGGTGCGCGACGGCGATCGACTGGCCGTTGCGCTCGGCCCGCCGGAGCTCGGACTCGAGGCGCTTGCCGAGCGACGACCGGTTGTAAAGACCCGACTGGCTGTCGCGTTCGGTCTGCTGCTCGATGAGCTTCATGAGGCGCGCGTTGTGAAGCGCTACGGCGGCGGCGTCGGCGAGGAGGTCGAGCCGTTCCTTGAGGTCGACCGGCCAATCTTCGCTTCCCCGGCGCGCGCCGACGGAAAGAACGCCGATGAGCTCGTCGTGATACGCGAGCGGCACGGCGGCCGCGCGGATGAGCGGCGCGTTGGCGCCACCGGCGTTGCCCGGGAAGAACGTCGCGCCCTCGCCGGGGCCGGCGACCGAGAGTGTCTTGTCGAGAAACGTGCGGACGATCGGGTGCCCCGTCTGTTCGAAGGCAACAGCCCGCCCGACCTCGTCGCCCACGTCCGCGCCCCATCGCGTCGAAATCTTCGCGGACTTCGAAGCCGGGTCGGCGTCCCAGAACTGCGCCGCATCCGCCTTGAGCAGCGTGACCGCCTGCTCGCAGAGCGTCTGCTTGATGCGTTCGACGTCGAACGTGGTCGCCAGTGAACGGCCGACCTCGCGGAGGCGGTCGAGGAAACGGTACGACTCGCGCTCCTGCTGAAGGAGGCGGGCCGAGGTGATGGCCAGGGAGACCTCGACGCCGAGCGCCTCGAAGGAGCGCAGGTCCTCCGAGGAGAGGGCGTGTGCGCGCGCGCCCGTGATCGCGCAAAGGACGCCCGCGGGGGCGCCGCGGTACACGAGCGGCACCGCGAGAAGGCCGAGAGGAGGGGTGAGATTCGTGATGGCCGCGCCCGACGGGAGGAGTGCGGCACCGTGCGGGTCTTTCCCGACGTCGGGGAGCAGGAGATGGGAGGTCTCCGTCGCGAGGTGGGCGACGAGCGTGTTCGAGATCTCCACCGCGGCGGAGCTCCCGCCGCCCTTGACGAAGGCGACCTGGGTGCCCGGGAGCTCGCCCGCGGGGAGGAGCCTGAGGACGCAGACGTCGAAGTCGAACTGCGGCCCCAGCTCGTCGACGGTGCGCGCCGCGATCGTGGCGACGTCCGTCTGACCCGAAAGGGCCGTGTGGAGGCGGCCCACGAACGCATTGCGCTCGCTGTGCCGGCGTTCGGCGTCGAGGAGCCGCGCCTTGTCGAGGGCGCCCGCCGCCAGCTTCGCGAGCTCCTGCGCGAGCCGCAGCTCTTGCGGCGTGAGGGCGAAGCCGCCGCGTCGCGACATCGTGAGGAAGCCGAACACGAGGTCGCCCGCGTGGAGAGGCAGACACATGCGGCGGCGGCGCGGAGGATTCGAGCCGGGCTCGTCCTCGAAGGCGGGTCCGTGCGCCGAGAGGGCGCGGCCGAGCAATTCGTCCGCGTCGAGAGGGCGGCGGCCGGTCCGCGAACGTTCGCCGCTCGTCGATCCGCCCTGGTTGAGGATCTCCGTGACCTCGCGCGCCTCCGGGTGAAATCGATAGGCCGTCACGCGGTCGAATTCGAGCTCGCGCGATAGTGAGGCGACAGTGAGGCGGATGACTTCGTCCGGGTTCAGGGAGAGGAACGCACCGGAGGCGAGCTCGAAGAGGGCGACGGCTTCCTCGCGCCGTTTCATGAGTGTTCCGATCGTGCGCTCGCGCTCGAGGACGTGGCCCACTGAACGCGCGAAGATACGGATGGCTTCTTCGGCCTCGGCCTCGCCGGCGGGCATCGCCTCCATGACGACGCCGAGGACGGCCTGCACCTGGTCCTTCACCTTCACAGGCGCTGCAAAAAAAGACAACCCTCCCTCGCTGACTTTCTTCGGACGCCCTTGCGCGAGGACCTCGGAGAGGTGCTGGTTGAGCCGGGCCTCGGCTGCAGCGGCGACGCTGGATCGGCCGGAGCGCGTCATGGGCGGAACGCCGGCTCCGGGAAGCAGGGCGACGACCGGGGCGTCGAAGAAATGGAGGGCCGCCGTCAGGATGCCGCCAAGCGCCTCGTCGAGGAGAAGGCCCTCCTTGAGGGCGCCGTCGAACGCCTTGAGAAGAGGCAAGCCGGGAAAACGCGCAAAGGAAGCCATTGATCAATCCCCATAATAGCGCTCCCGAGGAGGTGGAACGATGCGCCCGGACGCCGCGGCAATGGACGCTCTTGGTGATTCTCTGGCGCGGATACTGCCCGACCTCGAAGCGTTCCTGCGCTTCGAAGGCCCCGACCCCGCCAGGCGCCGGACGCTCTGGCGGGCCGTGCTCGACGAGCGGCTGCCTGAGACGGGAGCCGGTCGCGAGGCCGTCCTCGAGGTGCTACGCACGGTCGTCGTCTCGAACGGGCTCCGGATCGGCGCGCCCGGATTCTCGGGATGGGTCACGACGATGCCGACGACCGTGCCGGTCGTGGCCCAGCTCGCGGGCGCCCTCGCGAGCCCGCAACGCTGGTGGGCAAGCCCCGGCAACTTCCTCGAGGTCCTGGCGCTTCGCTGGCTGGGACGCCTCGTTGGGCTGCCGGATCACTTCGAAGGCGCGTTCACGGGCGGCGGGTCGCTCGCGAACCTCCTCGGTCTCGCCGCCGCCCGCCAGCACGCGGGCGAGAGCCGCGGATTCGACCCCTCTCTGGACGGCCTCGGAAGGCTCGCCCGGCCGCGCGTCTACGCCTCGACCGAGGTGCATCACGTCGTTCACCGTGCCTGCGGCGTCCTCGGCCTCGGGAGGCGGGCCCTCTGCCTCGTCGCGATCGACGGGGACAGGAGGCTCGACCTCAGCGCGCTCGAGCGCGCCCTCGACGAGGACCTCGCGGCCGGGCGAACACCCGTCGCCGTCGTCGCATCCGCGGGCGACGTGAACACCGGGGTCGTCGACCCGATCGACGCGATGCGCGAGATCGCGCACGCGCGCGGCGTGTGGCTGCACGTGGACGGCGCCTACGGTGGCTTCGGCGTTCTCGATCCGCGCGTCGCCCCGCTCTACGGCGATCTCTCGAAGGTCGACTCGTTCGCGGTAGACCCGCACAAGTGGATGGCCGTGCCGATCGGATGCGGCGCGGGATTCGTGCGCGACGGCGGGCTCCTCGCACGCGCTCTCACGCTCGAGCCCGCGGCCTACGTCGAGATGGCGCCTACCGGCACCGGAGACCTCGCCTCGCCCTTCGACGAGCGCGGCGAGGGCAATCCCGACTTCTCGATCGATCACTCGGCACCGCCGCGGGGCCTCACCGTCTGGGCCGCGCTCAAGGAGATCGGCGCCTCGGGCATGCGGGAACGCGTCGTACGCCACCACGACTGCGCGCGCCGCGTGGCGGAACGCGTGCGCGCGCATCCGGCGCTCGAGCTCCTCGCCGAGCCGGTCCTCTCGATCTGCTGTTTCCGCGTGAAGCCGAAGGGCATGACGGACGAAGCCGCGCTCGACGTGCTGAACGAGAAGATTCTCCTCGGGGTGCGCGCGCGCGGCCGTGCGATCCCGTCCCACACACGCGTGAACGGCCGCTTCGCGATCCGCCCCTGCTTCATCAACCCGCGGTCGACGCTCGCGGACGCGGACGCGACGGTGGACGAGGTGCTGGAGGTTACGCGGGAGCTGGGCGCGATCGCGTGACGGCTACGGCTCCGTCTCCATCCATACGATCGAGCCGTCGCCCGTTCCGAGTCCGGGCGCGGCGCCGTCGTTGATGACGGCGTACGTCACGAATCCGGCGTGCGTCAGATCCTCCGTGGAGAGCGGCTCGATCTGCGTGACGCGGGCCCATCCACGCTGCGTCCCCGGAGCCCAGTCCGCGAGGATCCGGTTGATCTGCAGCCAGCCCGCGCCCGCCGGGCGGACTTCGCGGGACGCGACCTGCCGTCCCCCCGCGTCGAAGAGTTCGACCCGGTAGAGTGCAGGCTGCGAGAGTTCGTAGAGTTCCGCGATGACGAGGTTCGAGCGAAACCGTGCGTCCTGCCGCAGATCGGGCACGATCGCGGACCGCGCGGGGGCGGGAAAGCTTTTCGGATAGGCCGGCCTCTCGACGGGCGCGATCGACACTCCGTACCTCCGCGGCTCTCCGAGAACCCGCGCGAAGGCGTTTATCGGATAGCCGTCGGGCTGGATCTCGAGGATGCCGGCATAAGTCGGCCCGATCGGGCCGACGCCGGCCGGATCGGCGGCGCGAAGAGCCGCAACGACATTCGGAATCCGGACTCCGCTCTGGAGGGGAACCGCGACGGACATCGACACGCTCCCGCTGGAAGACGCGAGGTCCGGAGAGCGGTACCGAAGCGTGACCGACGAGGAGACCGTTCCCGAAGAGACGTTGTCGAGGGCCGTGAGGACGACTTCCGTCCTGTACGAGCCGCTCTCGGTGACGGACGGAATCACCCAGCCGTTCCCGTAGTATCCGCCGGCGTCGTCGCGACCGAGCACGAGACTGCCGTCCGACGTTCCCGTGTTGTCGTTGACGACTCCCCACGAGGCGAACGGGGCGGGGGCGCCGGGTCCCGTCGAAACGATCCGCGCATATCCGGAAGCCGCGTTGAGCCCGGACGCCGTGAGCACGCGGTCGATCTGCCGGGTCTCGCCCGGTTTGAGCGTGATCGGCGGGAGGTGGACCTCTCCGGGCGCGGACGGGTCCGTCGAGCTGACGGTGATCGCGAGCGTCAGAGGGTCGTCACCCTGCCGGCCGGTGTGCGAAACGCCGAGGTTGCTGCGGTCCTCGCCGTCCTGCTTCAGGCCCGTCACGACCGTGGGCGTCGACGGCGAGAAGAACACGGTGGGGGAGGCCATGCGGGAGGAGGGCACGATCGCGGGATAGGAGACGCCGGCCCCCCCGGACGACGTGCGAACGGCCAGGCTCCCGGAGGCCTCGGACGATAGCCCGTGGAAGACGGCGCTGAGCGTTGCGATCCGGGATCCGGCGGGCGGCAGCTCGAGTCCGAGACGAGCGAGGAGGTCGAACGCGGAGGCGTCGGAAAGCTGCACTCCGGGCGCGAGCGTTGTCGTGACGGTTCCGCCGCCGCCGCCGGCGGAGGCGGTGTACGTCAGATCCACACGCGCCGGTGTGGAGCCGGAATTTGTGATCGTGAGGTCCGAGGTCCAGAAGGTCCCGGCCGCTCCGGCCGTCGAGACAAGGACGGGGACGACGACCGTGCGCTGATACCCGCTCCAGCAGGCGTTCGGGATGAAGCGCGGATAGGCGCCGCCGACGACGAGGTCGACGCGGCCGTCCCCGTCGAAATCCGCCGCGACGATCGGGGTTCCCCAGGGCAGGAACGGTAGCGGAAAGCTCCGGTCGCGGCGGAAGTGGCCAGCGTCGTCCCCGAGCCAGAGGACCAGCCGCGCGCCCGGCCCGGCGCCGCGCGTCTCGAGAAGATCCAGGTGACCGTCCCCGTCGAGGTCGGCGAGGGGGCCGAAATTCGCGAACTCCGAGTCGGTCTTTCCCGTGGATTGTCCCGGGACGTCGAGAAGCCCCGTTGGGCGCCAGAGATAGACGTCGATCCAATCGGGACCAGGCATAAAGCCCGACAACACGACGGTATCGGCGTGGCCGTCTCCGTCGAGGTCCCCCGAGAAAACACGGGGAGACCTGATATAGCCCCCGCCGACGGGCCCGGCCGGAGATTGCGCGAAGACGCCGGCCGGGCCTGAGATCAGTGTCATGAGGCCGTTGTATTTGTAAGTCGAAACTCCGACCAGCAGATCCGCGCGGCCGTCGCCGTCCACGTCCTGCGCCCAGAGCTGGTACGCATGGGCGGTGAAGAGACTGAACGGATTGTCTGCGCCCGGGAGGATGACCTGAACTCGAGGCGGTCCGAGTCCGCCGTGGCCGTCGCCGGGAAAGACCCAGAGGTCGAAGCTTCCAACGAGGATCGCCAGATCGAGGGTCCCGTTGCCGTCAAAATCCCCGAGGACGGGCGAGCCGGCCGCGGCCGGAACCGCCGCGGAAGACACGCGCCGGAACGACTGCCCCGATCCCTTGTAGACCTCGATGGAGCTCGAGGCCGAGTCCTTGCGGAAACCCACGAGATCGGGAATCCCGTCGCCGTCCATGTCGCCGACCAGGGCGGTGTAGCCGGCCGGGAGAACGGTCTGCGGAGCGCCGAAGGAGCCGCCGCCGAGGTTCATCGCGACCTTAACGCCGTCGGTGTCGACGAACAGAAGATCGGGCCGCCCGTCACGATCGAAGTCCGGGGCCGCGACGACGTTCTGCGCACCGTGCAGATCGAGCCGGACGCTGTCGTAGAAGCTGGGCGCGCAGCGCTGCGCGTGCGCCACCGTACTCGTCATGCACGTCATCAAGAGAAAGGCCGCCGAACGGGAACAAGACATGAGGGCGCGCAGAACCTTCTGAATCGAAGTGCCTCCCCGCGAACTGGTCTAACGGTCTAGGCCGCGATCTTCAAGCATAGTCTCCATCCCGCGTCGCATCCAGCGCCGTGAAAGAATGCGCCGCCTGAAGCGCGACCGCGTAAGGAGAAGTCATGCAGCTCGGAATGATCGGACTCGGACGGATGGGCGCGAACATCGTGCGGCGCCTGATGAAGAACGGGCACACGTGCGTCGTGTACAACCGCAATCCCGAAGCCGTGAAGCAGCTCGTTTCGGAAGGCGCCGTCGGGGCGTCTTCGCTTTCCGAGTTCGTGGCGAAGCTCACGCCCCCGCGCGCGGCGTGGCTCATGGTTCCGGCCGCGGCGGTAGACGGACTGCTTGCGGATCTCGCTCCGAAGATGCAGGCGGACGACGTCCTCATCGACGGCGGCAATTCCTATTATGTCGACGACATCCGCCGCCAGAAGGACCTCCGCGCCAGGGGCGTCCACTACCTGGACGTCGGGACGAGCGGCGGCGTCTGGGGCCTCGAGCGGGGCTACTGCATGATGATCGGAGGCGAGGCGAACGCCGTTCAGCGCCTGGACCCGATCTTCCGGACGATCGCGCCGGGGATCGGCGACATTCCGCGCACGCCAGGGCGCGAGAAGGCCTCGGGCACCGCCGAGCTGGGATATCTCTACTGCGGACCGAGCGGAGCGGGACACTTCGTCAAGATGGTCCACAACGGCATCGAGTACGGAATGATGGCGGCGTACGCGGAAGGCCTGAACATCCTCAGGCACGCGAACGTGGGCAAGAAGGGGCGCGAGCTCGACGCCGAGACGACGCCGCTCCGCAACCCGGAGCACTACCAGTACGACATGAACCTCCCCGACATCGCCGAGGTCTGGCGGCGCGGAAGCGTCGTGGCGTCGTGGCTACTGGATCTCACGGCCATCGCGCTCCAGAAGTCACCCCAGCTCGAGAACTTCTCGGGGCGCGTTTCGGACTCGGGAGAGGGACGCTGGACCATCCTGGCCGCGATCGACGAAGGAACCCCCGCCGAGGTCCTCACGGCGGCTCTCTACGAGCGCTTCGCCTCGCAGGGACAGGCCGACTTCGCGAACAAGATCATGTCGGCGATGAGGTTCGAGTTCGGCGGGCACGTGGAGAAGCCCGCCGGCAAATAGCCTCGCGGCGTCACGTTTCCGCGGGCTCGAGCCGCTGGCGAAACCAGATTGCGATCGCCTCCGCGGACCGCTCGCCCCGGGCGACGGCGAGCGTCAGGTCCTCGAGATCGGAGTCCGCCGCGCGGAGACGGTAGCCGTTGACCTCGACCACGAGTTCGGCCGCCGCCGCTCCCACGCGCTTGTTCCCGTCCACGAACGCATGGTTGACGACGAGAGAGTGCATCAGCGCCGCCGCTTTCGCGGCGAGGTCCGGGTAGAGATCCTCGCCGTCGAATGTCATGCCCGGCCGAGACGCGGCCGACTCGAGAGCCGACCGGTCGCGCAAGCCCCGGCGCCCGCCGAACGCGCTCAGGAGCTCGCCATGGAGGGCGACGAGCTGCGGCACCGAGAGCGTGACGATCACTTCGCGAGAGTCCGGTAGACCCCGGCCCGTCGCTTCAGGAGAGAAGCGACCTTTCGGCCGAATCGCGGAGTGACCTCACCCCCCTCGAAGTGCAGGGCGCCGGCGCGGACGATCACCGCGCCGCTGACGGGGTGGACGGTCACATCCACCTCCTGACCCTTCTTGAGGCTGAAGGCGTGCACGACTTCGGCGGGAAGGGTCACGGCGAGGGAGCTGCCGGCCTGGACGAGCTTGCGTTTCATGTATGTATTAAATACTTATGTCCTGTCCGCCGCAAGCGCCCGCTAGCAGGCTGTTGAAGAAGGGCCTGTTTTCTGGAGACGAAGGCGAGAGAAGAGATTCTTAGAGGGAAGAGATTGCCGAGGGCGGCGGTTTCGACTCCTACTTTTCGTCTTGATCCGCCGCTTTCGGGCGAATCCGGGGCC
>JBBRRY010000028.1:0-53707 GCA_038245905.1 Thermoanaerobaculia bacterium | reverse complement strand
TTGCTCTTTCGGGCCCGAGCCCAAAAGACCATATGCGGTATTGTCCCGAGTTTCCCCGGGGTATCCCCCACATTCCGGCAGGTTAACCACGTGTTACTCACCCGTTCGCCGCTTTACTCAGGTATTGCTACCCTTTCGCGCACGACTTGCATGTGTTAGGCACGCCGCCAGCGTTCACTCTGAGCCAGGATCAAACTCTCCAGTTTTTTTCTGAAGTTTTGAAGTTCAGGCTCTCGTTTTACGACTTCCCGAAGGACGTCGGCACCGCGTCGGGCTTGCGCCCGCCGCGTTGCGATTTCGGAGCTGTTTTAGAAGCGCTCCAGGAACCCGAGCTCGCGCCCAGGACCCTTTTTGGCTTCAAGCCGTCCGCCGACCTTGCGATCGTCGGAAAGCTCCTCAAAGGATTCACGTAAACTGTTCAATCCGCATCTGCTTTCGCAGACGCGTACTGATGTCTCTGTTCAGTTTTCAAGGAACCGGCGCCGTCCAGCGGCAGGGACGCGGATACTGGCAGAAGCGCTATTTGGCGTCAAGAGGAAAGTGAATCTGAAGTTCACTTTTTCCTGTTCTTACCGACTTGATGGCAGGAACCGCCACAAAACCCCAAAGAGCACGCCCACGCCACCAGCGCGGGGGGTGGGAACATAGGGCCCGCGGGTGCCTCACGTCAAGGGGATTGCACAGAGAACAGGGCAAAAATGCACAGGGGCTCAAGGAGTCGGTCGGTCCCGGCTCGAACCGGGCGGAAGGCGAGGTGAGGGCGACCCCGCTTCCCCGTACGAACCGAGCCCCGTGTGCGAAGTACCTGGCTCAAAAGAACTTGATCGCACTCTCGACAATTCGCCTCAAACTGCTGAAAAGAGATGCCTTCGGAGGGCGGGGTCTCCCGACCGCCGCAGTCCTAGCCACCTTCTTTCAGATGCTGATCAAAGGTAGGGATATGACGTTCGTAGGGCAATCCCTCGAAAGAGGGATTCTCAAGAGGGCGCTTGGGGCACTGGAAGCGTCACGGAACGGCCTGAAATCCACCAGCCGCCCTCCAGAATTCGACGAACGGAGGCCACGTACAGCGCGTGCTCAGCCGGAAGCATGCGTACGGCGAGGGAATCCTCGTCGTCTGTCGGCAGGACAGGCACCGCGGTCTGGGCCACGATAGGCCCCGTGTCGGTCCCCTCATCGACGAAATGAACCGTCACTCCCGCCACGCGGACGCCGTAGGCCACCGCTTGGGACTGCGCATCGAGGCCCGGGAAGGCGGGCAGGAGCGACGGGTGGACGTTCAGTATCCTGAGCGGAAACCGAGCCACGAACGATGCGGAGAGAACTCGCATGAACCCGGCCAGGCAGATGAGATCGGCTTGAGCCTCTTCGAGTGCCGCAATCAGCTCAGCCTCCCACCGGCTCCGCGAGGCGCCCGGACCCGCTCCGATCACTCTCGAAGAAATCCCTCTTTGCCGCGCCTTCGCGAGGCCGGCAGCCGACACGACGTCCGAGACCACGAGGACGATGCGCGCCGGGATCTCCCCGCGATCGCACGCCTCCGCGAGAGCCTCGAAGTTCGACCCGCGCCCCGACAGCAGGACGGCGAGCCGCGCCGGGAGCGGACAGAGGGGCCGGGGAAAGGGAACGGGGGCGCTCACCACTCAGGCGAAGCGCACGGTTCGCGCGCCCTTCTGAACGCGCCCGATCTGCTTCCAGTCTTCCCCGCTCGCGTCCAGGCGGTTCTTCACCTCGAGGCCGCGCGCCGGCGGGACGATCAGGACCATCCCGATGCCGCAGTTGAAGACGCGGAGCATCTCGGCGGGAGAGACGGGCCCCTTTTCCCGGAGGAAGCGAAAAAGCGGGGGCCAGCTCCACGCTTCCGGGTGGACGACGGCGTCGAGGCCGGCGGGGAGGACGCGCGGGAGGTTGTCCGGAAATCCTCCGCCCGTGATGTGGGACATGGCCGAGAGAAGAGAATTTTCTACGAGTGGTAAGACGGGCGACAGATAGCTCCTGTGCACCGCAAGCAGAGCCTCGGCAACCGTCTTGCCGCCGAGACCCGGCACCTCGGCCGAGGGCGCCATTCCTAAACCTTCAAAGAAAATCTTTCGCGCCAGTGAGTATCCGTTCGTATGGAGGCCCGAAGAGGGAAGCCCGATCAGCAGGTCTCCCTCGGCGACTCTGCTCCCGTCCAGCATCTTCGGCCGATCCACGACTCCAACGATCGTGCCCGCGAGATCATAGTCGCCCGCCGCGTACATGCCCGGCATTTCGGCGGTCTCGCCCCCGAGGAGCGCGCAGCCATTCTCGCGGCACGCTTTCGCGACGCCCTCGAGGACCTCGCCGACGATCTCGGGCTGCATCTTTCCCGTGGCGATGTAGTCGAGAAAGAAAAGCGGACTCGCGCCCTGGACGAGGATGTCGTTCACGCAGTGGTTCACGAGGTCCTGCCCGACCGTGCCGTGGACGCCGGCCGCGATCGCGACTCTCAGCTTCGTGCCGACGCCGTCGGCCGAGGCCACGAGGAGCGGATCGGCCATCCCGGTGAAATCCGGACGGAAGAGGCCGCCGAAGCCGCCGACGTCGCCCACGACGCCCTTCGTGAACGTGGAGCGGATCGCGTCCTTCGCGCGGGCGATCGCCCCCATTTTCGCGTCGATGTCAACGCCGGCGTCCGCGTAGCGGAGCGGGGGATTGGTCACGCCGCGGATCGTAGCAGCGTCAGAGGAGACCCATTCCCGTCGCCCACCGCCGCGCCGCCTCCTTGAGCGTGAGCGACAACCGCACGACCTTGTCAGGGGACGTGTCTCCGGAGACGAGGCCGACGTCCGACGCCGCGAGGCCGAACGTCTCGGCGACGAGGGCGAGGACATCCCGGTTCGCCTTCCCCTTCTCGCGCGGAGCTTTCACGGAGAGCTTGAGCGCGCCCCCGTGCACGCCGAGCACCTTGCGGCGCGATGCACCCGCCGAGACGCGGAGACGAAGGCGCACGCTCCTTCCGCCCGACTCCGGCACGAACTCGGGCGCATCGCCCGCAGGCGGTGCCGCTCCGCCCACGACCGTCAGGTCTTGGCCGTTCGGACGAGTCGCGGGAAGGTCTCGGCCGGCCTCTCCCCCGAGACGTCCACGTGCGGTTCGTCGGTCGGAAACAGCGTGGCCTGCGGATCGGGCACGGTCAGCGGAATCGGATACCGACCCGAGAAGCAGGCCGCGCAGGAATCGTTCTCGGAGCGCCCGAAGGCCGCCAACATGCCCTCGAGCGACAGGTGGCCGAGCGAGTCAGCTTCGATAAATTTCCGCGTCTCTTCGAGGTCGTGAGTCGACGCGATGAGCTCTTTTCTCCGGGGCGTGTCGATCCCGTAATGGCACGGATGCCGTGTAGGTGGAGAGGAGATACGCATGTGAATCTCGCTCGCTCCCGCGTCCTTGAGCATCTTGACGATTTTCTTGGACGTCGTACCGCGCACGATCGAATCGTCCACGAGGATCACGCGCTTTCCGGCCACGACGGATCGCACCGGGTTCAGCTTCACCTTCACGCCGAAATGGCGGATAGACTGCTTCGGTTCGATGAACGTGCGTCCGACGTAGTGATTGCGAACGAGCCCCATGCCGTATGGGATCCCGCTCTCCTCCGCGTAGCCGAGCGCCGCAAAGACGCCCGAGTCGGGCACGGGCACGACCACGTCCGCAGCGACCGGATGCTCGAGCGCGAGTCGGCGCCCGAAGGAGCGTCGTGACTCGGCCACAGACTTGCCGAACACCGTGGAGTCCGGCCGCGCGAAGTAAACGTGCTCGAAAATGCAGAAGGCCGTGCGCTGCCCCATCGCGAACGACGCGGAGGCCGTCCCGCCGGCGTCGAAGACCACGATCTCGCCGGGCTCGACGTCGCGCAAAGGCTCGGCGTCGATGAGATCGAACGCGCAAGTTTCGGAGGCGACGACGCGCGCGTCGGGCGCGCCGTCGATCCTCAGGCGGCCCAGTGTCAGCGGCCGGACGCCCTGCGGATCGCGCGCGGCAATCACGCGATTCTTCGCAAGCAGGACGATCGAATAGGCGCCGCGGACGCGCGCGAGCGCCTCGCGGAGCGCGCCCACGACGTCGTCCACGCGTGACCGCGCCATCAAGTGCAGGAAGACCTCCGTGTCGGAGCTCGTCGTGAAGATCGAGCCCTCTTCTTCCAGCTCGGCTCGGATCTCGTCCGCGTTCACGAGGTTGCCGTTGTGGGCGATCGCGAGCGGCCCCTTGTTCGTGTTGTAGACGATGGGCTGCGCATTTTCGAGTCGCGACTCGCCCGTGGTCGAGTACCGAACGTGACCGATCGCCGACGGGCCGGGGAGCCGGGAGAGGCGCCCTTCGTCGAAGAGGTCCGCCACGTATCCCATGCCCTTCTCCACCGATACCCTCGAGCCGTTCCACGTCACGATGCCGGCGGATTCCTGGCCCCGGTGCTGCATGGCGTAGAGGCCGAGGTAGGTCAGGTTCGCGGCGTCCGGGTGCCCGAAAATGCCGAAGACACCGCATTCGTCGCGGAACTTGTCGTCGCCGTTTCCGCCGAAGTCTCCCGCCACGTCCCGAGTCTAGTCTGTAAACGGAGGGGACCGGAAGGGCGTCCAATCGGGCATGGGAACGCCGCTCGCCTCGCGTGTCTTCGTCTCCGCCGCGTTCCTCGCCCTCGCGGGCTGCTCGGGCTCGAAGCCCGCCGGGACCGCCTCCGCCGTACCCGCCATCGCGCTCCCCGCGAATGGCTGGAGCGAGGAGAAACAAGCCCGGCACGCGCTGGACCGGCTCGGCTACGGTCCACGCCCGGGCGAGAGCAGCGACGTCGCCCGCCTCGGCGTCGGCGCGTGGATCCGCAGGCAGATGGACCCGCTTCGCGTCGAGGACACTGCCGCGGAGGCAAGGCTTCGCTCGCTTCCGACGCTCGGCATGTCCGTGCCGGAGCTCCTGCGCGCGTTTCCGCGCCCGCAGGACGTCGCGAAGGCGAACGGCATCGAGAAAGACGGGCCCGACGCGCGCGAGAAGCTGAAAGAGCTGATCCCCGCCGGCAGGCGCCCCGCCGTCATCGAGCAGGAGCTCGCCGCCGCCAAGCTCGTCCGGGCCGTGGAGAGCCGCCGCCAGCTCCAGGAGGTCCTTGTCGACTTCTGGTTCAACCACTTCAACGTCGCGGCCGACAAGGGCGAAGACCGCTGGATGGTGGGCGCGTACGAGCGCGACGCAATTCGTCCGTTCGTGTTCGGCAGGTTCCACGACCTGCTCCGCGCAACGGCCTCGCATCCGGCGATGCTCTTCTACCTCGACAACTGGACGTCCTCCTGGGAAGGCCCCGGTGGCGCGGCGGGGAAGCGCCGCCGCGCCGGAATCAACGAGAACTATGCGCGCGAGCTCCTCGAGCTCCACACGCTCGGCGTGGACGGCGGCTACACTCAGGCAGACGTCCGCGAGGTCGCGCGCTGCTTCACGGGCTGGTCGATCGTTCCCCCGCGCGCCGCGAGGGCGGCCGAGAAGGGTGCCGGGGCGATGGCGAGCGGCGGAGGGATGGGACTCGGCGCGAAGAAGGCCGGGACGCCGCCGGCTTCCGAGCCGGGCACGTTCGTTTTCCGGCCGCGGGCGCACGACCCCGGCGAGAAGACGGTGCTCGGGGTCGTGATCCCGGCCGGCGGCGGGCGGCGCGATGCCGAGCTCGTCCTCGACCTGCTCGCACGGCACCCCTCGACGGCCCGCTTCGTCGCGGCGAAGCTCTGCAGGCGGTTCGTGGCGGACGACCCGCCTCCGGCGCTCGTCTCGCGCGTCGCCGAGGTCTTCACGCACACAGACGGCGATCTGCGCGCCGTCTACGCCGCGATCTTCTCGGCGGGGGAGTTCTGGTCGGACGCGGCATTCCACGTGAAGACGAAGACGCCTCTCGAGCTCGCCGCGTCGTCCATTCGCGCACTGGGCGGCCGCGTCGACGCGGCCGCGGCCGCCCCTCTAGTGCGCCAGATCGCGCTCATGGGCCAACCGCTCTACAAGTGCCAGCCGCCGACGGGCTGGGGAGACACCGCCGAATCCTGGGTGGGTGCCGGC
The DNA here is from genome assembly GCA_038245905.1 of Thermoanaerobaculia bacterium. Taxonomy (GTDB): domain Bacteria; phylum Acidobacteriota; class Thermoanaerobaculia; order UBA5066; family UBA5066; genus Fen-183. The sequence goes on along the minus strand of JBBRRY010000028.1, from coordinate 47,659 downwards.
ACGCTCATGAACCGGCTCACGTTCGGCGCCGCGCTCGCGGGCGGGAAGATCCCGGGCGTCGCCGCGGACCCTTCGCGGATGGCGAAGGACGCGAGCGACCCCGTTCGCGTCGCGACGCTCCTTCTGGGCGGACCGGACTTCCAGAAGAAGTGACGGCGGAAACCCTCATGAACGCGCAACACGACCGCCGTTTCTTCCTGAAATCCTCGGGGCTTGCTCTGGCCGGGTTCGGCTTCGCACCCGGCTTTCTGAGGCGTGCGCTCGCCGACACGGCGTCGGGTCGCCGCAAGATCCTCGTCACGATCTTCCAGAGGGGCGCCGTCGACGGACTCGCGATGGTTTCACCCGTCGCCGAAGCGGCCTATTCCGCCGCGCGCCCCTCGATCGCGATTCCTCCTCCTGGCTCCGGCAAGGGCGCGGCGTTCGACCTCGACGGCCACTTTGCGCTCCACCCCGCGCTCGTGGCGCTGCGGCCTCTCTGGAACGAGGGTTCTCTCGCGATCGTGCACGCGGTGGGCTCGCCGGATCCGACTCGTTCGCACTTCGACGCGCAGGACTCTCTCGACGCGGGGACGCCGGGCGTGAAGTCCACGCCCGACGGCTGGCAGAATCGGTTGCTCCAGGCCCGCCCCGAGCCCGCTGCATCGGCCTTCCGTGCCGTCGCGCTTCAGCCGAACCTCCCGCGCTCTCTCGCGGGGCGGGCCGCGGCTCTCTCGATGGGCGCGGTCTCCGATTTCGGCGTCCGTGCCGGAAGGAGCGGCGAGGCTCTTGCAGCGTGCTTTTCGCGGGATTACGCCGCGGCCGCCGACGGCGGCCTCCGTACGACCGGGCGCGAGGCGTTCGACGCGCTGCGCGTCCTGCAGGAAGCGAATCCCGGCCGCTTCACGGAAGAACACGGCGCGGCGTATCCGTCTGCGCCGATCGGCCAGCGCCTCAAGCAGATCGCGCAGCTCATCAAGGCGGATATCGGCCTCGAAATCGCCGCGACGGACTGCACAGGATGGGACACGCACGCCGGGCAGGGCTCCTCGACCGGGCCTCTCGCGGCGCGGCTCGGCGAGCTGGGCGACGCGCTCGGCGCGTTCGCGGGCGATCTCTGCGAGCGGATGGCCGACGTGTGCGTCGTCACGATGACTGAATTCGGCCGGACGGTGAAGGAGAATGGAACCCGCGGGACCGACCACGGCCACGGCTCCGTCATGCTCGTCCTCGGGGGCGGCGTCCGGGGCCGGAGAGTCGTCACGCGCTGGAAGGGCCTCCGCGAGGCGGACCTCTTCGAGGGACGCGACCTCGCCGTGACGACCGACCACCGCGAAGTGCTCGGTGAAGTTCTGACGTCGCACCTCGGCCTCAAGGACCTGAAGGCTGTGTTCCCCGGCTTTGCCTCCAGCGGTTCGCAGGCGGTCAAGCTGTTCTAGGATTTCTATCACTTCGCTCAAGCCGCGCGCCGCGGTGCTAACGCGCGCCGCAGCGAAGTCGCCTTTGGCTTTACACATCTATTGAACGTCGCTCGGATATAATCTCGCCTCCCCGGAAGCAGGACGAAGGGCCAGGCGATGGAGCAAGACGTCACTCTCAAACGTGTCGATCTCGAAGACTCGACGATGGGGCGCGTTTGGCACCTTCGTTACGATGTGTACTGCGTCGAGAAGCATTTTCTGGACGCTGCCGGATTTCCAGATGAGCTCGAGCGGGACGAATTCGATGACTACTCCGTCCACTTCGTCGCCGCCGACGAGGAGAACCGTCCGATCGCGACGTTGAGGCTCGTCGGCGACGGGCCTCACGGGTTTCCGCTCGAACAGCACACCTCCTCGCTGTTTCCCGCGTTTTACGACTTACCGCGCCACAAGATGAGCGAGATCTCGCGGCTCATCGTCTCGAAGGACCACAGGGAGCGGACGACCTCTCTCTCGGCCGCCTTGTTTCGAGTCGCTCTCGTGGAGGGCCTGCAGCAGGGACGCGATTACGCTCTGGCCGCCATGGAACCCGCGCTCTGCCGTCTCTTGAAGAGGTTCGGCTATCCCTTCGTGCCGATCGGCGAGCCGATGGAATACGGCGGCCCGGTCCTGCCGTACGTGATGAATCTCGACGACTGCCTTCGGTCGATGGCCCAGAGCCACGTCTCCGAGCTCAGGAAACTCATCACCCGGTCGCGGGCGCAACGCCACGCCAAACCCTCATTGAACGCGCGGCGCTGAAGGCACCCCGCCCGACGAAAGGACCGATGCTCCTCAGCGCCGTAGTGAACCGCGTGCGGGGTCACCTCGAGGCCCTCCAGCAAGGATGGGCCCTTCGGATCCTGCGCGACAAGCACGAAGCCGACTGGCTCCGGCTGAACGAGCGTCTCACTCTCGAGGCGTTCCGGCGCTCGGCCCGGCGCGTGCCCGCCTATCGGCGCCTCCTCGCGCAGCGGGGCGTCGAGGCCGCCGGCATCATCACGCTCGGCGACTTCCGGACGCGAATTCCCCTTCTCGACAAGGCCACTGTCTTTTTGGATGACGACCTGGCCGACTGGTGCCTGGACGGCGACCTCTCGGGCTTGACGTCGTTCCTGACGAGCTCAGGCCACTCCGGAGTCTTTTCCTACGGAGTCAACACGGAGGAGAATCTCAGGCAGTCGGCGCGCAGCATCGACCTGGGCCTCGAAGCCTACTGCGATACGTCGCGATACCGCACCCTCGTCGTCAACGCGCTTCCGATGGGCGTCAAGATCTCGACGCGCCTGCCGATCGCGGAGACGTCCGTTCGCGCGGACATGGCTCTCGCCGTGATCCGCAAGTTCGTGCCCCCCTTCGAGCAGGTGGTCGTCTTGGGTGAAGGGGCTTTTCTGAAGAAGCTCGCCGAGGACGGGGCGCGGGACGGCATCGACTGGGCTCGCCGGCGCACCCACTGGATCGCCGGCGAGGAGGGCATCGCGGAGAACTGGCGCTCCTACATGGCACAGCTCACGCACGTCCAAATAGGTTCGGCCACCCAGCCGCTCATCGGTTCCTCCATGGGCATCGCCGAGCTGGACCTCAACCTCTTCCACGAAACGCCGCAGACGATCCAGATCCGCCGCTGGGCTCACGTGGATCCCAAGCTGCGCGCCGCGCTCTTCGGTCCGGAGGCGCGCGTCTGTCCGATGTTCTTCGTCTCCTATCCGCACCGCACGTTTCTCGAGACGCTTCCCGCGCCGGGTGAGGCGACCGAGGCGCCGGGCGAGCTCGTCGTCTCGATGCTCAGCCCCGCTCTGAAGCTGCCTCTTCTCCGCTACCGGACCGGGGATCTGGCCCGCCTCTTCCGGTTCTCCGACGTCGCGCGCGTGCTGAACGAGCACGGCCATCGGTTGGATCCAGGGCCGGAGCTTCCCTTCGTAGCCGTGTATGGGCGGCAGAAAGCCCTCCTGATCGGACGCCACGTCGTCACCCCTGAGATGGTGAAGGAAGGCCTCTATGCCCAGGCCGACATCGCCTCGAGGCTCACCGCCAACTTCCACATGGCCATCGACGGAGAGGAGCTGCGGCTCACCTTTCAGCTCCGCGCCGGAGACGAGCCGAACGATTTGCAGTCCGCCGCGCTCCATGAGGAGATCGCGCGCTACGTTCCGCCGGTTCCCTTTTCCGTGACTCTCATGCCGTACGCATCCTTCCCCTGGAACATGGGAATCGACTACGAGAGGAAGTTCGACTACTTGCGATCGATCAGTTGATCTTCGTGTCGCCCTTCTCGAGTCTCGCGATCGCGTCCGCGATGCTTTTCTTGTTGACCTCGTCCGGCGCCTGCGGGAGCGCGAGGCGCGCTTCCTCGAGTGCTTTTTTCGCATCGCCGACCGCCGCGTAGCCGCGCATGAGCCCGACGTGCACGGGCCACTGGTTCGGGTAACGCTTCGCGTTCGTCTGGAAGATCGAGAGGGCCTGCTGGGCCTTGCCCTCGGCGAGAAGCCCGCGGCCGACCTGGTGGATCTGGAACTGCGTCGCGCCCGGCAGGTTGATTGCCTTCTCCCACGTCTTGGCGGCCTCGGCCTCCATCCCGTTCGCGGACTGCGCGCGCGCGAGTGTCGTCTGCGCGAGAATCTGACCCGCGCCGCCGAAGTTCGGGCCGGTGGCACGCTGCGCCCAGTCGAGCGCCTCGGGGAAAGCGATCTTGTTCTTCAAACAGTAGTCCGCCGCCTGCTGCCAGTTCTCCCACGTGAAGCCCGTGTACCCGCGCAGCGCATCCTTCATCTTCGAGACCCAGCGCGCCGGGACATCGTCGACCGTGATCGCGAACGGAACCTGAAGGTCCTCCCACTTCAGGGCGACCGTCGCCTTCGCCGGCTCACGCTCCGTGAACTCGTACGCGAGCCACTCGTGATAGTCGCTCTTAATGGGCTTCGCGGTCACGCGCAGCATGTCCTCTTTCGGGTCGTACCAGTAGGCCCCCCAGGATGTCGTGTTCTTCGAGAAGATGAAGGTCCACTCCTCAGTGCCCGTGATCGCGAAGAGCGCGTAGGAGCCCGCGGGAAGGGACTTGCCCTGAATTTTCACCTCGTCCGAAACCGTGAAAACCGTCCCCTCGTTCGCCCCGGCACGCCAGGGGCAAGACTTGCAGTCGTTGAAGTCGAGGGCGGTCAGGCCATAAGGCACGAGCGTGCCCCAGATCTTGCCCCGGCGGTCGTTGCCCTTCAGGACGACGCGCGGGCTCCCGTAGGAGATCGAGACTTCCACGGGCCCCACCTGCTGCCTGACGAAAGCCCGCTGGTTATCCCCGCTCGCGGGGAGGTAATGGGGCTGAGCGGTGGCAGGGGCGGAAGAAACGAAGGCGAATGCGGCAAAAACGGCGATCGCAAGGGGGCGCGCGTGCTTGTTCATGGAGCCTGATACGCAGAGGAAGAACGTGTGTTTCTTAAAGGGTGGGTGGGGCGCGCCGGCGCCCTATTGCGTTCTAAGCAGATCTTTATCTTTGGTCCTCTTCGATCCCCACGCGCCGGAGAACCGCGTCGAACATCGCCGGCGTAAGGCGCCCCGTGAACGTGTTCTGCTGGCTGACGTGGTACGAGGCGATCAGGCGCTTCTCCCCGATCGCCGCCTCCGCGGCATGAGCGAACGCCGGGATCGGTTTGGGCCTCGGAGCGCCGTTGGCCGTCAGCGCCTCGATCGACTCCTGCCACGCGTGCGCCCCGAGCGCGAGGACGACCTCCAGGTTCGGCAGCGCCGCGATCTCGCGGACGAGGAACGGGCGGCAGCGCGAGAATTCCGCGGGCGTCGGCTTGTTGTCCGGCGGAGCGCAACGCACCGCGGCGGCGATCCAGGCACCCCGCAGCCTCAGGCCATCACCCTGCGACACGGAGCTCGGCTGATTCGCGATACCCGCGCGGTGAAGCGCGGCGAAGAGAAAATCTCCCGAAGCGTCGCCGGTGAAGACGCGACCCGTCCGGTTGCCTCCGTTCGCCGCGGGCGCGAGCCCAACGACGAGGAGGCGCGCCTCGGCATCGCCGAAGCCCGGCACCGGGCGGCCCCAATAGCGCTGCCCCTGAAAGCGTCGCGGCGGGTGGGCGGCGGATTCCTCGCGCCACGCGACAAGGCGCGGACACGCGCGGCAGGAAACAATCTCGTTACCGAGCCGAGCGAGAGAACCGGAGTCTTCCAGGCTCTTCAAACGAAAGGCGGCCCCCGGGATACCGGAAGCCGCCATGAAAATCGAGGGACTTTCTTACTTCTTGGGGGCGACGGCCGTGCTCGTGGCCTTCGCGGCGCCCGCCGCGGCGTCCTTCGCCTTGTCGGCGGCCTGTGTTGCCGCCTTGTCGGCGGAGGCGACGGCCTTGTCAGCGGCCTTCTCGACGGCGGCGGCGGCCGTGCTCCCGGCGGCGGCCATGGAATCCTTGGCCTTTTCGGCGGCCTGACCAACCGAAGTGGCGGCGGCGGCGGCGGCGTCGCTCACGGACTTCGCGGCGTCAGCCGAGGCGTCCTTGACCTTCTCGACGGCCTTGTCGGCGGCGGCGCCGGCCTTCTCCATCGTGCCCTTCTCCTCTGGCTTCGCGCAACCGCCAAGGACCAGGACCGAGGCCGCGGCAAGGGCCAACGCGCCTCCGAACGAACGACCAATCGTGAGCTTCATGTCGTGATCTCCTTCTGGCGCCCTCTCTGTTCAACAGGGGTGCGCCGTTGAATTTCCAGCAAAAAAGCAGCGCGCAGAAAATACGAGAATGCGTGAAGAAACGCAACATAGAAACCGACCAGTCCGTCCAGAAACGCCGCCCGCAGCACGAGGAAACGGAAAAACTCGAAAACCGGGCGGAAGAAGAGCACCCAGGCGTTCCCGCGCGCGCCACGGTCGTATCGATCCTCGGCTCCGAGCCGCGCGTATGTCGACGCCTTTCGGAGAGCGTCGGAGAGGTCGCGATACGGGTGATGCACGAGGGGCGCGACGAGCTTCTCGACGGGGCCGTCGACGACCATCACTTCGTGGACGCGCCCTCCTTCCGCCCTGAGGCCGCGTGACCTTCGACCGAGGCGCAATTTGAAATCGGGATACCAGGTGCCATGGCGCAACGGCCGGGAGAGGAAGTGAGAGAGGCGCGGCATCCGGTAGCCGGCGACGGACGGGTCGTCCCTCCCGAGGACCGCGAGAATTTCGGCACGCAGCGCTTCCGGCACGCGCTCGTCCGCGTCGAGGACGAGCACCCAGTCGTGCCGGGCCTCGGCGAGGGCCCGGTTGCGCGAGGCGACGAAGCCTTCCCACCCGCTCGGGACGACGCGGGCTCCGCCCAGGCGCGCCAAATCCTGCGTCCCGTCCGTCGAACCCGTGTCCGCGACGACGACCTCGTCCGCGAACGCGACGGAGTCCAGCGCGGCCCCGAGCCGGTCCTCTTCGTTCCTGGCGATGATGACGACCGAAACGGGCGCGCGCACGGCCGCGACATTAGCAGGCGCCCATCGCGGCGGGCGCTATCCTCTCCCGCGTGAGGTTGCTCGCCCTCGACCTCGGTCCCGGCTTGCGCGGCGGCCAGGGGCAGACGGCCCTGCTTCTGGAGGCGCTCGCGGACCGCGGGCACGTAATCCGGTTCGTCGGCCGGCGCGGGGCGCCGCTCGCGGGGGTCCTCCGGGGGCGCGGAGCGATCGACGTCGTCGAGGCGCCAGCTGGCTCCGAGGCGTCGCCGCTGCTGCTCATGGCGGTGGCGCGGGCCGCGCGACTGTTCCGGCCGGACGCCGTCTACGCGGGAGATTCGCGCGGACACGGGGCGGCGATCTGGAGCCGAGCGTCCGCCGGGCGTCCGCTCGTCGTTCACCGGCGCGTCGACTTTCGTCCCTCGCGCCATCCCCTCTCGCGCGCGAAATATCGCGCTGCGGACCGTTTCCTCGCCGTCTCGACGGCCGTCGAGGCGACTCTGGTCGCGGCGGGCGTCGCCGCCGCCCGGATCGTCGTCGTGCCAGACGGCCTTCCTTCGGGCGCCTTCGTCGAGGCGCCCCTCCCGCCCGCTCCGCCGTTCCGGCTCATCCACGTCGGCGCCTTCGACGGCCGCAAGGGTCAGCGCGTCGCCGTCGAAGTCCTCGCGCTTCTCGTGCGCGGCGGCCTCGACGCCGTACTGCTCTTCCTCGGGACCGGGCCGGACCAACCCGCCATCGTGGCCCGCGCAGAGGCGCTCGGCGTCGCGGAGCGCTGCGATTTCGCGGGTCAGGTCGGGGACGTGGCCGCGCGCCTCGCGGCGAGCCATCTCCTGCTGCTGCCGACCGACAGCGAGGGAGCGCCTCTCTCTCTCGTCGAGGCGATGGCCGCAGGGTGCCCGGTCATCGCGCACGACGTCGGCGGGGTGCCGGAGATCGTCGCGGGCGGCGCGGCAGGCGTCCTCGTGCCGTCGCTGGACCTTCTCGTCTGGGAATCCACGGTCCGCGCCCTTCTCCTCGACCCGGAGCGCCGCACGCGCCTTCGGGAGGCAGGCCGTTCGGTCGCCGCGGGCCGCACCATCGCGCACACCGTCGAGCGCGTCGAGGCGGAGCTCCTGTACGTTCTCCTGGAGAATGCGTGAGGACGCTCGTCCGCGCCACGAACTGGGTCGGCGACGTCGTCATGTCCCTGCCGGCCGTCCGGGCTCTCCGCGCCTCCGACCCGAACGGCACCCTCGCGATCCTCGCGCGCCCGTGGGTCGCGGAGCTGTATCGCCTTCTTCCCGAGGTCGACGAGGTCGTCGCCGACGACGCGAACGGAAGCGATGCCGACTCGAACGCTCGGGGGCGCCTGGCGGGCGTGATCCGGGCCGCCCGCTTCGATCGCGCGGTCATCCTCCCGACGAGCTTCGAGTCCGCGTGGACGCTCGCCCGCGCGGGCGTACCCGAACGCATCGGATACCGGGGCGAATGGCGCGGCCTGCTCCTGACGAGCGCCGTGGGTCTTTCCCTCGCGCCCGGCGAACACCAGGTCTGGAAACACCTGCGCCTCGCGGAGGCGGCGGGCGCCGCGCACGCCTCGGCACCCGACGTCTCGTGGCCCGTCGGGGCCTCCCTTCGGGAGGGCGCGCGCCGGCGCCTCACAGAAGCCGGCTGGAAAGGCGGGGCGTTCGTCGCCGCGCACGTCGCGTCCTTCGCTCACGCGGCCAAACGGTGGGAGCTCGGACGCTTCGCCGCCGTCTTCGACGATCTCGCGGCGCGGCGCGGACTCCCGGTCGTGCTTCTCGGAAGCGCCGCGGAAAAGAGCGTCAACCGCGAGGCCGCGGACCTCGCGAAGAGGGCGCGCGTCTTCGACCTCTCGGGCGCCACGTCGCTCCCCGAGGCGCTCGGCGTTCTCGCCGAAGCGGCTCTCTTCCTCGGCAACGACTCCGGCCTCGCGCATCTCGCAAGCGCCGCGGGCACGCCGTCCGTGGTCGTCTTCGGTCCGACGGATCCCGAGGCCACGCGGCCGTGGGACGGGCCGCGTGCGGACGGCAAGCCCGTTCGTCTCGCGCTCGCGCGCTCCCGCACGCTCTGCGCGCCCTGCCGCTTCGCCGTGTGCCCGATCGACCACGCGTGCATGGAGGGCGTCAGGCCCGCGGACGTCCTTCGTGCGGTCGAGTCGGTGTTGTTGGCCTAGCGGTACCTCCTCGTCCCGATCGTGATCGCGTGGACGTAGAGCGTCTCGCACGCGCCCGCGCCCGTGTCCGTCCGCGTCAGGCTCGTCCTCCAGGCGAACCCGCCCGGGCCTTCGATGTCGACGAGGTCGCCCTCGAGGCGCACGACGTCGCCCCGCCGAACACGCGCGAGGGCCGACGCGACGCGGGACGAGCCCGGGAGTAAATGCGTGTTCGCGGTGTGGCTCGAGACGTATCCGAGGTCGAGGGACGAATCGTGGGTCGACCACTGGTAGAAGCGCCCGGACTGCGAGAACGAAATGCGCGACCACCCCGGGTCCTTCGTCACGGCACCCCATGTGAGGACGAAGTCCCAGGGAAGAAGGCTGCCCGGGGCGCCCCACCAGTAGCGCTCGGTCGCGCCCACGCGCGCGGCGACGTCATACGCGGCCCGGGGAGAGATCCGATACGTCCGGCGGCCGCGCGTCTCCGCGAAAGGCTCGCGCACCGGCTCCTCCTGCACGGGCTCCTTGAGCGCGTTCGGACGAGCGGCCGCCTCCGAAGAGAGGAACGAAAGCGGGACCGCCGGAAGGAACCGGTCGATCGCGAGCCACGCGACGAGGGCGATCGCCGCGGCCTTCAGGAGCGCACCCGTGCGGCCCTCCACTCCTGGTCAGCCCCTGCGGCCCCGTTCCTGGTCTACGAACCGGCAGATCAGATGCAGGGCAGCGAGGTGCAGCTCCTGCACGTGGGCCGTCTCGGTCGAAGGTACGACGATGCCGACATCCCAGCGCGAGGCTTCCGCGCGTCCCTTCTCGCCCGTGAGCATGATCGTCGTGAGGCCGCGCGCCTTTGCCGCCTCGAGCGCCTTCAGAACGTTCGGGCTCTTTCCCGAGGTCGTGAAACCCACGGCGACGTCACCGGCCTTCCCGAGCGCCTCGATCTGCCGCGCGAAAATCACCGAATAGTCGTAGTCGTTCGCGCAGGCCGTCAGGATCGCGACGTCGGCCGTGAGCGCGACCGCCGGCAGGGCGGGACGGTCGTCCTTGTAGCGCACGACGAGCTCGGCCACGAAGTGCTGGGCCTGCGTCGCGCTGCCGCCGTTCCCGAACGCGAACGTCGTGCGCGAGGAGAGCGCGGCTTCCGCCACGAGCCGCGCGGCCTTGTCGACGGCAGGCCCGATGGAGAGGGACGCCCCGGAGACGAGAGTCGCGAGGTCATCGAAATACCCGCGCATCAGCTCCCGCCTTTCAGGCGCGCGACCATCGATGAGGTCGACCGGCCTTCCACGAGAGGAATCAGGACTACGTTCCCGCCGTAAGAGCGCACGAAAGGCGCGCCGACGACGGAGGCCTCCGTGTAGTCGCCCCCCTTGACGAGCGTCTGGGGCCTAAGCTCCCGGATGATCGCCTCCGGCGTGTCCTCGTCGAACACGACGACGAAGTCTACGGAGTCGAGTCCGCCGAGGACTTGCGCCCGGTCCGCCTCGGAAAGAATGGGCCGGCCCTCGCCCTTGAGCCTCTTCACGGACGCGTCGCTGTTGAGGCCGACGACGAGAATGTCGCCGCCCCGCCGCGCCTCCGTCAGGAGCCTCACGTGTCCCGGATGCAGGAGGTCGAAGCAGCCGTTCGTGAAGACGACTTTCTTGTGCGCCCGCCGCAGCATCGACGAGAGGGCCGGAAGATGCGCGCGATCGAGAAGCTTCTCGTGCGGAGCGCCCGACGCGCTCTCGAGAAGATCGGCCCAGTGGACCGGCGCGGTTCCGACGCGCGCCACCGCGCAGCCCGCGGCCCGGTTCGCGACTCCGGCCGCTTCGAAGAGCCCGAGACCACATCCCATGGCCACGCCGAGCGCGGCGAGCACGGTGTCGCCCGCGCCCGTCACGTCGAAGACTTCGCGTGCGTGAGCCGTGATCCGGCGCGGCTCCTTCCCCCGCTCGAGAAGCAGCATGCCCTCCTCGGAAAGCTTCACGAGAAGCGCCTCGAGGCCGAGCTCGTCCCGGAGGCGCGTGCCGAGGCGGGCGACGGCCGGGAGGTCGCGCGCGGATTCGCCCGTCACGGTTTCGAGCTCCTTGCGATTCGGCGTGACGACCGTCGCGCCGCGGTACCGCGAGTAGTCGCGTCCCTTCGGGTCGACGAGCGCCGGGATTCCCTTCGCGCGCGCCGCGTCCAGAAGAGCCCCCACGAGAGCCGGAGTGAGCGTGCCCTTCGCGTAGTCCGAGAGGAGCAGCACGTCGGCGGCGTCCACCGCTCGCCGCGCGGCAGCGAGGAGCTCCCGCTCGACGGACGGAGACAGGGACGAGGCGAGCTCCTCGTCGACGCGCAGCATCTGGCGACCTTCCGACACCATGCGCCGCTTCACGGGCGTCGCGCGAAGAGGGTCGACGACGACGGTGCCCGACGCGCCCGGCAGCGTCGTGAGCCGCCGCGCGAGCCACGCGCCCTCCTCGCCCGGGCCCACCGCGCCGAGCGCGACGACGCGCGCGCCGAGAGCGGTGAGGTTCTCGACGACGTTGCCCGCCCCGCCGGCGCGCCGGCTCATCGCCACGAGCGAAAGCAGGGGCACAGGGGCCTCCGGAGCGACCCGCTCGACGGAGCCCGTCCACGTCTCGTCCAGCATCAGGTCGCCGGCGACGGCAACCGTGACACTCGGCGCCGCCGCCGCGAGCGCGGCGATTTCACGCGGCGTCATACGGACCTCCGCGGAGGACGCCGGGTGGGGGCGCGGGACAGAAGCTGATCGAGCGCATCGGCGAGCGTCGTCGCGAGTATCGCACCGGGCGCGCGGGCGATCACGAGCGGGCGTTCCCGCCGGCCATGCCCCGTGAGGACGTGCGCCGTCACCGCGCCGAGCGCGATGCCCGAGCCCACGTCGTCCCACTTGTCTCCCACGACCGCCGAGCGGCGGGCCGAGAGCCCGCGGGCGCGGAGCGCGCGCTCGTGGAGAAGAGTGCCCGGCTTCCGGCAGAGGCACCGGCGCCTGAGGGACGCGACCGCTCCTTCGGGGTGGTGCGGGCACACGAGGACGCCGGCGAAGGGAACGCCCCGGACGGCGTAGCGCCGCACGACTTCGGCGTTCACGGCATCCACTTGGCTCCGGGTCAGGAACCCCCGAGCGAGGCCCGACTGGTTCGTCACGATGAAAAGGGCAGTGCCTTCGCGCGCGAAGACGCGGAGGCGCTCGGCGGCGCCCGCCGCGAGACGGATGTCCTTCGGATCGCCGAGGAAACCACGCTCGACGACGAGCGTTCCGTCACGGTCGAGGAAAAGCGCGTCGAAACGCGGGCGGCGCGCGGACCTTCGTCGCGCTCTCAAGGACCCGCGGCCAGCGCCTTCTGGATCGCCTCGGAAAACGACCGCTCGGTCTGCGGGCCGAGGAGCCGGGCGGCGAGCACGCCCTTTCGGTCGTATACGAGCGTATACGGCACGGCGCCGTTCCAAGTCTTGTCGACGGCTTCGATGAAGCGCTGCGGATCGGTGCTCTTCGCTTGCCAGCAGACGAAGGGGATCTTTTCGGACGCGAGAAACTTCTGCACGTCCGGCGTTTTCTTCAGCGAGTCGGTCGACACGAGGGTCACGGCGACGTCCTTGGCGGGGAACCCCTTCGCGGCGGCGACGAGAGCAGGCATCTCCTCGCGGCACGGCTCGCACCACGTGGCCCAGAAATTCACGAGCACGACCCGGCCCTTCTTCGCCGCGACGACGCGGGAACGATACTGCTCCGGCTTCACGAGCTTCACGGACTCGCCCGCCACGGGCCGCGCGACGATCGTGAAGGCCGCCGCCGCCAGCAGGAATCTGATGGCGAGCCTCACACGCGCTTGATCGAGCAGCCGAAGGCCTTCGTCTGGGGCGTGGGGACCGGCTTGCCGGCGAGCACCGCGTCGAGCGCATTGTGGAGATCCGGGGACTTCACGTTCCCGGCATCGTCCTGGTTCTCGTCGATGCGGCCGTGGTAGATCAGGTTTCCCTTCGGGTCGACGACGAAGACCTCCGGCGTGTGGGATGCGCCGTACGCGTCGGCGATCTTGTTCGCGTCGTCCTTGAGAACGGGAAACGTGAAGCCGTGCTTCTCGGCGTGCACTTTCACATCGGCCGCCGGCTCCGTCTTGTTGCTGTTGATCCCGACGAGCGGGATCCCCTTCGCGGCATACTCCTTCCCGAGCGCGGCCATCCGCGTGTTGTACGCGTTCGAGACGGGGCACTTCGTCGCGACGAAGACGATGGCGACCGCCTTGTTCCCCGCGAGGAGATCCTTGAGCGCGACGGCTTTCCCATCCGAGGCGGCCGGCAGCGTGAAGTCGGGCGCCGGACCGCCGATCTTCAGATCGCCAGCGCGCGCCCCAAGAGACGCGGCGGACAGGACGACGAGCGCGGCGAGGACGGGGAGCGTCTTCATGGTTCAGGCCTCCAGGAGTCTCTCGAATGCGGATTCGTACAGGGCCTTCAGCGCGGACGTTTCAAGGTCGAACGCGCGAACGCCGTTGACGGACAAGGCGAGCCGGCCGGGCACGACACGGCCGAGAAGCGCCGTGGCGACGCCGTAACGGCGCCCGGCCTCCACGAGGTTGCGCTCGCGACCCGCAGGCAGCGAAACGACGGCGCGCCCGGCGGTCTGGGAAAAGAGAAGACGTGTGGAGGAGAGAGGCGTCTTGACGTCGAGGACGGCTCCGAGGCCGCGCGGGCCCATCGCCGCCTCCGCGAGAGCCACGGCGAGGCCACCCTCGGACACGTCGTGGGCCGAGGTGAGCATGCCGTCCCTCACGGTCTCGAGGAGCATGTTCACGAGCGCCCGGGACGTCGCGAAGTCGAGCGACGGGCACGGGCCCTCGTCCCGGCCGAGGATCGTCGTGAGGTATTCGCTGGCTCCCATCTCGTCGCGGGTCGTCCCGAGAAGCGCGACGAGGTCGCCCTCCTGTGCGAAATGGAGGCCCACCGTGCGCGTGACGTCGTCGAGGAGACCGACCATCCCGACCGTGGGCGTCGGAAGAATCGAGACGCCGTCCGTTTCGTTGTAGAGCGACACGTTGCCGGAGACGACCGGCGTCTCGAAGGCCCGGCACGCTTCCGACAGACCGCGAATCGCGGCCGCAAACTGGCCGAGGATCTCGGGACGCTCGGGGTTTCCGAAGTTGAGGCAGTCCGTGACGGCGAGGGGCTTCGCGCCGACGCACGCGAGATTCAGCGCGGCCTCGGCGACCGCGTGCGCGGCCCCCGTCTGCGGATCCTGGGCGACGTAGCGCGGGTTGACGTCGCACGTCATGGCGAGGCCCTTCGCGGTGCCCGGCACCCGGATGATCGCCGCGTCGCCGCCGGGGCCCGCGACCGTGTTCGTCCGCACGCTCCAGTCGTACTGCGTCGTGATCCAGCGCTTGCTAGAGAGGTTCGGAGACGCAAGGAGCGCGAGAAGAGCCGCGGCGTCCTCCGGCGCTCCGTCGAGAGAGACAGACGTCGCGGGCGGCAGGACCTTCGGAAGCGTGAACGCACGGCGATAGAGAGGAGCCGATTCGACGAGCGGGGCGATCTCGAGATCGGCGACCACGGCGCCCTCCCAGAGAAGGCGCATGCGAGGCTCCTTGCGCACGACGCCGATCGTCTCGACGTCGACGCCCCATTTTCGGAAGATGGCGGCGACCTCGGCTTCCCTCCCCTTGTGGACGACGAGCACCATCCGCTCCTGCGATTCGGAGAGCATCAGCTCGTACGGCGTCATTCCCGTCTCGCGCATCGGAACCTTCGAGAGGTCGATCTCCATCCCGACGCCGCCGCGCGAGCACATCTCGAACGTGGAGGACGTCAGCCCCGCGGCGCCCATGTCCTGGATCGCGACGACGGCGTCACCCTGGAGCACCTCGAGGACCGCCTCGAGCACGAGCTTCTCGACGAAGGGGTCGCCCACCTGTACGGTGGGCCGGCGCTGGGCCTTCGCGTCGTCGAACACGTCCGAGGCCATCGACGCGCCATGGATCCCGTCGCGGCCCGTTTTCGAGCCCGCGTAGAGGACGGGATTCCCGGGCCCCGCGGCCTTCGCGCGGAAGATCCGGTCCTGGCGGACGAGGCCGACCGCCATCGCGTTGACGAGGATGTTCTTGTCGTAGGCGGGGTGAAAAAAGGTCATCCCGCCGACCGTCGGCACGCCGATGCAGTTGCCGTAGCCGCCGATTCCGCGCACGACGCCGTCGACGAGGTCGCGCATGCGCGGGGCCCCGAGGTCTCCGAAAAAGAGCCCGTCGAGGATCGCGAGCGGGCGGGCGCCCATCGTGAAGACGTCGCGCAGAATTCCTCCCACGCCCGTGGCCGCACCCTGATACGGCTCGATGAACGACGGATGGTTGTGGGACTCCATCTTGAAGACGACGGCGAGGCCGTCGCCGATGTCCACGGCTCCGGCGTTCTCGCCCGGGCCCTGCAGCACGCGCGGGCCCGTCGTCGGGAGCTCCCTCAGGAAGGGCTTCGACGACTTGTACGAGCAGTGCTCACTCCAGAGCGCCGAGTAGATGCCGAGCTCCACGAGGTTCGGTTCGCGGCCCAGGATTTCCCGAATCTTCTGGAACTCGTCCGGCGAGAGCCCATGCTCGGCCACGATGGCGGGGGTCAAGGGGGCGGCCGTATTCGCCATGGAGCACGTAGTTTAGCGGGTTCCGGCCCCCGTCACGCCGCCGGACGCCAACCCCTGAGACTGCGTACGATGACCTCCGCGTCCACGAGCGCCTTCCGGACGGCCGTCGCGATCTCGGCCGCGTTCGGGGTATCGCCGTGGACACAGAGCGTATCGGCCGCGACAGGAATCGTCTGTCCATTTCGCGCGACGAGGCTGCGCTCGAAAACGATCGCGAGCGCCGAGCGCGCGGCGTCCAACGGATCCTCGATGAGCGCTCCCGGCCTTCCACGCGCGACGAGCGAGCCGTCGGCTTCGTAACCGCGGTCGACGAACCCTTCCACCGCCACAGCGAGTCCGAGCGCGCGCGCGGCATCGAGCAGCTTCGAGCCTGGGGCCGAGACGACGACAAGATCCGGCGACACGTCCCGAATGGCCCGCGCCACCGCCGCCGCGACCGCACCATCGGCCGCCGCGGCATGGTAGAGAGCCCCGTGGGGCTTGACGCCCGTGAGCTGGCCCGCTTCCCCGCGGACGATATTCCGGAGCGTCTCGACCTGCCTCCTCACGAGATCCTCGATCGCCGCGGGCGCGAGAGCGACGGGCACGCGCCCGAAGTTCTCGCGGTCCTCGTACGAAGGGTGCGCGCAGATCGCGACGCCTCTCGAGAGGGCGAGGCGCACGACCTGGCGCATGGAGCGCTCGTCCCCCGCGTGCCCCCCGCAGGCGATATTCACGGTCGAGACCGAGCGCATCAGGGCCGCGTCGTCCGCGCCCTCGCCCCCGTCGAAATTCAGGTCGACGGCGAAGCGTCCCCTGGTGCGGTATTCACGAACGGGCTGGGTCATTTTCGGCCTCCCGGAAAGGAACGGAGACGGACATCACGCACGACGAAGAGCTTTCGAGCTTCGGCTACGGAGATTCTCTCAAAGCGCACGCTTCGCCCTGGCGGCGTCCGGGCGAGGAGGCCGAGATCGACGGCGGCGACAATGGCGAGCTTCGGGTAGCCGCCCGTCGTGGGCCTCTCGGCCAGAAGGACGATCGGATGGCCGTCCGCCGTAATCTGGACCGTACCTGGCGTCGTCCCCTCCGACGCGCGCGAGGCCGTTTCCTGGAGGCCGAGGGACGGCCCTCCGAGCCTCAGACCCATACGGTTCGACTCGGGCAGGATCTTCCAGAGCGATCCCCAGAACGCCGCGCGCCCGGCCGTGTCGAATTCCGCTTCGTCCGGACCCGCGAACGCCCGCAGGACGACGTCACCCGGTCCCGGCTCCAGAAGGTCGACCGAAGCATCGAGGAGCGCGGGCGACGACGGCGCCCCCACGGCGAGAAAGTCTCCGCGCCAGAGCCGCCTGCCCTGGAATCCGCCGAAGTGGGCTGAGAGACAAGTGGAGCGGCTCCCCAGGACGACGGGGACGTCGATCCCGCCCGAGACGGCGACGATGGCGCGCGCCGCGCCGCGAGCGGCCGCGAGCGACAGCACCTCGCCGTCCTCGAGATGAAGCACTCTCCCCGGGCTCGGCCCGAACGAACCTCCCACGACCGCGACGTCGAGCGCGCCCGACGCGCGCAGCACCGGACCGACGAGCGTAATTTCGAGCGCGGCCAGGCCCTCGGCATTTCCGACGAGCCGGTTCGCGAGGCAGAGGGCCTCCACGTCGAGCGCGCCGGCCACGGGCACACCGCACGCTGCCCAGCCGTGACGCCCGAGGTCCTGGACCGTCGTCACGAGCCCGGGCTCGAGCGCGAGGAGGCCTCGTGGCGGCGTCACAGCCGGAATCTCACGCGGTCGCCCGGCGCGAAGAGAAAAGGAGGATCGGCGCGAAGGTCGAAGAGACGGCGTTGCGTCGTGCCGAGGAGATTCCAGCCGCCGGGCGTCGACGCCGGATAGATCCCGACGTACGGTCCCGCGAGGGCGATGCTGCCCGCGGGCACGGAGACCCGGGGCGTGCCGCGCCGCGGAAGATGAAATGCCCGGGGAAGCCCGTAGAGATAGGCGAACCCCGGCGAGAAGCCCAGGAACCCGACCGTGAACCGGATCCGCGCGAAGGTCTCGAGAAACGCCGCCGGCGAGAGTCCGGAGCGCGAGGCGATCTCGTCGAGATCCGCACCGTCCGGCCCCATCCGGATCTCGTGCGTGCGGGGCGCCGCGGCCACCGCCGCGGCCTTTGTTCGGTCCCTCTCGAACGCACCGAGCGCGCCGGGATCCAGCTCCGGCGTGCCGGCGACGAGCACGGATCGCGCCGCCGTCACGACATCGACCACCCCGGGCAGGCGCGACGCGAGGATCGCCGCGGCGGCGCCGCGCGCGGCCTCGTTCGCGGCAGCCTCCTCGCCCTCGAACGTGAGGAGCCACGCGAATTCGCCGGCCTCCTTCATCCCGCGTGTCCCCTTCCCCGCCGCATGAGGAAGACCGGGATGCCGGCCAGAACAAGGCCGAAGCCAGGCAGCGTCGTGCGCGGGCTCGCGATCGCGAGGAGGACGACGACCGTGCTCGCGAGGAGGACGAACAGGCCCGAGGTGAAGGGATGTCCCCACGCGCGGTACGGCCGCTCGCGCGCGGGCAGTCGGCGCCTGAGGGCGGGCACGGCGAGCACGAGAAGGACCAGCACGACGAACTCGACGGAGACGACGTAACGCAGGAGATCGGTATACGTGCCCGAGAGCACGAGGACAAGTGCCCAAGCGGCCTGCAGGCCGAGCGCCACACCCGGCACGCCCGCCCGATTCAGGCGGGCGGCGGCCGCGGGAAGGTGGCCGTCCGCGGCGAGAGCGTAGACGACGCGCGCGCCCGACAGGACGAGGCCGTTCGCGCACCCGAACGTAGAGACGAGAATCGCCGCCGCCATCCACGCGCCGCCACCCGGCACGAGTATCGCCGCCGCCGCCGTCCCGACGCGATCCTGCGGTGCGTGGGCGATGCCAGAGAGCCCGAGCGTCCGGAGGTACCCGACGTTTGCGAGCACGTAGAGACCGGCCACGAGAGAGCAGCCGAGGAGGAGCGCGCGCGGAAAGGTGCGGCCGGGCGCGGCGACCTCGGCGCCCGGAAACGTCACGTTCGTCCAGGCCGACTGTGAGAAGGCGGGCCCGACGAGCGCGAGCGCGAAGGCCAGCACGAGGGCGGTGAACGCCTGGGACTCCGGGGCCGCGGCCGCGTCTCCCGCCACCGCCATCGACACCGCCACCGCCTGGGCCCGCTCGAAGACGATGCCGCCGGCGGTGAGAGCCAGAAGCGCGGCGAGCTTGAGGCCAGTCAGGATGTTCTGAACGCGCGTGCCCACCCGGAGCCCGAGCGCGTTCGTCCCCGTGAGGACGAGGACGACGAGCGCGGCCACCGCCTTCGTCCAGCCGCCCGTGACGGACGGCACGAGGAGGCCGAGGAACTTCGAGAACGCGACGGCAACGGCCGCGATCGTGCCGGTCTGGATGACGAGCACCGTCGTCCACCCGTAGAGAAATCCCGGAAGCGGCCCGTAGGCCTCGCTGAAGAAGACGTATGGTCCGCCCGCGAGCGGGAACATCGTCGCGAGCTCCGCGCACGCGTTCGCGGCGAGGAGCGTGAGCAGCCCGGCGACGAGCCACACGGCGACGAGCCGCGCCGGCGTTCCGACGAGCCGCGCGGACTCGGCCGACACGATGAAGATGCCCGAACCGATCATCGAGCCGACGACGAGCGCCGTGGCATCGAGGAGGCCGATGAGGCGGCGAGGGAGCCCGGACGGCGTCATGTTTTTCACGGGACGTTACCCCACTGCCGCAGATAAACTCGCCTTCAATACGCGGGGCGCGACGATCCCAAGCGGCCGCGAGTCACCGAATGGAGGCAGGAAATGGGCAACCAACCCTGGCGTGCCGGCAAACCGTACGAGATTCTCATGCAGAGAGCGTCAACGGATCCGGTTCTTCGCGAGATGCTCCGCACGGATCCTCGTGGAACCCTCCAGCGCGAACTGGCGATCTCGTTGCCCGAGGGAGTCCAGATCGACGTGCTCGAGGAAACGACGGCGAGGATTCTCCTGGTACTCCCCGCCGCGCAGCCGGCACTCGGCGCGGCTCAACTCTCGGACGACCAGCTCGACAGGGTCGCCGGCGGCGCGGGTGGCACGACACGAGGCGGACGAACGACCGATATCGACCCCGGTGTGAAAACAGCGGTCGACCTCTGAAACAAGCAGCAGCCGTGACTCATCCTCAGGCGAGCTTTATGTCGGTCTTCGCGAAGTCGTGCCCGGTGCAGAGGAGCGGCTGTCCGGCGAGCTTCGCGACCGCGTAGCTCATGCAGTCTCCGAAGTTCAGCGCGGCGCAGTGCCGCCCCTTACCGAAACGGGCGAACGCCTCGGCTGCCTCACGCGCGTGTTCCTCCGAGAAGGGGACGACGACGGCACCGCCGCGCTGCAGGAACCCCTCCAGGTGCGCGGCGGCGGCGGGTCCGAATCGCGTCGTGAGAACCATCAGCATCTCGACAAACGTTGGCGCCCCGACACCAAGCGCCGCGGCAGCGGCAACCTTCGCCTCCAGTTCGTCGGCCTCGGCTTCTCTGAGCAAAATGGCGATGATCGCGGACGGGTCGAGAATCACACGCCGTGGGGGCCGTACCCGAGGATGGCCTCGCGCTCCTTCTTGGTGATCCCTTTCCCGAGAAACTTCTTCGGAATCGTCGGCCACACCACTTCCTCGAGGAAGCGACGAATGCGCTCGCGTTTCGCAGCTGCCGCCCCCGAGAGAGCAAGCCTGTCTCGCCGCTCACGAAGAGCCACGCGCACCGCCTCGGTCTTGCTTTCACCCGCCATTTCCGCCACTTCGGCGGCGAGCGTTTCGGCGACGGGATCCTTGATGTTCAGCGCCATGGTGCAATTCTACCCAAAAGGTACCATTTGCCCAGTTCGATTCCTACGCCCCGTACATCGCCATGCGCGTCGTCGCGAAGGACTTGAAGAGGCGCGCGCCGTCCGTCCCGCCCAGAAGGTCCTCGGAGGCGCGCTCCGGGTGCGGCATGAGTCCCACGACGTTGCCCTTCACGTTGCAGATGCCCGCCACGTCGTCGAGGGAGCCGTTCGGATTTCCTCCTTCGCCGCGCGAACCGTCCGCGCGTACGTAACGAAAGACGACCTGATCCCGCGCGAGCATCTCCTCGTAAACCCTTTTTTCGGCCGTCCAGTTCCCATCTCCGTGCGCGACGGGCATTCGGAGGACGTCGCCCTTGTTGATCGCGAGCGTGAACGGAGTGCGCTTCGATTCGACGCGCAGGAAAACGTCCCGGCATACGAAGCGGAGTCCCTCGTTCCGCAGCATCGCGCCCGGAAGAAGCCCTGCCTCGCACAGGATCTGGAAACCGTTGCAGATGCCGAGCACGGCCCCACCCTGCCCCGCGAACGCCGCGACGGATTCCATCACCGGCGAGAAGCGCGCCATCGCCCCGCTCCGGAGGTAGTCGCCGTACGAGAAACCGCCCGGAAGGATCACGAGGTCGGGATCGCCGAGCGCGCTCTCGTCGTGCCGCACCATCTTCACGTCCGCCCCGAGCACGTTCCGGGAGGCGAGTGCCGCGTCCTCGTCGCAGTTGCTGCCCGGAAAGACGACCACGGCGACCCGCGGTGTGCCCGCACCGTCTGCGGGCGTCGCGGCGCTCACCGGAGCGCTCCGGCGACCGTGCCGAATTCCTCGAGAACGAGCTCGTAGTCTTCGATGACGGGATTCGCGAGCAGCTTCTCCGCCATCTGAGACCCGACCTCCCGCGCCGCCTTCGGATCGTCCGTGTCGACCTCGATCCGGAAGAGTTTTCCCGCGCGCACGTCGGAGACGGCGCCGTAGCCGAGGCGGTGGAGCGCGTCGGCGATGGCCTTCCCCTGGGGATCGAGGACCCCCGGTTTGAGCATGACCTTCACGAGAACCGTCATCGTCGACTCCTCCTCTTCTCTTCTAGTACGCGCCGATCCACTCCGTCGGCGCGTCGTGCCGGGCGACGGCGAGCGTCGCCCGGGTGCCCGTCGCGTCGAGGGCCTCGCGAAACACGCGCTCCGCGAGCGCCCCCGTGTTGTTGTGCCGCGAGACGTGGAGCGCGACCACGGCCGCCGTGCGGGGACCCACAAGGCGTCTAAGCCCGTCGGCGGCGCACTCGTTCGACAGATGGCCCACAGCCGAAAGAATGCGTTTCTTGAGGTAAGGCGGATAGGGACCAGACCTCAGAAGGTCCTCGTCGTGGTTCGCCTCGAGCCCCAGCACTTCGCAGTCCGCGAGCGCCTCGAGGACCGCATGCGAGAGGTGCCCGAGGTCCGTCACGATGCCCACGCGGCGCCCACCGGCGTCCGCGAAGACGTAGCACACCGATTCAGCCCCGTCGTGCGGCGTGGTCGTGACGCGCACGTGGAGATCGCCCACGACAAGCTCTTTCCCGCCGGCGACGGGTCGCACGTCGGCGAAGAGCGGGCCGGGAAATCCCCCGGCGATGGCGGTCCCGCGGGAGGCGTAAACGGGAATTCCGCGCTTTCGGTTCAGGTCGAGGGCCGCGTGCACGTGGTCCGCGTGCTCGTGGGTGATGAAGATCGCGGAGATCGCGTCGAGCGACGACCCGCGGAGGGCAAGCCGCCGCTCGGTCTCCTTCATCGAAAGGCCCGCGTCCACGAGAACGGTCGTCCCTCGGACGCGTACCACGGCGCAGTTTCCCGAGGAGCCGGATCCGAGAAAGCTGACCTCGAGGCCGCTCACCGCGCCCCCGTGCTTCCGAAACCGCCGCCGCCGCGCGCCGTCTCGCCGAGGCCCGAGGCCTCCTCGAACACGGCGCGCGCGACGGGCGCGATCACGAGCTGCGCGATCCGGTCCCCGCGAGAGAGCGTCACGGGCTCGCTCCCGAGATTTACGACGAGGACCCCGACCTCTCCGCGGTAGTCCGCGTCGATGGTTCCGACCCCATTCGCGAGCGCGAGCCCTTTCTTCAGCGCGAGACCCGAACGGGCGCGGACCTGCCCCTCGAAGCCCTCGGGAATCTCGAGGACGAGGCCCGTCGGGATTACGAGTCGCGCACCGGGGGCCACCACGAGGGGAGCCTCTAGCGCCGCGCAGAGGTCGGCGCCGGCGGAACCGGCGGAAGCGTACGTCGGCGGCGCGAGATCCCGGAACGCTTCGGTCATCCGGTACCGCACGACGGGAGGGCCGGAGGGCGGGGCCGTCATGGCCGTCATGCCGCGAGCGCCTCGGAGACGTCGTCCGCGAGATGGCGCACGAAGGCCTCGGGCCGCGTCCCCGCGGGCAGCGGACCGGCGATGCCGAGACTGAATGGGCCCGCGCCGGCCGAGGATCCGTAAAGGAGGCCGATCGCGGCGGACACGTCGCCGAGCGTCACGCGGTCCACGTCGAGAAGGAACTGCTCGGTCGAGTAGGGGCGCCCCCGATAGAGCCAGGCGCGAACGGCGCTCTCGCGCCGCGCGGCCGTGGACTCGTGCGACAGCGCGGCCTCCGCGTGAAACTGGTTCCGCGCGCGTGAAAGCTCCGCGCGCGTGATCCCGTCTTCGCGAAACCGCCTGAGAGCCCGGGCCGTCGTCGCGACCAGACGTTGGAGGTTTTTCGGCTGCGTCGCGGCGGAGACGAGGGAGACGCCCGCCGTGCGGTGCAGAGTCAGACCCGTCCCGATCGAGTACGCGAGGCCGCGCCGCTCACGCACGTCGCGCCAGAGACGCGACGAGACGCCGCCGCCGAGCACCTCCGCCGCGATCCATGCCGCGGGAACGAGGGGATGGCCGAAAGGAATCGTCGGCCCGCCCACGAGAAGGTGGGTCTGCTGAAGCTCCGGCCGCGCCAGGTGAAAGGCCGAGCGGGCCGCACGGGGCTTTGCCTCTGACGGAGGACCGGCAGAAGCCGCCTGGGGACGCCGCGAACGGGCGCCAGACAGAAGCTCCACGAGCCGGTCCGGGTCGAACGCGCCCGCGGCCGCGATGAACGTCCCCGCGGGGCGTGCGATCGCGCGGAAACGCGCCGCGAGGCGCGCCCGCGTGAGGCCCATGACCGTCTCTCTCGTTCCGAGGATCGGCGCGCCGAGCGCGTGCGACGGCCAGAGCCGCCGGAGAAATGCCTCGTGAAGCAAGTCGTCGGGCTGGTCTTCGGCCTCCGCCATCTCCTCCAGAATCACGCCACGCTCGACCTCGACGTCGGCAGCCGTGAACGCGGGCGCGGCCGTGAGGTCGAGGAGGAGGTCGACCGCCTCGGCCGCCCGTTCGGAGGGGACGCGGGCATGAAACGAGACGGACTCCTTCGTCGTGTACGCATCGCACTCGCCTCCGAGCCGGTCCGTGATCCGCGCGACGGCCGCGCCCGAGCGCCGGCGCGTCCGCTTGAAAAGGAGATGCTCCAGAAAATGTGTCGCGCCGCGCTCCTCGGGCTCCTCCCCCGCCGAGCCTCCTGCCATCGTGACCGAAAGCGCGAGGCTCCTCACGTCACGCATCGGGTCCAGCCACACAGCCGTCCCGTCCTGGAGCCGCCTTTCGAGCACGGCCGATTCTAGTTCGTGGACGAGGGTTTGGAACGGCACGGAGCGACAATGAGCCGGGACGGACGGAGAGGATGAGCGCTTCGAAGGAATTCTGGCGAAATGCCGCTCTCACGCTGGCCGCGCTCGCGGCCTCCGCCCTGGGCGTCGAAGCGGGCCTTCGGCTGTTCTTCCCCCAGCCCCTTGCCGAACGCTACGCCGCGCCCCGCGAAGGCGGGCCGCTCGTCAACATCGACCCGGAGCTGGGCTGGACCCTTCGGCCCGGCATCGCCGGTCTCAGGAGCGAGGAACCCTGGCAGGCGGACGTGCGGACGAACGCGCTCGGGTTCCGCGATGTCGAACACGCCGGAAAGGCCGCCGACGTCGCACGCGTCGCCGTCCTGGGCGATTCGTTCGTCTTCGGCAGCGGCGTCCGGCAGGACGAGACCCTCACGCACCAGCTCGCGGCCCGTCTCGGGCCGGCCTTCGAAGTCGTCAACCTCGGAGTGCCGGGCTACGGGACGGACCAGGCGCTCCTGACACTGCGGCGATGGGGCCCTCGCCTCGCGCCCGACGTCGTCGTTGCCGGTTTCTTCTGGAACGACGTGATGGAGAACGCGAGCGGTGAGATCTACGGGATGCGAAAACCGCGCTTCGTCCTCGCGGGGGGAGACAAGAGCGATGCCCTTACGCTCGTGCCGCCCGGAGCCCCGCGCGGGAGCTCGGCGTTTTCGCGCCTCGACGCGGTTCTCGGCGCGCGCTCTCACCTCTGGTCGCTTTCGCGTCGCGCGTTCGAGAGGGCGAGCAGCAGCAGCGAACCGGAAGAACGGCCCGTCATGCTCGACCTCTCCCTCCGCACCGCGCCGCCTTCCCGGAGCGCCGAGTTCGAGCTGACCTGGGCGCTTCTGGGTGCCGTCGCCCGCGAGGCGCGCGCCCTCGGAGCGGCACCGCTCGTCTTCACGATTCCTCCACGGTATCTCGCCGACGACGCCGTGAAGGAGAAGGTTCTGAAGATCTACGGGCTCGGCCCGGAGGCGCTCGACCCCGACGGATTCTTCCGCGTGAAGGAGGCCTGCGGACGCCGAAACGTTCCCGTCATCGACCTCCTGCCGCCGTTTCGAGCCGCGGCGGCCGCAGGCGAGGTGCTGTTCTTTCCGGCTGCCGGCATCCACTGGAACGCAGCCGGGCAAGCGCTTGCCGCACGCATTCTCGAGCCTGCCGTGCGCAGGGCGGCGGCGGCGCGGGTCGCAGAGCCTCGCGCGAAGCCTGGGCCCTGAGTCAGCGCCCAATCCCCGGGCCGGGCACGGCCGGGGGCCCCGAGGGTGCCTGGTTCAGGATTGTCTGCTCGGTGAAGCGCCACTCGTTGTAATTCTCCCGGCCCGAGAAGAGGCGATAGCCCTTCTTCTTCGACGTCGAGTAGACGCCCGTGATGGGGCCGGGCGGCGCATCCCCCGGATTGCCCGGCGTCCCCGCGGTCCCTGGCCGCGGCGTGGGGAGGGGGGTTGGTGCGAGCGGACCTCCGCCCGGCATGCCTCCCGGTCTCGCCCCAGGCAGCGGCGCCCCGCCCGCCAGCGTGATGAGACCCCAATTGTTGGAGTTCGTCATCGGGTCCTTCCAGAGCTTGCGGAGCGTCCGCGGGCGGACTTCGAACATCTCCTTCAGCGTGTTCGGATAACGTCCATAGCGCTTCCGGAACGTGCGGATTCCCTCTGCGTACTGGATACCGCGGAAAATGAGCTCGGCCTCCTTGTCGCGCTGCGCCTCCATCGACGCCATCGGAAGCACCGCCGCGATGAGAATCGACATGACCGTCATTCCGACGATGAGCGCAACGAGCGTGTAGCCGCGGCTCGGCCTCTTCACCTTCACCACGTGTTGTACGGAGACCCGTCGAGCGCCGGCTGTTTCGCGCCGCTCTTCACGTCGACGATCCCCGCGGGCTCCTGCGAAGCCGCCTCCGAGGAATCGGGCTCCTCCATGACGACCTGCCACGTGTCGGCCGACTTCGTGAACGGGTCGACCGGGATCTTGCGAATGTACTTGTCCGTCACGAGCGTCTGGAGCGTGTCGGGATAGTGGCCCTTGTCCGCGTAGTACTGGTCGAGACACGAGCGGAAGGTGAAGAGGTCCTCGCGCAACGTGGCTTCCTTGGCGCGAATCGGGGCCTTCTGGAGCTGCGGAACCGCGATGGCGACGAGAATGCCCATGATCGCCATCACGACGAGAAGCTCGACGAGCGTGAAGCCTCGACTTCTGTTTTCTCTTCGCATCACCAGTCCTTGTACTTCGTCTTGTCGAGGCCCGTGAGCGGCGAGAGCGAATACACGTCGTACACGTTCTGGCGGCCCCACGAGCGCGCATCGGGATCGTCCTGATAGCTCCTGAGGCCCCATTCCGCCTTGCCGGTCATCGGATCAATCGGAATCTTCCGGATGAATCTCTTCTTCTTCTTGACCTGGCCCACGAGCTCGACGCCTTCGGCGAGCTTCTCGAGGGTCTTCGGGTACCCCTCGGTGTCGAGGTCCACCGGGATGAGGCCCTGGTCCGAAAGGCGCTTGAAGTCGTCGATCGCGCCTCGCATCGAGCGCAGCGCCTCGCGCAGCTCCATTTCCTTCTGACGCACGATCCCGAAACGCGTCACCGGCACGATCATCGCCGTGAGAATGAGGATGCAGGCGCAGACGATGACGAGCTCGACGAGCGAGAAGCCACGGCTCCTGCGAGGCGCCAGGGTCATTGAGAGGCCTTCACCGTGACGGAAGCCGCCTCGACGCGCGGCGTCGGGGTCGCTCCGCCGGCCGTGGCCGCCGTTCCCGCGGTGGCGCGCACGAGCGTCGTCCCCGGCGTCAGGGCGCGCACGGCCAGCTTCGCGAGCACGCCGTCGGGCAGCCCGGCGCCGCCGGACCGCTTGAAATGGAGCTGGGCGCGGCCGGACACGCGGTCGGCGTCAAACCGCACCGTGTCGCCGCCGAAAGCGCTCTGCCATGGTCCCGGCGCGATGCCCGTGACCTCGGCCACGGAGGGGTCCCACTCGATCGTGAGCTCGAGGGAGCCGAGCGTGTCGAGTCCGGAATCGCCTATGAGGTTTACGACGGAAACGGCACCGGGCGCGACCTCGGCGGCCGCCGCCTCGAGCCGGAGCACAGGGCCGGCCGGGGCCGCGGCGACTTCCACTTCGGCGGCCGCGGCGCGAACCTGCGCCTGCGATTCGCTCGCCCCCGTCGTCGCGTTCGACCTCGGCGTCGCCGGGGCCGGCGTGGGCCTGGGCTGGAACGGGTTGCTCGGCATGCCCCCCTGAGGGATCGCGATGCCCGGGCTCGGCAGCGCGGGCGCGGCCACCGGGCGGACCGGCGGACGCGCTCCGTCGACCGGCTGGCCGTCGAAGGGTGATCCCGTCGCGTTTGGCGACTCGAGACGGGTGTTGAGGCCCGAGAAGGAAACGTTGTTCTCCGTGCCAACCCAGATCGGAGTCAAGTCCTCGTCCGTGATCTGGGGAGACCGGATGATGTGCGGCGTGAGCGTGAGGTAGAGGTCCGTCCGCTTGTCGTCCGTACTGTTCCGCGTGAAGAGAGAGCCGATGAGCGGAAGGTCGCCGAGAAACGGGATCGTGGTTTTGGTCCTCGACGTGTCCTTGCGGATGAGGCCCGCGAGGAAATTCGTCTCACCGTCTTTGAGCCGGATCGAGGACGTGATCGTCCGGGTGCCGATGATTGGCTGCCTCGACCCGTCGGTCGAGTTCTGGACGTAGCCGCTGATCTGCGACACCTCGATCGTGAGCTTGAGCGACACCTCTTTGTTGTGGTGAACGCGCGGCTCCATGTCGATCTTGATGCCGACGTCCTGATACTGGAACGACGTGATCGGAACGATTCCGCCGGTCCCGCCGATGGCCTGCTGGGTGTTGATGGTCGTGACGGGAATCGGCACCCGGTCGCCGATGACGAGCTGGGCCTTTTCGCCCTCGGCGATGCGCAGCTGCGGCTTCGCGAGGAGCTCAGCGTCCGTATTCTGCTTGAGAAAGCTGAACGTGATGGTCGGGATCGTGAACATGAAGTCGCTGATCCCGAGCCCCTTGATCGCGTTCCAGGGCAGCGATCCGGCGGCGGTCGCCCCTGCGGTCCCCGTGCCGGGCACCACCGTCGCGGTGACGGAGGTCGCGCCGAGGGATGTGCCCAGGTCCAGGAGCTTGTCCGTGTTCACCTGGAGGAGCTCGACGTCCACGACGACCTCGGACTTCGCCTTGTCGTTCACCTCGATGAGCCGCTCGGCGACGGCGACTTTGTCGGCCGTGTCGCGGATGATGATCGCGTTCAGCGCCGGGATCGTGCCGAGGCGGCGCAGGTCCAGGATGGACCGCACCATTGCCGAGACGTCCTTCACGTCGCCATTCGAGAGAAAGAAGGTGCGGATGACGAGGTCCTCGTACTCCTTGCGGTTCTGCTGCGTGTCCTGCGCGATCAGAATCGTCTTCTCGTCGATGACCTTGTAGAAGTGACCCGCCTGTCGCATCGCGGTCTCGAGGGCCTTCTGGAACGTCATGCCCCGGAGGTCGAGCGTGAATTTGTCGTCCTTGAGCTGCGGGTCGTAGATGATGTTGATCCCCGCGGCCGCACCGAGCGCCGCGTAGATCTTCTTGATGTTCGTGTCGGGCGCGAAGGCCACGTCGATCGGTTTCGTCGACGACGGGTTCAGCATCGGCGGCGCTCCGCGTGCGCCGCGCGTCCGCGCCTTCGCCTTCTCGACGGGCGTCCCACCGGCGTTCTCGCGGTTGCGGATCTCGATATCGGCCCTGGCTCTCCTCAGTTCCTGAAGCGCCGAGTCGTTCGTGGAGTCGAGGGCGACCGAGACCTCGAGCTCGGCTGCGGCGAGGTCGAGCTGGCCTGCGGACCGGTGCAGGCGCCCGCGCTCGTAGTGGGCCTGGGCCGCCTGAAAGCGCGCCCGCTGGAGGGAAATGCGTGCGGCCGAGTCCTTCGGATCGAGGCCGAGGGCCCTCTCGTAGTAAAGAACGGCCAGGTCCCAGTGCTTGCGTCCCTCCTCGCGCTCGCCGTCGCGGAAAGCGCGCGACGTCGCGCAGCCGGGCGCGAGCAGCGCGAGGACGAGAGCGACCGCCACGCCCGGGAGGCGCGGAAATCGGCGGAAGGCCCTTTCGTTTCGTGTCGTCGTCATGCGAAGTCCTTCAATCTCCCGCGTCACGGGAGCGGGATGGGGATGCGCCTTGTGATCTCGGGCGGAAGACCGGGGAAGCTGAAGTCGACCGACTCGCGGTTGATCTTGTGGATCCTGAAGCGGCCGTCGACGACGTCTTTCTCCCGGGCGTTGATGATCCGGCCGCCCTCTTCGAGAGACACGATGAGGTCGCCGCGCGATCCGAAGACGCCGAGAACTTTGTAAGGGATGGCCGGAGGAACGATGGGCGTCGGCGTCGGCGTCGGTTGAATCGGCATCGGCCCGACGAACTGCGGGCTCCCGGGCAGGGCGGGCGTAGGCGTCGGGATCGGCGTCGGGCGCGGCGTAGGCGTCGGCGAGTCGTAGAAACGGAACACGTTCCGTCCCACGTTCTCGTCCGCGCGGCCGCGCGCGGCCAGGCGCGTGAGGTCAGGCACCGACTCGGGATCGGCACCGATCCGGGCGACCCGCGAAAGGCCGGAGGTGGGCGCGCCCGCGGAAGCCACCGGGGCTTCGGTCCCTCCCTTTCCCCGGGGAAGGTAAGACAGCCCCGCGAGGCCCGCGACGACGACGAGAACGAACAGAAGCGGTTTGAGGCTCGACTTCGGGGCCCCCGGAGGCGCGCTCATTCCGGAAGCCCTCCGGAAGCCGGCGTGGGCTTCACCGCCGGAGACGCTGCCTGCGCCGAAGGCCGCACCGTCGCCCGCCCGGTACGTCGCGGCGCGGGCGAGCCGTCGGGGCGGAAATAGTGCGCAACCGTGAGGCTCAGGCGCAGGGCGTCCGGCTGAGTCTCGTCGGTCGCGAGGGCGATATTTTCGGGCAGGAGGAAGCGGGGATTATTTTCGAATGAAAAGAGGAGCTTCTTGACGTCCGTGTAGCGCCCCTGGACGGTGAACCCGAGGCTGAGGCGCGTGGCGCTTCCAGCGTCCGTGAACGCGTATGCAATTTGTGTCGGCACGGTTCCGGCCTTCTGCGTGAGCAGGTACACGTCCTCGATCACCGCCGCGAGCCGCTCCTTGCGGCCCCCGAGGACGTCCCGGTTGAATCCCTCGAGGTCCCGCTCGAGGACGCGGAGGCGCTGTTCCGTCCTGACGATCCGGCCCGCCGCCTCCGAGACTTCGTCGCGCCTGCCCTGCAGCTCGGCGCGCGTCTTTTCGAGGGTCTTGAACCTCTCGTCGTAGAAGGCGTGGTACCCGATGAGCACGGCGGTCGCCACGCCGAGCAGGGCCAGGAGGGCAGCAAAAAGAGGCAGGCGCGCCCGCCAGGGAGAAGGCCGGACGCCCCCACGGCGCACGAGGGGGAGCCAGCCGCGAATGCGGTCGCTCGCACCCTGGAGGACCGTGACCGAAGGCGCGCTCATGGGCGGCTTTCCTTGCGGCCTTCGCCATCGTGGTAGGTGACCGAGAGGGCCAGCCTTCGGCCTTCGGGCAGTCCCTTTTCCCCCCGGTCTTCGCTCGACGGCGTCGGACTCTCGAACCAGGGCGAGGCGTCGAACGCGCGAATCGTCTTCGGCATGCCGTTCGGATCACGCGACACGAGAACGAGGCTCACGATGACCGACTCACCCGAACCGCGCCGGGCGATGGCCATGGCGGGCGAGGCCGCGGCGATCTTCTGGAGCCCGATCGACGCGATGCGGATGTCGGGCGGCAGGGTCTTTTCGAGACGGGAAAGGAAGCGGGTCCACGAAAAGGCGCGACGGAGGGCGATCTCGTTCGCGTCCTCCACGTCGGAGGCGAGGGCGTCGACGTCGATCCGCGCAAGCGACGCCTCCGCCCGGCGCCGTTCTCCCTCGAGGCTCGAGATCTCGGCCCTGAGGCTCGCGATCGACGCGCGCGTCCGGCTCGAGTCGGCGAAATACCGGATCACCGTCCGTGCCGCCACGAACGAGAGCGCGGCCACGAGCACCGCGAGAAACGTCGCCGTGAGGTTCGCCGGACGTGTGTCGACGAAAGGCCGGCGCGCGAGGTTGAAGCGGCCCGGCATCAATCCCCCCCCGCGAGCGTGCCGAGGGCTGCGAGCGTCGAAGGCTCCGGGGCCGCCACCGTCGGCGTCACCGTCGCGCCCGGCACGAGCCGGACCTGCGTAAGAGGGTCCGGCTCGGCAGCCCCGGCTCCGGCGCGAAACG
Source organism: Thermoanaerobaculia bacterium (assembly GCA_038245905.1). GTDB lineage: Bacteria > Acidobacteriota > Thermoanaerobaculia > UBA5066 > UBA5066 > Fen-183. The sequence goes on along the minus strand of JBBRRY010000028.1, from coordinate 16,306 downwards.
CGCGCAACGCCTCGACGACCGGGGAGGCGGGAGGCCCCGCGGCGCATTCCGCCGTGACGTCGGCGGGAGCCGCCTCGAAAGGCCGGACGGGCAACCCGAAGGTGACGGCGAGGCGGATCTCCTGCACAGCCTCGAGGGGATCCGTGAAGTTCCGTGTGCGCGCGAAACGGAGCTGCCCACCCGAGAAGACGAGCGTCGTGGCCACGCCGTCGTCCGCCCAGACAAGGAATCCCTCCCCCGCCGCGCGCGCGCCCAGCACGGAGACCGCAAACGCCGCCGTCTCGAGCGAACCGACGCGAATCCCCGCCCTCTCGAAGGGAGCCTCCCACGAAGACGCGGCTTGCTCCGATGCGGCAAGAGCCACGACCCGCGTTCCCTCGGCTCCGGGCCCCGCGGGCTGCCAGGAGAGGCGCAGTGCCGGAACGGGCTCGCCGAACGCGCGGCCGAATTTCCAGCGCAGGACCTCTTCGACCTCGCGCGCGTTGCGCTCCGGCTCGTCGGTGTCGATGACGAGGAGCTTGACCCATCCGTCCGGGACGACGAGCGACGCGGCAGGGATCTTCGCGCCCGCTTCGGCGAGCAGCCGCTGGAGCGCGCCCGCGAGGGCGGGGCCCGCGTGCGGCGACCCGTCCGGTCCCGGCGAGAAGGTTTCCGGCGGAAGCGGGCGGGTCAGCACCCGAAACGCCGGCGCCCCGGAAAGCGCCGCGCGCCGGGCCGGGTCGGCGGGACCGACGTAAACGAGCCGGTCGGACGTCAGGACGAACGCATGCGGCGGACGCGGGGACCGCCAGAACGCGGCCGAGAACGGGTTGCGCTTGCCGCTCGTCGACACGCTAATCGACAAAAGTCACCTTGTTGATCTCGCGGAGCGTCGTCTGGCCGGCGAAGGCCTTCTTGATGGCGGACTCGCGGAGGAAGCTCATTCCCTCTGCCTGCGCGGCCTTCTTGATCTCGGCGGCGGGGCGCTTGTCGAGGATGAGGCCGCGGATGCGGTCCGAGAGGTCGAGAAGCTCGGTGATCGCCATCCGGCCGTAAAAACCCGTTCCGTTGCACTCGATGCAGCCCCTCCCCTCCCAGAATGTCGCGCCCTTCATCTGCTCGGACGTGAGCGCCGACTCCTCGATGAGCTGCGGCGTGGGCACGAAGGGAATCTTGCAGTGCGGGCAGATCTTGCGGACGAGGCGCTGCGCGAGGATGCAGTTGAGGGCCGAGACGAAGTTGTAGAGCTCGACCTTCATGTTGAGGAAGCGACCGAGGACGTCCACGACGTTGTTCGCGTGCACCGTCGTGAAGACGAGGTGGCCCGTGAGCGCGGCCTGGACGGCGATCTGCGCCGTCTCCTCGTCGCGGATCTCGCCGACCATGACTTTGTCGGGGTCGTGCCGCAGGATCGATCGCAGCCCGCGCGCGAACGTCAGGCCCTTTTTCTCGTTGACGGGGATCTGCGTGATCCCGCGGAGCTGGTATTCGACCGGGTCCTCGATCGTGATGATCTTGTCCTCGACCGTCTGGATCTCCGACAGGCAGGCATAGAGCGTCGTCGTCTTTCCAGAGCCCGTCGGGCCCGTCACGAGCACCATGCCGTAGGGCTCACGAATGAACTTCCGGAGCCGTCGCATCGTCTCGGCGTCCATCCCGAGGACGTCGAGGCGCAGGTTCTTGAACTCCGCGTTCGCGGACTCCTTGTCGAGAATGCGGATGACGGCATCCTCGCCGTGAACGGTCGGCATGATCGACACGCGGAAGTCGATCGTGCGGCCCTTCACGCGCACCTTGAAGCGGCCGTCCTGCGGGACGCGCTTCTCGGCGATGTCGAGCTCCGACATGACCTTGATGCGGCTGATGATCGTCTGATGGTGTTTCTTGTCGATCGGCTCCATCGCGGGATACAGCACGCCGTCGATGCGGTACTTGATGACGACGACGTGCTCCTGCGTCTCGATGTGGATGTCCGAGGCCCGGCGCTGGATCGCGTTGAAGAGCACGGAGTCGACGAGCTTGATGATGGGGCTCGCGTCGGCCGTGATGCGGTCGATCGAGAGGACCTCCTGGCCCTCCTCGTCCTCCCGCACGACCTGCATCCGGAATTCCTCGGTGGCTTCCTCGAGGACGCGCTGCGTGGACTCGGATTTCTGGAGGATGTCCTGCATCGCGGCTCGCGAGCCGACCCGGATCAGCAGGCGCTTCTTGAGCAGGCCCTCGAGCTCGTCGCGCTTCACGACGTCGGCGGGGTCGGCCATGATCACGGCGAGTGAGCCGTTCTCGGCCTTTTCGGGCACGAACTCGAACCGGAGCATCCACTCGAGAGGGATCGAGCGGAAGATCTCGGCGTCGATCCGAAACGTCCAGAGGTCCACGTATGGCAGTCCGAGGCGCTCGGCAAGCTGCCGGGCCCGCGTCTCCTCGGAGGCGGCGTCGAGGAACCGCGGAATCGCGGCGTCGGAAGATGTCGAACGGGTCGTCGTGCTCATCGCGTCTTCCGTTTTACGGCCCGTCAGGCCTTGATGTTGGACAGGATCGTGAACATGGGTAGATAAATCGACAGGAGGAGCGTCGCGATGACGGCTCCCATGACGACCAGGATGATCGGCTCGATGAGGGTCACGATGCGCTGAAGCTGGGCTTCAATCGCCTCGTCGTAGAAATCCGACGTATTCGTGAGCATCTCCTCGAGGGCTCCCGTCGCTTCCCCGACCTTGATCATCTCGACGGCAAGAGACGTGAACACACCGGTGGACTCCAGGCTGCGCCACAGCTCACTGCCTTCGCGGACCCGAGGCACGACGGCGGCAACGGCCGCGGAGACCCGGCTGTTCGCGACGGCGCCCGCCGCGATGTCGAGGGCGGGCACGAGCGGCGTGCCGGCCCCGACGAGCGTCGCGAGCGAACGCGTGAACTGCGAGAGTGCGAACTGCCGGAGGATCGCCCCGATGAGCGGAAGGCGCAGCAGGAGGCCGTCGAACGAGACTCTCCCGGCTTCGCTCGTCTTCCAGCGGGAGAGGAGAATGCTGCCCGCGGCGAGCGCGACGAGCACGACGAGGATGTTGGCGCGAAGGAAGTCGGCTGTCCCGATGACCATCCGCGTGATGAAGGGCAGCTCGCCCGCTTCGAAGCCCGAAAAGAACTCTCGGAACTTCGGGATCACGTATGTCATGAGGATGGCGACGAGTCCGATCGACAGGCCGATGAGAACCGCCGGATAGACGAGAGCCCCGGTTACCTTGCGCCGGATCGCGCCGAGGATCTTCTGGTAGGCGAGGTACCGGCGGAGAACCTTTTCGATCTCGCCCGAGCGCTCGCCGGCTTTCAGAGACGTCGAATAGAGCCTGGGGAAAACGTCACCGTGCGCGAGGAAGGCGTCCGAAAGGGCGACTCCCGAAACGAGCTGACTACGGACATCCTTGAGGATCGCCTTGAAGCGCGCGTTCTCCTGGCGCTCGAGGAGGATGTCGAGGCCGTTCACGATGGGAAGGCCGGCCTTCAGGAGCGCGACGAGCTCCTGGTTGAACACGAGAAACTCCCCGACTTTCACCGGATGGCGGCGGCGGGGGACGAACGCCGCGAGGGAGTCGTTCAAAGAGAAGCGCGCGCCCCCAGCCGCATCCGGCGCCGCGCCGGACTCGAGCCTCGCGGAAAAGAGCCGGGCCCCGAGACGCGCGATCTCGGCCTTCAACGCGCCATCGTCAGCCGCCTCGATCGCGCGCGTCGTGACCGCCCCGTCGGCCATGCCGAGTTTGCAGACGTACGTCGGCATCAGTTTCAGAAGATTCCCGGCCCGGGCCGGCGCCAGTTCGCTAAGAAGACGACGAAGAGCTTGTCGCCGGCGGACTCGTCGCGGCCAACCCCGAGAATGTAGGGCTGCCCGAGGGTCACGTTGATCGACGTGCGCACGATCTCGCCGCGGACCTCCCGGCCCGCCTCGCGGCGCACGCGTTCGAGCGAGAGGTCGCGGAGCTGAACCTGGGTGCCGTCACGCGACGGATCCAGGAGAAATTCGAGCCGATAGCCGCCGCCCATCACATAGGCCACACGCTGACCCTCGATCCCCTGGACGACGACCGAGTCGAGACGGGTGAAATCAGTCACGTTGAAGAGTTTCTTGAGCCTCTCGCCGATCCCGCGAATCTCTTCCGAGACGTCGGTCTTCTCCCCGCCGCGCTTCTTCTCCCCAGAGGACTTCAGGAGCGTCACGTCGATGTCGATTGCGCGCAGCGGCACGTCGAAGGCCGCGACCTCCCGGGCGATCTGCTCGACGCGCGCCGGCGTGCCACGAACGGTGAGGGAGTTGAGGTTCGTCTCGAGGACCGCGGAGACGGCTCCCGAGTCCGAGAGGAGCGGGCGCAGGAGCGCCAGCGCGTCCTCCACCTTGCGGTACTTCAGCGCGAAGACCTTGACGACCGTCTGCGGGGGCGGGCCCGCGGCCGAGACAATGGCTGGGCCGGCGAGGCCGAGGCTGAGCGCGAGAACGGAAACCCGTGAGGCGGCCCGCAGCCGATGGGAGCCGAAACGCATGACGTTTGAAATCCTCTAGAGATCCGCGTGCGGGTCCGCGATGAAAACGACGCTCGGCTCCTTCGCGGAAACGGCGGCGAACTCGTAAACGCGCGCGGCAGGGTTCTTCATGTCCTGGATCAGGGGGCGGGCCGAGCGGCGCGCGGCCTCGCTCAAGGCCGCGATTTCGGCTTCGGCGGCGGCCGTCGGCGTCGTCCCGGCCGAACGCTCGGCCTTCTCCCTCGCGAGCCGGATTCCCTGGACGCCGAAGAGCCCCGCGGCGAGAGCCACCAGCGCGGCCACCTGCAGGAAGCGGCGCGAAAGGACGGAGCGGACCTGCGCGGGAGTCGAAACGCGCGTCCGCCGCCGCACGTCCGCGAGGACCTCTTCCGTGACCTGGCGAACGTCCTCGTCAGTCGGGGCGGCCGCGGCGTACGCGCCGAGCGGCACGAAGAGAAGCGTAGGATCGAGGGCGCGCGCCTCTGCCGCGCAGACCCCACAGGAGACGAGGTGCGCCTTGAGCGCGCGCTCGGAAGAAGGAGACATTTCTTCTGAAAGGCGCTGCCGTACGGCCACGCGCGTGCTCGTGAGCTCCAGGCAGAGGGCGTTCGTCATCACCTCACCGCCCCGCCACGAACTCCGGGAACCGCTTCCGGATCTCGTCCCGCAGCAAGCGCCGCGCCTGGAAGAGGTGGTTGCGCACCGTGGATTCCCGGCATCCCAGGATCTGCGCGATCTCGCGGCTTTCCTTGTCTTCGAACTCCCGGAGGACGAAGACCAGGCGCTGCTTTTCCGAGAGCACGCCCGCACAGCTTTCGAAGACGCGCCGCACCTCGGCCTCGGCAAGAAGAGCCGGTCCGTCCGGCTCCGCGCTCGTCCGGGCCCCTTTGACGAGGCGAAAACTTTCGGCCTCGGTGCGCTGCCGGGTGCCGCGCGCGCGCAAGGCGTCGATCGCGAGGTTGCCCGCGATGCGAAACAGCCACGTGGAGAACGCCCAGGCAGGATCGTAGCGGTCGAGATTTTCCCAGACCCTCACGAACGTGAGCTGGGCGACATCGCGGGCATCTTCGGCGTCGCCGAGGAGCCGCCTCAAGAATGCGAGAACTCCCGGCGTCCGGCGCGCGACCAGCTCGGCGAAGGCGTCGGCATCTCCCCCTGCGGCGCGGCGCGCGAGCGTGCGTTCCTCAGGCGCCTCGGCCGACGGCTTCTGGGGCACGGGACGGGAGGCAGACGAGACGAGATGCATCGCTTCGGCATCTTCTACGTTTCCGGAGTCGCCTTCGTCTACCAGGAAGAGGCCTCCCCCAGAGAAGTATAATCGGGAGCACGAGTGGGATGGGGCGATAAATTCTTGTCAGGACTCGATTTGAATGCGCCTCTGCCCTCCGAGGCGCCCCTCTTTCCGCTCGTCGTTTCGCGACTTTTCCCGGAGGCCGAGGGACCCCGCGCCCGGGACGGGGTCTGGATCCAGGGCGTCTCGCTCGGTGAGGTCGAGGTCGCCCTCACGCTCGCCGATGAGCTCGCCGTCCGGCGTCCGGATCTGCCGCTCCTCCTCACCTCCACGACTCCCGCCGGAGTCGGACTTCTGTCGCGAAGGCGCCCCGGCGGGTGGCGGACGTTCCCGCTCGACATCCCCTACTCGGTGCGGCGATTCTTCGACGCAACCGCCCCGCGCCTCCTCGTCCTCGTCGAGACCGAGCTCTGGCCCTCGGTCCTCGGCGAGGCGCACCGGCGCGCTGTTCCCGTGCTCATCGTGAACGCACGCCTTTCGGAGGCGTCCGCGCGGCGCTATCGGCGGGCCTTACGTCTCCTCGCGGGCTCCTGGGATGCGCTCACACGCGTTCTGGCGCGTACACCCGAAGACGCCGCCCGCTTTGCGGAGATCGGCGTCCCGCCGTCGCGCATCTCGGTCGGCGGCGACCTCAAGTTCGACCGCGCTCCCTCGCCGGAGCCGCCCTTCGCAGAGGCCCTGCGGCGCCTCGCGGACGGACGGCCCGTTCTGGTGGCCGGCTCGATCGCCGCGACCGAGGTTCCTCTCGTTCTCGACGTCCGGCGCCGGCTCGCGGCCGCCGCCCCGGGCGTCTTCCTCGTGCTCGCGCCCCGGCAACCCGAATCATTCGACTCCGCGGCGGGCGCCGTGACGGGAGACGGTCTCGTCCTCGCGCGGCGCACGCGGCTCGAGACCCGGAATCCGGCGGCCGCGCGCGTCGATGTCCTCCTTCTCGACTCCGTCGGCGAGCTCGCGGGCACGTATGCGCTCGGCGGCGCCGCACTTCTCGGCGGCACGTTCGTTCCGAAAGGGGGACATAACGTCCTCGAGCCGCTTCGCGCGGGCACGCCGGTCGTCCACGGGCCGTCCACGTTCAACATCCGCCCGGCGCTCGCCACCGCGGCAGGCGCCGTCTTCGAGGCTGCCGACGCACGCGCCGCCGCGGACGCGCTGCGGCCGCTCCTCGCCGAGCCCGCGACACGAGCTCTCGCGTCCGAGGCGGCCCGCAACCTCTTCGCGAAGCATGCCGGAGCCGCGCGCCTTGCCGCAGACGCCATCCTCGCGCTCGCCCCCGCCGGAGCGGCGCGAGCGTGAGGTTCCTCGCGCCGCTCGCGGCGCTCTATGGAGGCGCCGTCTCGGTCCGGCTCTCGGCGTACCGCCAGGGCTTCCTGAGGGTCCACCGGGCGGCACGACCCGTTCTCTCCGTCGGGAACCTCGCCGCGGGCGGGACCGGCAAGACTCCATTCGTCGGCTGGCTCGCCCGCGAGCTCCTCGCGCGCGGAACCCGGCCGGCCATTCTCACGCGCGGTTACGGCCGGGCAAGCCACGGGTTGGTGGTCGTTTCGGACGGCGCCGGCACGCTCGCCTCTGTCCGCGCTTCCGGGGACGAAGCCGCCGCCCTCGCCCGATCCCTTCCGCGAATCCCGATCGTGGCCGATTCCGACCGCGTCGCTGCCGCCCGCCGCGTCGAGGAGCTCGTCCCCGACGTCGGCGTTCACCTCCTCGACGACGGTTTCTCGCATGTCGCCCTCGCCCGCGACCTCGACGTCGTGCTCCTCGACGCGACGGCTCCAGACGCGGGCGGCGCGCTGCTGCCCGAGGGGCGCCTGCGCGAGCCCCTTTCCTCGCTCGCACGGGCCGACCTCGTCGTCGTGACGAAGTGCGAGCAGGCCGACCCCGCGGCCGCACGTGCCGTCGCAAACCGTTGGGCTCCCGGGACACCCGTCTACCACGCGCGTACACGCGTGCTCGGCATTCAGGACGACTCGGGGGACGAGGTCCGGGCCGAAGACCTGCCCGGGCAGACGCTCGTCGCCGTCGCCGGCCTGGCCCGCCCCGAGGCCTTCTTCGCGACGCTCGCCTCTCTCGGCATCGCGCCGGCCAGCGCCGTCACGTTTCGCGATCACCACCCCTATGGTCCGCACGCGATCGGCCGGATCGAGAAGGCGGCCGAAGAGTCGGGAGCGACGGCGGTCGTCACGACCGAGAAGGACGCCGTCAAGCTCGAGGGGCGCATCCGCCTCCCTCTCTTTCGCGTCGCGGTGGAGATGGCCGTGACGGAAAAAGGCTTCGTGGAGGACGCTCTCCAGCGCCTCGCGCGCCCGCCGTCCTGAGGACTTCGTGCCAAAACATCGCACCGCGCTTCGCAATCGTCTCGAAGCCATGTTCGTCGGCGCGTTCGGCGCCGTTCTCGCGCGGAAAACTCCCGAGGCTGCCGAATCGACCGGGCGCAGGCTCGGGCGCCTTTACCGCCGCCTCGACGCGAGCCGGCGGAATCTCGCGCGAGAAAATCTCGCGCGCGCCTTTCCCGAGATGTCCGCGAGCGACGTCGACTCGCTTTCGGTGCGCGTCTTCGAGCACTTCGGCGGGGTCGTGGCCGAACTGCTCCACGCGCTCGCTCATGACCCGGCGGACGCGCTGGAGCGCATCGAGACGGAAGGCGTGGAGATCGCGAAGGACGCCTACGCGAGCGGGCGGGGCGTCTTCTTCCTGACCGCGCACCTCGGAAACTGGGAATGGGCTGCGCTCGCCACAGGCGGGCTCGGCATCTCGTGCGGTGTCGTCGTTCGCCCGCTCGACAATCCGCTCCTCGACGTGGCGATCACCCGCCTGCGCACATCCACGGGCAACACGGTGATCGAGAAGCGCGATGCCGCCCGAGGCATGTTGCGTGCCCTGTGGGGCGGTGGTGCGATCGGAATTCTCAACGACCAGCATGCCGAACCTCCGGACGCCGTCGCGGCGCCGTTCTTCGGGCGCCCGGCCGCAACATCCTCCGCTCTCGCGAAGCTCGCGGACCGTACCGAGGCGCTCATCGTTCCCACTTACGCAAGCCGCGTCGCGGCCGCGCGCTGGCGCCTGTCCTACGAGCCCGTGCTCGACGTCCGCACTCTTTCGAGAGAGGAGCGGGGGGTCGAGAGCCTCACTGCCCGCCTCAATGGAATCCTGGAGTCGGTGATTCGCCGGCATCCCGAACAATGGCTCTGGTTTCACAACCGCTGGCGGCACGACGCGTTCACAGAAAAAAAACGCCCGGGCACGAGGCCCGGGCGTTGAAGCTCGAAGCTTGTTTTTGGACGTTACTTCGTGGCGGGGGCGGCGGGGGCGGCGGCTGTGGACGCCTCGGTCTTCGTCATGTCGCTCTTGACGGCGCCGGACTTCTTCGTGACCTTCTTGTGCGACTTCTTCGTGGTCTTCTTGCCGGTATGAGCCTTGGTCTCGGTCGTCGTCGAGGCCTTCTCGGTCTTGTTGCCCGTGATCGGGTTGGTCGTGGTCGTGGCTTCGGTCTTCGTGGAGGTCTTCGCCTCTTCGGCGAAAGCAACCCCGAGCGACAGAACGGCGACGGCGACGAGGGCGGAAAGCGTCTTCTTCATTTTGTTCTCCAGTCCCCTGTTTCTGTGGCCGGCTCGGGGGCGACCGACGAAACCAGTAGCGCAACCCCGCTGCCACGCTCGCGACAAACGTCTGTCCGCGCCGGTAACCTGTTTTTCTTAGAATAGTTTAGGGCCAATCCGCACCGGGCGGCCATGGAGTGCCCCGGGGCGGGCCCTGCACGTTTCCGTGCAGTGGCAATACCTGAAGCGTGAATTCGGGCTCGCTACTTCAGCTCGACGTTCCAATACGCCATGTCGAGGAAATTCTTCCACGTCGGGTGGATCCGATGCGGCGACATCAGGCCGAGCGGAGTTCCCCGCGGCTTGGCCGGGACGCGCCGCAGCTTCATACCCGCCTCGTCCGGGAGGCGGTTTCCCTTCTTCACGTTGCAGGGCAGGCAGGCGCAGACGATGTTGTCCCAGTTGGACGGCCCCCCTCGCGAGAGAGGCGTCACGTGGTCGAGGGAGAGGTCCGAGGTGGAGAATCGCTTGCCGCAATACTGGCAGCGGTTCCCGTCCCGCATGTAGATGTTGTGGCGCGAGAACTTGACCTCGTTGCGGGGGGACCGCTCGCAGGAAAGGAGCTGGATGACACGGGGCACCTTCAGGACGAGGTTCGGAGTCGTCACGACGTCGTCGTCCGGCTGAACGGGAATGTCCTGCCACTGGTCCCAGGCGTACGTCGTGTAGTCCGGCAGGACCGCGCGGACGTGGCCCTTGTAAAAAAGGGTGAAACACCGCTTGACGTCCGTCAGCGTCAGGGCCGCGAAACCGCGGTTCAGAACCAGCACCGACGAGTCGAGCATGTCCAAGCATAGCCCAACGGCTGGTAAGGTTGCGCGGGTCCGATGCGAGTCCTCTTCGTGCGCCTGTCGTCTTTCGGCGATGTCGTCTTCGCGCTGCCGGCGGCGAAGGCGCTGAAGGCCGCGCTTCCCGGTACGCACCTCACCTGGGCGATCGAGCCGCCGCTCGCGCCGCTTCTCGAGGGCGCGGCGTACGTGGACGACGTCCTGCCCGTGGACACGCGCGGATGGCGGCGCGCCGGATTCGGGAAGAAGACGGGAGAGGGGATTTCGGATTTTCTGAGAAAGGTAAGAGGGGCCGACGCGAGGTTCGATCTCGTCGTGGACGCTCAGGGGCTTTTCAAATCGGCGCTCGTGACCGCGGCGGCGCCTTCCGGACGGAAAGTGGGATTCGGGTGGCGCACCGCGACGGAACGCATCAACTGCCTGTTCACCGACGAGCGTGTGGATGTCGACCGCGCCGCCCGCCCCCACCTCGTCGACCAGATGCTCGCGCTCGCCGAGCACGTGACGGGCGAGAGCGGCTTCGAAAGCACGCCGGACGTCCGGCACCTCGTCGAGCGGGAGGACCCCGTGGTTGATGCGTGGCTGGCGCGATACGGGTCGCGTCCCTTCGCCGTGCTTCAGCCTTTTTCTTCGAAGGTGAATAAAGAGTGGCGCGCGGACGACGTCGTGGCGTTCGCCGGATGGCTGAGGAATGAGGAGATCCAACCCGTGCTCCGCTGGGGCCCTGGAGAAGAGAGCCGGGCGGAGGCGCTCATTACCCTTTCTAAGAAATCCCCTTCTTCATCCTCTCTTTCCCCCTCAATACCGCCTCTTCTCCTCGCCCCTCCGACGACGCCGGCGTCCACCGCGCGCCTCGCGGCGCGGGCGGCGCTCTTCGTCGGGGCCGACACGGGGCCGACGCATCTCGCGGCGGCAGCCGGCGCGCCCACACTCGCTCTCTTCGGGCCCACGCCGCCCGGGCGCTTCGGCCCGGTCGGCCCACGGACGGCCGTCCTCCGGGAATCTCCGGCGGCCTACAATCGTTCGAGTGGACGATGGCCGTTCGAGGACGTTCGTGACGCCGCCCGCCGGCTGCTCGCGTAGCGCCGTTCGCGGCGCAGTCGCCCTGGCCCTGGGCCTCCTCGCTCTCCTGCCGGGCGCACGCCCCTCCGCGGCCGACCGGCCGCCCGTTTTCGTCGCCGCGCGCGAGGCTCTTTCCAAGGACCGGCTGTATCCCGTGCCGTTCGGCTCGGGCGAGACGCTCGTCTACACGATCGCCTGGCTGAAGATCGAGGGCGGCGAGATGACGCTTCGGACCGCCCGTGAGACGACGAGCGACGGCGTTCCGGTCCACCGCATGACCCTCGTCGCGACCTCGAACGACTATGTCTCGAAGTTCTACCCGGTGCGCGACCTTTACGAGACCTGGATCGACGCGCGCGACTTTCAGCCGCTGCGCTTCGAGAAGCACGCACGCGAGGGCCGCTACGAATCCGACGAGGTCGAGGAGTTCGACCTCGCGAGGCGGATCGGAAGCTGGCGGGAGGACCGGACGCCGCTCCCCGAGCGCGTGCAGGACATCATCTCTTCCTTCTACTTCCTGAGGGCGCAGCCCCTCGTGGTCGGCCAGGATGTCCGCGTCGACATGTTCTCGCGCGGAAAGGTTTACAAGCTCAAGGCCGCCGTGCTCGAGAAAGAACGGGTCGAGACAGAAGCCGGGGTATTCGACGCGTTCAAGCTGCAACCCCAGCTGCGCGAGAACGAGACCGACGAGGACCGCAATCGCGGAAAGCTCTTCCTCTGGTTCTCGGACGACGAGCGGCGGCTTCCCGTGATGGCCAAGACAGTGATGCCCATCGGGTCCGTGACGGCACGCCTCCGGAAGGTCACTGCCGGGACGAAACCTCCCGCCCCCGCCGCACCGGCGGGCGCGCCGGAGAGCACAGTCACGAAAAGCGATCCACCCGCAACACCCTGACCCGCTAGAATCAGCGAATGGCGGTAAAGCTCGGGGATCTCCTCGTCAAGTCGAAGCTAATCACACCCGAGCAGCTTCAGGAAGCGCTGCGGGAAGTTCAATCCTCCGGAATGAAGCTCGGCGAGTCGCTCGTCAAGCTGGGCTACGTCAGCGAGGACGACATCACCGAGACACTGTCGGCTCAGTTCGGCGTTCCGTCGATCAACCTCTCGCACTTCGAGATCGACCCGGCGGTCCTCAAGCTCGTCGCGGCCGACGTCGCGCGCAAGTACAACATTCTTCCCGTCAACAAGACGGGCGCCACGATCACGATCGCCATGGCCGACCCGACGAACGTGTTCGCCATGGACGACATCAAGTTCATGACCGGGTACAACGTCGAGCCCGTCGTCGCGTCCGAAAACGCGCTCTCGCTCGCGATCGACAAGCACTACGGGGCCACGCACGCCCTCGAGCTGAAGAAGGTCATGGAGGAGATGTCGGTCGTCGACACGGCCGACACCTCTCTCGAGGTCGTAGAGGAGTCCCAGCAGGAGACGATCGACCTCGAAAGACTCGTCGACGAGGGCGAGGAAGCGCCCGTCATCCGGCTCGTGAACATCATCCTGACGGACGCGATCAAGCGCGGCGCGTCGGACATCCACATCGAGCCTTACGAACGCGAATATCGCGTGCGGTACCGCATCGACGGCATCCTCTACGAGGTCATGAACCCGCCTCCGAAGCTCAAGGAGGCCATCGCGTCGCGCGTCAAGATTCTCGCGAAGATGGACATCGCCGAGAAACGCCTGCCGCAGGACGGCCGCATCAAGATCAGGATGAAGCTTTCGGGCAAGGTGAAGGAGCTCGACTACCGCGTGTCGGTGCTCCCCACGCTGTTCGGAGAGAAAATCGTCTGCCGCCTTCTCGACAAAGACAACCTCATGCTCGACATGACGAAGCTGGGGTTCGAGAAGGAGAGCCTCCTCAAGTTCGAGAAGGCCATCCTGCGCCCGTGGGGCATGGTCCTCGTAACCGGTCCGACGGGGTCGGGGAAGACGAACACGCTCTACTCGGCTCTCTCGCGCATCAACACGCCCGAGACGAACATCATGACGGCCGAAGATCCGGTGGAGTTCAACCTGCCGGGGATCAACCAGGTCCAGATGAAGGACCAGATCGGCCTGAACTTCGCGGCCGCACTGCGCTCGTTCCTCCGGCAGGATCCGAACATCATCCTCGTCGGAGAGATCCGCGACTTCGAGACGGCGGAAATCGCGGTCAAGGCGTCCCTCACCGGACACCTCGTCCTCTCGACGCTCCACACGAACGACGCGCCCTCCACGATCAACCGCCTCATGAACATGGGCATCGAGCCCTACCTCGTCGCCACGTCGGTCGTCCTCATCGCGGCGCAGCGGCTCATCCGGCGCGTCTGCGCGAGCTGCAAGGGGCCCACGGAAGTCGCCCCGCAGGTCCTCGTCTCCCTCGGCTTCACCGCGGAGGACGCCAAGAACATCCAGGTGATGAAGGGCAAGGGCTGCGAGAAGTGCAACAACACCGGCTACAAGGGCCGCGTGGCGCTCGTCGAGGTCCTCGAGATCTCGGAGGAGATCCGCGAGCTCATTCTCTCGGGCGCCTCCTCGATCGAGATCAAGAGGAAGGGCCTCGAGGAAGGCATGGTCTCCTTGCGCCGCTCCGGCCTCGCGAAGATCAAGGACGGCCTGACGTCGATCGAGGAAGTCGTGCGGGAGACCGTGCTGTAAGGCAGGAACATACAGATCTAAATCTGCTAGGATCTGCATCGAGAGGCAGATCGTGCGGACGACCCTGAACATCGACGACGAGGCGCTCGAGGCGGCGCTCGAGGCCGACCCCGGGAAGACGAAGACGGCCGTCATCAACGACGCGCTGCGCGACTACGCGCGGCGGCGCGCCTTGCGCGGGCTCCGGAAGCTCGCCGGCAAGGTCGGCTGGACGGGCGACCTCGACGCGCTCCGCAGGCGCAATCCCCGCCCCTCCTGACGCCGTGACGTGAGAGTCCTCGTCGACACGTCTGCCTGGGCAGAGTTCCTGAACGGGACGGACTCCCCCGAGGCCCGCGCCGTCGACCGCCTCCTCGCGGGCGAGGACGACGTCTGCACGTGCGGCCTCGTAGCCGCCGAGGTCTTTCAGGGCATCAAGCGTGATCGGGAGGAGCTCGAGGCGTTCTTCCGGAAGATGACCTTCCTCGAGCCTGTGGGGATCGACACCTATCTGAAGGCCGCGGATCTCCATCGCACGCTGCGGCGCCGGGGAATCACGATCCGCTCGACGATCGACTGTTTTCTCGCTGTCCTCGCCGCCGAGAACCGCTGCGACATGCTCTTCCGCGACCGGGACCTGAAACACATCGTCGAGAGCGGCCTCCTCGACCTCCGCGCCCGGGCTTGACTCCTTGCCGCGACGATCTCTCCTCTCGTCGTATTACGATCCCCTGTTCGGGGTGTCGAAATGAACACAGGAACGCGCATCCAGGGCGTGCCGGTCGCGGGCTCGGAGATCATCCTTTCGGACGAGGCGCTCCTCTTCGTCGCGGGCCTCCACCGCGAATTCAACGGCCGCCGGATCGAACTCCTCGCCCGCCGGGTCGAGCGCCAGAAGCTCTTCGACGCGGGTGAGCTTCCCGGCTTCCTTTCCGATACAGCCGCCGTGCGCGCAGGCGACTGGACCGTCGCGCCCGCACCGGCGGATCTTCGGAAGCGCTGGGTGGAGATCACGGGTCCCGTCGAGCGGAAGATGATGATCAACGCGCTCAACTCCGGCGCGAGCGTGTTCATGGCCGATTTCGAGGACTCGCTCTCCCCGACCTGGGAGAACGTCGTGCGGGGGCAGGTCAACCTGATGGACGCGGTCCGCCGGACGATCGCGTACGCGAGCCCCGAGGGAAAGACCTACCGGCTGAATCCCTCGATCGCGACGCTCCTCGTGCGCCCGCGCGGTTGGCACCTGCCGGAAAAGCACGTTCGCGTCGACGGCGCTCCGGTCTCGGCGAGTCTCTTCGACTTCGGTCTCTATCTCTTCCACAACGCCGAGGCGCTCGAAGAGCGCGGAACCGGACCCTATTTCTACCTGCCCAAGCTGGAAAGCCATCTCGAGGCGCGGCTCTGGAACGACGTCTTCCGGGCGGCCCAGGCCGCTCTGAAGATTCCGCGCGGCACGATTCGCGCGACCGTCCTCATCGAGACGCTGCCCGCCGCGTTCGAGATGGAAGAGATCCTGTACGAGCTGCGCGAGCACGCGAGCGGCCTGAACGCGGGGCGCTGGGACTATCTCTTCAGCCTCATCAAGAAATTCCACGCGCGCGCCGATCTCGTCCTGCCGGACCGGGCCCAGATCACCATGACGGTCCCCTTCATGCGCGCCTACTCGGAGCTCCTCGTGAAAACGTGCCATCGGCGGGGCGCCCACGCGATGGGCGGCATGGCGCCCTTCATCCCCACGCGCAAGGATCCGGAGGTCAACGCGGCGGCGCTCGCGAAAGTGAGAGCCGACAAGGACCGCGAGGTCGCCGACGGCTTCGACGGAACGTGGGTGGCCCACCCCGACCTCGTGCCGGTGGCGTGGGAGGTCTTCGAGAACGCGCTCGGAGAGAAGCCGTATCAGAAGGAGCGCCTCCGCGAGGACGTCGTGCCCGACCCCGCGAGGCTCGTCGACCTCCGCGTGCCGAACGGCACCGTCACCGAGGCCGGCTTTCGCCTGAACATCAACGTCACGCTCCAGTACCTGAACTCGTGGCTCCTCGGGAACGGAGCGGCCGCGATCTTCAACCTCATGGAAGACGCGGCGACGGCCGAGATCTCGCGCGCCCAGCTCTGGCAGTGGCTCCACCGCGGCGCGGCGCTGGCCGACGGGCGGCCCGCCACGGCGGAGCTCTACCGCGCCATCCGTGCGGAAGAGCTCGAGAGGCTCGGCGGAAGCGAATCGGGGCGGCTCGGGGAAGCAGCGAATCTCCTCGACTCCCTCGTCCTCGATCAGGGCTTCGCCGACTTCCTGACCCTTCCCGCTTACGGCCTCCTTGCATAATCGCGTATCATTCGTGCGTACTCGGGAGGGACAGCGCAATGGGGGTCACGCTCCATCAGCTCCTCAAGACGCTCGTCGAGCGCGGAGGATCGGACCTTCACATCACGACGAACTCGCCGCCCATGATCCGGGTGGACGGTGA
>JBBRRY010000027.1:0-53974 GCA_038245905.1 Thermoanaerobaculia bacterium | reverse complement strand
GCGTCGGGCGCCCGTCAGCCGGACGTCAGGGTCTCACGGGCGCGCGAATTCGTCAAACGCGCCTTAGCGCGCAGGGGCGGCGGGCTTCGTCTCGACCACGTCGACGAGCGGGCTCGCGAGGAGAAGGCGCGAGGGACCGAGACGCGAGGCGATCGCCGCGGACGCGCGCGAGCCGCGGGGCAGGACGAAGACGGACGGACGCGCGGGCGACGCGAGGAGGGCGTCGGCCTCCCGCAGGAGCGTCTCGTTTGCGATCTCCTCCTCTCGGTACCAGCCGGGGTGCGCGGCGACTGCTGACGGAAAGAGGACGACGCGTCCCGGCGTACCCGCGCGCTCGAGCCGGTACGCGAGCTCCGGCCCCCAGTAACCCGCCGCCGCGATCGTCTTCCCGGCGCGCGCGGGGGCCTCGAGGATCCGCGCCAGCGTCTCGCCCGGCGAAGGTCCCGCGAGCTCTGGGAGCCGCCTCACGAGGATCGCCGCTGCGAGGAGCCCGGCGCCGAGCGGGACCGCGGGCGGGGAGGATGCGAGGAGAAGCGCGACGAAGGGGAGGAGCACGACCGCCGTGCGGCCCGGGAGGACGAGAGCGCCGGTCCCGAGCTGGGCGAGTGCGAGGAGGACGAGGGAGCCGGTGAGGACGGCCGCGACGGGCGAGAGGACGCCGCGTCGCTCCCTGAGGAGAAGCGCAAGGACGAGCGCGCCGCCGAGAATCGAGAGTGGGAGCGCGAGGGCGCCGGGAGGCTCGACGCCGAACGCGAGGTTCGCGGGGAAGTTGCGTAGAGCGCCCGCGAACGCGGGTGCGTGCGCCCACGCCATCGACGCGGTGGGCTGGCGCAGAGCGATGGGGACCCACGGCGCAACGAGAAGGGCGGCTCCCGCGCCCGAGAGGGCGAGCGCGCGGCGCGCGGCAGGCCGCACGTCGATCGCGAGAAGCGCGAGGGCCGCGACGGGAAACACGGCGAGGTAGTGCGTGAGCGCGGCGCCGGCCGCTGAGAAGGCGAGCGCGGCGCCCGTTCCGAAGAGCGGGCGCTCGCGGAGCGCGAGGGCGCGCTCGAAGGCAAGGAGCGCGAGGAGAGATGCGAGCGCGTAGCCGCGTCCCTCGACGCCGTAGTCGACGGCAAGAGGGAAGACCGCGTAGAGCGCGGCGGCGGCGAGGCCGGCCTCGGGCCGCCCGAGGCGGCGGCCAACCCTGACGAGGAGCGGGAGGTGAAGGAGCGACGCGGCCAGGGAGAGGAGCCGCACGGCGACGTCGCCGGCGCCTGGCGAGGGGAAGGGAAGGAGAAGGAGGTGTGCGGCGAGGTAGTGGAGCGGAGGGCCCGAATCGACCCGCAGCGCCGCGAGAATTTCCGGGATGCTCTTTCTCGCCAGCGTCAGCGTGAAGATCTCGTCGGCCCAGAGCGGGCGAAGGAAGGCCGCGTAGATCCGCGCCCCCACGCCCGCCGCGAACGCCGCGACGAGCATGGCGCGCGCACCCCTCACGGCTTCGTCCGAAGGGCCTCGGCGTCGCGCAGGCGCGGCATCATGTCGCCGGAAAGATTAGCACCGGAGGGGCGGTCAGGTGCCCTTGTTTGCGAGGAGAACGGCGAAGTCCGCGAGCCGCGCGGAGTAGCCCCACTCGTTGTCGTACCAGACGAGAATCTTCGCGACGCGGTCCCGGAGGACCATCGTGCTGTCCCGGTCCACGATGGCCGAATGCGAGTCGCCGAGGATGTCGCGCGAGACGAGAGCTTCGTCGGCCACGCGGAGGATGCCCTTGAGCGCGGGCGTCTCGGCGGCGGCGGCGAGGGCGGCGTTGATCGTGTCCGGCGTGACGTCCTTCTTGAGCGTCGCGACGATGTCCGTGATCGAGCCGTCGGGCACGGGCACCCGGAGCGCCATGCCGTCCATGCGGCCCTTGAGCTCTGGGAGCACGAGAGCCGTCGCCTTCGCGGCGCCCGTGGACGTCGGAATGATGGAGAGCGCGGCGGCGCGGCCTCTCCGGCGCTTCCTCGTCGGGGCGTCCATGAGGGACTGGCTGGATGTGTACGCGTGAACCGTCGTGATCATGAGGTGCTCGACGCCGAAGGACTCGTGGAGGACCTTCGCGACGGGCGCGAGAGAGTTCGTCGTGCAGGACGCCATCGAGACGACATGGTGCTTCGCCGGGTCGTAGGTATCGGCGTTCACGCCGAGGACGAACGTGCCGTCCGGGTCGTCGGCAGGCGCCGAGATGACGACTTTTCGTGCTCCGGCCGCGAGGTGCTTCGCGGCGTCCGCACGCTTGCGGAAGGCGCCGGAGCATTCGAAGACGACGTCGGCGCCGACGTTCTTCCAGGGAAGGGCCGCGGGATCCTTCGACGAGAAGAACGGAATCGCGACTCCGTCGACGACCAGCTCCTTGTCGGTGTGCGATACCTTGCGGTCCCACCAGCCGTGCACGGAGTCGTACTTCAGAAGATAGGCGAGGTCGCCGAGATCGGCGAGGTCGTTGATGCCGGCCACCGTCGCGCCGCGCGCGAGGGCGTTCTTTAAGAGACACCGGCCGATGCGGCCGAAGCCGTTGATGCCGATGCGAACGGGAAGACTCATCTGAAACCTCCGTAAGGGTCCAAGGGACACGATACCGCTTCGCCGTGGAACAATGCTCGGGATGCCGGTCCTCGCTCCGCTTGCGGACAGGATCCCGCCCCGTGGGACGAACGACGCGGACGAGATCCTGGGCCTCTTCCTCGAGTGGGTGGCTTCCACCGGCCTGACGCTCTATCCGGCCCAGGAGGAGGCGCTCCTCGAGATCATGGCGGGGAAGCACGTCATCCTCGGGACGCCCACGGGCTCGGGCAAGTCGCTTGTCGCGCTAGGCCTCCACTTCAAGGCGGCCTGCGAGAGGAAGGTGTCGTTCTACACGAGTCCGATCAAGGCTCTCGCGAGCGAGAAGTTCTTCTCGCTCTGCGGCGAGCTCGGGCCCGAGAACGTCGGGATGCTCACGGGCGACGCGAGCATCAACGCGGACGCCAGCGTCGTCTGCTGCACGGCGGAAGTCCTCTCGAACATGGCGCTTCGCCGAGGCCTCGCGCTCGCGGCTCCCTACGTCGTGATGGACGAGTTTCACTACTATTCAGACAAGGAGCGCGGCGTCGCCTGGCAGGTGCCGCTCCTCGTCCTCAAAGAGACGCAGTTTCTCCTCATGTCGGCGACGCTGGGCGACACGCGCGCGATCGCGGAGCGGCTCGAGCGCGACACGGGGCGCCCGGTCGCGCACGTGACCTCCGACGAGCGGCCGGTCCCGCTCGACTACGAGTATTGCGAGACGCCGCTCCACGAGACGATCGAGGAGCTTCTCGGGGCGAAGAAGAGTCCGATCTACGTCGTGAACTTCACGCAGAGGGAGTGCGCGGAGCTCGCGCAGTCGCTCACGAGCGTGAAGATCGGGACCCGCGAGGAGCGGGAGGAGATCCGGAAGGTCGCCCAGGGAATCCGCCTCGCAACCCCGTACGGCAAGGAGTTCCGGAGATTCCTGTCGTTCGGGATCGGCGTCCACCACGCCGGACTCCTCCCGAAGTACCGCCTCCTCGTGGAGAAGCTCGCGCAGAAGGGGCTCCTCCACGTCATCTGCGGGACCGACACGCTGGGTGTCGGCGTGAACATCCCGATTCGGACGGTCCTCTTCACGAAGCTCGCGAAGTTCGACGGGACGAAAGTGGGGCTCCTCTCCGTCCGTGAGTTCAAGCAGATCTCGGGGCGCGCGGGCCGCCGCGGGTTCGATGTGAAGGGCAGCGTCGTCGTGCAGGCGCCCGAGCACATCGTCGAGAAGCGGCAGGCCGAGAAGAAGTCCGAGGCCTCCGGAAAGAAGGCCAGGACGGTGAAGGGCCCTCCCAAGGGCGAAGTGTCATGGTCGGTCGAGACGTTCCAGAAACTGATCTCGAGGCCGCCGGAGACGCTGACGTCCCGGTTCCGGCTCACGCACGGGATGTTGCTGTCTCTCCTCCAGCGGGATGAGGGAGAGACGGCGGCCCGGAACTTTGCGTCGCTTCGCGATCTCATCGCGCGCTGCCACGAGGACGACGGCGCCAAGCGCCGCCTCGTGAAGCAGTCGGCCGTCCTTGTGCGCTCGCTGTATCGGGCGGGAATCATCGGCCTCACCGGCGAACGGCTGTATCGCGTCGTCGTGGCCGAGGATCTCCAGTGGGACTTCTCGCTCCACCAGGCGCTCTCGCTCTTCGCACTGTCGGCGCTCGAGGAGCTGGATCCCGCGTCCTCGACGTACGCCGTGGACGCGCTCACCGTCGTCGAGTCGATCCTCGAAAACCCGGACGTGATCCTCCGGCGGCAGGTGGACCGGGCGAAAGGCCGGCTCGTGGCGGAGCTGAAGGAAGAGGGCGTCCCGTACGAGGAGCGCATGGCGCGCCTCGAGGAGGTGACGCACCCGAAGCCGCTCGCGGACTTCCTCTACGGCGCCTTCAACGCCTTCCGCGCCGCGCACCCGTGGACTGCGGGCTCGGACGTGAGCCCGAAGTCGATCGGGCGCGAGATGTTCGAGACGTTTGCCGGCTTCTCGGACTACGTGAAGAGCTACGGCCTCGAGCGGAGCGAGGGCGTCCTTCTCAGGTACCTCTCGCAGCTCTACAAGACGCTCGACCAGACGGTTCCCGAGGCCGCGAAGACCGACGAGCTCTGGGATGTGCTCGGCTATTTCCGCTCGCTCGTGGGGGAAACGGACGCGAGTCTTCTCGAGGAGTGGGAAAGGCTTCGCCATCCCGAGCTCCTCATCGCGGAGAGAACCGCACCGGCGGCGTCGGTGCAGAAGAAGGAAGCCTCGTGGTTCACCGAGCTCCTTGCGAACCCGCGGGTCTTCGCCGCGCGTGTCCGCGCGGAGGCGCAGCTTCTCGTTCGGGCGCTCGCGAAGAAGGAATGGGAGGAGGCGGCGGAACGCGTGTTTCAGGACGCTGGCGACTCGTGGGACGCCGCGCGCTTCGAAGCCGCGATGGCGTCGTTCTTCGGCGAATACGGCGAGCTCGTTTCAGGGTCCGAGGCGCGCCTCCATCACCTGACGCGGATGAAGTCCATCGGCCCGCGCCAGTGGGAGGTCACGCAGACTCTCGTCGACCCGAAGGGCGATCACACGTGGGCGATCTTCGCGGGCGTCGACCTTAGGGATTCGAGCGCGCCCGACGGCCCGATCCTGCGGATCTTGCACGTCGGGCTCTGACGCCGCGCTCCGGCTCGACCCAGCGCTCGGCCCAGGCGGCCATGGCGTCGATCGCGGCGGCGAGGGCACGTCCTTTCTTCGTGAGCGCGTATTCGACGCGGACGGGCGTGGCCGGGACGACCGTACGCTCCACGATTCCCTCCTCTTCCAGCTCCTGCAGGCGCTCGCTCAGCATGCGGTCGGTGATGTCCGGGATGGCGTCGCGGAGCGTCGCGAACCGGCAGCGCGACCGAAGCAGCAAGAAGACGATGGCGCCCGTCCAACGGCGGCCGATCAGCTCGATCGCACGGTGGAAACGGCCGCAGAGGGCCAGCTCGTGCGCGGAGGCGGCGGTCATCTTGCTCACCAGACGAAGGATAGCGGAGAACGATCTCATCGACAAGTAACTATTTGACAGATAGTCGCTATGTTTTATATAGTACTTGTTCGGACGAAACTCTTGAAACTCCGGAAAGGAAGCCCGCAACATGAACACGGCACTTCTCATTCTTCGCCTCGGACTGGGACTCCTCATGGCCGCTCACGGCGCACAGAAGCTCTTCGGATGGTTCGGGGGGCACGGCCTCGCGGGCACCGGCGGGTTCTTCGAATCACTCGGGTTCCGCCCCGGCCGGCTCTTCGCGGCCGCCGCCGGAGCCGGTGAGATCCTGAGCGGCCTCCTGATGGCCGCGGGCCTCCTGGGCCCCGTCGGCCC
Source organism: Thermoanaerobaculia bacterium (assembly GCA_038245905.1). Taxonomy (GTDB): domain Bacteria; phylum Acidobacteriota; class Thermoanaerobaculia; order UBA5066; family UBA5066; genus Fen-183. The sequence goes on along the minus strand of JBBRRY010000027.1, from coordinate 48,098 downwards.
CGCCCTGATGGTCTCGGTCATGGTCGTGGCCGCGGTCAGCGTGCACGCCCCGCACGGGCTCTTCGCAGTGTCAAACGGCATCGAAGTCCCGCTGCTCTACGGCATCGGCGCCGCGGCGCTCACCCTCTCGGGCCCAGGCCTCTACTCCCTCGACGCGCTCCTCGGCCTCACCCCGCTCTGGACGTCTCCGGTGAGCTGGGCCGCCCTCGTCGCCGGAATTCTCGGCGGCGCCCTGAACCTCGCACTCCGGCGCCAACCTGCCGCGGCACCTGTCGCGGTGTGATCGGACGGCCACAACGGAAAGGACTGCCCCATGAACCTGAATCGTTCCAAGAAGCTCCTCAGGATCGAACAGGCGCCGCCCCGGCACTGGGTCGGCGACGGCTTCCCCGTCTCGTCGATGTTCTCGTACGACTCCGCTCCGACCCTCAGTCCTTTCCTCCTTCTCGACTACGCCGCGCCCGCGGAGTTTTCGCCGGCCCCGGTCCCGCGCGGCGTGGGCGAGCACCCGCATCGCGGCTTCGAAACGGTGACGATCGCCTATCAGGGTGAGATCGAGCACCGAGACTCGGCTGGGCACAAGGGCCGGATCGGGTCGGGCGACGTCCAGTGGATGACTGCCGCCTCGGGCATCGTCCACGAGGAGATGCACGGACGCGAGTTCACGAAGCACGGCGGCACGCTCGAGATGGTGCAGCTCTGGGTGAATCTGCCCGCAAAGTTCAAGAAGTCTCCGCCCGGCTATCAGGACGTCGTCGGCGGCAAGACTCCGGTCGTCGAGCTTCCCGGTTCAGCTGGAACGGTCCGGGTGATCGCGGGCGCGTTCGAGAACGCGAAGGGCCCGGCGCGCACCTTCACGCCGATCGAGCTGTGGGACATGAGGCTCCAGGGCGGGAAGACCGCGAACCTCAACGTGCCGGCCGGTCAGTCCACCGCGCTGCTCTTCCTTCGCGGCGGCGGACGCGTGAACGGATCGAAGAATGTCGACGAGGGAGGATTGGCGGTCCTGGATCGCGACGGCGAGACGCTCTCGATCGAGGCCGGAGCCGACTCAACCGTTCTCTTGCTTTCGGGAACTCCGATCGACGAGCCCGTCGTCGGTTACGGGCCGTTCGTCATGAACACCGAACGCGAGATTCGGCAGGCGATCGAGGACTACCGCCACGGGCGCATGGGCCACCTGCCTACTTGATCCGCTGGAAGAAGTCGTTTCCTTTGTCGTCCACGAGGATGAAGGCCGGGAAGTCCACGACGTCTATCGCAAAGACGGCTTCCATGCCGAGCTCGGGGTACTCGATGACTTCGACCTTCCTGATGTTCTCCTCGGCGAGGAGCGCGGCCGGGCCGCCCGGCGAGCCGAGGTAGAAGCCGCCCCACTTCTGGCACGCCTCGGTCACCTTCGGGCTGCGGTTGCCCTTCGCGATCATGACCATCGAGCCGCCCTTCGACTGGAAGAGGTCGACATAGGAGTCCATGCGTCCGGCCGTCGTCGGCCCGAAGGAGCCCGATGGTTTTCCCTTCGGCGTTTTCGCGGGCCCCGCGTAGTAGACGGGGTGGTCCTTGAAGTACTGCGGGAGGTCCTGACCCTTGTCGAGGCGCTCCTTGAGTTTCGCGTGCGCGATGTCGCGCCCGACGACGAGGCGCCCCGTGAGGGCGAGAGGCGTCGACACCGGATGCTTCGAGAGCTCCGCGAGGATTTCCTTCATCGGCTTGTTCAGGTCGATCTTCACGATCCCGGTGTGCTCCTTCGCGCCCGTGTGGACGGGGAGGAGAGCTTCGGGGTGGCGCTCGAGCTCCTCGAGCCAGAGGCCCTTCGCGTCGATCTTCGCGAAGACGTTGCGGTCGGCCGAGCACGAGACGCCCATTCCGACCGGGCAGGACGCACCGTGGCGCGGGAGGCGGATCACGCGCACGTCGTGCGCGAAGTATTTTCCGCCGAACTGTGCGCCGAAGCCGAGACCCTGCGCCCTTTCGAGGAGCGTCTTTTCGAGTGCGGAGTCGCGGAACGCGCGGCCGAACTTGTCTCCCGTCTTCGGGAGGGCGTCGTAGTAGCCCGTCGAGGCGAGCTTGACCGTCTTCAAGCAGGCCTCGGCCGAGGTCCCGCCGACGACGAAGACGATGTGGTACGGCGGGCACGCGGCCGTGCCAAGCGACTTCATCTTCTCGACGAGCCAGGGCACGAGCGTGTCGGGGTTCAGGAGCGCCTTCGTCTCCTGGAAGAGGTAGCTCTTGTTCGCCGAGCCGCCTCCCTTCGCCACGAAGAGGAACTTGTACGCGTCGCCCTTCGTGGCGTACAGGTCGATCTGCGCGGGGAGGTTGTTCCCCGTGTTCACCTCGTCGTACATCGTGAGCGCGGCCGTCTGCGAGTAGCGGAGGTTCTCCTCGGTGTACGTCTGCCAGATGCCCTTCGAGATACGCGCGGCATCGTCGTCGCCCGTCCACACGCGTTGGCCCTTCCACGCGACGACGGTTGCGGTGCCCGTGTCCTGGCAGAACGGCAGCTCGAACTTCGAGGAGACGACCGCGTTGCGCAGGAGCGTTGTCGCCATGAACTTGTCGTTCGGAGAAGCCTCGGGATCCTGGAGAATGGACGCGACCTGCTGCTGGTGCTTCGGGCGGAGGAGGAACGAGACGTCCCGCATCGCCTCGTGCGCGAGGACGGTGAGCGCCTTCGGGTCCACGACAAGGACGGGCTTGCCGGCGAACTTCGCCTTCTTCACGAAGCCCCTGGGCCCTGCGACGAGGCGGTATTTCGTCTCGTCCTTCCCGTGCTGGAACGGATCGGCCCAGACGAAGGCGTTTTTCGCGCTAGATTTCGGGGCGGTCTTCTTCTTCGCCGGCATGGGAGTTTCCTCCAGTGTGGAAGTTACCCGACCGCTGGGAGACGGGCTTTGATGCGGATGAACCAGGCGGAGTTAGCCGCCGGGCGGCGCGGGGGCGGGCGGGTCCGGCGGCGTCTACCGGTCGGCCGTGCGGGCATCGCGCCGATCACGCTCCAGACGTGGCACGTCGCGATCGCGGCTCCGGTGGCGTGCCTCCCCGTCGACTGACGCGGCCGGGATCGACGTTCCGTTGCGTCAGTCCCCGGGGCGCGGGATGTCGACCGGCTGCTTCACCGCCCAGTCGATCGCCTTGGGGATCGCATCGACTGCGACGCCCTTCCAGTAAACGGTCCAGTCCGGCAGCCGCGCGAGCCCGTCGCAGAGCTTGACGTACCACTCGCTGATCGGGTTCGCCCGCCGCGCGCGCCAGAAGACGACCGGGTTGTCCGCCGCGAGCGCCTCCCACAGGTCGCGCGCCATGCCTTCGCCCTGCGCCTCGGCCGAGACCGCGAACTTCGTGAGATACGCGCCGAGCGGCGTCTCCACGAGGATCGCGCAGCCGCGGTAGTTCTCCTCGAGGTACACGCGGCTCGGCGTCGTCCGGAAGAACGCCTCGCTCGGGGCGCGTCCGAAGCTCGACGCGAGGAGGTCGCGCAGGCGCCCGACGTCGACGCCGTCCCAGCCCTCCCGGCGCACGATGCGAGCGCCGCGGCGGAGAAGGGTTCCCGCGCCCTTCACCGTGAACAGCTCGCGGAGGACGTTGAGCGGAGACGTGACCGCGACCGTGAAGGAGGACGACGCCGTCTTCTCGCAGAGCCGGCGCGCGTGCTCGAGGATGAGAGCTTCCTTGCGCGAAATCTCCTTGCTCGCGACGAGCGCGGGGACGTCGGTCGTGAGGTTCACGATCGGGACAAGGACGCCTTGCTGGCGGAGGCCGCCGGGGCGGTGGAGAAAGAGGAGCTTCCGCGTCTGAAGCTCCTCGAGGAGCCCGCCCAGCCGCTCGAGCCGGTCGCCCGCCTGCTCGTTCGCCGCCGGCTCGAACACGTGCACGGGCACGCGGCCCGCCGCGGCTGCGGCCGTCACGCGCGCGGCCAGCCCGAATTCCGCCGCGGACAGCACCTCGACGCCGACTCCCTCGGCCTCGAGGTGGCGGGTGAGGACGCGGGCGTTCGCGGCCGCGTCGGAAGGCTGGAAAATTCCGAGGACGACGGTCGGGAAGAGGTCGAGCGCGGCGAGAAACCGCAGGTCCTGCACGACGGCGTCCGCCGCGCCGGCCATGACGTTCGCGTCGATCGCGATGGCCGCGAACTGCTCCCGCGGCCGCGCGCGGAACATCTCGAGGTAAAGCCGCGCCTCGGACGGGCGTCCCGTGCTCTCGAGGAAACGGAGGACGGCGTCCTGCGGGGCGAGCTCCGCGGGAGCGGAGGAGACGGTGCGATCGGGGCTCACGATTGTCCGAGGATACGGAATCGCCGTTTCTTCGCTTGTCGGCCCGGGCTTCGGACTGCCATCCTCGGGTGCACCACCGGAGGGAGGCTCGCGTGAAAAGGACGGCCGTCATCGCCATCGGCGGGAACTCGCTCATCACGGACAAGGAGCACCAGCGCGTCCCGGACCAGTACCAGGCGTGCTCCGAGACGTGCCGCCACATCGCGCCGCTCCTCCGGGACCCCGACCTCCGGCTCGTGATCACGCACGGAAACGGTCCGCAGGTTGGCTTCATCCTGCGCCGGTCCGAGCTCGCGGCGAAGGAGCTCCACCAGGTGCCGCTCGACTCTTGCGTGGCGGACACACAGGGGGCGCTCGGGTACCACATCCAGCTCGCGCTCTTCAACGAGTTCCGGCGCCTCGGCATCGAGAAGGCCGCGGCCACGGTGGTGACGCTGTGTCTTGTGGACCGGGCCGATCCCGCATTCGCAAAGCCGGACAAGCCCATCGGGTCGTTCTTCTCGAAGGAGCAGGCGGATCTCCACCGCGCGGCGGACGGGTGGGACATGGTCGAGGACGCGGGCCGCGGCTGGCGGCGCGTCGTCGCCTCGCCCGCGCCGAAGACGATTCTCCAGCTCGGCGCGGTGAAGAGCCTCCTCGACGCCGGCTTCGTCGTCGTCGCGGCGGGCGGAGGCGGGATCGCCGTGGTGGAAGACGCCGAGGGAAAGATTCGCGGCGCGGCCGCGGTCATCGACAAGGACCACGCGTCGAGCCTCCTCGCGCGCGAGCTGGGTGCCGAGCTATTCGTCGTTTCGACCGGTGTCGAGAAGGTCTGTCTTGGCTTCGGGACGCCGCAGCAGAAGGACATCGACCGGATGACGGTCGCCGAGGCGCGGCGCTATCTGGCCGAGGGCCACTTCAAACCGGGGAGCATGCGTCCGAAGATCGAGGCCGTGATCGCGTTCCTCGAGGGAGGCGGCCGCGAGGCGATCATCACGGACCCGGCCCACGTCGGCCTCGCCCTCGCCGGGAAGGCGGGTACGCACGTCGTCCCGTGACGGCTGTCCGGGAAAGAAAAACGGGTTAGCCCGGATGAGCTAACCCGTTCATTTCATTGGTTGCGGGGGCAAGATTTGAACTTGCGACCTTTGGGTTATGAGCCCAACGAGCTACCAGGCTGCTCCACCCCGCGTCAGGGAGGGGGACCATAGCGGCTCGGGCTTCGCGAGTCAAGCGCGACACTCCTTTTGGAACGATAGGCGTATCGTTGGGTTATGAAGGTTTCAAACCGCCTTCAGACCTTCGTGCCGGGTCTCGACACGCTGACCGACGGCGGGCTGCCGCGCGGGCGCACGACGCTCTTCGTCGGCGGACCGGGTTGCGGGAAGACGATTCTGGCGCTTCAGATTCTCGTGGAGGGCGCGCGGCGGGCGAATGAGCCAGGCATCTTCGTGGCCTTCGAGGAGCGCTCTCGGGAGATCGTCGCGAACGCGAGCGCCTTCGGCTGGGATCTTCGCCGGCTTCAGAAGGATCGGTTGTTCCTCCTCGATGCCCATCTCGACACCGCGACCGTTCAGGGGGGCGCGTTCGACCTCGCGGGCCTCCTCGCGGGCCTTTCGGCCAAGGCAAAGGAGCTTGGCGCGCGCCGGATCGTGTTCGACGGCATCGACATGCTGCTCGCGCAGCTCGACGATCCCGCGGCCGAGCGCGTCGAGCTTCTCCGGCTGCACCAATGGCTTTACGAAAGCGGCCTCACGGGAATCATCACATCGAAAATCGGACAGGCCGACCCCACGCTCTCGCCGCGCTACGGATTCCTCCAGTATCTGGCGGACTGCGTGGTTCTCCTCCAGCACCGCCTCGTGAATACCGTCGCGAGCCGGTATCTCCAGATCCTCAAGTACCGGGGCGGGAAAGCCTCGTGCAACGAGGTTCCCATCGTGGTGACCTCCCGGGGCATCGAGGTCGCGGGATTCGCCTCGGACTCGCTCGATCACAAGGTCTCCCCGGAACGCGTTTCGAGCGGTGTCCCCGACCTCGATGCGATGCTCGGGGGCGGCTATTTCCGGGGCACGTGCGTGCTGATCTCGGGAGCCCCCGGCACCGCGAAATCGATTCTCGCGGGAGCGTTCGCCGACGCCGCCTGCCGCCGCAAGGAGAACACTCTCTTCGTGAGCTTCGACGAGGGATCGGCCCAAGTGGTCCGAAACCTCCACTCCGTCGGAATTCATCTCGACCGCCACCTCGAGTCCGGCCGGCTCCGGATGTATTCGGCGCACGCGGGCGCGCGACCGGCCGAGGAGCACCTCATGCAGATCCGGTCGCTGCTCGATGCGCACCGGAGCCGTTGCCTCGTCATCGACCCGCTCTCTGCGCTCACGAACAACGGGGGCCGCACCCAGCCTCGAGGCAACCTCGACCGCTTCATGGCGCTCGAGAGGAGACTCAACATCACGACCGTGCTGACGAGCCTTCTCGAGGGATTCGACGGCCTTCGCGAGGCCTCGTCCGCGAGCGTCTCCACGATCGCTGATTCGTGGATCCACTTGTCCTACGCGATCCAGGGAGGGGAGCGGAACCGCGGGCTCACGATCATTAAGTCGCGGGGAATGGCGCACTCCAACCAGGTGCGCGAGCTGCTGCTCTCGAAGCGTGGGCTCCACCTGACCGACGTCTACACGGCGGGTGGCGCGGTCCTCATGGGGACGCTTCGCATGGAGCGTGAGGAGCAGGAGCGGGCCGCCCGGCTGAAGGACGCGCGCGCGCTCGAGGAGAAGCGGCGGCTCACGGAGGAATCCGTCGCCGATCTCACGTCCCGCCTGGAAGCGCTTCGCCAGGAACGGGACGACAGGGAGCAGGACCTGAAGCGGATGAGAGGGGAGAGGGCCGGCGACGTCGGAACCCGAGCGATGCATGCGGGTGAGATCCGCAGAATGCGGCGAGGGCGCTCGACCGGGAAGGGAAGCGCCCCCGCGCGGCCGCCTCGGCGCAAGACTTGAGCAGGCAGAATCCCGCGAAGCCGGTGCCCGAAGCCCGTGAGCGTCTGTTGCTCCGGCTCTACATCGTGGGCGAGGCTCCGAATTCCCTCGCCGCGATCCGCAACCTCGAAATCCTGTTTCCGGGCGGTGAAGCCTCGGGTCAATCGGTGGAGATCACGATCGTCGATCTCCTCAAGGAGCCCCTGCGCGGGATTGCGGACGGCGTCCTCCTCTCGCCCACGCTCGTGCGCCTCGCTCCGCTTCCCGTTCGGCGCGTCGTCGGAAACCTGAGCAACCATGGGGCGGTGCTCCTCGCCCTGGGCGTCGTGCCGTGACGCCGCAGCGCTCCTCGCCCGCGGATTTTCAGAAAGAGAACGAGTCTCTCCGCGCGAGGATCGTGGAGCTGGAGCGGGAGATCGAGGAGATGCGGCATCGCCTCTCCGAGGAGCAGTCCGCGAGCGAAGCGCTTCGGTCTGGCCAGGTCGATGCCATCGTCGACCGCTCGGGAGGCGGGGCGCTTCTTCTCCGAGCGGCCCAGGCGGCGCTCCGCGAGAGCGAAGAGCGGTACCGGACGATCGTGACGACGACCGACGAGGGCATCTGGACGGCCGACGCGAACATGGTGACCACTTTCGCGAACGAGCGGGTGGCGTCGATGCTCGACTACACCGTACCGGAGATGATCGGGCGTTCCGCCGAGGACTTCCTGGCCCCGTCCGCGCGCGCCGAAGCCCGGCGGGGTTTCGAGCGGCGCCGGCAGGGCGTCGCGGAGCGTCGTGAGATGGAGCTCCTGAGGAAGGACGGCACGACCCTCTGGGCGAGCGTCAATGCAAGTCCCGTAATGGGCTCGGACGGCACCTTCGCCGGCTCTCTCGTGATGGGGACGGACATCACCGAAAAACGCAGGCTGGAGGAAGCGCGCCGGAGCACGGAAGAGCGGTTTGCGCGCGTGTTCGAGGCCAGCCCCATCCCGATCGCGATCACGACTTCGAACGGCGACATCCTCGAGGTGAACGGGCGGTCCACCGAGTTCTCCGGGTATTCGCGTGCGGAGCTTGTCGGCCACAACGCGGAGGACCTGGGATTGTGGGCCGATCCCGCGGATCGGCAGCGCCTTGTCGACGTCATGAGCGCCGACGGGCGCGCGATCGGCTTCGAGGCCACGTTCCGCCGCAAGTCCGGGGAAACCCGGGACGTGCTCCTGTCTATGGAGTCGATCGCTTTGCGAGACGTCGGCGAGCCGGTGCGCATCCTGATGTTCATCGACGTCACGGACCGCAAGCGCACGGAACAGCAGCTGCGGGACGCGGTCGGTCTCCTTCGGGAGAGCGAGGAGCGCATCGGATTCACCCTGCGCAGCGCAAACGTCGGCATCTGGGACATGGACTTCGGCACCGGCGCTGCCCAATGGTCCGAAATCCTCGAGGCTCAATACGGTCTGCAGCCGGGGACCTTTGCGGGGACGTTCGAGGCGTTCGTCGAGCGCATCCATCCCGACGATCGGAGCCTGGTCCGAGCGGCGGTCGAGAATGTGCTGAAGTCCGGCGGCGACTTCTCGGTGGAACACCGGGCGATTCGCCCGGACGGCACCGTGCACACGATGAACAACATCGGACATGTCTCCCTTGGTGAGCATGGCGCTGCACGCGCCGTTGGCATTTCCATCGACATCACCGACAAGCGCCGCCTGGAGGAGCAATTCCGGCAGTCCCAGAAGATGGAGGCGGTCGGGCGACTCGCGGGCGGCGTGGCGCACGACTTCAACAATCTCCTCACGGTCATGTTCGGCTACGGCGAGGTTCTACTTCAAGGGCTCGAGCCGGGTCCCTTGCGCGAGGCGGCGGAGGAAGTTCAGCGGGCGGGCGAGAGGGCCGCCACGCTGACCCGGCAGCTCCTCGCCTTCAGCCGCAGACAGACGCTGATCCCCGAGGTCCTCGATCTGGGCGAGGTGGTCAACGGATTGTCGAACCTGGTGGAACGCCTCATTGGCGAGGAAATCAAGGTGAAGGTCGTCGTGCCTCCGAACCTCGGACGGGTGAAGGCGGACCGCGGTCAGATGGAGCAGGTCGTCATGAACCTCGCCGTCAACGCTCGGGACGCCATGCCGAAGGGCGGCAGCCTGATCCTCGAGCTCGCAAATGTGGAGCTCGACGGCGCGTTTGCGTACACGCACGCCGAAGTCGAGGCCGGGAGCTACGTACTCCTTGCAATTTCCGACACCGGGACGGGGATGGACGCGGAGACGCAGAAGCGCATCTTCGAGCCCTTCTTCACGACGAAAGAGGCGGGGAAGGGGACCGGCCTCGGCCTCTCGACCGTTCACGGAATCGTGCACCAGAGCGGCGGCGAGATCGGCGTGTACAGCGAGCCGGGGCGGGGCACGACGTTCAAGATCTATCTCCCGCGCGTCGCCGGCGATGCCGCCGTCCGGCGCCCGAGCTCGGGGGTCCGCCCGGCGCTGCGCGCGGGGTTCGAGACCATCCTCGTCGTCGAGGACGAGGCGGCGATCCGGCAGCTGACGAATCTCATCCTGCAAAAGGCCGGCTATACGGTTCTTCTCGCGGAGGGCCCGGCCGACGCCGAACAGATTTCCGGCAGCCACGCGGGACCGATCCACCTCCTCCTGACCGACGTCGTGATGCCGGGCGTGAGGGGTCCGGAGCTCGCGGAGCGGCTGCTCCGCCAGAGGCCCGACCTCCTTGTGTTGTATATGTCGGGCTACACCGACGATGCGATCGCGCACCATGGGCTCCTCGAGGCCGGAGTGGAGTTTCTCCAGAAGCCCTTCACTCCCCTCGGGTTGACGAACAAGGTCCGCGAAGTGCTCGGCAGCTCCAAGTCGTAGATTTCCGTTACCCTGAGCGGGGAGGCGACACCATGGGACTCTTTTCCGGAACTCATCTCGAGCCCGGGGCTTCCGCCCCCGCTTTCACGCTCCCGGACCAGCACGGAAAATCCGTTTCCCTCGCGGGTCTCCGCGGAAAACGGGTCGTCCTCTACTTCTTCCCGAAGGCCGACACCGCCGGTTGAACGGTCGAAGCCCAGGCCTTCCGTGACGAAGGCCCGAAGCTCCCGAAGGACGTCGTCGTCCTCGGCGTGTCCAAAGACACCGTCGAGGCCGAGAAGAAATTCGCCGAGAAGAACAAGCTGACGTTCCGACTCCTCGCGGACGCGGACGGGAAGGTCATCGAGCTCTATGGCGTCGGCCTGGCGTTCGGCGTCGCGAAGCGGAAGTCGTTCCTGATCGACTCGAAGGGGAAGATCGCGAAAATTTACGAATCCGTCTCGCCCGCAAAGCACGCGGGAGAGGTCGCGGCCGATCTCGCATCGGTCCGCTGACGGCGGGATGTAAACCGGAGATCTCGGGGAGACGTCGAAGAAGCACGATGCCCGCGCGCCGCCGCTCGATCCGAACCGCGGTCCTTCTCGCCGCTCTCGCGTTCGTGCGCGCCTTCCCCGCGCGCGCGGAGGAGCGCCTCGTCCTTCCGGGCCTCGCGAGCACGGCCGGTGTCGCCGGGACGCGCTTCGTCTCGACGGTCTGGATCACGAACCCCTCGGACGTCGAGGTCACGGCGGACCTCGGCCTCGTCACGCCGGCCGGTCCGTCGTCCGCCACCCCGCGCGTGACCGTCGGGCCGCGCACGACGCTTCGTTTCGACGATGCCGTTGCGAGCCTGTTCAGCTCCGCACCGGGAGCGGGCACGCTCACCGTGCGCTCCGCATCGCCCCTCGTCGTCCGCGGCGTGACCGCGAACGTCGCGGACCCGCGCGGGACGTTCGGCCTCGCGCTGACGGCCATGCGTCAAGGCGACGCGCTGCGCGCGGGAGAATCGGGTGTCGCTGCCTGGCTCGCGCACACGGCGGCGGCGGGCACGGGCTTCCGGACGAACGTCGCGGTCACGCTCCTCGAGCCCGGCAGCGAAGCGCGCGTGACGCTCGTCGACGACAGCGGCCTGGTGCGCGGCGAGGAGCGCGTCGCGGGTGACGCGCTCTTCTGGCAGCGCTCGGTGAGCGAGATCGCGGCCAATCCGGAGATCCCGCTCGGCCGCGTCGAGGTGACCGTGCTCCGTGGCTCGGCGGCCGCCTACGCAGCCGTCGTCGACAACGTGACGGGCGACGGCATCCTCGCGCCCGTAAGACGGACGGAGAATCCCGATGGCCCGCCTTTCATCCTTCTCGCGGACGGTGTCGCACGAACGCCCGGCGCGAACGGAACGCTCTGGCGAACGGCGCTGCGCCTCGTGAACCCGGGGCCGGAGCCCGTCGAGGCGACGCTCGAGAGCGCCGGGATCGGCGCAGTCCTCCGCGCGACGCGACTCGTCCCGCCGCGCGGCGTTCTCGAAGTGGACGACGTCCTCGGCGCCCTCGGCCTGCCGGAGGGATCCGCCGGCGCCGTGCGCGTGTCGTCCGGCGCGCGTCTCGCCGCGCTCGCCTCGACGCGCAACGTTGACCCGGCCGGGCGTGCCGGCACGTTCTCGGCCGCGCAGGAGCCCGTGCCGGCCGAGGCGCTCTCGGGGCCGGGCCGCACGCTCGTGTTCACGGGCCTCACGCACGCCACTGGCTCCAACGGCTTCCGGACGAACCTCGCGATTCTCGCGGGTGACGGCGGCGTGCGCGCGACGCTGCGCCTCCGCTCGGCGGCCGGCGCGGTCCTCGCCGGGAGCACGACCGACGTCGCGCCCGGAGGGTGGGTGCAGCGATCGCTGCCCGACTGGTTCGGCGGCGCCGCGATCCCGCCCGACGCGGCGGCCGAGGTCACCGTCGTCTCCGGTTCGCTCGACGCGTACGCGAGCGTCATCGACAACGGGACCGGCGATCCCGTGCTCCTCAGGCCGTGGACGGCGCCCGCATCCGGTTGCGCCGCCGCGCCGGTCTTGACGCCCTCCGCCGCGCGCGTCGATGCCGGAAGCGCGGTCGTGCTGCGGCTGGACACATCGTCGGCCGGCGGAGGACGGATCCTGCCGGGCGACCTAGCGGTCGCCGCCGGCGGGAGCGTTACGGTGACTCCAGCCGTCACGACGACGTATCGCTGGCTCCCGGCCGGCACGTGCGCGGGTGCGCCGTCGGCGTTCGCGACGGTCGAGGTCGGAGCGCCCGCGGGCGCCGTGCTCACGGAGTCGGGCGCCGTGCGGGGCGCGTCGGCGGCGGGAGTCGTCGTTTATCGAGGGATTCCGTTCGCGGCGCCTCCCGTGGGCGACCTGCGCTGGCACCCGCCCGCGCCGGCTGCGCCGTGGAGCGGCGTTCGGGACGCGACCGCGTTCGGCCCAATCTGCCCGCAGCTCGACGACGCGGGCGCCACTACGGGAGCCGAGGGCTGTCTCTCGCTCAACGTCTTCACGCCAGCGGCCGCGCCCGCGTCGCCGCTGCCCGTTCTCTTCTTCATCCACGGCGGCGGAAACGCGCAGGGCGCGGGCTCGTGGGATTACTACGACGGTAGCGTCTTCGCGGGCAAGAACCGAGCGGTCGTCGTGACGACGAACTACCGGCTGAGTTCGTTCGGCTGGCTCGCGCAGCCGTTCCTCGCGGCCGAGAACCGCCGCGGCAGCGCGGGGAACTACGGGCTCTTCGACCTCCTCGCCGCGCTCCGCTGGGTGAAGCGCAACGCGGCCGCGTTCGGCGGCGATCCGTCGCGCGTGACGATCTTCGGCGAGTCCGCGGGCGCCGTGAACACGTGCAGCCTTCTCGCCTCGCCGCTCGCGAAGGGACTCTTCTCGGCCGCGCTCATGGAGAGCGGCGGTTGTAACCAGCGCCCCGTCGCGGACTTCGTCACGTTCGGCGGGACGCTCACGGCGAACGCGGGCTGTGCCGCCGCGGCAGATCCGGCCTCGTGCATGCGCGGAAAGACGCCCGAGGCGCTTCTCCAGGCGCTTCCGCCGGACGTCTCGGTCGTTTCGTCGACCGGTCAGCTCTGGGGGCCCGCCGTGGACGGCTTCGTGCTGTCCGAGTCGCCCGAGGCCGCGCTCGGGCACGGGACACACAACAAGGTTCCTTTCGCCGTGGGCGCGAACGCGGACGAGACGGGCGCGGCGGCGCCCCTCCTGACGACCGAGTCCGAGTACCGCGCGCTCGTCACGGCGCAGGTCGGAATCCTCGCGCCGCTCGTCCTCGCGCAGTATCCGGCCAGCGCGTACGCGACACCGCGCAAGGCGTACGTCGCGCTCACGACGGACTCACGCTTCGTCTGTCCCTCGCGGCGCATCGCGCGCGCCGCCGCCGCGGGCGGGAGTCCCGCCGTCTACCGGTACTTCTTCTCGTATCCGGCGAACCGGCTCTATGGTGCGATCCACGGCGTGGAGCTGCCGTTCGTCTTCGGCAGCTTCTCCGCGATTGCGGGCTACACGCCCGACGCGTCCGCGCGCGCCCTCTCGGACGCGATGAACGCGGCGTGGGCCCGGCTCGCGGCCGCGGGGGACCCGAACGGCGCGGGCGTTCCCGCGTGGCCGCGTTACGACGCGGCGCGCGATTCGACGCTCGTCTGGGACGCCCCGGCCGCCGCACGGGACGGAATCCGCACCGCCGCCTGCGATTTCTGGGACGCGCTCACACCGGCGCCCTGAAGAGCCGATCTCAGCGCGGCGTCGCTGCGGGCGTGGGCGCAGCCGGTGGCTTCACGCGGGCTTGCCAGCCGTCGGGCAGCAGGAGAACGACCTCTCCCGGCCTCACGAGGTTCAGCGTCTCCCGGGCGATCTTCTCGACGGCTTTCGGATCGGTCTTCAACGCGACGACCTCTTCTTCGAGACGTTGGTTTTCGGCATACAGCTTCTCGACGTCGGCCTGCATCGCGGCGAGCTGGATGCGCTGCTTCCTCACCTTCAGGAGGCCGCTGGGGCTGAGGAGAAAGAAGCCGAACACGAGGAGAGAGAAGACGAGCGAGATGGCGACGTACGAGGCGGGTCTCACGTGCCTGCCGTCCGGGCGCGCGCCTGAGGCCGGCGCCGGCGTGTCGGGCATCAGCTCGGGCAGCGGACGCGACTCCTCGCGGCGGCCCTGCGAAGGCAGCTTCTTGACCTTGGTGACGCGAGGCGGGCTCTCACCGCCGACGATCCGTTCGAAGCGCACGGACCATTTTCACGCAGAACGGGGCGCGGCGTCAGGCTTTCTTCGCGGCGAGGCCCGGATAGACCCCCGTCTCCGCCAGATCCTCTTCGATGCGGAGAAGCCGGTTGTACTTCGCGACGCGCTCGGAGCGGCAGAGCGACCCCGTCTTGATGAAGCCCGCGTTCACGGCGACCGCGAGATCCGCGATCGTCGTGTCCTCGGTCTCGCCCGAGCGGTGTGAGATGACCGTGATGTAGCCGGCGGTCTGCGCCATGCGGACGGCTTCGAGCGTCTCCGTGATCGTGCCGATCTGGTTCACCTTCACCAGGAGGCCGTTCGCGATGCCGTCGGCGATGCCCTGCTTCAGGATCTTCGGATTCGTCACGAAGTTGTCGTCGCCGATGAGATGGATCTTCGACCCGAGCTTTTGCGTCAGGAGCTTCCACCCCGCCTGGTCGCCCTCGGCGCAGCCGTCCTCGATCGAAAGGATCGGATAGTCGCCGGCGAGGCCTTCGTAGAACGCGACCATGCCTTCGGGCGAGACCTTCTTTCCCTCGAAAGAGTAGGACCCCTTCTCGAAGAATTCGGAAGCCGCGCAGTCGAGCGCGAGGAACACGTCCTTGCCGGCGTGATACCCGGCCTTCGAGATCGCGTCCACGATCAGGTCGAGCGTTGCGCGCGTGGACTCGAGGTTCGGGGCGAATCCGCCCTCGTCGCCGACGCCCGTCGCAAGCCCCTTTCCTTTCAGGATTCCCTTCAGTGCGTGGAAGACCTCGGCCCCGGCGCGGAGCGCCTCGCGAAACGTCGGGAAGCCGGCAGGCACGAGCATGAACTCCTGGATGTCGAGAGGGTTGTCCGCGTGCGCCCCGCCGTTCACGACGTTCATCATCGGCACGGGAAGCGTCACGGCGCCGGTGCCGCCGAGGTACCGGAAGAGGGGGAGCGCGCAGGCCTCGGCCGCCGCGCGGCAGACGGCCATCGAGACGCCGAGGATCGCGTTCGCGCCGAGGGCCGTCTTCATCTCGGTGCCGTCGAGCTCGATCATGAGGCGGTCGATCTCGGCCTGTTGGCGCGCGTCCATGCCGAGGACTTCGGGCGCGATCGTCTCGTTCACGTTCTTGACGGCCAGGAGAACGCCCTTGCCGCTGTAGCGCTTCTTGTCTCCGTCGCGGAGCTCGAGGGCCTCGCGCGAGCCGGTGGACGCGCCGGAGGGCACGCCGGCGCGCCCCGACGCCCCGCCCTCGAGGAGGCACTCGACTTCGATCGTGGGGTTGCCGCGGGAATCGAGGATCTCGCGGGCGTGGATGCTTTCGATTGCGTACATTTATTTAACCTCTAAGAACATATTCTCTTGCGGCGTTCAGAAGCCGGTCCGTCTCGCCCCTGTCGGGGGATTCCGCATAGATCCGCACGACGGGCTCGGTGCCCGATGCGCGGAAGAGGATCCAGCGGCCGTCGCCGAGCTCGAGCTTCTGCCCGTCAATCCGGTCGATCGACTGTACTTTGAGCCCCGCGAGCGAGTCGGGATTTTCGGCGAGGCGGTTTTTGATCGACGCGGCGAGCGCGGGATCGAGACGCGCGTCCGCGCGCTTCGGGTAGAAGGTGCCGACGCGCCTGAAGAGCGCCGCGAGGAGGCCCGAGAGCGTCTCGCCCGTCGCCGCCACGCGTTCGGCGAGGAGAAGGCCCGCGAGGAGGCCGTCCTTCTCGGGGACGTGGCCGGCCATCGTGAAGCCGGCGGACTCCTCTCCGCCGAGGGTGATCTTGTCCGCGAGGAGGAGCTCGCCGATGTACTTGAAACCGACGGGCGTCGTCAGGACCTCGGCGCCATACGCCTTCGCGACCGCATCGAGCCCATGCGTCGTCGCGACGGAACGCGCGACCCCGCGGGTGTCGTCTTTGCGTCGGCGGCCGAGGAGGAGGTCGGTGAGAAGCATGAGGCAGTGGTTCGGGTCGACGTACGTTCCGTCGGCGTCGAGGATGCCGAAGCGGTCCGCGTCGCCGTCCGTCGCGAGGCCGATGCGGTGTTTCCCGGACACGACGAGCTCGGACAACGCGGCGAGGTTCTTCTCGTCACACTGGGGGGAAAGGCCCCCGAAGTACGGGTCGCGGTGCCCGTTGATGAGCGCGACGTCCACACCCGCATCTTTCAGGAAGACGTCGAGGTAGCCGCGGGACGTCCCGAAGCGCGGGTCGACAGCGACGCGCAGCTTCGACGCCCGGAGCACGGCGGTGTCGACGAAGGTCGCGAGCTTCTCGAGGTAGGGGCCGCGAGGGTCGATGGTGTCGTGCTTCGTCTCCGGAGCGGACGCCGCGTCCGCCTCCGTCGTCTTCGCGATCTCGGCCTCGATGTGGGCCGTGACGTTGGGAAGCGCGGGCGCGCCGTCGGCCGTCGAGAACTTGATGCCGTTGTATTCGGGCGGGTTGTGCGACGCCGTGAAGTTGATGCCGCCCGCTGCGCCGAGGCGCCTAATCGTGAAGGCGACGACGGGCGTCGGCACGTCGCGGTCCGCGCGGAGAGGGCGGACGCCCTCGCGGACAAGGACGCGGGCCGCCTCGTCCACGAACCGCTCGTTCAGAAATCGTGTGTCCGACGCGAGGACGACTCCGGCCGGCGCGTCCCTGGAAACCTGCGTTGCGCGCGCGATGGCCGTGACGACGCGCCGCGCATTCGGGAACGTGAACTCTTCTCCCAGAACCGCGCGCCAGCCGGAAGTACCGAAACGGATCATCAGGCCGTACGATTCTACGGTGCCGCGGCTCCCGATTGGGCAGGGAAGTTTCGTCTCGGCCGCGGCCCTGCTCGCGGCGGCGTGCATTTCTCTGCCCATGAGCCGCCCGGAGGCGCCCGTTCCTCTCGTGCGCCACGGCGGGGACGCGGCGGCCGGAACCTATGCGGAGCGGTTCCCCGAGGCCAAGGCGCGTCTTTTCGAGCGCCTGAACCGGGAGAGGCGAGCCGCGGGTGCGGCGCCGGTCGCGTACGATCTTCTCGGCGCGCGCGTAGGTGACGCCTTCTGTCTCGACGCGGCCGCGTCGCGCACGTCGGGCCACTGGGACACCGCCGGCCGGCCGCCCTACCTAAGATGGGCAATCGCGGGCGGCGTGGATTACCACGGCGAGAACTTCAGCTCCCTGACACGGACCGGAGCCAAAGTGGACGAGTCGGAAGCCTCCCGCCTGCTCCTCGATGCGCACGGCCAGATGATGGCCGAGCGGCCCCCCGACGACGGGCATCGCCGCACCGTTCTCGATCCCGAGTGGACGCACGTCGGAATCGGCGCCGCCGTGGTGGGCGGCGAGTTCCGGATGGTGGAGGAATTCAGCCGGCGGGTCGCGGTGTGGGTCGAGGTCCCGCGGGCGCCGGTTCCGGCGGGCACGCGCGCCCCGTTTGCCGTGAAGCTGCCCGACGGCTGGACGCTTGCCTCCCTCGAAGTCGGCTACGAGCCGGCGGCACGCCCGATGTCCCGCGAGGAAATCCGCCGCCGCCGCTCGTACGCCTATCCCGCCGCGTCGCAGCGTTTCCTCGCCCGCGCCCCCGCCAACGCCCAATACGCGGACGGCTCACGCGGCGAGGTCGGACTCGTGCGCGGTGTGGCGCGCGTCGACATCCCGTTGCTCTCGGGGCCGGGCAACTACTACGTCTTCGTCTTCGCGGCGCCGGGCTCGTTCGAGGGGCGCTCGCTTTCTCCAATCACGGCGGCGCTCATCCAGGCGACGCGAAGGGGGTCCGGGGGAAACGAGGATCGTCTTCCCCGGCTAGACTCTCAAACAGAATGACTGAATTCTCCGAAGCCGAAGCGCGTCAGCTCGCGCCGTACTTCACGAACGTCGATGCGCACGTCTTCGGCCTCAAGCTCCCGCAGGAAGTGGCTGGCGCGCTTTTCTCGCGTTACAGCCGGTCGGGCAAGAGCCTGCGCCGCGTGTTCCTCGACGAATTTCAGGGCGAGGCGGGCGCCCTCCCGGGCGTCGACGTGGGGCATGACGACAACGCGTTGAAGAAGGCGCGCGCGTTCTACGACCGCGTCCTCGTGGGGTACGGCGACGACTCGGTCGCACAGCTCGGCGGCGCGCACCTCGCGATCGAGGGCGTCTCGAACGTGACGGCGCAGGTGCTGGAAGACTCGCGGATCGGCATCGCCTTCCTCGAGAAATCCACCCGCTATGTCCGCTTCGACCAGCGCGACGCCCGCGGCGACTTCCTTTGGTTCCGCGAGCCGTCGCTCATGGCTTCTCGCCACCGGGACGCCTACGTCGCGCTCATGGACCGCCTCTTCGGGGCCTACGCGGGCCAGATCGACGCGATGATCGCCCACATCGAGAAGGTGCTCCCGATCGAGTCCGTCGCGGTCCGCCACCCGAAGACCGGCGAGCCGCTCGACTTCGCGGACGTGAAGCGCGACGAAGGGTTGCTGAAGGCTGCGAAGCGCGCGTATGCCGCGACCGTGCGGGCGCACGCCTGCGACGTCATGCGCAGCTACCTTCCCGCGTCGACGCTGACGAACCTCGGGATTTTCGCGACGGGGCAGGCGTACGAGCACCTCTTGAACCGTCTCCTGACGCACCCGTCGCACGAGTGCCGCGCGCTGGCCCTCGGCATGCGCCGTGAGCTGGATCGGCTCATTCCGTCCTTCGTGAAAAGGTCGGCGCCGAGCCTCTGGAAGGAGGATCTCCTCGCCCGCGCCGCCTCGGCCTCGGCCCGGGTCGTCCCGGCGGGCCCGCCCTCCGTCTCGCCCGTCACGCTCGTGGACTTCGACCGCGACGCCGAAGAGAAGGTGCTCGCGGCGCTTCTCTACCCGCATGGAGGCCGCCCGCTCGCCGACGTGCGCTCGCACGTGAGCGGCCTGGAACCAGCCGCGCGGGCGGCCCTTCTCTCCGGTCTCGCCTCCGGGCGGAAGAGCCGGCGCGACAAGCCGCCACGCGCCCTCGAGGAGGCGTCCTACTCGTTCGACCTCGTGGGTAACCTCGGGATCTACCGCGACCTCCACCGCCACCGGCTGCTTTCCCAGGAGCGCCAGCCGTTCTCTACGGCGCTCGGATACGACACGCCACCGGAAATCGTCGAGGCGGGGCACGGACCCATCTTCGAGGAATGCATGGCGCGCGCGCACGAGCTCCACGAAGCGGTAAAGAAGGATCACCCTGCCGAGGCTGCATACATTGTTCCGTTCGCCTACCGCGTGCGTTGGTACGTCACGCTGAACCTGCGCGAGGCCGTGCATTTGTGCGAGCTGCGGTCGATGCCCCAGGGCCATCCCGACTACCGGCTCGTCGCGCAGGAAATCTGGCGCCGCATCGAGGAGGTTCATCCCGGACTCGCGGCGTGGGGCGCCTTCGTGAACCGGGACGCCTACCGCCTCGGCCGCCTCCAGTCGGAGATGCGGACGGAGTGGAAGCGGGCGGGCGGCGCCTGAGGGGTCAGTCTGCCGCGAGGAGAGCGTCGAGACCCGCGAGGACGGCCGCGGCGTCCTCGTCGGGCCGCGCGAGATAGACGGGAAGCGCCCCCGGGATCTCGTGGTAGATCTCCATCAGGACTTCCGGAGCATCCGTGACGACCGCGTCCATGCGCGCGGACCGGCCGAGCCGCTCGAGGGTCTTCTCCAGCCCCTGCTCGCCGAGGAACGTGGTGGTGGCCGGCGCGATCGCGCGGAGCTCGTCGAGGAGGTCATGCCGTTCGACGGTCGCGACGAGAAGGTGGAGCATTTCGCTTCCGATCTTCGCTCATCCCGGGTTGCAAACCCAGAGCGCGGGGCCGAGGATGGCCGCGCGGCCGTCCCATGACACCGAAACCGCCCGTCTACCTCGACTATCACGCCACGACGCCGGTCGATCCGCGCGTCTTCGAGGCGATGCGGCCGTATTTCACGGAGCATTTCGGGAACGCCGCGTCTAGGAGCCACGCCTTCGGCTGGCGGGCGGAAGCCGCGGTGACCGCAGCGCGCGAGGCCGTCGCGCGCCTCGTCGGCGCGAACCCGCGCGAGATCGTCTTCACCTCGGGCGCGACCGAGGCGGACAACCTCGCCGTCCTCGGCGCCGCGCGGGCGCGGCAGGTCCCCGGGGCGCACGTCGTCACGTCGGCGATCGAGCATCGCGCCGTGCTCGACCCCTGCCGCCGATTGGAGACCGAGGGGTTCTCGGTCACGTACCTTCCGCCTGACGCGGAGGGAACGACGAGCGCGGCAGCCGTCGCGGAAGCCCTCACGAAGGAGACGGTCCTCGTGTCCGTCATGGCGGCGAACAACGAGATCGGCACGCTGAACCCCATCGGTGAAATCGCGCGCGTGTGCAAGGAGCGCGGGATCGTCTTCCACACGGACGCCGTCCAGGCGCTCGGGAAGGTCCCGCTGGACGTTCACGGCCTCGGCCTCGACCTCGTGTCGCTCTCGGCCCACAAGCTGTGCGGCCCGAAGGGCGTGGGCGCGCTCTTCGTGCGCGCCGTGAATCCGCGCGTGCGGCTCGCGCCCCTGTCCTTTGGCGGCGGCCACGAGCGCGGCCTCCGGCCCGGAACGCTCGACGTCCCGGGCATCGTCGGATTCGGCGCCGCGGCCGAGATCGCGCGTGCAGAGGGCCAGGCTGAATCGCAAAGGGTCGCGGGCCTTCGCGACCGGCTCTGGGAGCGGCTCCGGGAACGCGTGGACGGTCTCTCACGGAACGGCCACCCGGTCCTCTGCCTGCCGGGAAACCTGAACGTGACGATCGCGGGGGCGCCCGCGGACGCCGTCATGTCGAACGCGCGCGACATCGCCGTGTCGTCGGGGTCCGCCTGCACGTCGGCGTCGGCCGAACCCAGCCACGTCCTCGTCGCGCTCGGACGCACCCGCGTCGAGGCCGAGGCGTCGATCCGCTTCGGCCTCGGGCGCTTCACGACGGAGGAAGAAGTCGACCGGGCCGCCGACGAGATTGCCCGCGCGGTTGCGAAGGTGCGCGCGGAGCGCGCCTGAGGCCGTTGTCTAGAATCAGAGGAACCTGTGCGGCACGAATCGATCGCCCATGGAGCGCGCGCCGCGGCGCTGGCTCTGATTCTCGCCTCGCGCATGGCGCAGGGTGCGCCCGAGGGGGCTGCCCCGTCGACCGGCGACGTCCGGGTATCCGTGACGGTTCTCGGAGCAGACCGCCGGCCGCTGCCCGCCGTGCAAGCGATCGTCTGGATCCCCGCCGCCGCCTCGCAGGTGCGTCCCGGCGGGGCTCTTGCCCCGACTTCTGCCTCCACTCCCGCGGCTCCTCTTGCCGTTCGTCCGCGCATCGCGTCGAAGAGCAAACGCTTCGATCCGCGTATCACGGCGGTGCCTGCAGGGACGACGGTCGACTTCCCGAATCTCGACGGCATCTTCCACAACGTCTTCAGCCTGTCGCCGGGCGCGAAGTTCGATCTCGGGCTCTACCGCAACGGAGCCTCGCGCGCGATGACGTTCGACACGGCCGGGCTCGTCCGCGTCTATTGCAACATTCATCCTCAGATGGCGGCCTATCTCCTCGTGATCGACGGAACGACCTGGGCTCAGACGGGCGCGGACGGCAGCGCCGTTCTGTCCCGCGTCCCCGCGGGGCGTGCCTCGGTCCGCGCGTGGGACGAGAAGGGCGGCGACTATCAGGGCACCGTCGACGTGGCAGCGGGGAAAACCGTCACGCTCGCGATCGTGCTCGACGGCTCGAACTTCCGCGACGCGCCCCACACGAACAAGTACGGAAAGAAATATCCTCCTCCGGACGACGATGCGAACCGGTACTGACGTTCCGCACCCGACTTCGGGCGAATCGACCCGGGTCGTCACGTTGGACCTCCAGGCGTCCGCGCCTGCCCCGGCTCCCGCTGTCGTGCCGACGGCTGCAATGGGCGGGACGGGGCTCGCGACGAAGTTCTCCGTCGCGGCCGCGCTCCTCGTCCTCCTGACTCTCGGCGGCGCCATCGCGGTGGCGACCTGGCGCGCGAACGAGGTGGCCGAGAAGAGCATCCGCGAGAGCCTGAGCGCCATGCCGGATACTTTCCGCGCCTACCAGGGAAGCCTCGAGGATTCGCTCCGCCGGCAGGTCACGAGCGTCGCGGACGAGCCGGGCACGAAGAGCCTCTTCGACGCGAAGGATGCGAAGACGCTTCACGACTGGACCCTCGACAAGGCCTCGAAGCTCAATGCGCGAACGGTCTTTCTCTTCGACGCGAACGGAGTCCTCCTGGACCGGAACGACCAGGAAATCGACGAGGAGCGCCGCCCGTCCTTCGCGAAGGTGAAGTGGGTCGCGGACGCGCTTCTCGGCGTGCCCGGAACCGCGGTGATCCGGGAGGGCAAGGTTCTTTCCACGGTGGCTTCCGTGCCCGTTCTCGCCGGCGACATGGCGATCGGCGAGGGGCGGCTGAGGGGCGTTCTCGCCGTCGCGACGCCGCTCGACGAGAAACGCGCGCGGACGCTGCGGGGCATCACGAATGGCCAGACGGGGTTTCTTGCGAACACGGCGAAACGCGGAGAGGCGCCGCGCGTGGAGCTCTCGGCGGCGACGGAGGCCTTTCGGGGCGATCTCCTCGCGGCGGCGCTCGCGAAAGACCGCGCCGCCGTCGACTCGCTGTTTGGACAAGGACAGGCGGTCGGCCCGCTCGATTTCCTCGTGGCCGGTGACCGCCGCATCGTCGCCGCCGTGCCGCTCAAAAGCGCGACGGACGAGACGCTCGGCGCGTTCGTCGTCTCGCGCTCCCGCGACGAGGAGACGGCCGCGTTTCGCAGCATCCGCGACACGCTTCTCCTCGTGGGCGCGCTCGCGCTCCTCCTCGCTTTGCCCGTGTCCTTCGCGATGGGCCGCGGCATCGCGCGTCCCCTGGCCGAGCTCGCGAAGGGCGCGGCGGAGATCCGCGAAGGAAACCTCGATGTCAAGCTGCCGGAGGCGGGCGGAGACGAAGTTGGGGTGCTGGCACGCGCGTTTTCGGCGATGGTCCGTGAGCTGAGGGAGAAGGCCGCCCTCGAGCAGATGCTCGCCGAGCTGCGCAGCCCCGCCGCCGGCGCCACGCGGGCGCAGACGCTCGCGGCGTCGCCGTCGCCCGTCCCGCCCGACGCCGCGGCGCGCGCGTTCGCGGGTCCGCGAACGGGCACGGTCTTCGCCGGGCGCTACGAGATCCTCGGCACGCTCGGCAAGGGCGGCATGGGCACGGTGTACCGCGCTCTGGACCGCGAGCTCGACGACGAAGTAGCCGTGAAAGTCCTTCAGCCGGAGGCGTTCGACGAGGGCGTCACGATCGGGCAGACGCTCAAGCAGGAGATCCGGCTGGCCCGCAAGATCACGCATCGCAACGTCGTGCGCACTCACGACCTCGGCGAGGCGGACGGGCTTCGTTTCCTCACGATGGAATACGTGCCCGGCACCACACTGCGCGACATCCTCGACAAGAAGGGCGCTCTCGCGCTCGCGCCTGGCCTGCAGATCGCCAAGCAGCTCTGCCGCGGTCTCGCGGCCGTCCACGAAGCCGGCATCATCCACCGCGACATCAAGCCGCCGAACATCATGGTTCTTCCGAACGGCGTCGTGAAACTCATGGACTTCGGCATCGCGCGCACCGCCGAAGGCGCCGATCCGACGACGCAGGGCGGGGAGACGGTGGGCACGCCCTACTACATGAGCCCCGAGCAGGCGCGGGGCCGGGAGCTCGACGCTCGGAGCGACATTTACGCCGTCGGCGTCGTACTCTACGAGCTGTTCGCGGGAAAGCGGCCGATCGAGGGACGTGAGCCGGGCGAGGTCATGCGCAAGCACGTTTCGTTCGAACCCGCGCCGATCACGGCCCTCCGGCCCGACCTCCCGGACCTTCTCGAGCGCGTCCTCATGTCGTGTCTCGCGAAGGAGCCCGCACAGCGCCCGCCCACGGCGAACGACCTCTACGGCGCGCTCCAGCGCATCGGTGCTTGAGGTGCCTGAGGCACCCGAGAGGAGAGGGATGGCAGGCATTCCAAATGGACTCAAGGACAGGCTTCGGGCGGGCGAGGTCGTGCACGGCCTCCTGTCGCCGAACATCGAGCCGGATCTCGTCGAGACGCTCGGGCGCCTCGGCTTCGATCTCTACCTCCTCGACACCGAGCACGGCACGGCGGGTCCCCCGGAGGCTGCGGCCGTCGCGCGCGCCTGCGAAGGGGCGGGCCTCGCCCCGCTGGTGAGGCCGCGCGGCCTCGACGCGAAGCTGATCCTGCAGTATCTCGACGCGGGAATGACCGGCGTCATGCTGCCGGGCGTCAAGAGCGCCGACGACGTGCGGCGCCTCGTCGAGGCAGTGAAATATCCGCCGGACGGCCTCCGCGGCCTCGCGGCGATGCGCGCGAACGGGTTTCTCCTGGGGGCCGAGAAGCAGGAAGACTGGGTCCTTCGCGCGAACCGCGAGACGTTGGTCCTGCCGCAGATCGAAACCCGTGAGGCGCTCGAACGCGTCGAGGAGCTGGCGGCGGTGCCCGGCATCGACGGCTTCATCGTGGGCCCGCGCGATCTCGCGCTCGCGCTCGGATTCCCCGACGGGCCGGGCCACCCCGAGGTGGAGGCCGCGATCGATCGCGTCGTTCTCGTCGCGAAAAAGCGCGGGCTCGTCGTGGGCACTGTCGCGCCGACCGGTGCGCGCGCGAAAGACCTCGCCGCGCGTGGCCTCTCGATCATTCTCCACTCCGTCACCGCGCTCTTGAAGACGGGCGCGGAAGCCTACTTCCGCGCGGCGAAGGGCTGAAGCTACGACTTCGCGATGAACCCCCACGGCGACGCCTGGCGCGCGTGGGGGTCGAAGACGCCACGGGGCGAAGCGTGCTCGGGAAGCGCGAGCGCGCGGCCGGGCCTGACGACGGCCATCAGGGCCGCCTTGTGCGTCTTCACGAGGCGGCGCACGGGTGCGCCGGCCGCGGCCTCGAGGAGGATCGGGGCTGAATCGGGGCCCATCTTCGCGAGATACGCCTCCCAGATCGCCTCGACGACGGGCATGCCGCGGAACGTGACGTTCGGCATCTTCTTGAACGCGCGATCGAGACAATTCATCTTCTCCTCGAGCGCGGCGGGATCGTCGAGCGGCTCGTTCTCGAAGGGCGTGTGTGGCTTCGGGATGAACGCGTTCACCGTCGGAACGAGCGTGCCCACGCGTCCGCGCTTCCGGCCCTCTTCGAGGAACACGAGCCGGAGGGCGTCGACGAGTGAGACGACGTCGTCCACGTCGCCGTCGGTCTCGCCCGGCAGGCCGACCTGCAGGTAGAGCTTGAGCTGCGTGATGCCCGAGCGCGCGATGAGCCTCACCTTCTCGAACAGCATCTCGTCGGAAACTTTCTTGTTGATCGCGCGGCGGAGGCGCTCGTTGCCGGCCTCGGGCGCGATCGCGAGCGCACGTTCGCCCTGCTTCGTGAGAATCGCGAGGATCTCCTCCGAGATCGCGTCGATCTTCACGGAGGAAAGGGCCACGTGATAGTCGAGAGCCTGGAGGCCCCGCAGGATCGGGAGA
This sequence comes from Thermoanaerobaculia bacterium, assembly GCA_038245905.1. GTDB lineage: Bacteria > Acidobacteriota > Thermoanaerobaculia > UBA5066 > UBA5066 > Fen-183. The sequence continues at coordinate 22,395 of JBBRRY010000027.1, read as the reverse complement.
ATCTCCGGGTGGTCCGCGACGGCGGTCGCGATGAGTCCGGCGCGGGATGTGAGAGGGCGGTTCCGGCGGGCGATCTCGAGGACCGCGTCGGCCGAGACGCGCACCTGCGGGGCCATCGCGTACGCGGCCCAGCAGAAGCGGCACATCTCCGAGCAGCCCCGCGCAATTTCGATGAGGAGCTTGTCCGACAGCTCGGTGTTGGGCGTCAGGATCGTCGTGTGGGGCGGCTCGCGGAACGCGCCCTCGGCCGCCTTGAACTGCTGGACGACGATCTTCCCGTCCTCGGCGCCCTCGGCCCGCGCCCCGTGGACCGCCGGTACATAAAGGCCCTTGAGCTCTGCGAGGGCTGCGAGCGTGGCCTCGCGCGTCAGGTCGCGCCGGAGCACGTTCGCGAGCGACGGGACGATCTTTTCCGCGTCGCCCATCGCGAAGACGTCGACCCAGGCGGCGAGGGGCGCGGGGTTGATGCGGGCGCAGTCGCCGCCCACGAGGACGATCGGGTCGCCTTCGCCGCGGGCGGTCCGCTCGAGCGGGATGCGCGCCGCGGGCAGGAGCCTCAAGAAGTTGACGTAGTCCATCTCCCACGAGATCGAGAACGCGACGAGCGGGAAGTCGCTGAGCGGCGTGTCCGTCTCGAGGGTGCGCGGTCCGCGCCGGTCGGAGTCCTCGTCCGCGAAGAACCGGTCGCAGGCGATGTCCTCCTCGCGGTTCAGGAGGCGGTAGACCCACTGGAAGCCGAGGTTCGACATCCCGATCTCGTAGGAGTTCGGGAAGCCCAGGGCGACGCGCGTCCGCCCGTGGCGCGAAAGCTCCTCCGTCGCCCGCTCGGCGGCGAGGAGCGTGCGGCGCCGGTCAGGCCGGAAGGGCGTCACTGTCCTCCGTGATCCCCTCGAACAGGACTGTCGAGAGGTAGCGCTCTCCGGTGTCCGGGAGCATCGCGAGAAGGACGGAACCCTTCGGGGCTTTCTCGGCGACCTTGGCGGCAGCCGCGAACGTGGCTCCCGAGGAGATGCCGCAGAAGATTCCCTCCTTCTGCGCGAGGGCGCGCGCCGCGTCGCGCGACTCGACATCGGTCACGAGGGCCGCCTCGTCGTACACCTTCCGGTTGAAGACGGCCGGCACGAAGTCGGCCGTCCAGCCCTGGACCTTGTGCGGCGCCCACTTCCCCTCCGTCACCATCGGGGCGGCGGCGGGCTCCGTGAGCACAATCTTGACCTCGGGCCGCGCGGCCTTGATGATCTCGCCCGCGCCCGTGAGCGTCCCGCCCGTCCCGATGCCCGAGACGAAGTAGTCGAGGCGCCTGCCCGCGAAGTCGCGGAGGATCTCGGGGCCCGTCGTCTGGCGGTGGTACGCCGGGTTCGCGGGGTTCTCGAACTGGTCCGGCATGTACCAGCCGTGTTTCTTCGCGAGCTCCCGCGCCTGCGTGACCATGCCCGACGCGCGATTCGCGGCGGGGCTGAGGATGACTCTGGCTCCGAGGCCCTTCATGAGCTTGCGGCGCTCGACGGAGAATGAGTCGGCCATGACCGCGACGAACGGGTAGCCCTTCACGGCGCAGACCATCGCGAGCGCGATTCCCGTGTTGCCCGAGGTCGGCTCTATGACGGTCTGTCCGGGTTTGAGGACCCCGCGGCGCTCGGCGTCCTCGATCAGCGCGATCGCGAGGCGATCCTTCACCGAGCTCATCGGGTTGAAGGCCTCGACCTTGACGTAGATTGTCGTGCCGGCCGGAGCGAGTCGGTTGATGCGCACCACGGGGGTGTTGCCGATGGTTCCGAGAATGTCGTCGTAGATCACGCCTTGTCCTCCCCCACGGCGGCATGGAGATTGCGGGTCCTGCCGCCGGGACGCGATATTGTATCGAGAGGAGCGCGCATGAGACTCAACCTGATCAGAATCGCCCTGGGAATGCTTCTCCTGGCGGGTGCGTTCCGCGTCCGGAGCGCCGACATCACGCCCGACCCGTGGCCGCGGGAATTCACGACGCCGAAGGGCAACACGGCGGTCATGTACCAGCCGCAAATCGAGACCTTCAAAGGGGATACGTTGACCGGGCGCGCGGCCGTGTCGGTCACGAAGAAGGACGACAAGACGGCGAAGTTCGGCGTCATCTTCTTCTCGGCCGGGGTGTCCGTCGACCGGGACGACCGGTCCGTCGAGATCCTGCGGCTGAAGGTGAACCGGGTGCGCTTCCCCGACATCACACCCGAAAAGGAAAAGATGTTCGCGGGAATCGTCGAGGCGGAGGTCCCGAAGTGGAACCTCGTCATCTCGTACGACCGGGCGCTCGAGGCCGTGAAGGTCGCGGACCGCGAGAAGAAGAGCGCCCAGGGCCTGAAGAACGAGCCGCCGAAGGTGATCTTCGCGCAGGAGCCGACGGTTCTCGTGCTGCTCGACGGCGAGCCGCAGCTGCGCGCCGTGGAGACCGCCCCCGGCCTGAAGGTCGTCGTGAACACCGCGCTCTTCATGGTTCTCGACACGCGCAACAACCGCTACTACCTTTCCGGAGGCAAGAAGTGGTGGTACGAGGCAGCCGACGCGAAGGGGCCGTGGCGGCCCATCGGCGGCCCGCCCGCCGACATCGCGGACCTCGCGGCCCAGGCGGCGCAGGCCCAGAAAAAGGACGACAGGGACGTCCCGGACGAGGACGGGACCGAGGCGGCGAACCCGCCGAAGATCGTCGTGGCCACGGAGCCCACCGAGCTCGTCGTGTCCGAAGGCAAGCCGTCCTTCAAGCCCGTCGTTGGCGTGAGCGCCGGCCTCCTCTCGATGGAGAACACCGAGAGTGACGTTCTGATGGACGTCCCGACGCAGAACTACTACGTACTCCTTTCCGGCCGCTGGTTTCGGAGCAAGTCGCTCGATGGCGGGTCGTACGCATACGTCGCGCCCGATCAGATCCCCGCGAGCTTCGCGAAGATCCCGCCCGACTCGGACATCGGAGATATGCGCGCGAGTGTACCCGGCACGGACGAGGCCGAGGACGCCGTCCTCGACGCGCAGATCCCGCAGACGGCAGCCGTCAGGCGTTCCGAGGCTCAGCTGGAGGTCCAGTACGATGGCGAGCCGAAGTTCATTCCGATCGAAGGCACGAGGACGGAGTACGCGGTCAACACGCCCACCTCGGTCCTGAGGATCGGCGGCCGGTACTACGCTTGCGCCAACGCGGTCTGGTACGTCGCGGATTCACCGACGGGCCCGTGGGTGCTCGCCGATTCGGTTCCGAGCGACGACATCGACCAGATTCCGCCGAGCGTGCCCGTATACAACGTGAAGTACGTGCGCGTATACGACTCGACGCCCGACGAGGTCTGGTACGGCTACACGCCCGGTTACGAAGGCTGTTACCCGTGGGGCGGTACGGTCGTCTGGGGGACGGGCTGGAACTACCGTCCGTGGGCCGGACCGCTCTTCTGGTGGCCGCGCCCATACACGTGGGGCTTCCATGCGCACTACACACCGTGGTCGGGCTGGGGCTTTGGGTCGTCGTGGAGCTACCCGTTCTTCAGCGCCAGCTTCGGCTGGGGCGGCTGGTTCCGCCCGGTCGGCTGGGGCCGCCCGGGCCGGATCGGAGGCGGGTGGGGAGGACGGCGCGGCTGGTTCGGTCCCGGTGGATATCGCCCCCCGACCGTTATCGTGAACAACTACCGGGGAAGCCGTCCCGGCGGAATTCGCCCGCCCGGCTGGAGCGGGGGAGGGACGCTCGTCGGAGGAGGCGTGCACCGTCCGGGAGTGGTCGTGCCGGGCCGGCGGGGTCAGACGGGCAGGCCTCTCATTGGCTTCCGTCCGCCGGTGAAGGACATCCGTCCGGTGAGAATCCAGAACAACATCTACGACCGTCGCGGCGAGCTCTCGCGGGAGATTCCGAAGGCCCCGTCGCGCGACGCGTCCCGGCCCGCGATCGGCCGGCCGAACAACGTCTACGCGGGCAGGAACGGCAAGGTCTATCGGAAGACGAACGAGGGCTGGCAGCAGCGCGACAAGGACGCCTGGAGAAGCCAGGGCACCGCAAGGCCCGTGGACAGGAGCCCCGCGGCGAAACCCGTGATGCCGAGCGCACGCCCGATGACGCGGCAAGCGCCGCCCAAGCAGGAGCTGAACCGCGATTTCCAGGCGCGGCAGCGCGGCGAAGCGCGTTCGCAGAGCTGGTCGCGGCCGGCTCAACAGCAGGCGCGGCCGGCCCCACAGCAGGCGCGACCGGCTCCACAGCAGGCGCGACCGGCTCCACAGCAGGCGCGGCCCGCCCCGCAGCAGGCGCCGCACGGAAAATCGCCCGAACCGAGGTCCCGATAGCGGGTTAGGATGCGCCCGGTCCCGAAGGGAGAACCTTTCGGGGCCGGAATGCGTTCCTTTGCGGGTAGGAGAGGGCGATGTATTACGTCATAGGAGCCAACGGCAGTCAGTACGGACCGGTCGACGAGGCGACGATCCGGGCGTGGGTCGCGGAGGGCCGCGTCGCGGCGCCCAGCCTGTCGTTCAAGACGGGCGAGTCCGGCTGGGTCCCTCTTCAGACGCGCGAGGAGTTCCGCGATCTGCTCGCGGCGGCGCCGGCGGCTTCGACGGCGGCGGGCACGGCCGGGACGGCTCCGCCCCTGGCGGGTCAGCCCATGGGGGTTTCGCCGGTGCGTCCCGCCGACGCGAAAGAATGGCTCGTCGCGCTCCTTCTCTCGATCTTCCTGGGCACGTTTGGTGTCGATCGCTTCTATCTCGGCCACGTGGGCCTCGGCGTCCTCAAGCTCTTCACGCTCGGCGGCTGCGGGATCTGGTGGCTCATCGACGTGATCCTCATCGCGACGAACTCGCTCAAGGACGCACAGGGCCGCCTGCCCTTCAAGGCCTGAGGGTCAGGGCCGCGAGGGGACGGTTGCGGGAGAAGCCGGCGGTGCAGCCGGGACCGGCTTCCCGTCCACGGACACCTCGGCAGTCCACGAGAAGGCCGCGGCCGCGTCCGTGAAGAGGTCCCGTGCGTGCGCCGTCGACTTCTCGTAGAGGCCGGCGTCCTTCGCGGCGCGCGAGAGCGCGGCACGCGCCCACTGGGTCCAGCGCGTCCGGTCAGCGGGCGTGATCGGGTTGAGCCATCCCGACCGCTCGTCGAACCACTCGAGCCGATCGTCGACGGAGAGGATTTGCGGCGCCGGGAGGCGCACGGAGATGCGGTGCCGGGCCGCATCCGCATCCACGTCGAACCCGTGCGCGAGGTCGAATCCCCCCGTCACTTTCCCGCGCAGCCTGAGCGTCGCGTTTTTCGGGATGTCGAAGACGAGGACCGTTTTCACCTCCTCGTAACGCACGACGTCGGCGATCTCCATTTCTACCGTCGCGAGCCGCGCGATGCGGCGCACGGCCTGGACGACGGGAGCCGAAGAGACTGCCTCGCGGCGCGTCCGCCAGCGTCCGAGCAAATACCCGGCCGTGAAGAACGCCAGGACGGCGGCCGAGGCCGCCAGGAAACCGAGGACAAGGCGCCTTTGCACGGCCCCAGCCTAAACGAACCGCCCATTTCGTGCGGGATTAGGCCCCGAATGATGCATTCAGATCCGTGCCTGAGCCCCGGACCGGGCAGTAGAATTGGCATCCTTCCTGCACGGAAGCGATCTGCAACGGCTTTGGAGGCTTCGATGCACGCTCCCCGCACCTCACGTGCTCTCATCTTCACGTTTCTCGCGCTTCTCCTGCTGCCTTCGGGCCTTTTCGGCGCCGGGCAGGGGCGCATCACGGGCAAGGTCACGGACGGGGCAGGGGTCGCCCTCGCCGACGTGAAGATCGTCGTCACGACGAAGGCCATCATGAACTTCAAACAGGAGCTCAAGACCGACAAGGACGGCAAGTGGGGGACGATCCTCAACGACTCGACGATTGCCTACCACTACCATTTCGAGAAGACGGGCTACATGTCCGTCGACGCGGACAAGAAAGTCCCGATCGGCTCCTCGGAAATCCTCGACGCCCAGCTCTTTACGCAGGCGCAGGCGATCGAGAAGGGCGTCGTGAAGGTGGTCGTAGACCCGTTCACGGCGACCTACAACGCCGCAGTCGAGGCCTATCAGGCCGGTGATCTGGACGCCGCGTTCGTGAAGGCTCAGGACGCCATCAAGCTGGGCCCTGACAAGGCGATCGCGTACAACCTGGGCGCCACGATCGCTCACCAGAAGAAGGACTGGGACAACACGATCGCGCTGGGCGAGAAGTCCTTCGCTCTGGAGGCCGACAACTCGCCGCTGATCGGCATGCTCATGAATGCCTATCGCGGCAAGGGCGACAAAGTGAAGGCGGCCGAGTACGAGAAGAAGTACATCGCCGCGAACCCGGATCAACCGGAATTGGTCTACAACCAGGCGGTCGACCTCTACAACAAAAATGACTTCAAGGGTGCCGAGCCGCTTCTCAAGAAGGTCATCGAGGGCAAGCCCGACTACGCGAAGGCGCACTACCTCCTCGGCATGTCGTACGTGAACCTGAACAAGATTCCCGACATGAAGAAACACCTTTCCGAGTACCTGAGGCTCGAGCCGAAGGGCTCGGACGCCGGCACCGCCAAAGAGATGCTCGAAGCCTTCAAGTGACGCCGTTTCTCATCGGCCTCGCGGGCGGGACGGGCTCCGGCAAGACGACGGTCGCGAATGCGATCGCCAAACGCGTGGGTGAGGAGCGCATCGCGATCCTCTCCCACGACTCGTACTACCGGGACTTCGTGGATCTGCCGAAGGACGTCCTCGACCGGCAGAATTTCGACCACCCCGACTCCCTCGAGAGCGAGCTCCTGGTGCGCCATCTCAAGGCTCTCAAGCAGGGAATGGTCGTCGAGACGCCGATCTACGACTTCAAGGTCCACCGCCGCGCGGCCGAGTCCCGGCGCGTCGAGCCGCGAAAGGTCATCCTCGTGGACGGCATCCTCATCTTTGCCGAGCCCGAGCTTCGGAAGCTCTTCGACGTGAGGATCTACGTCGACACGGATGCCGATATCCGGCTCATTCGCCGGCTGAAGCGCGACATCGCCGAGCGCGGCCGGTCCGTGGAGAGCGTCGTCACGCAGTACGAGTCCACCGTGCGTCCCATGCACATGGAATTCGTGGAGCCCTCGAAGCGCTACGCCGACCTCATCATCCCCGAAGGCGGAGAGAACACCGTGGCCCTCGACTTCCTCTTCGCGCGCCTCCGCGAGATTCTGGGCGATTGAGCGCGCGGGCTCGCGGCGTCGTGAAGTGACTACAATCGCTCGCCTGTGAGCACGTTTCCGCCGGTCCCCGAACAGATGGATCTTCTTCTCAAGGGCGTCGAAGCCTGCGAGAAGAAGGAAGAGCTCGAGAAGAAGCTCGCCCGCTCGCTGAAGACCGGCAAGCCTCTCCTCGTCAAGGTGGGGTTCGACCCGTCCGCGCCCGATCTTCACCTCGGGCACACGGTCGTCTTCCGCAAGATGCGCCACTTTCAGCGCCTCGGACACTCGATCGTTTTCTTGATCGGCGACTTCACCGGGATGATCGGCGATCCCACCGGCAAGAAGGTGACGCGCCCGCAGCTCACGAAGGACGAGGTCCTCGCGAACGCGGAAACATACAAGGCACAGGTCTTCAAGATCCTCGACCCCGAAAAGACGCGCGTCGCCTTCAATTCCGAGTGGCTCTCCCCGCTCGGCGCCGAGGGCCTCATTCGACTCGCCGCCAAGTACACGGTGGCGCGCCTCCTCGAGCGCGACGACTTCGCGAAGCGCTTCAAGGAAGGCAAGCCCATCGCCGTCCACGAGCTGCTCTACCCGTTGTGCCAGGGGTACGACTCCGTCGCGCTCGCGGCCGACGTCGAGCTCGGCGGCACGGACCAGCTCTTCAACCTCCTCGTCGGCCGCGATCTCATGCGCGAGTCGGGGCAGGAGCCGCAGGTCGTCATGACGCTCCCGCTCCTCGTCGGGACGGACGGCGTCGAGAAGATGTCGAAGTCGCTGAACAACGCGATTGGTATCGCCGAGAGCCCGGACGAGATCTTCGGCAAGGTCATGTCGATCTCGGACACGTCGATGTGGACGTACTACACGCTGCTGACCGACCTGACACCCGCCGAGATCGAGATGATGCGGGCCGAGGCCGCGGTGGGAACCGTCCACCCCAAGGCCCTGAAGGTGGACCTCGCGGGCCGGATCGTCGAGGACTTCCACGGCAAGGACGCCGCCGGGCGTGCCCGAGAAGAGTTCGACAAGAGGTTTTCGGGCGGAGGAGGTGCGGTCTCGGCGGAAGAAGTTTCGCTGGGGCAGGGGTCGTCGTCTTCAAATTTCTTTGAAGGGCAATTGACGGACGTGCTCATGCAGGCGGGACTCGTGGCGAGCAAGAACATCGCGCGGCAGAAGATCCGCGAAGGCGCCGTGTCGACATCTCCGAACGGGCAGACGTGGTCGAAGGCCGAGTCGCCCGCCGACGTCCTGAAGGTCGGCCCCGAAGGAATCTTTCTTCGAATGGGTAAGAAATTCGTCCGCCTCACGCCATGACGCGCACGGTCCTCCTCGTCGGTGGAGCCGGGCGCATGGGACGCCTCTTCGCGCGCTTCTTTCGCCGCAAGGGCTATGCGGTCCGCATCGACGATCCCGCCGGAGCGCCCCGGGGGTTCGCCCGGGGATCACTCGACGACGCGGCGCGCGCGGACGTCGTCGTCATCGCCGCGTCCCTCGAACACGCCGCCGCCGCGCTCGCGGCCGTCCTCGAGAGGAAGCCGAAGGGGCTCGTCTTCGACATCGCGAGCCTCAAGGCGCCGCTCCTGCCGCTTTTCGCTCGTGCGCGGAAGCAAGGCATCGCAATCGCCTCGACGCATCCGATGTTCGGTCCCGACGCGCGCTTTTCGGGCCGGGACTTTCTGATCTGCGACGCGGGGGACGCGCCTGCAGCGCGCCGCGTCGCGCGCCTCTTCGCCGGCGAAGGCCTGAAGATACGCACGATGCCCGCGGCGGACCACGACCGCTGGGTCGGACGCACGATGGGCCTCGCGCACCTCGTCGCCCTCGTCTCCGCCTTCGCACTCGCCGACCTCGAGGTCGCCCTCGACGACGTGGACGGCCGCTCGACGACGTCGTTCCGGCATCTTCTCGCTCTCGTCGGGCCCATCCTCGGCCAGGACGCGGCGCTCACGCGCGCGATCCAGCGGGCGAACCCCGAGGCTTCGCTCGTCCTCGAGCATCTTGCCGAGCAAGTGGAAGCGCTGCGTCACATGCTTTTCGAGGGCGGCGGCGAGCGCCTCGAGGAGCGCCTCGCGTCCGTTCGCGCGTCGCTCCGATGACGGCGCGCCGTGCGGGAGCCCTTCTTCTCGTCGCGGGGGCTTTCGCGGTTCTCGCGTGGCGCGCAGTGGACGAGGCCGGCCCGGTTCCGGCTTCGCTGTCCCTCGCCCGGAAATTCTGGCGGGCGGCGACCCCGACCCGCCTCCTGAACGCGCGACTCTTCCGCGACGACGTCCCGCTGGGAGCCGCGCTCATCGGCCGCGATCGGGCGTGGCCGCTCGACGCCGACGTCGTCCTCGTCGTCGCCGTCGGCGTTTCCGAGGGCATCGCCGAGGAGAGAAGGCGCAAGGCGGCCTTCGTCCTCGCGCCCCGGCGCGTGACGCTCGCGCGCGGTGAAACCGGTCCGGACGGATTCGCGCTGCGCCTCGCCGCGCGCGGAGCACCTTGAGTACCCTGAGCTCGCGCGGCCGCGCGATCCTTGCGGTTCTGGCGGGGGCGCTCCTCGCCCTCGGCGTTTTCTCGACCGCGATCGTGTCGCTGCGCGAGCCGCTCGCGCGCGGCGACTATCACACGGTATGGGGCCTCAAGGCGCGCGCCCTGTTTCGCTCCGGCTCGTTCGACTCGCTGCTGCGGGTGGATCCTGACGGCGCCTTCTCGCATCCGGAATACCCGCCGCTCTGGCCCATCGTGCTCGCCGGTGCCGCGGGTCCGGCACGTCGGTACGACGATCTTGTCGTCGCTCCGCTCTGGCCTCTCCTCGCGCTCCTCGCGGCGCTTCTCGCCATGCGGGCGACGGCCGCGGCGCTGCCGTTCCGATTGCTCGCAGGGGCGGCCGTTGCGCTCCTGCCGTACTGGAGGCGGTACCCCGGCTACGCCGAGGCGCTTCTCGCCGTGCTCCTTCTGGCGGCTCTCGCGGAGGTCGCGCGCCTCGACACCGAGCGCTTCGCGCCCCTTCGCCTCGCTCTCTTCCTGACGCTGGCCGCCTGGACGAAGTCGGAGGGCCTGCTCGCCGCGCTCTTGACCGCGGGCGCGCTCGTCGTCACGCGACGCCCGCGCACCGGAATTCTCGTCGGCCTCTCGGCGCTTCTCTTCCAGGCGACTCCCTGGCGGCTCTTCCTGGCTCTTCGCGCCTCGCATCAGCCTCCGACGGACTTCTCCTTCACGGCGTTCTCGCTCGCGAAGCTCGTCGCCGCGCTGTCGGCGCTCGCGTCCGAAGGCGCGTCCTCGCTCGGATGGCTCGCGGGCGCGGCGCTGCTGCTCGCTCTCGCGCCGGCGACGCGCGGGAACAGGGCAGGCTTTCTCTCCACGCTCGGCGTCTACGCCGCCGCGCTCGCGGGTTCCTTCGCCTTTACCCGGCTCGATCCCGCGTGGCACGTCCGCTGGTCGTGGGACCGCCTCGCCTTCATTCCGACGGTTCTTCTCCTGCCGGTGCTCGCAGAGGCTCTCTCGGAATGCGTGACGGATCGAACCTTACCCGCGCTTCTTCCAGCATCTCCCGCGGTGAGCCCTCCGCAGGATTCTGTCCCAACGCCGTGAGCGCGAAGGCGAGAGCGGCGCGGAGCCGCGCCTCGTCGAGCGTCTCGAGCGGCAACGCGCCGCCTCTCTTTCCGAGCTTCTTCCCGTCCGGACCGAAGACGAGCGGAAGGTGAGCGTACGTCGGTGTCGGGAGATCGAGAGCCCGCTGAAGCGCGATCTGCCGCGCGGTCGAGTCGAGGAGGTCCGCTCCACGCACGACCTCGGTGACGCCCTGGGCGGCGTCGTCCACGACGACCGCGAGCTGGTACGCGTACGGCCCGTCCGCGCGCTTGACGACGAAGTCGCCGACGGATTTCTCGACATCTTCGAAGAGAGGACCAAGAAGAACTTCTTTGAAATGGATGAGGCAGCCGGCCGTTCGAAAGCGGTATGCCCGCGCAAGCCGTCCCGGCGACAGTCCGTCGCGGCAGGTGCCGGGGTAGATCGCGGCGCGGGCTTCCGCGACGTCACCCTCTGCGGGCGCGGAGGCCGCCCGCGCGAGGTCCGCGCGTGAGCACGCGCAGGCGTAGGCCATCTTCCCTTTCAGAAGAATCTTCAGCGCGTCGTCATAATGGGCGAGCCGCTGCGATTGATGAACGACGTCTCCGTCCCAAGTCAGGCCGAAGCGCTCGAGCGTCCGCAGGATGTCGTCGGCCGCGCCCGGCACGACGCGCGGCGTGTCGAGGTCCTCCATGCGCACGAGCCAGCGCCCGCCCTTCGCGCGGGCGAAGAGCCACGACGCCACTGCGGCGACGAGGCTGCCGAGATGGAGGGGACCGGTGGGGGAGGGCGCGAAGCGGCCCATGGGCGGCGAGACCGGCGCGGAGGTCACGCCCGGAGGTTAACCCGCTAAAAGGCAGTCGCTTGACGCGGCCTCACGCGTTCCTTACGATCCACCGCTCTTCGACGCGCTTTTGGCGCGGCCGAGAGATCAGGTCTTTCTCATTCCGCAGTAGCTCAATGGTAGAGCACCCGGCTGTTAACCGGGATGTTGTAGGTTCGAGTCCTACCTGCGGAGCCACTTAAATGGCTCAGAGAGTCGGGAGGGTTCCTTCCCGGCTCTCTTCTTATTTGTTCGAACGGGGTACTTCCCTCGCTCTCAGCCGCGGCGTCTCACGACGAGTACGGAGCAAGGCGCCCACCGGACGATCGTCGCGGCCACGCTCCCGAGAAGGACGCTCGCGAGATCGGTGCTCCCTATGTTGCCGATCACGACGAGGCCCGCCGGCAGGTCCTCGGCCAGACGGAGGATGGAGGCGCCGGCCGGGCCGCTCTCGATCGCGGGTTCACCTTTTATGCCGAGCCGCTCGAGCGCGTCCGCGAGCCGGCTCCGCGCGACGCGGCCGAGATCGGCCACGAAGTCCTGCGAGAGGAGCCCCATCACCGTCGTAAAGACCTCCGATCCCATCGACTTCTCCGGGTCGACGATGTGCGCGACCGTCAGTTTCGCGCCGCGGAGGCGCGCCTCCTCTGCGGCCGCCGTCAGCGCCGGCAGGGACGGATCCGAGAGATCGGTTGCCGCGAGGATTTTCCTGCTCCCCGGTCCGCGCCGGGCTACGAGGACGGAAACTGCCGCTTGTAGGACAACCCTTTCCGCTACTTCCCCGAGACGTTGTGACCGAAGCCCGGAGGCGCCATTGCTTCCAATCACGATCAGGTCCGCCCCCGACGCCTCGGCCCGAGAGACGATCGCGGCGTAGGGCTCGCCCTCGAGGACCTGCACGTCGGGAGTCTTCGGAGCGCCCGCGGTCAGCAAGGCCACTCTCGACATCAGGCTCTCGCGGGCCTTTCCGCGGGCCTTTTCGCGGGCTGCTTCGAGAGCCGCCCGGGCGCGGTCGTGATGGACCAGTTCAGCGAGAGCCGGGTACGTGACGAGCGGATCATGAATGACGTACACGACCTCGAGCGCGGCCCCGTGACTCTGGGCCAGACTGTCTGCCTGCCGGATCGCTTCGTCGGCACCTTCGCTCAGGTCGCTCGCGCAGAGGATACTGCGGATGCCGCTCACGCCGTCCAGCCTACCACTCGAACGGCCTCGGATCGGCGGGCAAGGAAGTACGGGAGGCCCGATGGCCTCTGTTTGTCAAATCGAGACGGTCGCCAACCTCGTCGGATCACGCCCATAGGCCGAAGCGCTCAATCCGCCTCCACGTCGATCACCCGAGCGCCGGGGACTTCCTCACGGATCCGTTTCTCGAGGCGGTCGACTTCTTTCGCCATCTCGTCCACGACTCGCCGGGCGAAGCCGCGTGAAAACGCCTCGAGCTCGTCCGGGCCGTGGATCCGCTCCGCGGCCGAGCGGATCTCGGGTCTCAGGCGATCGACGACGTCGTCGGGGTCGAGGTCGACTTGCAGGTCCACGCGGAACTCGTCGGCCGAAAGGACGCGCGTCCGAATCGAGAGGAGCCGGGCCACCACGGGGTCCGAATCGACGATGCGCCGGATCCGTGCCTCGATGTCCGGCCTCGCGGACGCGCCGACGAGCAGGAGCCGGTTGCGCTGCGCGAGCACGAGAGCCGACGCCGACATCAGGACACCGATCACGATGGAGGCGGCCGCGTCCCAGACGACACTGTTCCGCCAGACGGTGAGGCCGATCCCGACGGCCGCGACGATCACTCCGAGAATCGCGACGCCGTCCTCGAAGAGGACTGCGAGCAGGCTCGAGTCGGTGCTCTGGCGCACGTACTCCAGCCAGCTGCGCTCGCCTCTGCGGCGTCGGGCCTGACGGAGCGAGACGAAAAAGACGCCACCGTCCAGCAGACCCCCTGCTCCGAGCGCCGCCCACGTGAACGCACCCACCCGGATCGGCTCCGGCCGAGACAGCTCCAGTATCCCGTGGTAGATCGTGGCCCCGCCTCCCATCAGGAAAACGCCCATCGCCGAGACGAACGACCAGAAGTACCTTTCCGCGCCGTAGCCATATGGATGGCGCGCATCCGCGTGCCGGCGGCTCAGCGTGACGCCGACGAGGAGGAACGAAGTGTTGACCGCGTCCGCGGCGGAGTGCAAACCCTCGGCAAGCATGGCGCCTGATCCGCTGAAGGCGAAAGCGGCCAGCTTCGCCGCCGCCGCCGCCACGTTGACGAAAAAGCCGAGCTTCACCGGAGCCATAAAGGAGTCCGCCGCGGGGGACCGGGAGCTCAGAGTCGTCGGCACGCCGGGACAGTATCCCGTCGTGGCTGGCGTACGCAGACAGACGCCAACGGACGGCGCACCGGGAACTGTCGACGCCTGTTTTCCAGTTATGCTCGGCGAATGAGGCGCGTGCCCCCCGTTCTCGCCTTTGCGGTCGCCGCCGCGATCGGCGGACCCGCCCAGCCGGACCCGTGGGCGGCGCGCCTCGGGGCCTTCACCGACACCCCAATCGCGGACCTCCAGGGGGTCGACTGCGTGTCGATCAACGCGCCGCGCGCGATCGTGTGGCGGCTCCTCGTGGGGCCCGAGACCGCTGCAACGTGGATGCTCGCCGGTGTGCCGGGGGCCATTCCCCGCGGGGCCCATTACAGAAACGGCCTCACGGCATCGAAGGGCGACGTCCTTTCTCTCCAGGCGGCGACGCCCGGCGGTTCCCGGCATGTCGACCTCGCGGTCATCGCGCTCCAGCCCGGAGAGGTGCTCTCGTTTCTCGTGAAATCCGACGAGGCCAGGCTCCTCGACGCGGCCGTCGCGCGCCTCACGGCCTCGTTCTTCGTCGAGGCGCGGCCCGATGGCACGACGGACCTCACGTGGGTTTCGCACTACGACTCGAATTCGCCGTTCGCGGCGCTCCTGTCTCCCGTTGACGCGTACGAGAGGGGCCAGCCGGCGACTCCACGCGCTGAACATCTTCAAGACCCTGGCCGAGTCAGCCGCGCGGCTCCCATACCCCCCGCTCCACGACGTCCCGACGTCGCCGTAGCAACGTACGCCGGAAGCTTTCAAGGTCGTCGAGTTCAGGATCGCCGACCCGATCAGAATGAGGTCTCATTCCATTCACTTTGAATGAGGAATGAGCAGCGTGTCAGCCCGGTGTTCGTGGATTTCGCGGATGGCGGACGCGCTCGACGCCTCGCGAGAGCAGACGCACGAACCGGGGCAGAGAAGCGACGTGACGCTCCTTGCCCACTCCGGGGCGCCCTCCGGCCGCTTCCGCAGGGCCGGAGGAAGGCTGAATCGGCGCTCTTTCAGCGGGAGGAGGAGGGCCGCGACGCCGGCCGAGATCGTTAAACGGGTTCATGGGACCTCCCGTGCGCTCAGTTCCTTCACCGATCAAAGATCCTTATTCTCAAGGCTTTTGTCCGACCCTACTCAATGCAAACCAGGTGCCCGTCACGCCTGTTCTTTCGACTTCTCGTTATGCATCCTACCGAAGTACGAATCGGCACGGCAGTTGCTCCGGAGGAGAGGGGCTGACGCGGCTCCCTCCTTCTTCTTGGTGAATAAATCTTTCGCAGAAGAGCTGCTCGCTCCTGACGCTATTGAGCGCAATCAGGATCAGCGCCTTCGGAAGCATCTCCGGTGGAATCGACGGATGCCCTCGATCCGAATACAGCTTGTTGAGCCTGGGCTTGAGGCGCCGAAGCGCTTCGTGCGCCCTAACCGCTGTAAGCTGGCTCGATGAACGGGAACGACGGTCCGGCCGGCAGCGGCGATCCGCCGGCCGACGCTCCATCCGCGCCGGTCGTCGTAGCGGTGGCGCGCGTTCTGTCCGTCCCTCGCATTGCGCTGCAGGTCCTCGGGCTCATCCTCGTGCTGGCGGCCCTTCTCTGGGCTCTGCGCCGTCTCGAGGGAGTGCTTCTCCTCGTGGTCCTGTCGATCTTCTTCGCCTATCTGATCGCGCCGCTCGTCGGTCTTCTGAGACGCCCCGTCGTCGTGCGAGGCCGCTCCCGTTCGCTGCCGTTGCCGGTCGCAATCGGCACTGTTTACCTGCTGATCTTCGGTGCGGTGGCGCTGGCGGTGTGGTTCCTTCTCCCCGTCGTGAGCGCTCAGTTCGAGGAGCTCGTCGGCGAGGCCCCTGGCTATCTCGCAAAGGCTCAGACGCAGATGCAGTCCTGGCAGCGCTACGGGCGGACACACCTGCCCAGGGGAATGCGGGAAGCCTTCAACGTTGCGGTCGACCAGACGTTCAAGGAGGTCGCCACCGACATTCAGGGTGGGGTCCTTCCATTCGTCCGCACGGCTCTCGGCTACCTGCCGTGGCTCGTCCTGGTGCCGATCCTCGCTCTCTTTCTCCTGAAGGATGCGGAGGCCTTTCGGAGGACGGCGCTGCGAATGGTGCCGCGCACCCGGCTTCGCTGGCACGGGGACGACTTCTTCCAGGACGTCAACGCGACGCTCGCCGCATACGTCCGGTCGCAGCTCATCGCATGTCTGATCATCGGCGTAGCGTGCGCGATCGGCTTCTCCCTCATCGGAGTGCCTTACGCCGTCGTTCTCGGAATCCTGGCAGGCCTGCTCGAGTTCATTCCACTGGCGGGGCCGCTCGCCATCGGAATGCTCGCGATCGCCTTTGCCGCATTTCATTCCGGGGGTCAAGCGGGCGCGACTTTCGTGTTTCTCGTGTGTCTTCGGATCGTGGAGGACTACGTCATCTACCCGCGCATCGTCGGGCGCGGCTTGCGCCTGCACCCGCTCGCCATCATTCTCGCCATACTCTGCGGGGCCGAGCTCGCCGGAATCCCGGGCATCTTTCTCTCGATTCCGGTCGCCGCCATCGGCTCGGTCGCGTTCCACCACTGGCAAGAGCATCGCGCCGGAGACGTTTAGCGTCATGAACTGGACCAGACCGAGAGCGTCGGCCCCTTGATTCCCCACGAGAGGGCACCCACGGCCTCAGCGTCAACGCTCGCGTCCTGCTGATGCTTCAAGCGGCCGGACGATCCCCTTCCGGCTACCCAGCACCAGCCGCACCTGGTGGGTGCCGCCGTCGTCGACGAGCGGAATGGTGCCGGAATCGACGGACTTGCCGTCGAGATCCGCCTCCGTGATCCCGCGGCACCGGCCCTCCGGGTTCGAGACGGCGATCTCGTAGCGCGTCCGGCCGAAGCGCCAGGCGATCTCGAAACCGGGCCAGGACGACGGGATACACGGATCCATCTCGAACGTCGCGCCGCGCCGCCTCAGCCCGAGGATGCTTTCGAGACCCGCACGGTACATCCAGCCGGCGGACCCCGTGTACCAGGTCCAGCCGCCGCGTCCGGCGTGCGGCGGCTCACCGTAAACGTCTCCGGCGATGACATACGGCTCGGCCTTGTAGCGCTCGACGTCCGCGGGAGTTCTCGTGTGGTTGACGGGATTGAGCATGTGGAAGAGCTCCACCGCCTCGTCGCCGCTGCCCAGCTTCGCCATCGCCATGACGACCCACAGCGCCGCGTGCGTGTACTGGGCGCCGTTCTCCCGGATGCCGGGCGGGTACCCCTTGATGTAGCCGGGATCCTGCGCGGACCGGTCGAAGGGCGGCGTGAGGAGGAGCACGACCCTCGGTCCGCGCCTCACGAGGTGGGTCCTCACCGCATCCATCGCGCGCTCCGCGAAGCGTGCGGGACCCGCGCCCGAAAGCACGGCCCAGGCCTGCGCGATCGAGTCGATCCGGCGCTCGAAGGCCTCTTCCACATCGAGCCCGGAGTCACGGGCCCGCTTTCGAAGGAAGGGGTGATGGTCCAGTCCTCGTACGAGGCGGAACAGCACCTCCTGCACTTCGGCCGCTCGGACGTGCCCGCGTGCTGGGCCATCTGCGGACTGACGAGCGGGTACCTCAGCGGGGGGAGCGACGGCAAGGAGATCTACGCCCTCGAGGACCGCTGCGTGGGTAAGGGCGATGCGGCGTGCCACCTCGTGGGGCGCACGCGCGAAGAGTGGGGAGACGCGAAAGCAGAGGAGCTGCAGTTCTTCGAGAGGGTCCGCCTCAAGGAGAGCCTCGACGTCTCGCTCGACCGCGTCACCGCGACGCTGAAGACGGCCGAGGAGAAGCTCCACGAACACCGCCGGGCGATTGTCCGCGTCGCGCGCGACTCGTCCACGACGAGTCCGCCCGCGCGGCGGGGCCGTTCATCGCGGTGAACTGCGGCGCCATCACGGAGACGCTCCTCGAGAGCGAGCTTTTCGGCCACACGCGGGGCGCGTTCACCGGCGCAAGCTATGACCGGCCCGGGCTGTTCGAGGCGTCAAACGGCGGAACGCTTCTGCTGGACGAGGTCGGCGAGAACAAGAGCCGCAAGATCGACGTCCGCGTCCTGGCCGCCACGAACCGCGACCTCGCCCACGGCGTCGCGGGCGGCGCCTTCCGCCAGGACCTCTATTACCGGCTGAAGGTCGTCGAGCTGCACGTGCCGCCTCTTCGCGAGCGCCGGGACGACGTCCTGCCGCTCGCCCGCGTCCTCCTCGCGGACGCGGCGCTCCGGATGAAGCGCAAGATCGAGGGTCTCGCCCTGGGCGCCGCAGACCAGCTCCTGCGCTACGAGTGGCCGGGCAACGTCCGGGAGCTCGAGAACGCGATGGAACGCGCGGTCGCGCTTGCGCGCGGAAGCCGCGTCGAGCTCGAGGACCTCCCCGAGGAGGTGCGCCAGGCCTTCCGAACGCCCGTTTCCGCGGCCGGGGTGGTGCAACCTCTCGACGAGATCGAGAAGGAGTACATCCTCGCGGCTCTGGACCTGAACGACGGGAACCAAACGCGCACGGCCGACCAGCTCCGGATCGGCTCGGCGACGCTCTACCCGTCAGGTCCGCGCGTCCCGTTCCGCGACCCGCACCCGAGCCACACGGAGGATCTCGCCGTTCCAGAGGTAGCCGCGGCCCTGTTCGTCGACGACGGTGTCCGGGACGCTCCCGGCGTCCCGGACGGTCGCGATGGCCTCGTGGCGTGTCGGATCGAAGGGCTCGCCGACGCTCTCAAAGGGCGTCACACCCTCGGCCTCGAGCAGGCTCCTCAGGCCGCGTTGCATCGCGTGGAGGCCTTCGGCGACAGAGTCCGGCGACTCGTCTATGTGAGCCACCCGATCGTCTCGGAGATCTGGCGCTCCACGAGGCGCTTCTGGCGAAGCTCGAGCACCCTTCCACGGAGAATTTCCGAGGTGCGCCTCGGCGAGCTCCGCGGCCGGTTCGCACGGTCGTGCAGGCCCGCCAAGCTCTAGCCCGGGTGAACAACGGCATGCGAGGCGCGGGCGCTCGGCCCGGCTGTGGCCGATGCGCATCGATGTCACCCATTCTGCTTTAATCCGTTCTCGAGATGGGAAACGCCACGCCTCGCGTCGCCAGCGAAGGATCTGCATCGCGGGCTCACACGACCCGCGACCCGGCCGAGGACATCCGGGGGCCCAAGGTCGCATGTGAAATCGTAGGCGCGCTCCGCCGCAGCGTTTTGTTCCTATTGCTGATTTTCCTCGCGATGCCTAACGGGGCGAGCGCCGCCGACAGGGCAGTGTCGCTCGAGGAAGCGCTTCGCGAGGCGCGCACGGCCAACGCGCGGCTGCCGCTACCGGCCCTGGACATCTCGATCGCCCGCGAGAAGAGGACGGAAGCAAGGGCGGAGCGCTGGCTCAAGGTCGCCGCCGACGGGGACTTTGTCTACGCTCCACCTGGCAGCTACGACCCGATCGTGACGAACCTGGGGGACTCTCGCCTCCAGCTGGGCGCCCGGCAGCCGCTGTTCGATGGCGGCGCACGACGCGCCGCCGTCTCGCGGGCGGAGGCCGATCTCGACCTTGCGGGCGCGCGCTATCGAATCGTAGAGCGGGACCTCGATCTCGAAGTGCGGAGCCGCTTCGCCGAGCTGCTTCAAGCTCGAGGCGAGATCGAGGTGCGCCGCGAGGGGCTCGAGAGGCTCCGGACATACCAGACTTCCCTGAAGAGCCGCCAGGCGGCGGGCCAGGGCATCGGAGCGGACATCTTGAAGACAGGCGTGCGGATCGCCCTGGAAGAGTCGAACCTGCTCGAAGGGGAGAGGCGGCTCGATCAGGCGCGTCTCCTCTTGAACGAGCTGATGGGCCGCGACCCGGCGGCGCCGCTGTCGGTGGTTCCCACGCCGCCTCCGCAGCCCCGGCTGCCTGACCCCGAAGACGGATGGGCGAGCGGGCCCGACGTCGCTGCCGCCGAGGTGGAGATCCGTTCTGCCGGCGCCGCGGTCGCACTCGCGAGGTCCGAGCAAAAGCCCCACCTGTTTCTCAGCGCCGACATAGGTTTCTGGGGCTCGGACACGTCGCGCCTCGTGCCGCTGGACGTGAAGGCGGACAAGCCCGACGCGACATTCGCCGATCGAGTCCTGAGAGACGCGGGCTACTCCTTCGGCCTCGTGTTCTCCTGGCCCCTGTGGGATCACGGCGCCGCCCGGGCGCGCGTGGCGCAGGCCGAGCTGGGACTCGAGCGCGCAAAGCGCAACCTCGATCTCCAGACGCGCGGAGCCCGCCTCCAGTGGGAACAGGCGCGCTCCACCCTGCGCAACCTCGCGCGCCAGATCGAGATCCTGTCCCGCTCCGCTCCCGAAGCCCGCGACGCCTATCTCGACGCCGAGAGTCGTTACAGAGGCGGATCGGCCAGCGCACTCGAGGTGTTCGATTCCTACGCGGCCGCGGTGGACGCCTCTGTGCGGCTCACGGAAGCCACGGCGCGATATCGGATCGCTCGGGCGCTCGAAGCACGTTGGGGGACGCCATGAGGAAGCTCGGTTTGCTGATTCTCGCGGCGGTCCTGACGGCCGGCTGCGGCAAAGAGCCCGGGACCGTTTCGGGTCCGGCTGCGCAGGATCCAGCGGCCGCCACCCCGGTCCGGATCGCCCCCGTGACCCGCACGACGCTCTCGGTGGTCGTCTCCGCGCCCGGGCGCACCTCGGCGCTCACGGAGCAAAAAGTGCGTACCCCTTTCGCGGGGACGCTGACGGAGCTGCTCGTCGCGGACGGGGACACCGTGTCGCGCGGGCAGGTGCTCGGGACGATCGTCTCCCGAGACAGCGAAGCCGCGCTGTCGGGTTCCCGGGAGATGGTCCGGGAAGCGAAGAGCCCATCGGAGAAGCGGGATGCAGAGCGCTCGTTCGAGCTCGCGCAGATGAACCTCGTCCGCGCGGCCCTGCACGCTTCGGCCGCCGGCACCGTCGTATCGCATGCGGCGAATCGAGGAGACCGTCTCACCGAGGGTCAGGAGATTCTGACGGTCTCCGACTGGGGCTCGATCGTCTTTCTCGCCGATTTCCCGCAGTCGGACCTTCCTGCAATCCGGCCCGGTCAGGGCGCCGTCATCGAGCTAGGGGGGCGGCCTCAGGCGATTCCCGGTGTCGTGTACGCGACGCTCCCGGCCGCCAACGCAGCAGATTTCACCGCGCCCGTGCGCATCGACCTGCGCGGGGCCTCCGCCCGGCTTCCGGCCGGTCTCTCCGGCACGGCGCGGATCACCGTCGGACAGCGTTCCGGGGCTCTCGCGGTTCCGGATGCCGCGATCCTGCGCGACGATGTGACGGGAGTGTCGCGCGTCGCGGTCGTCGAAAAGGGGCGCGCCCACTGGATCGTCGTGACGACTGGTCTCACGGAGAAAGGGAAGACGGAGATCACGTCGGGCAGCCTGAGCGAGGGCCGAAAGGCCATCGTCTCGGGCCAGGTGGGACTGCCCGAAGGATCGCCGGTCGTCATTCAACCGTGAAGCTGATTCACCTCTCGCACGAACGTGCCGCGGCGATATTCGTCCTCGTGGGTGTCCTCGCGGCGGCGGGCGTGTTTCTCGCCCTGCGGCTGCCCTCCTCGATCTTCCCTTCGGTTACTTTCCCCCGCATCAAAGTCATCGCCGACGTGGGCAACGAGCCCGCGGCCCGCATGATGCCGACGGCTACGCGACCGCTCGAGGAGGCTCTGCTCCGGGTGCCGGGCATCCAGCGGGTCCTCTCGACGACCTCGCGCGGCTCGAGCGAGATCAGCGCCGAGTTCTTCTGGGGTACGGATATGCAGGTCGCCCTCCAGAGGGCGCAGGCGGAAGTCCAGCGAATCCGCCCGGACCTGCCCCCCCAGACGCGCGTGGACATCGAGTGGATGAACACCGCGATCTTCCCGATCCTGGGCTATGCGCTCGTCTCCGACACCCGCTCCGAGGCCGACCTCTGGGACCTGGCGCAATACACGCTGAAACCGGAGCTGATTCGAATCCCCGGCGTCGCCCAGGTGCAGATCCAGGGAGGTCGCAAGCGCGAGTTCCAGGTTCGCCTGAACCCGGGCACCATCGCCGCGCGGCGCCTCTCTGCCGCGGACATCGTCTCCGCCGTGCGAAAGAACAACCTGATCTCCTCCGCCGGCCTGATCGAATCGAATCACGAGCTCTACCTGTCGCTCGTCAACGGGCGCACCGACACGACGGCGGCGCTGTCCGGCATCACGGTGCCCGTGGCCGGCGGCGGGGTCCCGGCGCGGCTCTCCGACCTCGGGACGGTGTCGGCCGAAGACGCGGTCTCTTACATCCGAACGACGGCGAACGGCCACGCCGCCGTCCTCGTGAACATCATCCGCCAGCCCGACGCGAGCACGCTGGCGATCGCGCGCGGCATGGACGACCTCTTCCAGCGCAAGCCCGACCTGATCCCCAAAGACATTCACTGGCAGACGTTCTACGATCAGGCGGAGTACGTAAGGCACTCGGTCAACGGAGTCCGTGACGCGATCGTCATCGGCGTCTTGCTGGCCGGCCTCGTTCTCTTCGTGTTCCTCCGAAACTGGCGTGTCACCCTGGTCGCCGTG
>JBBRRY010000026.1:0-58928 GCA_038245905.1 Thermoanaerobaculia bacterium | reverse complement strand
GAGTTCATCAAGAAGAACATCAAGCTCGACGCGACGGTCACGAAGGCCTCGGTAGAGGACAGCAAGGCGGTCGTCGCCATCTGCACGAAATACGCGCAGAAGGGCATGTTCAACATCTTCATGGTGGTGTTCTTCTCGACGCTCGCGTTCGCGTGCCTCGAGCCCTTCTTCTTCATCGGCTACCTGATCTCGATCGCCGTCTTCGGCCTCTATCAGGCCATCTTCATGGCGAACGCGGGCGGCGCGTGGGACAACGCGAAGAAGATCGTCGAGGTGGAGCTCAAGGAGAAGGGGACGCCTCTTCACGACGCGTGCGTGGTCGGCGACACCGTGGGTGACCCATTCAAAGACACGTCCTCCGTCGCCATGAATCCGATCATCAAGTTCACGACGCTCTTCGGCCTCCTCGCCGTGGAGCTCGCAATCGGACTTCCGCGCTCGACGAGCCTGGCGCTCTCCCTGGTCTTCTTCGCCGTGTCCGTCGTCTTCGTCTATCGCTCCTTCTACGGGATGCGGATCGAGACCTCCCCGACGGCCGCGTGAGACCCTGACTCCCGCTACAATTCGGCCTCTCGCCAACCTAAGGAGAACCGATGGGCACGATGACGAGGTCCGGGAGCACCCAGCCTGCGTTTCCGAAGACGCTCCCGAGGCGGCTCGGCCTGTTCGACGCGACCACGATCGTCGCGGGCTCGATGATCGGCTCGGGCATCTTCATCACCTCGGCCGACATCACGAGGCAGGTCAAGAGCGCAACGCTCCTCATTCTCGTATGGGTCTTCACGGCACTCGTCACGGTGGCGGGCGCCTGGAGCTACGGCAGGCTCGCGATGGCCTTCCCGAAGGCCGGCGGACAGTACGTCTACCTGCGCGAGGCCTGGGGCGACATGGGCGGGTTCCTCTATGGCTGGGCCGTCCTCCTCGTGATCCAGACGGGCACGATCGCGGCCGTGGCCGTCGCGTTCGCCAAGTATCTGGGCGTCCTCATTCCGGCTATCTCCTCGAAACATGTGTTTTTCAAGGCGAAGTTTCTCAGCGTCACTCCGGTCGAGATCGTCGCGATTCTCCTGGTTGCGCTCCTTACCTGGTGGAACACCACGAGTGTCGAGAACGGCGCTCGCCTCCAAAACGTCTTCACGGCGGCCAAAGTCCTCTCCCTCCTGGGTCTCCTGTCCGTGTGCTTCCTGGCCGGCGGGCAGCTCGCGAACGTCTCGTGGGCTCTTCCAGCGGCCGGGGATCTCAAGATTCCCCTCCTGTGGGCGTTCGCCGTAGCCACCGTCGGCTCTCTCTTCTCGGCCGATGCGTGGAACAACGTGACCTTCCTCGGAGAGGAGGTCCGGGATGCCGAGACAAACGTCCCGAAGGCACTCGTCTACGGCACCGGCCTCGTGACGCTCCTTTACGTCCTCGCCAACATCGGCTACCTGAACGTCCTCCCCCTCTCGGGAATTGCCGGCGCCCCCGAGGACCGCGTCGCGACGGCGGCTGTCGGTGCTGTCGCGGGCTCGGCCGAGGCGGGAACGCCGGCCCTCATCATGGCCTGCGTCATTCTCGTGTCGACGTTCGGCTGCCTGAACGGCCTCATCCTGTCCGGGTCGCGTGTCCTTTACGCCATGTCGCGCGACGGCCTTTTCCTTCCCGCCTTCTCGGAGCTGGCCCCTCGGACGATGATCCCCGTCAATGCGCTCGTTGCGCAGTTTCTGTGGTCGGCCGTGCTCTGCCTCTCGGGCACGTACGGCGACCTCCTTGACTACGTCATCACGACCGTTCTCATCTTCTACATCGCCACGATCGTCGGCCGCTGGAAGCTCGCCCGCACGAACCCAGCCCTCGCGCCGCGGTCGCTCGCGGACCAAATCGTCCCCGTGCTCTACGTCGCGGCAACGTCCTACGTCACGATCGCACTGGCCGTTTACAAGCCGGCCTACACGATTCCCGGGCTCATCATCGTGGCGCTCGGCGTTCCGGCGTTCTTTCTGTTCCGTCAGAAAACGGCGGCCTGACCTCAGACGACCCTTCAGACCAGCAGCGAAAAGACCTCGTTCGACAGCAGCACGCCCTTGCGCGTGAGTCGTACGCGCCCAGCATGCTCTTCGAGCAGCCGGGCGACGAACGCATCCTCCATGCGGCTGGCGGAATCGGGAGAGAGACCTTTTCGGATCTCTTTGAAGGTTGAAGAGAGGACACCGCACGAGAGGCGCAGGCCCAGCATGAGTCCCTCCCTTTTTCTAAGAGAATCCTCCTCGTGCTCTTCGGACGTCACGACGGGCGAGACGCCTTCCCGCGTGCGCTTCAGGTACTCGGACAACATTCCCGTGTTCGCATAACGAGTCTTCCCGTCGAACGAATGCGCCCCGACGCCAAACCCCAGCACGGGAATCAGGTGCCAGTACTTGAGGTTGTGGCGGCTCTCGAACCCCGGCCGCGCCCAGTTCGAAAGCTCATAGCGCGGGAGGCCCGCCGCCGTCAGGCGCTCGTCCACGGCCTCCCAGCGGTCCGCCATCTCGTCGTCGTCCGGGAACAGCTCCGGCCGCTCCTTCTTCATGGAAACGAGGCGCGGGGCCTTCTCGAGCTCCAGGAGGTAGACCGAAAGGTGGGAGATTCCGCACACGACGAGCCCGTCGACGCTCTCGAGAAGACTGCGCAGGGTTTGCCCGGGGATGCCGATCATGAGGTCGGCCGAGACGTTGCCGAAAGTGCGGACGGCCGAGGACACCGTACCGCGCGCGGCGGCGGCGTCGTGGCGACGTTCGAGAGGCACGAGCTCGGCATCGACGAGGGACTGCACACCGATCGAGAGGCGATTGACGCCCAGGTCCCGGAGGGCCAGAAGCCGGGGAACATCGAGGTCGTCGGGATTTGCTTCGGCCGTGATCTCGGCATTCGAAGAAATTCCGAAGACTTCTTCGAGTGTCCCGAGCACCCGGCGAAGGTGCGTCGTTTCGACGTAGCTCGGTGTTCCCCCCCCGAAGTAAACGGTGTCGAAGTCGCGCAGGACACCCGTCGCTTCGGTCCGCCTCGAGCGAATCTCCCTCCCTAAGCCTTCAAAGAAATCTTCTTCTTCTCCTCTCCCCTCCAAAGCAATGAATGAACAATACGTGCAGCGGTGCGCGCAGAAGGGAACGTGCACGTACGCGCCCGGCGACCGGGACTCGTTCACGCGCCGTTCGTCAGGAGCCGCTCGAGGCGCTCGTCGCGTTCTATGCGCTCTCTGGCGCCATCGTCCCCGAGTGGCGCCACGAGGAGCCGCTCGACGTACTTTCCGAGAACGTCGACTTCGAGGTTCACGCGGTCGCCCGGCTTGCGCTCGCCGAGCGTCGTCGACTCGAATGTATGCGGAATCACGGCCACGTCGAAACTCCCCTCGCGGAGCCCGGCGATCGTGAGGGAAATTCCGTCGACTGAAATCGAGCCCTTTTCGACTGCGTACCGGGCCAGCGCCCCGGGCAGCGAGAACGTGAATGTCCACGAGTCGCCAGACCTCGCGGCTCCGAGCACCTGTGCCGTTCCATCCACGTGGCCGGCGACGACGTGGCCGCCGAGACGGTCGGAGGCGCGGAGCGCGCGCTCGAGATTAACGCCGGCGCCCGCAGACAGCCCCCCAAGGGCCGAACGCGAGAGCGTCTCCGGCGAGACGTCGAAATGGAGCGGCTGGCCGGGAGCCGCCGGGGGCACGACCGTCAGACAGACTCCCGAGACAGCGATGCTCTCCCCCACGGACACGTCCCCGAATTCCGGCGGGCGCTCTACGGTGAGGACGGCGCCCGCCGTCCCGGTCCCGAGCGACACGACCCGCGAGACGGCGGAGATGAGGCCGGTAAACACCCCGTGATCCTACCCGACGACGGGCGCGAGGAGCCGGCCCGAGACCCTGATGTCGGCGCCGATTCGGACAGCCTCGAGGCCCCCGAGCCTGCGGGCGTCCGCGAGCGCCGCCGGCCCCACACCCGCGAGCGGCGAGTGAGCCGACGCGCCCCCGACGAGAAGCGGGGCGACGTAAGCGGTCACCCGGTCCACGAGACCCGCGGCAAGGAACGAAGCAGCCGTCACTCCCCCGCCCTCGATCAGCAGGGACCGCACCTCGAGCTCATGAAGAGCCCCGAGAAGAGCCGCGAGATCGACGCGTCCGTCCGGCGCCGGCCGGGAGAAGACATGAACGCCCCTCTCGAGGAACGGCGCGAGACGCGGATCGCTCTCCGGCACCGCGGTCACGATCCAGACCTCGCCGCCCGCCGCGGAGAACACTCGGGCCGTGGCCGGCACGCGAAGAGCTCCGTCCAGGACGAGCCGCCGATGCGGCGTCATGGCAGACGAAAGGGCCAGACGGCGGGTGAGGAGCGGGTTGTCCGCGAGGACGGTCCCGGCGCCGACGAGGATCGCGTCGCACTCCTCTCGCAGGTGGAGGGCGTCGGTTCGGGCCGCTTCGCTCGTGATCCACTTCGATTCTCCGGTACGCGTCGCGATGCGCCCATCGAGCGACGCGGCCCATTTGACGTGAACGAAGGGCCGCCGGTCCCGAATGGACTTCAGGAATGTCTCGTTCAGCGTCTCGGCCTCGTCCGCGAGCGCGCCCACCAGCACCTCGATGCCGCGCTCCCTGAGCCGCCGAATGCCTCGTCCCGAGGTCCGCGGGTCCGGATCCTCAATCGAGCACACGACACGCGACACGCCGGCCGCGATGAGCGCTTCCGAGCAGGGAGAGGTGCGCCCGAAATGGGAGCACGGCTCGAGGTTGACGAGGAGCGTCGCCCCTTTTGCGCGAGCGCCCGCGGCGGCGAGGGCGACGGCCTCGGCGTGCGGCCCTCCGGCGCGCTCGTGCGCCCCTTCTCCGACCACCGTGCCGGCCGCATCCACGAGCACCGCCCCGACGCGCGGGTTTGGAGCGGTCGAGAAACGCCCTCGGCCGGCGAGCTCGAAGACCCGGCGCCAGAGGACGTCGAGAGAGGCGCCCTCAGTCATCCACGAGCGCCCCGGCAAAGGCTGCCGCGTCGAAGTCCAAAAGGTCGTCCACGGTCTCTCCGACACCCACGTAGCGAACCGGCAGCGCGAGCTCCCGAACAATGGCGAGGATCACGCCGCCCTTGGCGGTCCCGTCCATCTTCGTGAGGACGAGGCCGGTGACACCCGCCGTCCTCGTGAACTCGCGAGCCTGCGCGATGCCGTTCATTCCCGTTACCGCGTCCAGGACGAGGAAGACCTCATGCGGTGCGCGCGGGATGCTCCGGGCCGCAACGCGGCGGATCTTCGCAAGCTCCTCCATGAGATTGTGCTTCGTGTGGAGCCGTCCGGCGGTGTCCACGAGCAGAAGGTCGGCCTTCCGGGCGAGCGCGACGGCGCACGCATCGTGAACGACGGCGGCAGGATCGGAACCCGCCTTGTGCTTTACGAGAGGGATGTGGAGGCGCGTGGCCCAGACCTCCAGCTGCTCGACAGCCGCGGCGCGGAACGTATCGGCCGCGGCGAGGACGACCAGCTTCCCTTCGGCGGTCGCGCGGGCCGCGAGTTTGGCGGTCGTCGTCGTCTTTCCGCTGCCGTTGACCCCGACCATGAGAATGACGTGGGGAGAGCCAGCCGCTTCGCCCGCCTCCTCGGGCCCCTTCACAGACAGCCTCCGGGTGATCTCCGCCTTCAGGACTCGCCGGACGACGTCCTCTTCGGCCGCGTCACGGCGCCCGGCCTCGGCCTTCACGGCGGCCACGAGCTCCGCAGCCGTCGCCGGCCCGACGTCTGCCGCAAGGAGGCCTTCCTCCAGTGCATCGAGCGCCGCTGGATCCGGCTCGAAAGTGGCCTTGACCGCGCTCCCCATCTTCGCGAGGAGCTCGGTGTGGGTCATGAAGAGACCCCGCTTCAGACGGGCGAAGACGGACGGACGGTCGCGCTCGTCGGAAGCCATCGGCTCCCGAGACTAGCAGGACGCGAGCGTCAGGAGATCTCAGCCGCGAGACGCACGCGGGCCGCCTCGAGGCGCGGACGCACCGCGTGTGTCTGGCCCCCCGCATCGAAGACGACGAGGACGAAATATCCCGCTTTCACATGCGTCGTCAGGATCCGACGCTTCTCGAACTCGAACGTGAGGTCGGTGACCTCGCCGAGGGCGGACCTCTCGGCGGCGCGGCGCAGCTCTCCCATCCACACGGACTGATAGGCTCCGAGGACCTCCGTCGCGGCGTCGTCACCGACGCGCGCGATGATTTCACCCTGCGAGTCGATGAAAGCGGCCCCGAGGGCGCCCGGCGCGTCCAGAAGGCCTTCCAAGGCATCGACAAAGCTCATCGTTCGACTCCGGGAGCCGTGGGCTCGTTCGCGAGGAAGCGGCGCGCGCGGCGCCCTTCATCGCTTTCGGGAGCGGCGCTGACCGTTCGCTGCATGTAGCGCGCCGCCAGGTCGCGGCGGTCGCTGGCCAGGAGACAGACCGCGGCCTGGTAGTTCGCGACCGGATCCTTGGGCTCGTTCTTCAACACGGACAGAAAATCCTCGAGTGCGCCCTTGAAGTCGTCGAGCTTGACGCGGGCGAGACCCCGCTCCCGGAACGCGCGGTCGTTGTCGGGTGTTTCGGCGAGGGCGAGCGAGAACTCGCGCTCCGCGTCCCGCCAGGCCTCCCGCCGGCGATGGAGGAGTCCGAGATTGTAGTGCGCGTTCGCCTTCTCCGGGGTCGGCGGGCCGTCGAGGACGGCCTGGAAGTCCACTTCCGAGTCGGCGTAGCGCCCTGCTTCCATCTCCGCGACCCCCCGGTTGTTTCGCGCCTCGACGAAGGAGGAGTCGAGATGGAGGGCATCCGAAAACGCGCTCACGGCATTCTTGTAATCCTTCTTGTAGAGGAGGGCGAGGCCGAGCGCATTCGGCACACGCGGATCCCGGGGCGAGCTCGTCCGGGCGCGCACGAGAAGCTGGATGGCCTCGTCAGCCCGGCCCTCCCGCAGCATCTGGAGGCCGGCTCGATAGTCGACGAGGTCCGAGAGAACGGGATTCTCCTTCGGAGGCATCGAGGCGCTCCCACATCCGGTGAGTCCCGCGACCAGCGCAAGGAGAGCGGCCGTGGAGAAGCAGAGGGCCCGGGCCTTCGGCGCCCTCAAGCGGATGCCTTCAGGGGAACCTCTTCACCCAGGAACTCGAAGTCGCCGGAATTCCACGCCTTGTCGAGCGCCGCGATCACGGCGGGGTCGAACGACTTTC
The DNA here is from genome assembly GCA_038245905.1 of Thermoanaerobaculia bacterium. Lineage (GTDB taxonomy): Bacteria > Acidobacteriota > Thermoanaerobaculia > UBA5066 > UBA5066 > Fen-183. The sequence continues at coordinate 51,755 of JBBRRY010000026.1, read as the reverse complement.
CGGCAAACGAAATGATCTGCGTGATGACGTAGTTGAGGGGCATCGCCTTCTGATAGGGACGGGTCGTCGTCATGGCGTCGAACGTGTCCGCCACGGCCACGACCCGCGCGACCATCGGGATACCCTCGCCCTTCAGTCCGTCCGGATAGCCGCCGCCCGACCATTTTTCGTGGTGGTGCTTGATCCCCGGAATCACGTCCTTGAGCTGTGGAATCTGGCCCATGATGATCGCTCCCTTGGCCGGGTGCGTCTTCATGATCTCGAACTCCTCGCTCGTGAGGGCCGTGGGCTTCCGGAGGATGCGGTCGTCGATGCCGATCTTTCCCACGTCGTGGAGGAGGGCCGACAACCGCACGACACGCACCTCTTCGGGCGAGAGATCCATGTGGCGCGCAAGAACGACGGCGTAGCGCGCGACCCGCTCCGAGTGGCCACGGGTGTAGGGATCCTTCGCGTCGATGGCGGCCGCGAGCGTCCGCACCGAGTTGATAAACAGCTCCTGGTTCTCCTTGGCCGCGAGCTTGAGCTTGTCGACCGACCTCTCGATCGAGTCGGACATCGAGTTGAACGTCTCGGACAGCTCGGCGAACTCCCGGACGCCCCGTACCTCGACGCGCTGCTTGAAGCTGCCCTCCGCAATCGACCGCACCTTCTCGACCAATTCGACGAGGGGATGCGCCAGGAGGCGCGCCGCGACGAGAGCGACGAGCGCCGCGAAGAGGAGCGAAAACACGGCGATCTTAGTGGTCTCTTTCTTCATCTGAGAGACCGAGGCAAAGGCCGCCGCTTCGTCTTTCTCGACGATGACGCCCCAGTCGGGCGTCGGGATCGTCGCGAGGGTTCCGAGGACGCGGCGCGCCGTCTTCCCCTCGCCGCGCATGTACGACTTCGTGATCCTCACGGGATGCGCGATAAATTCGCTCACGAGATCGAGCTGATGCACGTCTTTCGAGCGGAAAGCCGAGGCATCGCTCGTCAGGATCAAAGAGCCGGAGCGGTCCACGACATAGGCGAGGACGCCGCCCCGCCCTTCTTCGTCCAGCTTTGCCTTGATCGGCTTGAGGGAGAGCAGGGCCTCGACGACGCCGATTGGCTGCTGGCCCTCCGAGGGTCTCACGGGCACGGCGAGAACGAGCGCGCCGTCCGGATAGGACTTCGGGAAGATCGGATCGGCCACGTAGGACTCGCCCCGCATCGCGGCGTTGTAGGCCTGCCGGAGCGGGCGCTCGACGTCCGGGTCCAGGGCGCCTTCGTCGGCCGCCGAGGCGACGCCGTCCCGATCGAGAGCCCGGAGGACCGGGAAGCTCGACTCGGCGTCGGAATACTCCCTCAGGAGCTGCTTCTTGGACAGGTAGAAGAAGGGATCCGTGGACATCGAGCTCGCCAGCCGGATCCCGTCGGCGATCTTCTTGAGCTGCGACTGGGCGTTCGTGATGTACGTGTCGAAGCTGTCTGCGAGCGTCACCGAGCTGTTCTTCAGGTACTTTTTTTCGGCCGTCTCGAGGGCATCCCGGTTGATGCCGATGAGGCTGAAGTGGAGAAGGGCGAGCGGGACGATGGAAACGAGGATCAGCGCGACGAGCAGAGCCGTCACGATCCTCAGGCGTGGAACCCGGGCGACACCCATCCGACCCTATTGTAGCGCCCCAACGCCTCTTCGAATGCCCCCGCGAGCTCGGCCCTCTCGACCCTCACGAGCATCGGCCCGCCCGGCCCGGCGAGGAGCACGGCGTTGAGGCCGGCACGATCGGCCTTCTTGTCGCCCGCGAGGAGATCCGGCATACCGCGCACCGCAGCCGCGGAAGGGACAGGCGGCAACACGAGCGTCATGACGCGCCGCGCGAGCGCGTCGGCCACACCAGGCGCGAGCCGCGCGCGCGCGACGGAAAGACGCAGGGCCGCGAGCAGCCCCCAGGCCACGGCCTCGCCGTGCTGCAATCGATGGCCCGACGCCGTCTCGAGGGCGTGGCCCACCGTGTGGCCGAGATTCAGGGCCGCTCTCTCCCCCGTCCGTTCGAACGGATCCCGCGCCACGGCTCGCGCCTTGACGACGAGAGAGCGGCGTATGGCCTCTGTCACTGCAGCGGCCTCGCGCGAGGCTAAAGGCCTTTCGAGACGCGCCATTGCGCGGTTGAATCCCGCGTCGAGAAAGGACGTCTTCACGACCTCCGCGAGGCCCGACCGGAACGCGCGGAGGGGAAGCGTCTCGAGCGTTCTCGTGTCGACGACAACGAGCCGCGGCGAATGGAAGGCTCCCACGAGATTCTTGCCGGAGGAAAGATCTACGGCCGTCTTTCCGCCAAGGGCGCTGTCGGCGGCCGCGAGGAGCGTCGTCGGCGCCTGGACGACTGGGACGCCGCGCAGAGCGAGCGCCGCCGCGAGGCCGGCCACGTCGCCGACCGTGCCGCCGCCCAGCGCGACGATTCCTCCGTCGCGGCGCAGGCCGCACCGCATCAACTCCTCGAGCAACCCCCCGAGAACGGTCCATGTCTTTGCGGCTTCGCCGTCGGGGACGAAGAGGGGATCTTTGCTTAAGACCCTCTCAACGCCTCCAGCAAACAACGAAGAGCCATGCAGTCGGAATATTTTCTTAGAGGTAATGAGAAACCAGCGGCCGGGCGCGATGCGGCCGAGGTGCGCGCCGAGGGAGAGGAGCGCGCCGGGGCCGACAAGGACATCGGTCCTGGCGCCGGCCGCCTCGAACGAAAAGGAGGAAAGAGGCCTAGCCCTGCCCACGCGATCCTCCCCTCTTGTCTTCACCTTCTAAGAAAATCTTCTTTCTTCTCTTCTTCCGAACAAAGAAATCCTTCTTCAGCCCCCGGTCTTCGGTGGATTCGCGAGCGCGATGTGCAGCTCGGCGAGCTGCTCGGGCGCCACGGGGTTCGGGCATTCCGTCATGAGATCCGACGCGGAGGCCGTCTTCGGGAACGCGATGACGTCGCGGATGGAAGACGAACCGGTCAGGATCATGAGGATGCGGTCGAGTCCGAGCGCGATTCCTCCGTGCGGCGGAGCACCGAAGCGGAACGCATCGAGGAGAAAGCCGAATTTCGCGCGCGCTTCCTCTTCGCCGATCCCGAGTCTCGAGAAGATGCGCGACTGGACGTCGGGCCGGTGGATCCGGATCGAGCCGCCCCCGAGCTCCATCCCGTTCAGGACGACGTCGTAGGCGCGCGATTTCACGCGCCCGGGCTCACTCTCGAGGAACGGAAGGTCCTCCTCGCGCGGCGATGTGAAGGGGTGGTGCGTCGCGTACCATCGCGCGTCCTCCTCGTGCCACTCGAGGAGCGGGAAGTCCGTCACCCAGAGGAAGTCGTGGCGGCCCTCGGGAATCAATTTCTCCTCACGGCCGATCTGAAGGCGCAGGGCGCCGAGGAAGTCGAGAACGTTCCTGGTCTTTCCAGCAGCCAGGAAGACAACGTCACTCTCGCCCGCGCCAAACGAGGCGCACATGCGCTCGACCGACGCGTCGTCGAAGAATTTCTTTGAATTGGAATTCCAGCTGCCGGCCGCGGCCGTTTTCACCCAGAAGAACCACTCCACTCCCGCCGCCCGCGCCCCCTTTTCGATGTCGTCGAGGCGCTTGCGGGAGAACGAGGCGCCCCCCGGCACGCACAGGCCCTTCACTCTTTCCACCTTCGAAGAAATCTTCTCTTCGAGCCCCTCGAAATCCCCAAGCTCAAGCCCGAAGCGCGTGTCCGGCCGGTCAATCCCGAAGCGCTCCAGGGCCTCGTCGTACGTCATCCGCTTGAACGGCGACTCACAAGCGATTCCCCACGCCGGAAATACGCGCGTGAAGATCTTCTCGACGAGCGTGTAGACCATCTCCTCCGTCGGAAACGACATCTCGATGTCGACCTGCGTGAACTCGGGCTGCCGGTCGGCCCGAAGGTCCTCGTCGCGGAAGCAGCGCGCGATCTGGTAGTAGCGTTCCATCCCCGAGACCATGAGGAGCTGCTTGAAGAGCTGGGGAGACTGCGGGAGGGCGTAGAACTCGCCCGGGTGGACCCGCGAGGGAACGAGAAAGTCGCGGGCGCCCTCCGGTGTCGATTTCGTGAGGATCGGAGTCTCCACGTCGAGGAAGCCTTCTTCGTGCAGGACCCCGCGGACGGCCATCGTGACTTCGCTTCGCACGACGAACTTCCTCGTCATCTCGGGCCGGCGGAGGTCCAGGTAACGGTACTTGAGACGCAGGTCCTCGGAGGCCTTGATCCCGTCCTCGATCGGAAATGGTGGAGTGTCCGCGCGGTTCAGGATCGCGAGGGCCGTCGCGCGCACCTCGACCCCGCCCGTCGGCAGGTCGGAATTGACAGCGCCTTCGCCGCGGGCGAGGACGGTCCCCGTCACGTCCACCACGAACTCGCTCCGGAGCTCCTTCGCGAGCGCGAGCACGGCGGGGTCTCCGAGGAACTCGGCGTTGAAAACGACCTGAGTGAGACCCGAACGGTCGCGGAGGTCGATGAAGACGAGGTCGCCGTGGTCGCGGCGGCGGTTGACCCAGCCCATGAGGCGCACGGTCTCGCCGACGTTCTCAGGCCGGAGTGTCCCGGCGGGGATGCGTGAGGCAGCGGACATGGCCGCGGATCTTACAGACGTGCCCGGAGCACGTCGGCGAGGCCCTCCCTCGGCAGCTCTTCCTGAGACCGCGTCGCGAGGTTTTTCACGACGACGGCACCGCGGACGGTCTCGTTCTGGCCGACTAGAACGGCGAGCACGATACCCGCCTTCTCCGCCGCCTTCAGCGCGGAGCCGAGGCCGCGGTGGCCAGAGAAGAGATCAACGCCGACGTCTTCTCGGCGCAGCTCGGCCGCAACCGCGAACGCCTCGTGCATGTCGGGGCTTCCGACCGGCACGACGGCCACGGGGCGTGTCGCCTCGAGCGCCGCCCGCCGAAAAGGCTCTGGGAGCACTTCCACGAGCCTGTCCTCGCCAATCGCGAAGCCGATTCCAGGCGTCTTCGGGCCGCCGAGGTCGGACACCAGCTTGTCGTATCGCCCGCCGCCGAGAAGCGCGTTCTGGGAGCCGAGTCCCCCGGCCGTCACCTCGAAAACCGTGCGGGTGTAGTAGTCGAGCCCCCGGACGAGGAGAGGATCTTCTTTGAAAGGGACCGCGGCGTTTCGCAAGAGCAGCATGAGCTCGCGGTGGTGCGCGTCTGAGGCCGGATCGAGCGCAGGAAGAAGATCGACCATCTTCGGAAAAGAGCTGGACGCGATGAGCAGCTTCACCGCGGGGTCCTTGGAATCGAGAACGCGCATCGGGTTGTCGGCGAGGCGCCGCCGGTCGTCTTCGCCAAGCGTTCCCACATTCTCGTTCGAAGAAAAAAACGACCGTACGGCATCGACGTACGCCGGCCGCGTGGCTTCGGTACCCACGGAATTCAGTGAAAGCGAAAGATCCTTGAATCCAAGTTTTCCCAGAAAATCGAAGAGCATCCCGATGAGATCCGCGTCGACGATCGGCTCGGGGTCGCCGAGCACCTCCGCCCCGATCTGCCGGAACTCGCGGTACCGGCCCTTCTGCGGCCTCTCGTAACGAAACTGCGGCCCCATGTAGAAAAGCTTCCAGGGCCGGCCCGCCTGCGCGAGAGAGTGCTCGACGTAGGCGCGCGCGACGCCCGCCGTGTTCTCGGGGCGCAGCGTCACGGACCTCTCGCCGCGGTCCGTGAACGTGTACATCTCCTTGTGGACGATGTCGGTCGACTCCCCCACGCTCCGCACGAAGAGCTCCGTCGACTCGAGAACCGGCGTCCGGATCTCGTCGAACCCGTAGAGCGCGAAGACTTCGCGCGCGATGGTCTCGACGCGGTTCCAGACTCGTGTCTCGGGCGGGAGGAGGTCCCGCGTTCCCTTCACGCTCGCGATCACGACGGCTCGGCGCGGAGGTATTCCGCCTTGTACTCGAGGTAATTCTTCCAGTAGGTCTTCAGCTCCTCGACCTCGACCGGCGCGAGGTCGCGCTTCCTCTTGGCGGGGTTTCCTGCCCAGAGCGTGGCGGGTGGAATCACGGTGCCGGGAAGCACCACGGAGCCAGCGGCCACGAGCGCGCTCGCCCCGACGTCGGCGCCGTCCAGGACCGTGGCGTTCATGCCGATGAGCGCGCCCCGGCGGATCGTGCAGGCATGAACGACCGCGTTGTGCCCGAGCGTGACTTCTTCCTCGAGGGTGAGGGGACCTGTCGTGTTCGTCACGTGGAGAGTGCAGTTGTCCTGCACGTTCGAACGCGCGCCGATCCGGATATGGCAGCAGTCCCCCCGCACGACGGAGGAGAACCAGATCGAGACGTCGTCTCCCAGAACGACGTCGCCGATGACCGCTGCGGTCGGCGCGATGAAGACGCGGGCGCCGAGCCTCGGAGAAACGCCGCGATACGAACGTAACGTCATCGAAATCGCACGATACCAAAGCCGTAAACGTCGGGAATCGGGCGCCTGCACAAGCATCTGTGCGAGGCGGAAAAAACCATGTAAAGACGCCGCTTCGGGGCCGTTTTTGCGGCGAAACACACAGGCTTTTCCACAGATCCGTTGAAATCTAATAAGCCATTCTGCAGCAGATGTTTACGGGGGGTCTATCCACAATGTACGGGGAATCTGGAGCGAAGCATTCTCAGCCGTGTGCAAGAGGCGCCTCAAGCCGGGCGCCGGGCCGGGGCGGGGCTTGGCCTGGGGTCCTCGAAGACGGCGAGAAGCTGTCGGGCCTGCGCTCGCGCCGCCTCCCCGACGGAAGCCCCGGCGAGAAGCGCGGCGACGGCCTCCACGCGGCCCCCGCCGTCGAGCGCCTCCACCCGGGTGCGGGTGCGACCCTTCGCCGCTTCCTTCGACACAGAGAAGTGGCGCTCCCCGGCCGCCGCGACCTGCGCGAGATGCGTGACGACGAGGATCTGCTCCTTCGCCGCGAGCCCGCGCAGCTTCCGGCCCACGGCCTCGGCCGTGGCGCCCGATACGCCCGCATCCACTTCGTCGAACACGAACGTCCGGACGGGTCCGCCCCGGCGCGGGCGCCCACCCTCCTCGCTCGCCGCCTCCTCCGCGGCGAGGGCCGCCGCAATCGCGAGCTGGACGCGCGACAATTCGCCGCCCGAGGCGATCTTCTGGAGCGGCCGGGCAGGCTCTCCAGGATTCGGAGCGAAGACGAACCCGACCTGATCGACGCCGTGCGCGCCAAACGAGACGTTCCGTCCTCCCGCCGAGAAGCGGCTCTCCCCTTCGTCGTGGCGCGTGATCGCGGCCGAGAACGACGACTTCAGGAACGCGAGATCGCGGAGATGCGCCTCCACGGCGCGGCCGAGCCGGGGCGCGGCGGCCTCGCGCGCGGCGGACAGCTCGAGCGCGGCCCTCCTGTAGGACGCGAAGGCCTTCTCCGCCGAGTCCTCCGCCTTCCGGACGGCGCCCTCGAGGTCAGACAGTTCGTCGCGGTCCAGACCCAGGGCCTCGCGCCGCGCCAGGACCTCCCCGAGCGTGTGGCCGTATTTTCTCTTCAGCTTCGCGAGGGCGTCGACCCTTTCGGAGACGAACGCGAGGCGTAGAGGGTCCGCCTCCAGCCGCTCGAGATCTCGCGAAGTTTCGAACGCGACCTGTGCAAGCTCGTCGATCACCTCCCCCAGCCTCGCCGCTCGTTCACCGCACGAAGAGTCGATTTCTTCGAGTTGTTGAAGAGCACGCCGCGCCGCCGAAGCCGCCACGATCGCGCCGTTCTCGTCCGACTCCAGTGCGCCGGAGGCCGCCGCGAGGAGCTGGCCGGTTTTCTCGACGCTCCCCAATCTCCTCCTTTCAGAAGCAATTCTTTCGTCTTCTCCCTCTTCCGGCTTCACCGCGTCGATCTCGGCGATCTGGAAATCCAGGAGCTCGAGTCGCTTCACCCGATCCGCCGCCGTGGCTTCGAGTCGCTCGACTTCTCCCTGCCGCGTTCGCCACTCGCGAAACAGCGCGGCGGTCGCCGCTGCCTTCGCTTCGAGGCCCGCGTAGCGGTCGAGAAGCTGGCGGGGAGCGTCGGGATCCAGGAGATCCCGCGCCTCGGCCTGCCCGTGGAGGACGAGAAGGCGCGGAGCGATTTGCTGCAGCGTCTTCAGGGCCGCCGGAGAGCCGTTCACGAGGAGCCGGCCCTTGCCTCCCGCGGCGACCTCGCGCCGCACGACGATCTCGAACGCCCCGTGGCCGCCTTCCTCGAGGAGGCCGGCGTCCGTCAGGATCGCGCGCGCCTCCCCGTCGTCGCAGTCGAAGGCGCCCTCCACGACGAGCCGCTCGGCGCCTGCCCGCACGAGCGCGGGGTCGGCCCGCCCGCCCGCGAGAAGAGTCAACGCGTCCACGACGAGCGACTTCCCCGCGCCCGTCTCACCGGTCAGGACGGTCAGACCTTCGGCGAACGCCACCTCGACGTCCTCGAGGACCGCGAGGTCGCGGACGCGGAGCGACGTGAGCACGCGTCAGCGGCCGCGGCGCCCGCCGCCCGCGCCGGCCTGTCTCCCGCGCAGCCAGCGGAGCGTCATGCCCAGCCCGAAGGACGTGGCGCCGACGGGATATCCCGCGTAGTCGCGGTCGTAGTACGCCGTCCCGGCGATGTCGAGGTGCGCCCAGAGCGTCTTCGGATCGACGAATTCCTTGAGAAACATGGCGCCGTTGATCGAGCCTCCCCAGCGGCCGCCCGTGTTCTTCATGTCCGCCCAGTCGGACTTGATGTTCTCCTTGTACTCCTCCCACATCGGCAGGCGCCAGAGGCGTTCATCGGTCGTCTCCCCGGCCCCGACGAGCTCTTTCGCGAGGGCGTCGTCGTCCGTGAACACGATGGCCGCCTCCAGCCCGAGAGCCACGAGCGCGGCGCCCGTGAGCGTCGCGTAGTCGAGGATCACGGCGGGCTTCCATTCGGCGGCGTAGTCGAGCGCGTCCGCCAGAATGACCCGCCCTTCGGCGTCCGTGTTGTCGATCTCGGCGGTCTTGCCGTTCCGGAAGCGGACGATGTCTCCCGGCTTGTACGCCGAGCCGGAGGGGAGGTTCTCGGTGAGGGCGGCCACCGCAACGAGGTTTACCTTGAGGCGGAGATCCGCGGCCGCGAGGACGACGCCCATTACGGTGGCGGCGCCCATCATGTCCCATTTCATCTCGCCCATCTTCTCCGCCGGCTTCAGTGAGATTCCGCCTGAATCGAACGTGACGCCTTTTCCGACGAGCGCCACGGGCGCTTCGCCTTTCCGGCCGCCCTTGTACTCGAGCACGACCACGCGCGGCTCTTCCACCGCACCCCGATTGACGGCGAGAAGACCGCCCATGCGTTCCCGGCGGATCGCCTTCTTGTCGAGAACCGTCACCTTGACCCCGCGGGTCTTCGCCTCCTTCCGAAGGCGGTCTGCGAAGTCGCGCGGCCGCATGTCGCTCGAGGGAGTGTTCCCGAGGTCACGCACGAGGCGCGCGACACGCGCCACGGCCCGGGCGTTCTCGATCTCCTTGTTTTCGGTCTTCGCGAACCCGCCTGAGAGCTCCAGGGCGATCGTAGCGAGCGACTTTTTTTCGGACTCGCCTGTCTTGTAATGCGGGAATCCGTAGTCGGCGAGAAAAAGCGAACGCAGGAGGAATTCCCGGGTTTCGGCGGCGTCCATCCGCTTTAGCGTGAAAGGAAAATCGAGGATTGCCGAGGTCTCCCCGCTGCGGTTCAGCGTTTTCACGGCCGCGCGCAGCATCCCGCGCGCCTTTCGGGGGGTGATCTCCGTCTCCTTTCCGGCGCCGAGGACGTAGAGGCGCGCGGCCCGCTTGCCCTCCAGGGGAAGCGTGAAAACGGCTCCGTCGGCAGAGGGCGCGGCGGGTGCGGCAGCGGCGACGCGCGCCCTGAGGTCCGCAGGAAGCGGCGCCATGGCCTTCGCGCGGCCCTCTCCGGCCGCGAACACGACATAAGCGTCGGCGCGCGCCGTACGGGTCTTTCCGTTGAGGATCGAGATCTTGAGCAAAGCAACCTCCGCCGGACCGCGGCCCGGACCCCGCGAAGTCTAGCGCGGCGGCTCCTGCCTCTAGAATCACGCAATGGCGAGGGCCGTTCTCGAGACGCTTCTCCCGGGGCTCCCGCCTCCGCGGCGCGGCAAGGTGCGCGACGTGTACGACCTCGGAGATCGCGTCCTCCTCGTCGCCACAGACAGGATCTCCGCCTTCGACGCGGTCCTCAGCCCCGGCATCCCCGACAAGGGGCGGATCCTGACGAGGCTCTCCAATTTCTGGTTCCGGAAATTCGCCGACCTCGTGCCGAACCATCTCGTCGAGACCGAGGCGGTGCTCTTCGGCGGCGCCCTCGCGCCCCATCGCGAGCTGCTCAGGGGGCGGGCCGTGCTCGCGCGGAAGTGCCGCGTGGTGCCCTACGAGTGCGTTGCCCGGGGGTACCTCGCGGGTTCGGGCTGGAAGGACTACCGGAAAACCGGTGCCGTCTGCGGCCAGCGGCTGCCCGCGGGACTCCACGAGGCCGATCGCCTCCCAGAGCCGATCTTCACGCCCGCGACGAAAGCCGAAACGGGCCACGACGAGAACGTCCCGTATGCCGAGGTCGCGGCTGCCGTGGGAGCGGCCCTCGCGGGCCGCCTCCGGGACCTCACTCTGGCGCTCTACCGCGGCGCCGCGGCGTACGCGGAGTCGCGCGGCATCCTCGTCGCCGACACGAAGTTCGAGTTCGGCCTCGACGACGAGGGCGCCGTCGTCTGGATCGACGAAGCGCTCACTCCCGACTCCTCGCGCTTCTGGCCGAAGGACACCTGGAAACCCGGAGGCTCGCCACCGTCCTACGACAAGCAGTTCGTGCGCGACTTCCTCGAGACGACCGGGTGGAACAAGACTCCTCCGGCGCCCGTGCTGCCTCCCGACGTCGTGGCCGGCACGCGCGCCCGCTACGTCGAGGCCTACGAGAAGCTGACCGGGATGCCGTTCGGGGCCTGAGAACTCTGAACTCTACTGGGCCACCGGCTCGTCGGCGAAATCCTCGGGGGCCGCGGCGGAATCGGCGGGGGCCTTCGCGAGCTCGCTCCTGACCATGTCCTGATGGACGACCTCTTCCGCGCGCAGCTCCTCGAAGAGCTTCTTCACGGGCGGACTCAGGGGAAGCTTCAGGGCCCCGTCGAAGTACTCCCAAGCCTTCACTTCGGCGTCCATGGCCACCTTGAGGGCTTCGCGGAGCGTCATGAACGCATGGACGGTCTCGTAACCGGGGGCTTCCACGTCCCAGAGCAGCGAGCGGTCGACGCGCCTGGGCGCCTTCCCGAAGCTCTTCGCGCGCTCGGCGAGAAGGTCGGCTCCGTGCTTGGCTTCCATCTTCGCCATAAAGTGAAAAAAGAACGCGGCCTCGTCCGTGTGGGTCGACCGCATCTGCGCGGCCAGCTCCTCGTAACGCTCCATGGCCTCCTGTTCGACGAGGATGGCGATATCGAGGGCGTCCTGGAGGTCGAGTCGAGTCAGGTCCAGCTTCTTCGTCATGGGCTTCTCCAGGTGAGCACGTTACACGCGCCGGCGCCGGCAGCCATGATGCAACCAAATCAGGACTTCAGCAGAAGCTCCTCGACGCTCCGAAGGGGGACGACGGCGAGATCCGGGAATGCCGCCGCCTCCCCTGCGTTGTCCGCGGGGATGAGGGCCGAGCGGAAGCCCAGTGAGACCGCTTCCTTCAGCCTGAGCACCGCGTCCGAGACCGCGCGCACCTCGCCGAGGAGCCCCACTTCACCGAACACGACGGTGCCGGGCGGAAGCGCCCGGGAGCGGAAGCTGCCCGCCACGGCGGCCGCGACGGCGAGATCGGCGGCGGGCTCGGCGCTCTCGGCGCCGCCCGCGACGTTCAGGAAGACGTCGTACGAGGAGAGCTTCACGTCGCCGTGGCGCTCGAGGACGGCGAGGAGGAGCGCGAGGCGCGTCCCGTCGAAGCCGATGGCCGTGCGGCGCGGACTCCCGTATTTCGCCTCGACCGTCAGCGCCTGCACTTCGAGGAGCAGCGGCCGCGTCCCCTCCACTCCGCCGAGCACGACGGAGCCGGGGCGCGAGCCGGCGCCCGACCCCAGATAGAGCGCCGACGGGTTCGCGACCTGGATGAGGCCGGCGCCCGTCATCTCGAAAATCCCGAGCTCGTGCACGGGGCCGAACCGGTTCTTCAGCGCCCGCACGACGCGGTGCGCGTGGAAGCGCTCGCCCTCGAAGGAGAGAACCGCGTCGACGAGGTGCTCGAGCGTCTTGGGGCCCGCGAGCGTCCCGTCTTTGGTGACGTGGCCGATGAGGAAGACGGGGACGCCCGTCGTCTTGGCGAGGGCCTGCAGGCGGCCGGCACAGGCGCGGACCTGCGTGACGGAGCCGGTCGCGGCGGGCGATTCCGAAGAAGCGATCGTCTGGATCGAATCCACGACGATCGCCCCGAAATTGCCGGCCTTTGCCGCCTCGAGGATGTTCTCGAGCGAGGTCTCGGGCAGGAGAAACAGGCCGGGCGCCGAGGCGTTGAGCCGGTCTGCACGCATCTTCACCTGCTGCGCGGATTCTTCCGCGCTGACGTACAAGACGCTCCCGAGCCGTTCCGAGAGGCGCGCCGCGACCTGAAGGAGGAGCGTCGACTTGCCGATGCCGGGCTCTCCGCCCACGAGAACGACCGAACCCGGCACGAGGCCCCCGCCGAGGACGCGGTCCATGTCGCCGATACCCGTCGGGATGCGCGGCACCGCCGCGGCGGCGACGTCGGAAAGCCGGACGGCGGCCGTCGAAACAGAAGCCGCAGGGCCGGCGCCGGCGCGCGGGGGCGCGTCGACCGAGCGCTCCTCGACGAGAGTACTCCACCCGCCGCACTCGGGGCAGCGCCCGATCCACTGCGGGCACTGCGCGCCGCAGGCCGTGCAGGAGAAGACGGTCGCGGCTTTGCGGGCCATTTTTCGGGCTACTTCGGAATCGGGATGCTGCCCATGATCGCCTTGAGATCCTCGTCTTTCCAGCGGATGCCCGCTCCGATGAAGGGCGACCGGAGGCCCGGATTCAGGAGGTCGTCGACGCCGCCCGTCACGTAGAGGTTCGGGCTCGCGTTCCAGCGGGTGTAGAGCTTCACGTGCCCGTTCAGGTCCGGGCGCGTGAAGTCCCAGATTTCCCCCGCGAGGCGGAACGAGTCCGCCTTGAAGGCCTGCTCGACCGCGACACCCCCGCGTCCCTCGATGACTCCGGCCCGGAGGATCGTGTTCCGGAACTGGTACCCGAGCTGTGCCGAGAGGACGAACTGGTCCACGAAACGCTGGCCCGTCGTCGTGATCGTCTGCTGGCTGCCGTCCGGGAACGTGACCGTGGAGGACTCGAGGACCTCCTCGCGCTTGCCATGCGGAATCGCCCCGATCTCGAGGCGATAGAACTTTCCCTCGCGGGGAATCGCGTCCAGCGTGAAGTAATACTTTCCGTCGCGCGCGCGCGTCGTGTACTCGGCCCGGAATCCGATGTCGAGCTGCAGGCGGTTGAGACGTCCGAGCGTCCCCGAGAGCGACTCGACGCCCTCCTTCACGGACTTCAGGGCGTCGTTCACGTTCTTGTGGGTCTCGTCGTCGTTCAGGAGCTTGCCGAGCGTGCCCTGTCCCGTGTCGATCTTGCCGGTGATGGAATTCAGATTGTCGGCCGTCGTCTTCAGCTTGCCCGTGACCTCGTCCATGTTCGAGATCGTGTCCTTCACGCCCGTCCGGTTCTCGTCGAGCATCCGGTCCACGCGGGCCACGGTCAGCTTCATCTGCTCCGAGAGCGCCTTGAGGTTCGCGAGCATCACGTCGACGTTGCCGCGATTCGAATCGACGAGCTCGCGCAGGGACTCGGCCAGGCGGCCGAGGTTGTCGACGATGCGGTTCAGCTTGTCCTCGCCCTTCGGACCGCCGAAAGAGCCCGCCATCGCGCCCGAGATCTCCTTGAGGTCCTTCCCGATGTCGGCCGCGAGCTTCGCGATGTCGTCGAATCCCGTCCCCGACGACCCCTCGAGGAGGGCTCCGTTCGGAAGGCGCGGGGCCGCAGGGTCCCCGGCGCTCAGCTCGACGTACTTGTCGCCGAGCATGCCGAGGGACCTCACCTGCGCGATCGCTCCCTGGTGAAGCTCGACGCTCGGGTCGAGAGCGAGGTGGGCCAGCGCGGTGCCGTCCGGCCGAAGAGAGATGCCGTCCACCTTGCCGACGCGCACGCCCGCGATCCGCACGGCGGACTTGTCGTCGAGACCCGCCACGTCCTTGAAGTGCGCGTCCACGGAGTTCGTGCGCGCCTTCTTTCCAAAATGAATGTCCTCGATCTTGAGAATGAGAACGCCGAGCGCGAGGAGAACGGCGACGAAGAACGCTCCGATTTTTGCGGTGGTCGTCATGCGGTCTCCCTCACGGATGCGCCTCGGCGGACGATGCCGCGGGGCGCCGATCGGGCTCGGCCTCCGGGGGCGCGAGCTCGCTGTCACCGGTCACGAAGGCCGCGACGCGCGGATCCTTCGACTGTTCGAATTCCTTCGGGGTCATGTCCACGAGGATTTTTCCCCCGGACAGCAGCCCCACTCGGTCCGCGATTCCGAAGACGACCTTAAGGTCATGCGTGATCGTGATCGCCGTCGGCTTGAGCCGGGAGCGCATCTCCTCGATGACCTTGACGACGACGTCCGTCGTGATCGGGTCGAGGCCGGTCGTGGGCTCGTCGAAGAGGAGAATCTCCGGCTGCAACGCGATGGCCCGCGCGAATCCCACGCGCCGCCGCATCCCTCCCGAGAGCTCGGACGGGCGCTTCTCCTCGATCCCCGGGAGGCGCACGAGCTCGAGGCACTCCGCCACGCGATCCGCGATCTCCTTCTTCGATTTCTTCGTGTGGCGCGTGAGCGGGAAGGCGATGTTCTCGCCGACGCTCATCGAGTCGAAGAGAGCGCCTTCCTGGAACGACATCCCAAACTTCCTCCGCAGGCGGTCGCGATCCCGGGGCGGCACCTTCCACAGGTCTTCCCCGTCGATCTCGACGGTCCCCGAATCGGGTTTCAGGAGCCCGATGACGTGTTTCAGGAGGACGCTCTTCCCGATCCCCGACTGCCCGACGAGGACGAGCGACTCACCTTTGACGACGGTCAGGTCGAGCCCGGAGAGCACGGTCTTCGTCCCGAAGCTCTTCGTGAGCTTCGTAAGCTTCACCGCGGGCGGAGCGCCCTTCGCCGCGCTCAGAACAGCACCTTCGTCAGGAAGAAGTCCGCGATGAGGATCGCGAGGGAGCCCATGACGACGGCCTTCGTCGTCGAGAGGCCCACGCCCTCGGCGCCGCCCGTCGTGTCGTAACCGCACTGGCAGCCCACGAGGGAAAGGAGGAAGCCGAACACCGCGGCCTTGATGAGGCCCGAGGTCATGTCCTCCATCGAGAGGAACTGGAAGGTGTTGTTCATGTAGACGACGGGATTCGCGCCGAGATATTCGACGGCCACGAGGTAACCCCCGAGGATACCGACCGCGTCCGCGAGGACGACCAGCATCGGGACGACGAGGATGGACGCGAGGACCCGCGGCACGAAGAGGTATTGCACGGGATCGGTCGCGAGGGACACGAGCGCGTCGATCTGCTCGGTGACGCGCATCGAGCCGAGCTCGGCCGCCATCGCACTGCCGGCGCGGCCTGTCACCATGAGACCCGTCAGAACCGGCCCCAGCTCGCGCAGCATCGAGAGCGCCACGACCGAGCCGATGTAGCCCTCGGCGTGAAATCGCTGGAAGCCCTTGAACGTCTGGAGGGCGAGGACACCTCCCGTGAAGAACGCGGTCAGGAGCACGACCGGGACCGAGTCCACCCCCACGCGCACGACCTGGCGCGCCGTCGAGACGGGCGAGAAGGGAGGCGTCACGACGCCGCGCAGCGTCAGGCCGAGGAGCACGAAGAAGCGGCCGACTCCCTCCGTCACGTTCAGGAACCCGCGCCCGAAGAACTCGAAAAAGGCGTTCACAGAAACTTCGACTCCCGCGCCACGATCTTTCCTCCGGACAGAATGATACGTGGCACGCGCGGGCCGACCCCGCAGAGGATCTCCCACGCGACCGTGCCGGCCGCGGCCGCGACCTCGTCAACGCCCAGGCGAGTGCCGGCTTGCCTCCCGAAGAACACCGCTTCGTCGCCGCGCGCGGGCGGCGACTGCAGGTCCGTCACGTCTACGGCCGTCGCGTCCATCGAGACGCGCCCGACGATCGGACAACGTGTCCCCGCGATCAGCACCGCGCCTTGCCCGGACAGCGACCGCGGCACGCCATCAGCGTATCCGGCCGGCACGATCGCGAGCGTCGTCGTTCGCGAACAGACGAACGTCCCGCCATAGCCCACCCGCGTCCCCGCAGGGACGGTCTTGACCTGGTCGACGACGGAGACGAACGACATCACGTCCCGGAGAGAATCATTTGTTTCGGAGGAAAGACCGGGGACCCGTGCGTACAGGGCAAGGCCGGGGCGGACATGAGTGACTTCACGAAGAGAAGAGAGAAGAGAAGATTTCTTAGAAGGGGGATTCACCAGCCGCGCCATCGTCGCCGCGCTGTTGTCGGTGTGGATCATGGAAGGCCTGTGGCCGCGAGAAAGAACGAGGGCCAGGATTTCTTCGAAGGTGTGCGCCTGCGACTCGGTTTGCGCGCCGCCAGGATCGTCTGCCGAGGCGAAGTTCTGAAATACCCCTTCTAAGAAAATCCTATTCTTCATTCCGTCGATGAGATCGAGCATTCGTGGCAGTTCGGCGGGGAGGATTCCGAGCCGAGTCATTCCGGTGTCGAGCTTGAGATGGACCGGGAGGGGCCCTCTCCCCTCTCCCCCTTCCAAGAAATTCTTCAATTCCTCCGCCTGTTCCACCGAATGGATATTGGCGGTCAGCCCGCCCTCTACGAGGGAAGCAAGCTGATCTCTTCCGATCCACCCCATGACGAGGATCGGTTGCAGGATTCCCGCCCGGCGCAGCTCCAGGCCCTCCTCGGCGACGGCGACCGCAAAGATCGTCGCGCCTTCCTTCGCGAGCCGGCGGGCGACGTGGACGGCGCCGTGGCCGTAGGCGTCGGCCTTGACGACGGGCATCGGGAGGCAGCCCTCCGGCAGGGCGCGCGCGATCGCCCGGTAGTTCGACGCGAGCGCATCGAGGTCGACGACGGCGTGGGTGGGACGGAGGGGCGTGGTCAGAGCCCCGGACCCTCGGACATCATCGCAAGGTCGGAGAAGCGGGTGTACTCCCCTGACCAGCCGAGCGTGAAGCGGTCGGTCGGGCCGTTCCGCTGCTTGCCGATGATGACGTCGCAGACGTTCTTCTGTTCGGTGTCCTTGTCGTAGTACTCGGGCCGGGACAGGAAGAGAACGACGTCGGCGTCCTGCTCGATGGCTCCCGACTCACGCAGGTCCGAGAGCACCGGCTCCTTTTCGGAACCCCTCTGCTCGGTGCGCCGCGAAAGCTGCGAGAGCGCGATGACCGGCACGCCGAGCTCTTTCGCGAGCGCCTTCAAGCCCCGGGAGAATGCGCTGACCTCCTGCGTGCGGTTCTCGACCTTGCCGCGCGAGCCCATGATCTGGAGGTAGTCGACGAAGAGCGCGTCGAGGCCGTGTCGCTGCTTGAGCTGAAGCGCCCGGGCACGCATTTCGAGGAGAGTCGTGGCCGGAGTGTCGTCGACGAATAGCTGGGCCTCGCGCATCTGCTGCGTCGAGAAGAAGAGCGCCTTTTTCTCTTCCTTCGACAGCCGACCCTCGCGCAGGCGCTGGAGGTTCACTCGCGCCTCGGCACACTGAATGCGGAAGCCGAGCTGCTCGGCCGACATCTCGAGCGAGAAGAAGCCGACGACGTGCTTCTGGTGGATCGTCAGATACGAGGCGATGTTGAGCGCGAACGCGGTCTTCCCCATGCCCGGGCGGGCGGCGACGACGATGAGGTCCGTCTTCTGGAATCCCTGGGTGAGCGCGTTGAGCCGGGTGAATCCCGTGGGCAGGCCTGTCAGCATCGTGCCGCGCCCGTGGATGTTCTGGATCTCGACTTCGTTCTTCTCGGCGATCGTCGAGAGCTTCACGAAGCCGCCCCGGATCGAGCCCTTTGCGATCTCGACGAGATCGCGCTGCGCGTTCTCGAGGACCGTCTCGGCATCGGGGGCCGAGACCGCATCGCGGATCGCGCGCCGAGACTGGAAGATGACGAGGCGCCGGAGCGAGGCCTCGCGCACGAGCCGAGCGTAGCTCTCGACGTTCTCGACGTCGGGCACCCGGTCGACGAGCGCCGAGAGAACGGCCGGGCCGCCCGCGCGCTCGAGCCGACCGGTCTTCTCGAGCTCGCTCTGCACCATCACGAGGTCCACGCCCTCGCGCCGGTCCGCGAGCGTGAGGCACGCCTCGTAGACGAGGCGATGCGCTTCGCTCGCGAAATCCTCCGGCACGAGGAACTCCATGACGCGCGAGAGGAGCGAGCCCTCGATGAGGATCGCGCCCAGAAGGCTCCGCTCGGCGTCGGGACGCGCGGGAAGGACTTCGGAGCCGGCGGGAGCGAGGGCAGACATGGGGGCCGGGAAGAATATCGCGGCTGGGAATCTGACGGGAGACCGGGCTTATCGGGGGTGGAGATCGAGGGGCGGACGGCCCGCCTCGGCGCGACGCTTCGTCGCCGCCGCGACCATCCGGTTCCAGTTCTCCTCGTCGAGCTTGCACGCGCCGACGCGCTTCCGGCCCTCTGGCGGGCCGTGGTAGTCCGATCCCGCCGACTTGAGGAGTCCCTCGCGCTCCGCGAGGATGCCGAACGCGTTCTCCTTCTGTCCGTCCTGGTCGGCGTGGATCACCTCGAGGCCGTCGAGGCCCGCGGCGACGCCGAGGGAAACGACCCTCTCGGGATCGCGGTACCAGATGGGATGCGCGACGACGGACAACCCGCCCGCCTTGCGGATGGCCGCGATCGCCTCTTCGAGGGTCCACTTCGGCTTCGGCACGTAACCCGGCTTACCGTGCGAGAGGAATCGGTCGAACGCTTCGTCGAGCGTCTTGACGTATCCCTTCGCGACCATCGCGCGCGCGATGTGCGGGCGGCCGAAGGCGCCCTCGCCCACGACGACGCGGATCTCCTCGATGTCGAGCGGCATGCCGAGGGCGAGGAGCTTCTCGACCATCGCGTTCCCGCGGGTGTCGCGGTCCTCACGGAACCGGGCCAGCCGCGCCCGAAGCTCCGGTTCGTCCGGATCGAGGAAGAGGCCGAGAACGTGGACGTCGTCCCCGTTGCAGCGCGTCGAAAGCTCGCTCGCGGTCACGGTCACGAGGCCGGTACCCCTCGCCGCGGCCTCGAATTCGGGCAGTCCGTGAACGGCATCATGATCGGAAAGCGCGAGAACCGAGAGGCCGGCATCCACGCCCCTCTGCACGAGCTCGGCGGGCGACTCGAGGCCGTCCGAGAACGTCGAATGGCAATGGAGATCGGCGCCCCGAAACGCAGTCACGAGTGCATGGTAGCAGCGGCTCGCGCCGCGCGATCGGGTACCCTTCCTGCGTGAGACGTCCGACTTCCCTTACCGCCCGGGCGGCCGCTTGCGCCGCGATCGGCTCCGTACTCCTCGGGGCCGCGGGCTGCTCGATACACGCCCGCGCACAGACAGCCGCGGAGAGAGTCCACGCGGATTCGGGGCCCTCCGTCTGCGTCCTCCTCTTCGACGGGCTCTCGGCCGAGGCGTTCGACGGGCTCGTCGCCTCGGGCGCCCTTCCGAACCTGAAGGCCCGGATCGTGGACCGGGGCCTTCGGGTCGAGACCGCGGTCGCCTCCGTCCCGAGCGAGACGTACCCGAACCTCGCGTCGCTCGAAACGGGTCTCCTCCCGGGCCATCACGGGATCCCCGCGAACATCTGGCTCGACCGGCGGCTCAGGGTCCGGGAAGCGCACACGAACATCCTCGGAATCTTCTCGTCGACCGACTATCTCGTGCCCGAGGCGCGGACGCTCTTCGAGCGTCTCCCTGGCGATACCGTCGCCGTGACGACGCCCATCGCCCGAGGCGTGTCGGTGCATGCCCGGAACCGGATCGCCCTCGTCGCGTCGTACGCGCGCAATGAATGGTCTCTCCTGGACCGCAAGACTCTCGACGACGTAGGCGACGCCTATGCAGGCGCGGCTGCGGCAGGACGCGTGCCTCCCCTCGTCTGGGCGCACTTCGTGGGTCCGGACGAAGTCGCGCATGTGAGCGGGCCGGAAAGCCACGAGTTCCAGGTCACGATGTCCGCGATCGACGAAGCGTTTGGACGCCTCCTGCGTCGACTCAGGCGTCGGCATCTCGACGAGCGCATTCTCTTCGTCCTCGTCGGAGATCACGGCAATCGTTCGTACGGCACGTTCGTCGACGCGAACGAGCTCGTGAACCGCGCCCTCCGCGCGAACCCCACCGAGGCGGACTGCAGCGCGGGCGATTGCGTCCTCGTCCCGGCCACCCGAAAAGACAAGGCGTACGACGTCGGGGACGCCATGATCGCCGTCGGGGCCTACCGAGGGGTCATGATCTGGCTCCCCGCGAACCGGCCGCCCGAAGACGTCCCGAGCGCATTCCGTGCGCCGCGCCGGAAGCGGAAGGCGCGCACCCCGCCCGGCGAGCCTTTGAAGATCCCGGACGCGTCGCTTTTCGCCGCGACGCTCGCCCGGGCGCCGGAGGTCCGTCTCGTCGCGACCCGGGGCCGCTCCTCCGGCTCGGTGGCCCTCTACGGCCCGTCCGGCCGGGCGGAGATCGTGCGAGAGGACCGTGACGGCCTCGAATCGCTCTACTTCTACCGCGTCCTCGAGGGAGACGACCCCCTCGGCTACACCCATTCCGCCGCCGCGCCCCTCCTCGGCTCAGCCCACGATCCGGACGAATGGCTCGAGGCGACGGCCGAGACGGAATTCCCGGACCTCGTCGTGCAGCTCCCGGAGTTCTTCGACTCCCCGAGGTCCCCCGACGTGTTCCTCTCGCCCAAAGACGGCTATGGGTTCACGAGGGGTTATGCCGCGGGCCACGGCTCACTTTCGCGGAGCGACACCGTCGTGCCGTTTCTCTTCGCGGGTCCCGGCGTGACGCCGGGCGTCCTCCACGCGGCGCGGACCGTGGACCTTGCTCCCACCATCCTCTCGTATCTCGGCGTGCCCTACGACCCGGCCGAGATGGACGGCGAGGACCTCGAGATCGCGCCTCGGGGCGTTCCGAAACCGCCGGCGCTTCCGCCGGCCTCCCCCGAGGACGACCCGCCGGACGGCGACTGACTGCCGCTCAGCACGGCACGCGCCTCACCCGAACGGTGTTCGTCGCGCCCTCCGCCTGGGCGGTTCCCGAAATTTCGACGACGACCGCGCCGGCCAGGCCCGGCAGCCGGGACAGGACCGCGTCTCCGGCGCGAATCAGCGCCTCGACGCTTCGCGCCTCCGGGACGTGGAAAGAGGTGACGTCGCGGAGCAGCGTCAATTTCTGCCGCACCCTCTCGTGCGACGTGAACGCGAAAACCGGAACCGAAAGCGGGTTCTTCGACACGAGGCGAGCCGTCCGTCCCGACTCCGTGTAGACGATCATGGCCACGGCATGCGCGTCGCGCGCCATTCCGGCCGCCGTGTGCGCCACGACCGCCGCGAAATCGCCGGGCGGGGGGCGCGACACGTCTTCGCGCACGAAGCCCGCTTCCGGCACCTCGGCCTCGCGCGCGATCTCGGCCATCGCCTCGACGGCCTCGACGGGCCACGCGCCCACTGCGGTCTCGCCCGACAACATCACGGCGTCCGCTCCGTCGTGGACGGCACCGGCCACGTCCGACACTTCCGCGCGCGTCGGCGTCGGGTCCTTGATCATGGATTCCAGCATTTGAGTCGCGACGATGACGGGCACGCCGTGCCGGCGGCCCGCCGCGAGAATCTCGCGCTGCGCGCGCGGCACGTTCGCGAGGCCGATCTCCACTCCGAGGTCTCCCCGGGCGACCATGAGGACATCCGAAACCGCGGCGAGCTCGTCGAGAGCGGTGAGGGCTTCCTTCCGCTCGATCTTGGACACGACCCAGGGGCGGTGCACGGGTTCGACACGGGCGAGGAGGCGACGAAGCTGCGCGACGTGCGCCGAGCTCCGCACGAACGAGAGCCCCACGAAATCGACGCCGGCCTCGAGCCCCTCGGCGAGATCCCGCCGGTCCTTCGCCGTGAGCGCGGGCGCGGACAGGGCGGAGTTCGGGAAATTCACTCCGGCCCCGGTCTTCACGCGGCCCCCCATCTCGACGATCGCGAAGAGGGCGCGCCGGACGCGCTCTTGCACGCGCAAGCGGATCCGCCCGTCGTCGATGCGGATCTCGGCGCCCGGTTCGATGTCCCTGAGGAGCGCCGGATACGTCACCGCGAGGCGCGCCGTGCCTTCCGGCGCCTCCTCGGCGCCCGCGCCGGGGAAGAGCTCCACCGTCTGGCCGCTCACGAGAGAAAGAGGAGCGCCGGGAAGCGCGCCGACACGGATCTTCGGGCCGCCGAGATCGAGCAGAACGCCTGTCGGCGAGCGGCGGGACCGGGACACGCGGCGCACGAGGGCCACGACGCGGGAAATGTCGCCCGCCCTGCAGTGGGCCCCGTTCAGGCGCACGACGTCGACCCCAGCTTCGAGGAGCGCGGCCAGCGCTCCCGGTTTCTCCGCATTGCCGGCGATCGTGGCGACGATGCGCGTCGCCCGCGCCTCTCGGTCGTCTTCGTGGGCCATCCGTCCTCCCCTTCCTTTCGTATGATGCCCGCATGAGCCCGCAAAACCTCACACAGGATCCCTCGGTCGTCCTCGAGAACGGCAAGGCTTCGGACCCCCGTGTCCTCCAGATCGCCGGCCACGTGAAAGAGATCATCCGGATTCTCGGGCTGTGTCCCGACAAGGACCCGAATCTCGTCGACACGGACCTCCGGGTCGCCAAGATGTATCTCGAGATCTTTTCCGGCCTCGACGTCGGCACGCGCCCGAAGCTCACGACGTTCCCCAACGAAGAGCACTACACGGCCATGGTCATGGAGAAGGAGATCCCCTTTTACTCCATGTGCGCGCACCACTTCGTGCCGTTCTACGGACACGGCACGATCGCGTACATCCCGAACGAGAAAATCGTCGGTCTCTCGAAGCTCCCGCGCCTCCTCGACTTCTTCGCGCGTCGCCCCCAGCTCCAGGAGCGCCTCACGGAACAGGTTGCGGGCTTCCTCGAAGAGGAGCTGAAGCCGCAGGGCGTCATGGTCGTGATCGAAGCGCGGCACCTCTGCGTGGAGATGCGCGGCGTCAAGAAGCCGGGTGCCGTGACGGTCACATCGGCCATCCGGGGAATCTTCCTCCAGAAGGCCGTCCGAGAGGAGTTCCTCGACCTCATGCGGCGGCATTAGAGGCGAAGCCGGCGGCGAGGGCCGACTCTTCTTCCCTCCCCGCGATTGTTCCACGCGGCCGGGGACGTTAAGATCGCGTCTCATTTTGCCGCGGCCCCCGAGGGTCACGAAGGCCCGCGGCTCCGGAGGATCAAGCCCTATGTCGAGTGTTCTCACCGAGACGACTTCCCGCCCCGGCTCGTCCGGCGAAGCCGTCGTCAACGACTTCTCGATTCAGGTTGCCACGGCCAACGGGTCGGGTTCCCAGACGGCGAACAGCGTCCTCATGCGGTCCATCTTCCGCATGGGCGTCCCCGTCTCGGGCAAGAACCTGTTTCCGTCGAACATCCAGGGCCTGCCGACCTGGTTCACGATCCGCGCGAACAAGGACGGATACCTCGCGCGCAAGCGCGACCTCGACGTCCTCGTCTGCATGAATGCCGAGACGGCCGACGACGACGTCCGCGAGGTGCGCGCCGGCGCCCACGTCGTCTACGAGAAGAAGCTCGGGCTCGAGAATCCCGGAAAGAAGCGCGACGACGTGACGTACTACGCGGTTCCGTTCTCGGAGCTCATTCTCAAGATCACGGCGGCGCCCGAGCACGCCAAGCTCCGCAAGCTGATCGTGAACATGATCTACGTCGGCGTCGTCGCCGACCTCATGGGCATCGACCCCGCGGAGACCGAGAAGGCCATCGCGAAGCAGCTTCGGGGCAAGCAGAAGGCGATCGACCTGAACATCACCGCCGTCCGGCTCGGCCTCGAGTTCGCGGCCGAGAGCTTTCCGGCCAAGATTCCCTTCCGCGTCGAGCGCATGAACGCGACGCAGGGAAAGATCATCATCGAGGGCAACATGGCGGCGGCGCTCGGATGCGTCTTCGGCGGAGCAACGGTGTGCGCGTGGTACCCCATCACGCCGTCGTCCTCCTTGTGCGAGTCCTTCATCGACTTCGCGGACGACCTCAGAGTAGACCCCGTCACGAAGAAGAAGAACGTGGCGATCATCCAGGCCGAGGACGAGATCGCATCGATCGGAATGGTGCTCGGCGCCGGATGGGCGGGCGCCCGTGCGTTCACCTCCACGTCCGGGCCCGGCATTTCGCTCATGTCCGAGTACATCGGCCTCGGCTACTACGCCGAGATCCCGGCGGTCCTGTTCGACGTCCAGCGCACCGGACCGTCCACCGGGCTCCCGACGCGAACGATGCAGGGGGACATCCTTCTCTGTTACTTCAACTCTCAGGGCGACACGAAACACCCCCTTCTCTTCCCCGCCTCACCGGAAGAGTGCTTCACGATGGCCCAGGAGGCCTTCGACCTCGCCGAGCAGCTCCAGACGCCGATCTTCGTCATGACGGACCTCGACCTCGGTATGAACAACTGGATGTCCGACGCCTTTCCGTATCCCACGGCGCCCTTCGCACGCGGCAAGGTGCTCGACGCCGCCGGCATCGAGAAGGTGAAGGAGACGTGGGGAAGGTACAAGGACGTCGACGGCGACGGCATCCCATACCGGACGCTGCCCGGAACCCCGAATCCCTATGCGGCGTATTTGACGCGCGGTTCAGGCCACAACGACAAGGCGCAGTACTCCGAGAAGCCCCAGGATTACGTGAACAACGTCAACCGCCTCGTGAAGAAATTCGAGACGGCCAGGACGATGGTGCCGAAGCCCGAGATCCAGGACGCCGCGGGCGCGACGGCGGGACTCCTGGCGTATGGCACGTCTCATTACGGCACGACGGAGGCCCGCGACAAGCTCGCGTCGAAGTTCGGCGTGTCGCTCGACTACTGCCGGCTCCGCTCTCTCCCGCTGCACGCGGAGGCGGTCAACTGGATGCGGCGACACGAGCGCATCTACGTCGTCGAGCAGAACCGCGACGGGCAGCTCGTGACCATCCTGCGCGACGAGCTCCCGGAGCTCGCCACGCGCTTCCTGTCGGTCCGTCAGTACAACGGCCTTCCCCTCGACGCGACCACCGTGATCGAAGGTGTCCTCAACGACGCACCCGCGTCCCGGGCCGGCGGCTCGGACGCCCAGAAGGGAGGGCTCGACGCATGAGCGCGACGCCAGGCACCCCGGCTCCGGCTCCGAAGACGAACCACATCGGCCTGCCGAAGGCGCACTACGAGGGCGGCAAGTCCACGCTGTGCCTCGGCTGCGGGCACGACGTCATCACGAAACAGATCATCAACGCGTTCTACGAGATGGGAATCGAGCCTCACAAGGTCGCGAAATTCTCCGGGATCGGCTGCTCGTCGAAAACGCCGGCCTATTTCCTGAACCGCGCCTGGGGCTTCAACGGCGTTCACGGCCGGATGCCGTCCGCCGCGACCGGCGCCCTCGTGGCGGACCCGACGCTCATCGGCATCGGCGTCTCCGGCGACGGCGACACGGCCTCCATCGGCATCGGCCAGTTCGTCCACCTCGTGAGGCGGAACCTGCCGCTCGTCTACATCATCGAGGACAACGGCGGGTACGGGCTCACGAAGGGCCAGTTTTCAGCCACCGCGGACCTCGGCGCGAAGCAGAAGGGCGGCGCGGTGAACGCGTTCATCCCGATCGATTGCTGCTCGCTCGCGATCGAGCTCGGCGGCACGTTCGTGGCCCGCTCGTTCTCCGGCGACATGAAGCAGCTGCAGACGATCCTCGAGGCGGCCATCGCCCACAAGGGCACGTCGGTCATCGACGTCATCTCCCCGTGCGTGACCTTTAACGACCACGAGGGCTCCACGAAGAGCTACAAGTACTCCAAGGAGCACGAGACGCCCGTCCACGAGATCGGCTTCGTGCCGTTCTTCGAGGAGACCCTGGTCGAGATCCCCGCGGGCGACACGAAGGACGTGACATTCCCGGACGGGAGCGTCCTCAAGTTCCGGGGCGTGGGCCGCGACTACGACCCGACCGACAAGGAAAAGGCCCTGAAGGCGATTCACGAAAGCCACGGGAAACAGGAGATCCTCACCGGAATCCTGTACATCGATCCGTCGAGGCCGTCCCTCTGCGAGACGCTCGGCGCGACCGGCGAATCCCTGACGAACCTGCCTCTCGAAAAGCTGAGGCCCAGCCGCGAAGCTCTCGACGAGATCATGGAGTCCCTGCGCTGAGGCCGCGGGCGGCACCCGTTTTTCTGAGGACGTCCTCGGCCTAGCGTTCCCCTCGCCCTTTCTCGGGCTTGTCCTTCTTATCTTTGTCGCCTTTGTCGCCTTTGTCGTTTTTGTCGCCCTTGTCGCCCTTCCCGCGGCCGGACTCCTGGAGAGGATCGGGACCCGAAGGAGCCACGCGGCGCGGACCGCGGATCATCTCGCGCCTCTCGGAGGGGGACTGCGGCTGGGCCTGAGGCTGCGGCTGAGCCTGGGGCTGCGGTTGGGCTTGCGGTTGGGCTTGCGGTTGCGGTTGGACCCGGGGCTGCGGCTGGACGACCTGGGGCCGCGGTGGGGCCTGGGGCTGCGCCTGGATCTGGGGCTGCGGCTGGGCCTGCGGAGCGGCGACAACCGGTTTCGCGCGTTCTTCCTCGCGGCCGCGGGCCGGCTTCGCCAACGGAATCGACACCGCGCCCGGCGCCACGCGCATCTGCTGCACGTTCTCGCGCGAGCCGGACGGATGCGAAATGAAGGGAGCCTGCGGCGATGCGAGCGCGCGTCCGCCGAATCGGATGGGGTCGGGCGGCGGCGCCTCGACGGCGTCGCGGCGCGGCGCGAGGTCCACGCGGCCGCCGTCCCGGGTGACGGGCCGGATCGGAACTGCGGCCCGCACGCCCGCCGGCGACTGCAGGGCGAGGCGGCCTGCCGCCGACGGCGTCATCGGGGCCCCGCGGTTCTCGCGGATCACCTTGAGCTTCTCCGTGAAGGCAGGCGGCGCGGGCGGAGGGGCGAGGCGCGCCGCGACGGCACGCGTCTGCATCCAATCGGGCGGCCGTGGGCCGGCGCCCGTCACGAACGCGGGACGTATGGATTGCGCCGTTGGGAGCACGGGCAGCGGGCCCCGGAGGACCGGCTGTCTTCCGATCTCCTGGAGGATCCTCACGTCCCGGACGCGCCCGCTCTGCGTCGCCTGGGCCCCCGCGAACGAGCCGCGGCTCACGACGGTGACGTACGCGCGGTTTGCGTAGGGAACGTTTCCAGCCCGGACGGGAGACGCGGCATGTCTTCCCCACCACGGTACGAACGGATCGCGCGGGCCCAGCGGGAACCAGCCCACGAATCCGCCTCCGCCGATCGAGATCGAGCCGGACCAGCCTGGACCGCCCCCCACGAAGGCCACGAGCGCGGGAGCGTAGTCGACGTGCCTCACGTTCGGAGAAACAGGCACCCAATACCAGCGGTTGGAGCGCGTGACCCAGCGCCCGTAGTGGTAGGGAGCCCAGCCCCAGGGTTCGTCCGAGACCCACGTCCAGCCCCAGGGGTCCTGCCAGATCCAGCGCCCGAGACGATACGGCGCCCAGTCCACGGCCACGTTCGCAGGCGACCAGACGTGACCGTACTCCGGCACGTTCTGCCACTGCCCGTAGGCGTCGAGGTCGGAAGCTCCGAGGATGTCCTCGCTCGCGTAGTTGTACGAGGCAACGGCATGCCGGCGCCGCTCGCGCGAGTCCACCCAGCGATCCCAGGAGTCGGCCGTCGAAAGCGCGAAAACGTCATATTCCGGCTCGTCGAGGCCGTCGACGTGCATCTCGTCGCCCGTGCGGAGCGACACCTCGCCGCCGCCCGCCGCCACGCGTGCCTCGCCGCGCTGCACGGACACGCGGGTGTTCCCGTTTCTGTCCACGCTGACGCGGTAGAGGCCCGTCACCTCCAGCGTGATGGCCGCGTTCGGCGTGTCGATCTCGATGACGTCTTCGTCGTCTCGATGCGAGAGGCGGAACGTCGCCGTGCCTTGCGAGATCGAGTACTGCTGGACGTCTTCGGTCAGATTCAGAGTCGTGAACTCGGTACCGGGAGCCACGAACACACGGAATCCCGGCGCCTCCAGTTCGAGGCGGCCCGTCGGACCCGCGTAGACGCGGTCGCCGATCGTGAGCGGGACGTTCAAGGCCAACGGCTCCCAGTGGTCGGGATCGTCTCCGCGCTGGAGCGAGGACTCGCCCGTCAGCCAGGCGACCCGGGCCACCGTCTGTTGAAAGTCTTGCGCGTCGCCGTATCCCTGCGCGAGAAGGCCGGGCGCCGTGGCGACCGCGAGAACGGCGGAAATCACGAGATTGCGGGACGAATTGAGGCGCATGGACGCTCCTTTGCGCGTCCGGCCGACGCCGGACCCACGCGGCGTCTATTCGGGCTGCAAGAAGCGGGCCGGTCGCGCTCCATGGATTGCTCAGCGAATCCGAAGACAGGACTCGTGCGCGCGAATCGCCGCGACCCGGTTCACGTAGTCGAGCCAGAGCTCGCGCGGCACAGTCCCGTCGGACGGAATGAGGTGGAAGCGCCCCCACTCCGAAAGCTCCTGTCCGCCGCGATCGAGGAATGCGCGGCAGTCCTTCATCTCGCCCGTTCGCGCGAGGTACATGCCATAACCGATGAGCGCGATGACCATGCTTACGCCGCCGAGCGAGTACTGGGCGCCACGGTTGTCCGGGTTGTTCAGGGTGCCGGACGTGATGGCCAGGAAAGCGGCCGCGCCGCCGATCGAGTAAACCTTTCGGTAGAGGCTGAGCTCCTTCTCTTCCTGGCGCTTCGTGCGGTCCTTGAGATCCTGCAGCTCGTCATTGAGGAAGAGATCCAGCTCTGTCCGAAGATCGTTGAAGGACGGCTCCGGCGCATCGTGCTGGAGCGCGAGACCGGCGTCCAGGAAGGCCTTCTTCTCGATCTTCGACGCGCTCGAGCAGCCCGAGATCGAGAGACAGGCGATCAGCAGACCTGCGATTCCCCGGGAGGACAGTTCGGCACCTCCGGACGGCGTTCCGGAATCAAAGCAGGATTCAGGCCGTCGAGGCGGCCCGTGTCTGCTTCGCGCCTCCCTAAGGCGCCGTCACGAGCGGCAGCTCCACGAAGCTCGCCTGACCCGGCGCGTGATACACGCGCTGCGTGGCCTTCACGTAGTCGCCCGGCCTGGCCCAGAAGATGCTCGGCACGAACGTCTGCGGGTTGCGGTCGTAGAGAGGAAACCAGCTCGACTGCACCTGAACCATGATGCGATGGCCCGTCAGAAATACGTGATTCGCGGTGGGGAGCACGAAGCGATACGTCAACGCCTTGCCGGCCGCGAGGGGCTTCGGGGTCTCCAGACTCTCGCGATAGCGGCCTCGAAAGATGTCCATCGAGATCGCGAGCTGGTAGCCGCCCATGTTGGGCTGCCCGGCCACCTCCGGCGGATAGACGTCGATCACCTTCACGACCCAGTCGGAGTCCGTCCCGCTCGTCGAGGCGATCAGGTTCGCGACCGGCTGGCCGCTGATCTTCACCGGCGCCGTCAGGACGTCCGACGTGAAGACCGCGACGTCCGTGCGCGAGGACGCCTCGCGCTGGTCCGTCACAAGCCACTCCCTCCATCCCTGGCCGTGGTCGAAGCTGCCCGGGACGATCGGGCGCGCGTGGAACGGAACAGGCTTCGCCGGATCGGAAACGTACTCCTGGAACGAGGGAGCGGCACCGTCACCGGACACCGACTCGGCGAAGCCCAGCTTGCCGCCGGCGGCGAGATAGAGCGGCGTCGGCTTCACCGCGCACCCGCTCGCGCAGCCGGCCGGCCACGCCGGCAGCCGCCGCCACGTGTTCGTGCCGGTTTCGAACGCCATGACGGGCGCGATGCCCGCGGGCGGCGCCCCGTCCTTGAGGTACTGATCGAGGAACGGCCGCAGGATCTCACGGCGGAACGTGAGCGCGGTATTGCTGTCGAACCTGATCGCGCCGAGCGCGCTACCGTCCCGGATCTCCTGGCCGTGGTGCCACGGGCCTATCACGAGGAACACCTTGTCGTTGCCGGCGTCCTTCGGCTTGATGGCCCTGTATACCGCGGGCGCTCCGTAGATGTCTTCCTGGTCCCACAGACTGTGGACGAGCATCACGGGCACCTTCAGCGGCTGCGCCGCGAGGATGCGGTCGACCGCCTGGTCGCGCCAAAAGGCGTCGTAGGCGGGATGGTCGAGGATCTTCTTCCAGAAGCCGAGCTGCTCCATCCCCCTGCGGCGGCCCAGCTCCCCCGCCGACCCCGCCTCGAGGAACGTGTCGTAGTCGTCGAAGTGGCTCGTGAACCACTTGGCGTCGCCCTTCCGCGTGGCCTCCTGGTCGTGAATGTAGGCCAGGTTCCCGCCCTGGCGGAACGCGCCGTTGTGGAACCAGTCGTCGCCCATCCAACCGTCGACCATCGGGTTCATCGGGACGGACACCTTGAGCGCGGGATGCGGGTTCACGAGCGCCATCAGCGGCAGGAAGCCGTTGTACGAGATCCCGAGGATGCCGACCTTTCCGTTCGACTCCGGCACGTTCTTCACGAGCCAGTCGATCGTGTCGTACGTGTCGGTCGCGTGATCCACGGGCGTCGGATTCTGCGGCCCGTGCAGCGGGCGGTTCATCACGTAGTCGCCCTCGGAGCCGTGCTTGCCGCGAACGTCTTGCATGACGCGGATGTAACCGCCCTCGACGATCGTCTCGACCGCGTTGTCGTAGCCGTCGAGACTCGGGCCGAGGTGCGCGCTCTCGTTTGCGGTCGTGAGCTTGTCGGCGTCGTAGGGCGTCCGCGTGAGGAGAATCGGCATGCCCTTCGCGCCGTTCGGAACGAGGATCACCGTGTGCAGCTTCACGCCGTCGCGCATCGGGATCTCCACCTTGCGCCGGGCGTACTCGTGACCGTCCGTCGAGGGCACGAACTTCCCAGGCGTCTCGCTCACGAGCCCGGGGTACTGGGCCGGGGGCGGGGCAGGCGGTTTCGCCGCCTCCTTCAGCTGCGCGCGCACAACCGAGGCGCCGAGGAGAACGGATAGGAAGAGTGAGGAGAAGAAGACTTTCCTAGAAAGAGTGGGCACTGGGGGCCTCCGTCTTTTCCTTGAGACGGCGGATCATGGCATGCCCCCCGCCTCGGGCGAGCGCGGGCGGCTCCCCGCCGTCAGAACCAGCCCGGCTTCATCCGCGCGTAGCTGTCCTCGTTCTCCCGACACAATGTGACGAGCGCGGCGTTCTTCGGCAGCTCCGTCCGGAGCCAGTACTGCGCGGCCGCGAGTTTCCCTTCGAAGAAGTCCCGGGGCCCGGCTTCACGCGCGAGTCCTTCCTTCGCCGCCGCCGCCTGCAGGATCCACTGCCACGCCACGGCATACGTCGAGAAGAGCTCCAGGTAGTCGGCCGAGTGGCGGATCAACCCCTCCGCGTCGCCCGCGCGACCCCGGGCCGCGAGCTCCCCGGTCAGCGCGTTCAGGCTCGCGCCGGCCTCGCGCACGGCGCTCACCCACGTGGGCTCGACGCCGGCGCTGTCTGCGCGCCGGCAGGCGGCGGCGACTTCCTCTTCCAGCGCCACCAGCGCCGCGCCGCCGTTCGCCATCACCTTGCGTCCGAGGAGGTCGAGACCCTGGATCCCGGTCGTTCCCTCGTGAATCGAGTTCAGCTTCTGGTCGCGCAGCCACGCCTCCGGCAGAAACTCGCTCGTGTAGCCATAGCCGCCGTGGATCTGCAGCGCGAGCGTGTTCGACTCGAAGCCCCTCTCCGCCGGAAAGCTCTTCGCGACCGGCGTCAGGAGGTCTAAGAGGAGCTGCGCGTGCCGCCGCTCGGGTTCCGCGGCAGCGTGATGCGCGCGGTCCGCGTAGAGCGCGGTCTGGAGGACGAGCCCGAGCCCACCTTCCACGATCGCCTTCTGGCGCAGCAGCATCCGGCGCACGTCCGCGTGCTCGAGGATCGGGACCTGCGGCAGCCGCGGATCCTTGCTCGTGACAGGCCGGCCCTGAGGGCGCCCGGCGGCATACGCGAGGCTCTCGTGATACGCCGCGGACGCGCTGCCGACACCGTCGGCGCCGATCGAGATGCGCGCCTCGTTCATCATCTGAAACATGTAGGAGATCCCCTGGTGCGGCTCCCCCACCAGCCAGCCGCGGCAGTCGCCGGCCTCGCCGAGAGACAGCAGAACAGCCGGAAGGCAGCGCCAGCCGATCTTGTGAACGAGGCCCGAGATGCGGACGTCGTTCGGGACGAGACCGCTCTCCGTGACGCGGAGCTTCGGCACGACGAAGAGACTCACGCCCCTGATGCCGGCGGGTGCGCCTTCGATCCTCGCGAGGACGAGGTGGACGATGTTCTCCGTCAGGTCGTGATCACCGCCGGAGATGAAGATCTTTGCTCCGGCCAGGAGGAAGTGATCTCCCGCGGGCGTCGCCCGGGTCGCCACGTCGGCAAGGCTCGAGCCCGCATGCGGTTCGGTGAGCGCCATCGTCCCCGAGAATCGCCCCTCGTAGAGCGGCGTCATGTAACGCGTCTTCAGGCCTTCGTTTCCGAACGCCTCGATCAAGTGCGCCGCGCCCGTCGAGAGGCCCGCGAAGCTGTAGACGGCCGGGTTCGCGGCCATGATGTAAAGGTGCGCCGCCGTCGAGATCGTCAGCGGCAGCTGCTGCCCGCCAACGTCGAACGGCCTCGACGCCGCGAAAACGCCGATCGCGCGCATCTTCGGGTAGATGTCGTGGAGCCGCGCGTGGGCGAGAACCTGCCCGTCCACGAGCCTCGGTGGCTCTTCGTCCACCGCCTTGAGCGCGGGAAACACCGATTCGCGGGCGAACCGCGAGCAGAGGCCGACGTAGCCGTCGAACGTCTCCCTCGAATGGTCCGCGAAGTGCGGGAGCGCGAGGAGCGACGCGGTGTCGAAGACCTCGTACAGGAGAAACGAGATGTCCCGGTCGTTCAGGAGCGGGTTCGGCACGGGCGTCAGTTTTCGTGATCCGGGTCGAATCCCTCGAGTCGCGGAGCCTCCGGCGGCAGCCCGGAGGCCGCCGCCCTCTGGAGAAGCAGGTTCGCGATCTCGTGGTAGGCCATCGCGCGTCCCGCCTCGTAAGCCTCTTCCGGCGTCCCCCGCGCGGCGGTGGCGCGCTGGCGGGCCTGCCCGGCGCTCTCGCGGAGGATCAGCCCCAGATCGAGCAGGTATTCGCGTTCCGTGTCACTCATGGCGCCTCACGATATCGGGTTCGCCGGCGCACGCAAAGGGGCCTGGCTCCGACCCTCACTTTCCCAAGGGCAGATTCAGTTTCTTCAGCATCGCCTCGTAGCGCGGGTCGTCGCGCAGCCTTGCGAGAAGCGGATCGGTCTTGATGGAATTCAGGCCCACGTCTCGCTGCGCGTAGGCGCGCTCGAGCCATTCGAAGGCCTTGTCCCGCTCCCCGCGCCACGCATGAATCTCGGCGATCTGGTAAGCCGCGCTGTGCGCTTCCTTCTCGATCAGATCATCCAGCGCGCGCTGCGCCTCTTTCTTCCGGCCGAGATCGTCTCCGGCCAGCGCAAGGCCCATCGCGGGGTAGATGTCGCCGGCGCGCTCGAACTCGGGGAGCGCGGCCTTCGGGTTTCGCTCCAGAAGCGCGGTGAGGCCGAGCATGAGGTGACTGAAGCCGTGCTCCGGGTAGATCTCGACCGCACGCGTGAGAGCCTTTCGGGCCTCCGGCATTTGTCCGTTCTGGTAGAGGAGCACGCCGAGGGTGCACCACGCCTCGCCTGACAAGCGATCGAGCTCGGTCGCCTTCCTCGCCGCCGCGATCGCCTCCGGCAGCCGTCCCAGAGCGGCGAGAAGCTCCCCGTAATGCGCGTGTGTCTTCGCATCGCCGGGATTGAGCGCGAGCGCCTTCTCCAGATCCGCCAGCGCCCCGGTCCAGTCCCACGCATGGGTGCGCACGAAGCCGCGCGCCGAGTAGCCTTCCGCGAGGTCCGGATCGAGTGAGACCGCCTTGTCCGCCGCCGATCGCGACCTTGCCTTCCCTTCCGAAACCGCCGCCGCGGTGTCCTCGAACTCGGCCGCATAGTCCTCCGCGACCGCGAACCCCGCATACGCCGCGGCGTAGCCCGGATCGAGCGCAATCGCTTTCTGGTAAGCCTCCACCGCCCGGTGGAAGCCGTCGGGGTTCGCCCGATTGAGGAACTGCAGGCCGAGGAGGTACTGGTCATACGCCTCGGGGTTCGACGTCTTGTGCCGTGAAGCGAGCGAGCGCTCCTGCGGCAGGAGCTGGATCTTCAGCGCCGCCACCACCGCCTGGGCGATCTCGTCCTGCACCGCGAAGACATCCGTCATCTTCCGGTCGTACGTCTCGGCCCAGAGCTGGAAACCATCGGCCACGTTGACGAGGCGCGTCGAGACGCGCAGCTCGTCACCCGACCGGCGCACGCTTCCCTCCAGCACCGTCGCGACGTTCAGTTTCTTCCCAATCGTGCGCAGGTCCTCGCTCCTTCCCTTGAACACGAAGGAGGACGTGCGGCCCGCCACGCGCAGCTCCTTCGCCTTCGTGAGGAGGCCCATCAGCTCCTCCGAGAGGCCGTCGGAGAAATACTCCTGATCCTTGTCGGAGCTCAGGTTCGTGAAGGCCATAACGGCGATGGAGGGGCCGGCCACCGCGGACGGGCTCGGGGCCCGAGAACGGCGCGAGAAGAGGACGGCTCCGGCCGCGAGGAGGAGCACGACGCCGGCCGTGATCGGGATGAGAGGGATTCGCCTTGACGCGCGAGCCGCGGCGACGAACTTTGGGCCGCTCGAAACGACCGGCCCAGACGCTTCCCAGAGAGCGAACGCGATGTCCTTCGCCGACTGGAACCGGTCGTCGCGGCTCTTTTCCAGGCAGTGCTTGACGATGTGGTCGAGCGCCGCGGGAATGTTCCTTCCCGAT
Source organism: Thermoanaerobaculia bacterium (assembly GCA_038245905.1). Lineage (GTDB taxonomy): Bacteria > Acidobacteriota > Thermoanaerobaculia > UBA5066 > UBA5066 > Fen-183. The sequence goes on along the minus strand of JBBRRY010000026.1, from coordinate 16,720 downwards.
TCCGACAGCTCCGGCGGCTCGTCACGGAGGATCGCGGACATGGTCCCGGCGGCCGAGTCCGCGTCGAACGCCTTCTTTCCCGACAGCAGCTCGTAGAGGATCGATCCGAACGAGAAGATGTCCGACCGATGGTCCAGCGGACGGCCCTGCACCTGTTCCGGCGACATGTAGCGAATCGTTCCCATCACGACGCCCGGCTCGGTGTGCTGGGACTCTGTGAGCGCACCCGTCTCGTCGGGGCCGGACCGCTCCGTTCTCTTCGCGAGGCCGAAGTCGAGGATCTTGACGTGGCCGTCCTTCGTGACGAAGACGTTCTCCGGCTTGAGGTCGCGGTGAATGATCCCCTTCTCGTGGGCGGCGGAGAGGCCCCTCGCAATCTGAATTGCGTAGTCGACGGCATGCTTCTGGGAGATCGCTCCGGCCTCGAGCCTGTCGCGCAGCGTCGCGCCTTCGACGAGCTCCATTACGAGGAGATGGCGTCCGGAAAATTCCTCAAAGGCATGAATCGTCGCGATGTTCGGGTGGTTCAGCGCGGCGAGCAGGTTCGCTTCACGCTCGAAACGTCCGACTCTTTCCTTGTCTTCGAAGAGTTTTTCCGGCAGAACCTTGATCGCGACCTCGCGCCTCAGCTTCACGTCCTTCGCACGGTAAACCTCACCCATCCCACCCGCGCCGAGCGGCGCGATCACTTCATAGGGGCCAAGCCGCGTACCGGGCGCGAGCGTCATCGGATGCTCACGCCGTCGCCCGTTCCCTCACGCCCACGCGCACCGCTTCCGCCACGAGCGCGTCCTGCTCGATCTGGAACGCGTGGTGGGAGCCGGGGGCCGGGCTCGCGAGCTCGCGGCGGCCGATGTAGCGGAGCGGGCGCGCGGAGCCGACGCCTTCCACGCAGCCGTCGAGGAACTGCTCGCGCACGAATCGCCAGCCGCCCATGTTGCGTGGCTCTTCCTGCGACCACACGAGCTCCGCGTCCTCGGGGTACCGTCCCAGGAACTGCCCGAGCTCCCGCCCGGGGAACGGGTAGAACTGCTCGAGGCGAACGACGGCGACGTCGCGCGCCCCCGCCTTGTCCCGCGCGGCCATCAGCTCGTACAGCAGCTTGCCGCTCGCGATGACGACGCGGCGAACACCGGACGCGCCGCCGGAAAGGTACTCGGCGTCGTCGAGGACGGGATGGAACGTGCCGTCCGCGAGTTCGCCCAGCGTCGACACGGCCTTCGGGTGGCGCAGCAGGCTCTTCGGGGTCATCGCGATCAGCGGCTTGCGCTCGTCGCTCGACATCTGCCGAAGCAGCAGGTGGTAGTACTGCGCGGGCGTCGAGACGTTCGCGACCCGGAGATTGTCCTCGGCGCAGAGCGTGAGGAACCTCTCGAGGCGGGCGGACGAGTGCTCGGGCCCCTGTCCTTCCTGCCCGTGCGGCAGCAGCAGAACGAGGCCGCAGCGCTGGTTCCACTTCTGCTCGGAGCCTGAGACGAACTGGTCGATGATGACCTGCGCTCCATTGGCGAAGTCGCCGAACTGTGCCTCCCAGAGGACGAGCGTCGAGGGATCCGCCACGGAGTATCCGAACTCGAATCCCATCACCGCCGCCTCCGAGAGCAGGCTGTCGATGACCTCGAAGCGTGCCTGCTCGGGGGCGATCGTGTTCAGCGGAACCAGCTCCGCACCGCTGACCACGTCCGCGAGAACGGAATGGCGCTGGCTGAACGTGCCGCGGCCCGAGTCCTGACCGGAGAGGCGGACGGGCGTGCCGCCCAGAAGCAGCATCCCGAAGGCCAGCATCTCGCCGCCGGCCCAGTCGATGTCAGGTTTGCCGCTCGCGTAGTCGGCGCGCTTCTTCATGACGGACTTCAGCTTCGGGTGGACTTCGAACCCCTCCGGCACGGTCGAAACCGCGCGGACGATCCGGGCCAGGCGCGTGCGCGCGTCCCCCTCCGGGTGGAGGCGCGGCGCGGGCGCGGCCGTGAGGGAGTCGGCGGCAAACACCTTCGCGCCGATCCGGGACTCGTCGTACGCGCGTTCCAGCACCGACTTCGCCGACGCCCAGAGCGCATCCACGTCGACGGCGGCCATGTGGCCCTGCTTGACGAGGGCCTCCGAATAGAGGTGCGCGACGGAGGTCTGGTTCTTGATCTTCTGGTACATGAGGGGCTGCGTGTAGCTGGGCTCGTCCCCCTCGTTGTGGCCGTAGCGGCGATAGCAGACGAGGTCGATCACGACGTCGCGCCGGAACGTGTTGCGGTATTCGATTGCGACGTCCACGACGTGGAGGACGGCCTCGGGGTCGTCGCCGTTCGCGTGAAACACCGGGGACTGCACCATCTTCGCCACGTCCGTGCAATACGGCGACGAGTGGGCGTCGGCGGGATTCGTCGTAAAGCCGATCTGGTTGTTCACGATGACGTGCACGGTGCCGCCCGTCCGGTAACCGTGGAGCTGCGACATGTTGATCGTCTCGGCCACGATGCCCTGGCCCGCGAAGGCCGCGTCGCCGTGCAGGAGGACGGGCATCACCTTGTTGTGCAGGCGGTCCTCGCCGAGGCGTGTCTGCTTCGCGCGCACCATGCCCTCCACGACCGGATCCACGGCCTCGAGATGGCTCGGGTTCGGGGCGAGCGAGACATTCAGCTTCGCGCCGCCGGGAGCCACGTGAACGCCCGTCGCTCCGAGGTGGTACTTCACGTCGCCCGAGCCCTGGATCGACTCCGGGTCCGCAGTGCCTTCGAACTCCGAGAAGATTTTTCCCACGGGCTTCCCGACGGTGTTCGCGAGGACGGTGAGCCGCCCGCGGTGCGACATGCCGATCACGGCCTCGCCGAGCCCGTCCTCGGCCGCGCGGTCGAGAAGGCGGTCGAGAAGCGGGATCGTGGACTCGGCGCCCTCCAGGGAGAACCTCTTCTGGCCGATGTACTTCTTGTGGAGAAACTTCTCGAAGCTCTCGGCCTCGATGAGCTTCTTCAGGATGCGCCGCCGGTCGTCCGCGTCGAGGATCGGGCGGTTGCGCGTCGACTCCATGCGGTCGATCAGCCACTGCTTCTGCGCGGGATACTGGTTGTACATGAACTCGGCGCCGATCTTTCCGCAGTAGGTCTGGCGCAGGACTTCGAGGATCTCGCGCAGCGTGGCGCGGCCCTTGCCGGCGAGGCCGTTCGTGATGAACGGGCGGTCGAGGTCCCAGAGCGTGAAGCCATACGTGGCGGGGTCGAGGTCGGGGTGGTAGGGAACGTCGTCGCTCCCGAGCGGGTTCAGGTCGGCCACGAGATGACCGCGCACGCGGTACGCGTTGATCAGCTGCAGGACGCGCGCCTGCTTCTCCACGGCCTCTAGGCCGCGGCCGCCGGCCGAGAGAGGCGTCGACGAGTCCTTCTCCCAGCGCATCGGCCGGTACGGGACCTTCACGTCCGAGAAGATGCGCTCGTAGAAGCCCTGGCCTCCGAGGAGGAGGTCCTGCAGCGTCGCGATGAACTGGCCCGACTCGGCACCCTGGATGATGCGATGGTCGTAAGTCGAAGACACGTTCATCACGCGCGAGATCCCGAGCGTCGCGAGGGCCTCGTCGGGCATCGCCTGGAACTCGGCCGGGTAGCCCATCACACCCGTGGCAATGATGGCGCCCTGCCCCGGCATCAGGCGCGGCAGCGACGCTGTCGTGCCGATCGTGCCGGGATTCGTGAGCGAGATGGACGTGCCGGCGAACGCGTCGAGGTCGATCGCGCCCTTTCGCGCCTTCGCGACGAGGGTGTCGAAGGCGGCGAGAAACGCGCCGAAGGCCAGGGCCTCGGCGCCCTTGATGTTCGGGACGAGCAGACTGCGCGTGCCGTCCTTCTTCGTGATGTCGATCGCGATCCCGAGGTTGACGACGGGTTTTCGAATGCGGGCGGGCTTGCCGTCTACCTCGCCGAACGCGTCGTTCATCGTCGGGTGCTTCTCGAGCGCGCGCACGATGGACCACGCGACGAAGTGCGTGAAGGAGACTTTCGACAGGCCCAGCGCCTCGCGATGCCTGTTGAGGATGCGCCGGTTCTCCTCCATCGTCTTGACGGGAATGACGCGGTTCGTGGTGGCGGTCGGGACGCCGAGCGACGCCTCCATGTTCCGGGCGATCGTCGCCGCGCCGCCCGCGATCGCGACGGCGGTCTCGCCGGGGCGCGCGGCAGGAACCGTCGGGCGCGCGGGCGCGGGAACCGGGGGAAGCGCCGCTGGCGCAGAGCGAGGGACATGGATCCCTTCCATGGCGAATGGGACGCGCTCTTCCATCTCCTGGAACGTGCGTTTCCAGTTCTCCTCCACCGAGCCGGGCTCCAGTCGATAGCGCGCGTACAGCTCGAGCGCGTAGGAGGCGTTATCCCCGAATTCCTCGAGCAGGGCGTTCACGACGGACGATGCAGACGGGTCAGTCATCAAGCTCTCATTCTAGGCCGGGCTACGCCGTGACGTCGCGCCGGGTGAAGAGGAGGAACGCGGCCGTCAACGCGGCGAGCGCCCACGCCAGAAGCACCAACGCCGAGAAGGTCAACGTCATTCCCTCGAAGGGCGTCGGCAGGCCGGCGTAGTAGTCCGGCAGCGGCAAGTTCGTCACGAAGAACCACTTCGCGCCGTCCCAGTCGGAGGCGACGCGCGACAGGATCGTGCCGCCCACGAGCGTCGCCATCATCGTCCCCATCGCGGCGGCCGCTGACCGGAAGACGACCGAGAGGAGCAGCGTGATCGAGCCTACCGTCAGCGCCGAGAACCACGCGAGCCCCCAGGCCGCGAAGGTGTCCTGCCAGAGGGGCACGCTGCGCACACCGGAAAGGTCGAAGCCGGCGGACGGGGACGCACCGCCGAGGCGAAAGCCCGTCAGGATCGGCGCTTCCCACCCGGACCAGCCAAACGCGACGCCCGAGATCCCCCACGCGAGGAAGAACGCCGCGAGGAGCGTGAGGGTGGTGAAGAGGACCATCGCAATGGCCTTCGACGCGAGAATCTTCCATCGCGCGACGGGACGCGTCAGGAGCAGCGTGATCGTCCCCTCAGCGAATTCCGACGACACGAGGTCCGCTCCAAACACGGCCACGAGGAGCGGGATCAGAAGCACGCTACCGACGCCGGCGAACGCCCGCGTGAACATTGGGCCGGTCAGGAGACTCGGATCAAGATTCTTAGAAAGGTGAAAGCGAAGGCGGCCCGCTTCGTACTGCATCCAGCGTTTCCACTGCTGCGGAATTCCCCGCCTCTGGTTCATCTGCCGCTCGAGGTCGCTCGCGCGCTTCTCGACCTGTGCACGCCAGTCGCGCTCCGGGTGGTCCTTTCGCTGGTTCTGCTGCTGCCGGTTCTGGGCAAAGACGACGAGGCACAACAGCGCGGCCAGCACGATCAGGACGACGCGGAATCTCTTCCGTCTAAGAATCTTCAAACACTCGTTTTCGACGAGCCCCAGCATCACAGCCATTGCGATCTCCGACCCGTCCTCACACCGTCTCCCCGCGCGTCATTTCGAGGAACAGGTCTTCCAGCGACTTCGCCCCGTTGTCCGTCACTTCTAGAAGCGTCCCGGCCGCCAGCGTGCGTCCGCGGTGGACGATCGCGATCCGGTCGACCATCTTCTCGATCTCGGAGAGGAGGTGGCTCGAGACGAAGACGGCGAGGCCGCGCTCGCCCGCGAGCCGCCGCACGAGCTCGCGCATCTCGCGGATGCCCGCGGGATCGAGGCCGTTCGTGGGTTCGTCGAGGATCAGGACGGCGGGATCGGAGAGCAGCGCCTGCGCGATGCCGATGCGCTGGCGCATTCCGAGGGAGAAGGTTCGAACGAGGCCGTCGAGGCGTTCGTCCATGTGGACGAGGCGCGCAAGCTCGTCGATCCGGCCCTCCGCGCCGTCCCCGATCATCCGCGCGAAGTGCTCGAGATTTTCGCGCCCCGTGAGGAACTTGTAGAGGTCGGGTGTCTCGACGATGCAGCCGACCTTGCGCATCGCGGCCTCGAACTCCGTCGCGAGCTCGTGCCCGTCGATGAGGACACGGCCCCGTGTTGGCCGGACGAGACCGACGAGCATCCGGATGGTCGTGGTCTTGCCCGCGCCGTTCGGCCCCAGAAATCCGAACACTTCGCCGCGGTGGAGGGCGAACGACACGTCCGAGACGACCTCCCGGTCGCCATAGCTCTTCGCGAGCCCCTCGGCGGAAAGGACGACCTCGGAAGCGCTCACCGTTCGACGGGACCTTCGCCCGCTCGCTGGGCGAGCGCCCACAGGCGGGTGTACTCGGCCCTCACGCTGGGGTGGAGTCGCTCGCCCAGATCGCGCGGCAGCCGAAGCGCCTCGATCGTCCGCTGGACGTCGCCAAGGTCGATGAGCCGGCGGTGCTCGGCGGAGAGCCCGGACGCCAGCTTGAGATCCAGCAGCAACTCCAACGGGACGACGCGGATCCCTCCCCGTTCGACGCCAATGAGAGCGGGGTCCGGAAAGGAAATCTCCTTTGGCCTGCCGTCGCCTGGGAACTCCCCCGAAGCGAGGACGTCGATCCGCACTCGGGTCTCGACGTCTTCGAAGCTCTTCTTCGCCCCGGGGAACGCGAGAACGTACCCTCGTCCGACCAGGCGTTCGCGGAAGCGATCCAGCGACTCCCCCGTCATGAGGACGTCGACATCGACGGTCTCCCGGACGAAGCCGTGGATGTTCAGAGCCATGCCGCCGAGGATCGCGTACGGGATTCCTTCGGCGTCCAGCCTCTCGACGAGTGACCGGAGCGTCCGATGCACGGCCCCACGGCCTCCGAAAAACGCCTCCGATTCACGCAGAACCGAATCCACACTCCGTTCTGGAGTCACAAAAGGATCTTAGCCCCTCGGCCGACCGCGTTTCCGGCAGAATACCGCTCCGTGACACGCGCCACCCGCCGCCTCCTGCTCTGGTTTGTCCCCGTCACGCTCGGTGTCGCAACCGCCGGCGTCCTGGCCACCGGCTTTGCCGCCGCGCTGCAGGGACGGCTCGGCGAGCCGGTGGATCCTTCGGCCCCTTCCGCGCCGCCCGTCCCGGCGCTTTCGCCCGCCGCCGCCACGACGGCCGAAGGCGGTGCCTTTCGCATCGTCGCGCTCGGTGATTCCTTGACGCGCGGCGCGGGCGATACGGCGGGCGGCGGCGGATACCCGGAACGCGTCGCGGCTACGCTCAGGAAAGACGGGCGAACCGTCACCGTGGAGAACCTCGGCGTAGACGGGGCGGAGACGGGAGAGTTGCTTAGAAAGGTGTCCGACCCGGACGTTCAGCGCCGCCTTGCGGGGGCGCAGCTCATCCTCATGTCGATCGGCGGCAACGACCTGAGTCACTCGATCCCGGCGGCCATGGGATCGGGCGAGACGGCCGCAGATCCGACGGCCGCGGCCCTCACCGGATCCTCTCTCAACCTTCAGAGGATTCTTGCTCTTCTCCGAAAGCAAAATCCTTCTGCCCCCATCCGGATTCTCGGCCTTTACAACCCGTTCCCCCCGACCTTCGACAGGACGATGGCACGGCGCACGCTCCTGAAGTGGAACGTCGCGCTGGAGGAGGCGAGCTTCGGCGTCCCGAACGCCCTCGTCGTCCCGACGTCCGACGTGTTCGACGAGCGGCCGGACCGGCTCTCTTCAGACCGGTTCCACCCAGGAGCGAACGGATACGGCGAGATCGCGGGGCGCGTCCTCTCGACCCTGAACGTGCCGGCCGCGACGCCGCGGAAATCGTGATGCCCGAGTTTCGCGAGGAAGCCGGACTCGACGTCGGCGCGACTCTCGCCAAGGCCGTGGTCGTCCCGAAAGGCGGAAGCGCCGATTCCCCGGACAAGCTCCAGACCTACATGGGGCCGAGTGCCGACCTGTCGCTTCTGGCCGCATTCCTGGCCAGCCACCCGGCCGCCTCGCTCGCGGCCACCGGCGCGGGCGCAGGCCGCCTCGCGAACGTGCTCAAGGACCATGGGCCGATCGCGATCACGGACGAATTCGAAGCCTGGGGAGAGGGCGAGCGCGTGCTGCTCGCGCGGGCGGACTTCGTCCCGACGACTCCCCACCTGCTCGTCAGCCTCGGCACGGGCACGTCGATCCTGCGCGTCGGTCAGGAAGGCCGCGTCGCGCGCGCGGGAGGCACGGGCCTCGGCGGCGGCACTCTGCGCGGCTTCAGCCAGCTCCTCCTCGGCCAGATCGACCACGATGCGCTTACGGCGCTCGCCGGACAGGGCGACCGGCGGCGCATCGACCTCCTCGTGAGGGACCTCTACCAGTCGGGCGAGATCTCGCTGCAAGGCAATCTCACGGCGTCCAACCTCGGACGCGTTTCCTCCCGCGACTCGCGCGATATCGCGCACGCCATCACGGGGCTCGTGGGCGAGAACGTCGCTCTCCTCGCGGCGGCGCTGTCCAAGCAGGAGGCCGCTCCCGGCCCTCTCGACGTGGTCTACGCAGGCTCGACGCTCCTCAAGAACGTCGTCTTGAAAGACATCCTCGCATTCGCGACTTCGGTGGGGGGCGCCCGGGCGCGCTTCCTTCCGCACGGAGAGTTCGTGGGGGCGATCGGCGCTCTCATGCGCGCCCGCAAGCGGGAGGCGCGCGTCCCGTGACGAAGGGGCTCACGGTCGACCTCGAGGGCCGAGTCGCCCTCGTCACCGGCGCTTCGCGCGGCATCGGCGCCGAGATCGCGCGCACACTGGCCGCCGCGAACGCGCGTGTCGCCCTGCACTACGGAAAATCCGAAGAGGCCGCGCGCTCCGTCGCGGCGTCGATCGCCGCTGCCGGGCACGCGGCTCCCCTCCTCGTCTCGGCGGACGTCGGACGCGAGGACGAACGGCGGCGCCTGCACCGCGAGGTCACGGAGGGTCTCGGTCCTCCTTCGATCCTCGTGAACAACGCGGGCTTCTACCGGAGGAACGCATTCGAGGAGCCGGACGACGCGGCGTTCATGGCCCGCTGGCGCGAGACGATGGCCGTGAACCTCGAATCCGCGGCTCACCTCAGCTTCCTCTGCCTGCCCGCGATGCGTTCGCAGGTTTGGGGACGGATCGTGATGATTGCCTCGCGCTCGGCGTTCCGGGCCGAGACGGATCACCCGGACTACGCGGTCTCGAAGGCCGGAATGGTCAATCTCGCCCGCTGCCTTGCGCGCAACGAAGGCGCCCGCGGGATCACCGCGAACGCGGTGTGCCCGGGCTGGGTGCAGACCGAAGCCGTCCGCGACGCCCTCTCGGGCGCGGCGGGCGCCGAGGTGCGCGCGCAGATCCCGCTCGGCCGCGTGGCCTCCCCTGCCGATGTCGCGAACGCGGTGCTGTACCTCGTCTCCCCTCTCGGCTCTTACGCCACCGGCATCGCCATCCCTCTGAACGGCGGTTCCTACCTCCACTGAAAATTCACGCCACCCGGCCGGAACGGGTGGATAATTTCAGGTCCTACATGCTGAAGCGTGCGTGGGTCCTCGCCCTGACGCTGCTCCCGGTGATCCCGGCCGGCGCTGGTGAGCCATCGACGGACGCCCCCGCTTCACAAACGGATACTTCCGTGCCCGCTCCCGCCTCACGCCCGCTGCTCCCCGAGAGATTCCGCCTCTTCTCCGCGGAGCCTCTTCCCACGCCAGTGCTCGATCTCTCGGGCCTGCCCGAGGAGAGACGGCTGTTTCACCAGCAGGGAGACCCCGACTCGCAGTTCACGCTCGGAGATTCCACCCCAGGCGGCCAGGTTCACCTGAGGGCCGCGATCGAGATCAACGAATTCTTCCTCAAGGCGATACCGCCCGACGGCAGCGTGGGCTCTCTGGACACGCGCCCGCGCGCCGCCGGTAGCTTCCTTCCCCTGGACGGGTCCGGGCGGCCCTATCAGCTGCGCCTCGGGGCGCGGCTCGTCTGGTAACGTAGCGGGCGGGATGAAACGCGCGCTCGGGGTCCTTCTCGCGGCGGTCCTTGCCGGAAGCGAAACGCGTGCCGCCGAGACGGCGCCGCCGCTGGTCCGGTCCGTCGAGATCTCGATCACGAACGTGGACGTCGTCGTGACGGACGCGAAGGGGCGGGCCGTGACCGACCTGACGCCCCTTGATTTTATCGTGACTCAGGAAGGCAAGGCGCAGGTCATCTCCAACTTTTCATTCGTCAGGAACACGAACGCGCCCGCGATCCCTGCCTCGGAGCCGGCTCCCCTGGAGCCTTCCCCCACGGCGTCTCCGGCACCCGCCCCGCCCGGTCCCGCTGGAGCGCACCTCGTCGTGTTCCTCGACTTCCTCCACTTGACGGTGCCGAACCGCAATCGCGCCGTCGCAAGCCTCGGCGAGTTCCTTCCGCGCACCGTCGGCCCGCGCGTCGAGGTCCAGGTGGTCTCCTTTGACCACGCTCTTCGGCAGCGTGGGCCTTTCACGACCGATGGGAGGGTCATCTCCGCCGTCCTCGAGGCTCTCAAGGGAGAGTCGACTCTCGGCGACGCTCCCGCCCGCGAAAAAAACCGCCTCTTCGGAATGATCGATAGCGCTCTAAACGCCGACGCGCGAAGCCGGCCCGCCCTCATCGACCAGGCGATCTCTACCCTGCGCGGGTGGTGCGACGGCCAGGCTCACGACGTGGACGCGACCCTCGACGCGGCCCGGTCCACGGCCGCGACCCTGTCGGGTGTGGAGGGGCGGAAGATCCTCATCCTCGTGACCGAAAAGCTCCCGCCGTCGCCGGGACGCGAGATGTGGGACTACTTCCTGCGTGGCCTCGACCGGATTTCCCGGGGCCAGAGGGGAAACGCCGACCTCAACGACATGACGTGGAAGGACTTCGACCGCTCCGCGTCTTTCGGGCGGCTTTCGAGCGCGGCCAACGGCGCGGGCGTCTCGCTCTTCGTGGTGGAAGCGGGCGGCCTCACGGGCGATGCGATGCTCTCGGCGGAGTTCGGCGGGACGGGCGCAAGCGTGAACGAAGGGCTCGCGACCCTCGACGCGGAGTCGGCGCTCCGTCTCCTCGCGGATGAGACGGGCGGCGCCGCCATTGTCGGCCGGAACAATCTCGCCCTCGCCCTCGAGAGCCTCGAGCCGGCTTGGACATCGTACTACTCGCTCGGCTTCGAGAGCAGCACGTCCAGGCCCGGAGTTCCAAGGTCCATCCGGGTGAGCGTGACCAGGCCCGGCGTCCGGGTCCTCACGCGCCGGAACGTCGTCGAGCGGACGGCCGAGCAGAAGATCGCCGACGCCGTGATGTCCGGTGTCCACTTTCCGAAGACGCGCAATCCGCTGCGCGCGACTCTCCACGTCGGCACTCCGGCGAAGGACGGCAAGCTCTGGATCGTGCCCCTGGAATTCAAGATCCCGTTCGACGCGCTCACGCTCGTGCCCCAGAGCGGGCGAGCGCGCGGGCAAGTTCTCTTCACCTCGGCCGCAGCGACGGAGGACGGGCGGCTCTCAGAAGTGACCTCGGAACACGTGCCCATCGACGTGCCCGAGGCGGAGCTCGCGAGCCTGAAGGGCAAGACGTTCACGTACACGGCGCGGCTCAAGCTCCGCGGGGGACCCCAGACTCTCTCCTTGGCGCTCACCGACGAGATCTCCCGGACGACGAGCTACGTCCAGCCCCGCGTCCTGATCGGCGACAAGACCGGCAAACGATAGTTCATCCTGCCTCGGATTCTCCGCTGGCCGGCGGCAAGGAGCCGAGCTGCCGGTCGTGGAAACCCGCGAGGCCGATGATGGCGGCACCTCCGCCGATGAGAGCGAAGAGCATGTCGGACTGCGTGTCCCACGGATCGCCCTGCGTGCCCAGGAAGTCGTTGGCGCCCTGACCAAGCGCCACCGCCGACCCCCACTCGAAGAGCTCGTACGCAGCGCTGATGGCGAGGACGATCGAGATCACGACGAAAGCGAGCATCCCGCGCGTTCTGATGTAGCGCCCTCGGATCAGAATCTCTCGCACCGCGATCGCCGGAACGAGCCCCTGGGCGAAGTGTCCGATCTTGTCGTAGGGATTCCGATGCATCCCGAAGGCGCTGGCGATGGCGAAACCGAGCGGCACCCGCGCGTAGGTGTAGTGCCCTCCCACCATGAGGACGACGGCATGGACGAAGATGAGCGCATAGAGCAGCGTCGTGAGCGGAAAGCGGCGATACGTGAGAAGAAGAACCGGGAGCACGATGATGATCGGAAACACCTCGAGCATCCAGGTGACGCGGTCTTGAGGGTGCAGGCCCGAAGCACACAGCAAGAGGACGAGGACGGCGGCTGCGACGGCGAGAGCGGTTCTCCTGTTCATTCAGACGCGCTGCACGAGGCCGCTCATCGGAGACTCTCTTTCACGAGGTCGCTCGGAAAGTTCCGCGTCGCGACATAGCAGCCCGAGGTTCATCCCGAGTGCCGCGCGAGACGGGCCGTCAGGTGGCTCTTCACGTCCGGCCACTCCGGCGCGAGGATGCTGTACATCACGCTGTCGCGGACGGTCCCGTCGCGCCGGGCCTGGTGATGGCGGAGGACCCCGTCCCTCTTCGCGCCGAGAGCCTCGATCGCCCGCTGGCTCGCGAAGTTGAAGTTGTCCGCTCGGAGGCCGACGACCGCGCAGCAGAGCGTCTCGAACGCGTGGCCGAGGAGCAGCAGCTTGCAGCCCGTGTTCACGTGGCTCCTCTGCCAGCGGGCCGCGTACCACGTGTAGCCGATCTCGACGCGGTCGATCGCGGGCACGATGTCGTGGTACCGCGTCGTCCCGACCACGTCGCCCGAGCCGAGCTCCCGCACGGCCCACGGCAGCATGTGTCCGGCCTTCTGCCCCGCGAGCGCATCGGCGACGTAATTCGCCGTCTGCTCCGGCTCGGGCACGGACGTGAACCACAGCTCCCACAGCTTCCCGTCCGCCGCCGCGGCGGAAAGGCCGGCCACGTGCGGCGGCTCGAGCGGCTCGAGCCGGACGCCGTGGCCTTCGAGAACTAAGGGAGCCGGCGCGATCACGTTTCCGATCCGGCTTCGCTGGGCGCCTTGGGTTCGACCTCCGGCACGTAGGACTCACGCAAAAGGCGCTGTGACAGCCACCAGATGTTGCCGTGCGAATCCCGGACCCCGCCTTGTCGGTCTCCGTACGGCATGTCCGCAACAGGCATCAGAAGAGTGGCGCCGTTCGCGAGCGCCTGGGCTAGAGCGACATCTGCGTCCTCCACGTAGAGGTAGTACGCGGCTGCCATTGGTGGATGGCTCGCCGTTGCCTCGCTGATCATGACCGTGCTGGTGCCGAGTCTGACTTGCGCGTTTGCGATTCGCCCGTCAGGCCGATTGTGCCGTCCAAGCTCGACCCCGCCGAGACCTGCGACAAGGAAATGCGCGAAGCGCCCGGCGTCGGTCACGAGGAAGTAGGGAGTGACGGTGCCGAAACCGGGAGGAACGTACATACGTGTCATCTTCATGTGAGGAGTGGGAAGCCGAATGCCGGCCTCAGACTGCGGCAAGGAGCGTGGGCGCGTTTCATTGACCGGCAGGTGGTTGCCACAATTCGATCTTGTTTCCCTCAGGATCGATGACCCAGGCAAACTTGCCGTACTCAGAGTCATCGATCTTATCGAGGACGTTGCAGCCTTCCGCTTTGAGCGCCGCGACCACAGCGTGAAGGTCTTCGACGCGGTAGTTGACCATGAACGAGGCTTTGCTTGGAGCAAACTGCTCGCTTTTTTCGGAAGCAACGGACCAGACGGTCGTTCCGCCTGTCGGCTTGCCGTCCGAGTCGGCCCAGGTGAACACGGTACCGCCCCACTCCTCGACATCGATGCCGAGATGACGCTTGTACCAAGCCTGCAACGCCGGTGCATCCATTGCCTTGAAAAAGATGCCGCCGACGCCAGTGACTCGCTTCATGTGAACCTCCGGTGAGCAACGAGGGGTTAGGCAAGGGTGCGCTTAGCATGCGAAGGCGAACGGATGAAACGGCGGCTCCGGCGGTGCGAGCCAGACGCATCGCTGTCGCGACCACTCCCATGCCGCGAGGGCTGCACCGCAAGCAGCCACGAAGTGATCGCTTGGCTCAGTACGTGGGAGGGATGTAATGCCCTGTGTGGCGAGCCACTCCAACAGGACGGTGCGGTGCTCGGGCTGCTTCTTGAATGCCATCACCGACGCCAGAGGCGCGCCCCGAAGGCAGAAAGTGGCTCCTGGGTGGACCTCGATGATGCGCACGTGAACCGGGTCGAGCGTGCTGAGGAGCCGCGCGACACCCAGACCGCGCAGGGTCAGGTATGCCATGCGATTGAAGGTGGGAGGCATGACAGAACCATGCCGCATTCCGCGCTCTACAATCTGTTCCCGAAGTGACCGATCGCGCTCGCGGAGCCCGCCGCCGGGCTGATACGACAGCGGCGCATCAAGGCCAACCACAACGGAAGTGTCGCGCGCAAGGTCGGAGACAAAGTTGAAGATCTCGACGTCGCCCGCTACAGGAAGATGCTGAGCGAAAACAGCTGAGTCCTCGAGGCAACGGAGCGCCACGACGCAGGTATCGCGGGCGTTCGAAGGCCCGGAGAGGTCGATACCGACGACGGTGGGAGTAGCCACAGACCTTCCTTCCAGCCGCCCCACGATACCAAGCTCGGCCCTCTAACAGCCCGTGGCATAAGCCGGTCTGAGCGTTCGTAGAAACGGCCGGACGTGAAAACGCCCAATCGCTGCTCTGGCAGCTCTCCAGGTGGCGAATTGGATTGTCGGGCGATGGGTCCAGTGGAAGGGCGCGATCAGGGAGCGTATGAGGGCGAAAAGGACCTCGACAGCCCTGCGGAGCCGCCCCTGGAGGCTTCGTGGCGTCCCGATTCCGATGAGTGCGAAGAGGATCACGCCGAGGTTCGCGGCGGCGACGTACGACTGGACCTTCTTCGTGACCTCTCGCTTTCCGCGGACGAAGACCCGAGCGAGCCCTCCGGTTCTCTTCATGTGAGCGAATCCTCTTTCCGGGAATTCAGCTCGCTTTTTCTGGAGGCTGCGGCCCGCCCGGCTTCGCGTCCGCCGGCGGTTGGCGTAGAAGGCACGTTTGCGCCGATTGACGATCTCGTCCCCATCGCGGCGACGCTGCTGTTTCCAGTTCCTCTTACCTCGCTTCGGCTCAGCGATGAAGGCCTTGTAGCCCTTCTGGTCCAGATCCTCCAGAACCGCGTCCGCGTGGTATCCCCGGTCGGCGATGGCCGTTTCGATCCCGCCTGGGACGCCAGCATTCATCACAGTTTCGTCGGCGGCCAGAAGCGTCTTTCCGATCGTCTGAGGGTCTGCCTGATCGGCCGTGTGGACTTCCGAAGCCACCGTGATCCGACTCTCGATCCATCGCGTTCTCGACCTTGTAGGCCATGTGGGTCCGGCCGTCCTTCAGTCGCGCGATGCGCGCGTGTCCATCCGTCTTGCTCTTCCAGTTGCGGTTCGAGACCTTCTTGCCGCGCCGCTTGCGGTCCATCCGCTGAAGATCCTGAGACGTCGGGTTCTCAATCCCCTCGGCCTTGGCCAGCTTCTTCAAATAGTCCTGGTAGGTCGCCCCGTCGGCCTTCCTCACGATCGACTTCATCGCCGCGTTGGCTTCCAGGGTCGTCGCGTCGATGGCCACTTTGCGCCCCTTCAGAATCCCTTCCTCGCGCGCCATCTTCACCACCCACTCGAAGACCTCGCGGTGCGCCGCTTCCGGCAGCTTCCGG
Source organism: Thermoanaerobaculia bacterium (assembly GCA_038245905.1). Lineage (GTDB taxonomy): Bacteria > Acidobacteriota > Thermoanaerobaculia > UBA5066 > UBA5066 > Fen-183. Next base: position 1,119 of record JBBRRY010000026.1, on the reverse strand, counting down.
CGCCACCGCGACAGGGTCGAGTGGTCCGGCGTCTCTTGCGTCAGCTCGTAGCCCAGAAATTCCCGCAGCGACATCGAGTCCGCGCACCGCCAGGCGATCCCACGCTCGGACGAAAGACCTTCGAAGTAGCCCACCAAAGACATCCGGAAGTAGATCCCCGGAGCCACCGAGGGCCGTCCCACTCCGTCAGCGAAGGTGCCGCTCTTCTCGACGAGCCCTTCCACGAACTCGTCGAATCCGTGCCGCCGAAACAGGTTGTTCAGCGCCACGTAGAAAATGTGCCCTTCGCCCCGCACGATCTCCTCGGCGGCAATCCACATCACGTCCTGCCGGTCCCGCTCTTTCCGTCCCATCGCCATCGATCACCCCTGCGTCAGCTTGTCGTTGCCTCAGTCCCGACGCACACGGCATGCCGCCGAATCAGGAGTTTTGCCACGGGCTGCTAACGATATCGAGTTCAGCGGCGAAGAGGAAGGAGCGAAGCGACTGACGATGAGTCCGCTGCAACGAGGGGTTAGGCTGCTGCCGGCCTTGCCGCTAGGGGCCGCGCTTGCAAGAAGCCTGTGCCTGCATGACGAATAGCGGAGACTCGTTGCGCTGGACCCGGCGGGCGCCGCCCGAGTGGGGAGGTAGCGACCAGGCCGACGACGAGAAGCACGAGTAGGGCTAACCCCCACGCTGCCCCGCAGAGTGTGCCGTGCGGGCCGGGGCGCTCGGGGTTCGTGAACGTGCCGAACCAAGCCAGGCCGATTACAACGGGGTATGCGAGGAGTAGCCAGAACGGCGACATGCCCGCCCCGAACCCGAACGCCCATGCGGCGCCCCAGAAAACGAGTAGGCCGGGAAGGAAGACGCCCATGCACAGGAACGAGAACGTGAACGACACCCAAAACCAGATACGGTAAGGCCGAATTTCAGCGGCCGTGGCAAACGTTCTCATTTCAGCGGCCTAACGATATCAAGCTCAGCGGCGAGCGTAGCGAGATGGGATGAGAAGGCCGGTCTCCCCAACGCAGTCGGAAAATCCGCTGCAAGGACATCACGGGCTCGAGGCCCAGAAGGGAGACCGGCCGTGGAGAAGCGTAGCACCGGGAACGGGACGGAGGGGATGGGGGCGTG
>JBBRRY010000025.1:0-60021 GCA_038245905.1 Thermoanaerobaculia bacterium | reverse complement strand
GAGGGTTTTGCCGGGGCGCGCGTGGACGCGATCGCCGAACGGGCTGGCGTCAACAAGGCGATGGTCTACTACCACGTCGGTGACAAGGCGCACCTGTACGAGGCGGTCTTTTCCGGGAGCCTCGACCATGCCAGAAACGCCCTCGACGCCGCCCTTCAGGGAGCGACGACGCCCGAGGAGCGGCTCCGCGCGTTCGTCTCGACGATCGCCCGGGTGGCGCGGGAGAACCCGCACCTCCCGACCCTGATCCTGCGGGAGTTCGCCGGAGGCGGAAGCAACCTCCCCGAGGCGGTCCTCCGGAAGATGGGGGGCCTCTTCCGCACCCTCCGGCAGATCCTCCAGGCGGGGCGGGTCGACGCGAGCTTCCGCCCCGTGAATCCGCTTCTCACGCACCTCGTCATCGCGGGCAGCGTGATGTTTCTTTCGGCTAGCGGCCCGATCATGAAGAGACTGGGCGAGCTGGAGAGGGAGTCCCCGCCCGCCGACGTCTCCGGCGATCTCGGCGGGCCGATCGCCGACCTGCTTCTGAACGGGCTTTGTTCCGTCCGCGCGACCTCCACCGCCGACACAAACGGCACGGCCGGGGCGCGCCACGGGCGAAAGACCAGGACAACCCCCCGAAGAGGTCAAAAGATCCCATGAACAAACGTCTCATCGTGCTTCCCGCGGTTGTGGCCCTCGCCGCCGTCACCGTCACCCTCGTCCACACATCGAAGACGACATCGGCCTCGAGCGTCCTGAAGCTCTCCGGGAACATCGAGGTCAAGGACGTCGAGCTTAGCTTCAACATCCCGGGCAAGACGGCCCGGCGGCTCGTCTCGGAAGGGATGCCCGTGAAGGCGGGTCAGGTCGTCGCCAGGCTCGACACCGAGGAGCTCGAGCAAGAGCTCGAGCTGCGTCGTGCCGAGACAGGGGCGCTGCGGGCCACCCTCGCGGAGCTGACGGCCGGCTATCGGCGCGAGGAGATCGCCCAGGCCGAGGCGGCGCTCTCCCGCGCGCGTGCCGAGGCGACGCGCGCCGACGCCGAGCTGAAACGTCAGACGGACCTCCGCGAGCAGGACGTCATCTCGAGCCGCGAGTTCGAGGTGGCCGAAGCGACCCAACGGGGGGCGCAGGCGCAGCGCGAGGAGGCCTCGCAGCGGCTGGCTCTCCTCAGGAACGGCCCGAGGAAAGAGCAGATCGACCAGGCGCGCGAGCGGGTCCGTCAGGCCGAGGCGGCGCACGAGGTCGCGAGGACCCGGCTCCAGTACGCCACGCTCGTGTCGCCCCTCTCCGGCGTGGTGCTGGCCGACCACGTCGAGCCGGGCGAGCGGGTGGCGGCCGGAACCCCCGTCGTGACCGTGGCCGACCTCGGCGACGTCTGGCTGCGCGGCTTCATCGACGAGACCGAGCTCGGCCGCGTCAAGCTTGGCCAGCGCGTCCGCGTCACGACGGACTCGAGCTCGACGAGCGCGTACGAAGGCCGCGTCTCGTTCATCGCCTCCAACACCGAGTTCACGCCCAAGAGCGTGCAGACGACCAAGGAGCGCGTGAAGCTCGTCTACCGGGTCAAGGTCGACATCCCCAACCCCCGCCACGAGCTCAAGCCCGGCATGCCCGCCGACGCCGAGATCTCCCTGGCGGAGAAGTGACGGCCAGGACCTCCGAATGATCGCCGTAGCGGCAACGGGGCTGACGAAAGCCTTCGGCACCGTCGAGGCCGTCCGCGACCTGGACCTGCGGATCGAATCGGGGGAGATCTACGGGATCGTGGGGCCCGACGGCGCCGGGAAGACGACGACGATGCGGCTCCTGACCGGCAGCATGGAACCCACGAGCGGAGATGCCTTCGTCTCAGGGCACCACATCGTGAGGGACGCCGAGAAGATCAAAGAGGAGATCGGCTACATGAGCCAGCGGTTCGGGCTCTACCCGGACCTGACGGTGGCCGAGAACATCCACTTCTACGCCGACATCTACGGCGTGCCGCGGAAGGGGCGCGAAGAGCGGATCGACGAGCTTCTCGCCTTCTCGAGCATGAAACCGTTCAAGAAGCGCCTGGCCGGAAACCTCTCCGGCGGCATGAAGCAGAAGCTCGGCCTCGTCTGCGCGCTGATCCACACGCCGAAGGTCCTCTTCCTCGACGAGCCGACCAACGGCGTCGACCCCGTCTCGCGGCGCGACTTCTGGCGCATCCTGTACAAGCTCCTCGAGGACGGGGTGACGATCGTCGTCTCCACCGCCTACCTCGACGAGGCCGAGCGCTGCACGCGTGTGGGTCTGCTCCACAGGGGACGGCTCGTGGCCGAGGGGACGCCCGACCAGGTCAAGGAGCTGATGGACGGCGCCATCCTGGAGGTGACGGCCGAGAAGCCGAGGCCGGCCGCCGCCGCCCTCAAGAATGCCGGCGTGTCGTCGTCGGTCGGCCTCTTCGGCGACCGGATTCATGTCGTCACGCGTGAGCCGTCCCGGACGATCCCCGCCATCGAAGCGGCGCTCGCGGAGCAGGGGCTCGCCCTCTACGGTATTCGGGAAAAGAAACCCTCCCTCGAGGACGTCTTCATCTCCGTCATCGGCCGGCAGACGGATCCGGAAAGCCATGTCGCATCGTCCTGACGAGCCCGCCGTGAGCATGAACGGCCTCACGAAGCGCTTCGGCGATTTCGTGGCCGTGGGCGGAATCAGCCTCGACGTCGGAAAGGGCGAGATCTTCGGCTTCCTCGGCCCGAACGGCGCCGGCAAGTCGACCACGATCCGGATGCTCTGCGGCCTCCTCAGGCCCTCGGCGGGGACCGGGACCGTGGCGGGCTTCGACGTCATGACCGAGACCGAGGAGATCAAGGCCCACATCGGCTACATGAGCCAGAGATTCTCGCTCTACGAGGACCTGACCGTGGACGAGAACATCGACTTCTACTCCGGCATCTACGGCATTCCCGCGGCCAGGCGCGCCGAGCGCAAGGAGTGGGTCATCCGGATGGCCGGGCTCGGCGAGCACCGCAAGATGCGGTGCGGAACTCTTTCGGGAGGAGTCAAGCAGCGTCTCGCGCTCGGCTGCGCGGTCCTTCACGAGCCGCCCATCCTCTTCCTCGACGAGCCGACGTCGGGCGTCGACCCGATGAGCCGGCGCGCCTTCTGGGACCTGATCTACGACCTCTCGGAGCGAGGGGTGACCGTCTTCGTGACGACCCACTACATGGAGGAGGCCGAGTACTGCGACCGCCTTGGCCTCATTTTCGGCGGTGAGCTGATCGCCCTGGGTACCCCCTCCGAGCTGAAGACGCGACTGATGAAGGAGGCCATCCTCGAGGTCGTCTGCGAGAGGCCGCAGGACGCCCTCTCTCTCGTCGAGGCCCTGCCTTGTGTCAAGGAGGCCTCGCTCTTCGGCAACGCACTCCACGTGGTCCCGAGGGAGGAGCGCGACCTCGCGGCGGCGATCAGGGCCACGCTTGCCCGAAGTGGCATTCCGGTAATGTCGATCGAGAAGATCACGCCTTCCCTCGAGGACGTCTTCGTGTCGCTGATCGAGGAACGGAGCCGCCAGAAGGTCGCCGCCGAGGTGAAGAGTTGAGCCCGCGCCGCCTCCTCGCCGTAGCCCGCAAGGAGCTCATCCACATCGTGCGGGACCCCAGGAGCCTGGGGATGGGGATCGCGATCCCGCTCCTCCTGCTCGTCCTGTTCGGCTACGCGCTGTCGCTCGACGTCGACAACGTACCGGTCCTGATCTGGGACAGGAGCCAGACGCCCGAAAGCCGGGAGCTGGTCAGCCGCTTCACGGGCTCCCGTTATTTCTCGGTCAAGGGGCAGCCGACGAGCTACGGGGAGATCGAGCGGGCCATCGACCGGAGCGACGTGCTGCTGGGGCTCGTCATCCCCGAAGACTTCAGCGACGCGATGACGTCGGGGCGGCCCTCGTCCGTTCAGCTCCTCGCCGACGGCAGCGACGCCGGCACGGCGGCCATCGCCATCGGCTACGCCGAGGGTATCGCACGCGCTCACGGGCTCGAAGCGACGTCGAAGGCGCTGCGGCGCGTGGGGGCTCGGATGGTCGAGCAGCCGCTCGTCGTCAGGTCGCGGGTTCTCTTCAACGAGGACATGGAATCGCGCAACTACATCATCCCGGGCCTGATCGCCGTGATCATGATGGTCATCGCGGCCCTCCTCACTTCTCTCACCGTGGCGAAGGAGTGGGAGAGCGGCACGATGGAGCAGCTCATCTCGACGCCGCTGAAGGGGCCCGAGCTGATCCTGGGCAAGCTCCTGCCCTATTTTGGGATCGGGATGCTCGACGTGCTCCTTTCGGTCCTGATGGGAGCATTCGTCTTTCACGTCCCGCTCAGGGGGAGCGTGGCCCTCCTTTTCGGCATGGCGGCCATCTTCCTGGTGGGTGCTCTTTCATTGGGGATCGTCATCAGCATCGTCACGAAGAGCCAGCTCCTCGCGAGTCAGCTCGCCATGGTGCTGACGTTCCTTCCCGCCTTCCTGCTGTCGGGGTTTATGTACGACATCGACAACATGCCCCGCACCGTCCAGCTGATCACGTTCGCGGTTCCGGCACGCTACTTCGTCGCGCTGCTGAAGGGGATCTATCTGAAGGGCGTCGGACTGGACGTGATGGCCTCCGAGGCAGGGCTCCTCACGGTCTTCGCCGGGGCCATGGTCCTTCTCGCCCTCAGGAAGTTCAGAAAGAAGCTGGAGTGAAGCCGATGTGGGAGCGTGTGAAGAGGATGCTGGTCAAGGAGTTCATCCAGATCCTGCGCGATCCGCGGATGAAGGGCGTCATCATCCTGATGCCGATCGTCCAGTCGCTCGTCTTCGGCTATGCGGTGTCGACCGACGTGAAGAACGTCTCGACGGCGATCCTGGACCTCGATAGCAGCCAGGAGAGCCGCGAGCTCGTCGCCCGTTTCGTCGACTCGGGCTGGTTCCGGATCGTCGAGCGCGTGGCGAGCGACGCCCGCGCTCAAGAGCTGATCGACCGGGGAGAGGCACGCGCCGTCATCCGGATGAACGCAGGGTTCGGGGAGTCTCTCAGGACGGGACGGGGGACCGAGATTCAGATCCTCGTGGACGGGACCAACTCCAATACCGCGGGCATCGTCCTGAATTACGCCAGCGCCATCACCAGCCGCTTCAACGAGACGCTCGTGGCGGAGCGGCTGGCGAAAGCCACGGGCCAGCGACCCGTCACGGCAGGCGTGACGCTCGTCTCGAGGGCATGGTTCAACGAAAACCTCGAGAGCCGCCGCTTTTACGTGCCCGGCGTCATCGCCCTGATCGTGCTGCTCGTCACGCTGATGCTCTCGAGCATGGCCGTCGTGCGCGAGAAGGAGATCGGAACGATCGAGCAGATCATGGTGACGCCCATCCGTCAGGTGGAGTTCATCCTCGGGAAGACCATCCCCTTCGCCCTCATCGCCTATCTCGACGTCCTCCTGATCACCGGGATCGCCGTCTTCTGGTTCGACGTGCCGATCCGCGGGAGTCTCCCGCTCCTCTTCGCGGCCACGACGCTCTTTCTGATGAACACGATCGGCATCGGCCTCTTCATCTCCACGGTCAGCCGGACGCAGCAGCAGGCGATGATGAGCGCCTTCTTCTTCTACTTTCCCGGCGTCCTCCTCTCCGGCTTCATGTTCCCCATTGCCAACATGCCGGCGGCCGTTCAGTGGCTCACGCTCCTGAACCCGCTCCGGTACTTCCTCGTGATCATTCGCGGCATCTTCCTCAAGGGCGCGGGCCCTTCGGTGCTCTGGCCTCAGATGGCGGCGCTCGCTGTCCTCGGCACCGCCATGCTGGGATTCGCCTCGCTCAAGTTCAAGAAGACACTGGCCTGAGGATGACAACCATGCACATCCGATCGAATCACTTCTTCGACAGCTTCGTCCCCCGGACCGTCCTCGCACTCATCGTCACCCTGTCGGTGGCTTCGCCCTCGGCCGCGCAGCCAGCGCCCGGCGATCCGCTCGGTGTCGAGGCCTGCGTCCGGGTCGCCCTCGACAAGAATCCTCTGTACCGGGCGGCCCAGGAGGGCGTCGTCGCTGCGCGGGAAGCCGTGGGCATCTCGCGAGCGCCTTACTACCCGCAGGTGGGCCTCGAGGCGCGCTACCGGCGCTTCGACACGCACGTCTTTCTCCCGCAGGGGCTGACGGTCCCGACAACCACGGTCGGATCGACCGACGACTGGTCGGCGGGTCTGAAAGCGAGCTGGGTTCTCTTCGACAGCGGCCTGCGCCGGGCGGAGCTCGACGCGGCCCGCTCGGGCCAGTCGGCCACGGAAGAGGACGCGACGCGTGTGCGCCAGGACGTCGTTCTCGGCGTCCACCAGGCCTATGACGGGCTCCTGGCGGCGCAGGCGGCCCGGGAAGCGGTGGCCGCCCGCGTCGCGCGGAGCGGCGACCACCTGGCGATCGCAAGCAGGCGGAAGGCGGCCGGTGCCGCGCCGCAAGCCGACGTCCTCCGTGCGCAGGTCGAGGTGGCCGATGCCGAGCTCGCAGTCGTGAGAGCCGAGAGCGCCGTGCGCATCGCCAAAGGCGACCTGAACTCATCCATGGGTTTGCCTGTCGACCTGGCGGTGGCGATTCGTGAAGGCGCGCCAACGATAGGAGCGGAAGCCTCCGACGTCTCCACGGCCTTGAAGCGCGCCCGGGAGCAGCGCCCCGAGGCGAAGTCGCTTCGGCAGCGGGTGGCCGTCGCGAAGAGCGGCGTGACCGCCGCGAAGGCGACCTTCGGTCCGCGCCTCAAGGCCGAGGGCGCCTTCGGCTGGCGCGACGACACCTTCCTGCCGCACGACAAGGACTGGTCGGTCGGCCTCGCCGTCCAGATCCCCGTCTTCACCGGCTTCGCATCGACCCACGGGACCCTCAGGGCCGCGAGCGAGGCCGCCTCGAAAGAAGCGGAGCTGGCGCAGCTCGATGCGAGAATCGATCTGGAGGTCTGGACGGCCCATTCCAGGTTCACCGAGGCCCGTCAGGTCGTGACCCAGGCCGAGGTGCTGAAGAGCGGGGCGTCGGAGTCGCTCCGGTTCGCACGCGCCCGCTACGAGGCGGGGGCGAGCAGCCTCACCGACCTCCTCGACTCCGAGTCGGCGTTGACGCAGGCCGAGTCCGGCTGGGTCCAGGCGGTCCTCGGCTTGCGGCTCGCGGCCATCCGGCTGATGCGGGCGGAAGGAGAACTCTGATCCGTTCACGAGCATTCTCGCCCCCAGGCATCCGCACGCGCCTTGATCCCGCTGACGAGATCAACCGATGTCGAACCTGAAGCGGCTCCTTTCCGGCGTCCAGCCCACCGGGAAGCTGCACATCGGGAATTTCGTCGGAGCCCTTTCCCAGTGGGTCGCGCTGCAGGACGCCTACGAGAGCTTCTTCCCGGTCGCCGACCTTCATGCGCTCACGCTCCCCGAGAGCGTCGATCCGGCCCGCCTTCGCCGGAAGACCCGAGAGGTAGCCGCCCTCTATCTCGCATGCGGCATCGATCCGCGGCGCAGCACGATCTTCGTTCAGTCCCACGTTCCCGAAGTCACGGAGCTGGCCTGGGTTCTCACCTGCGTCACGCCGATCGGCTGGCTGGAACGGATGACGCAATACAAGAGCAAGGCCGGCGAAGCCGGAAGTGTGGGAGCGGGTCTTCTGACCTACCCCGTCCTCCAGACGGCCGACATTCTGCTCTTCAAAGCCGACGTCGTTCCGGTCGGCGAGGACCAGCGCCAGCACGTGGAGCTCGCCCGCGACATCGCGGCACGGTTCAACAATCTCTTCGGCTCGGTCTTCGTGCAACCGGCGGCGCTCGTCCGCGCGAGCGGAGCGCGAATCATGGGTCTCGACGATCCCGCCGGGAAAATGAGCAAGAGCCTGGGTGAAAACCGGCCGGGCCACTCCATCGGCCTTCTGGACGATGCGGAGAGCATCCGCCGGACGATCCGGACGGCCGTCACCGATTCGGGACACGAAATCCGCGTCGAGGATGCCTCGCCCGGTATCCGGAACCTCCTCACGCTCCATGCGGCCGCCACCTCTCAGAGCGCGGAGGTCGCCGCGGCCTTGTTTGCAGGCAAGGGGTACGGCTTTTTGAAGGAGACGGTGGCGAACGCCGTCATCGAGATGCTCCGGCCGATTCAGGAGCGTTACCGCGAACTCACGGCCGACCCGGAAGGCCTGGAGAGTGTTCTTCGGTCCGGGGCCGAGAGGGCCCGCTTTATCGCTCGCGAGACGATGGCGGTGATCCGCGAGGCCACCGGGATCGGTGACTTGACAGAACGAGGCTCTCCTTCAACATAGGACGTATGAGACGCACGTTCGTCGGAGACCGCCGGAGAAGCATGCTGCGCTCTTTCTCGTGCGCGGAATTTGCGGAGCACGCCCGGTGACCGGCGTCGGCCGATGGGAGGCGCCCGGAGTCGTCGCGGGCTTTTCGACGGCTGCTCCCAACCAGGTTCTTATCGGGTACGTCCGCACCGAGCTCGCGCGCCGTCCGGGGCTCCGCATCCTCGATGTGGGCTGCGGTGCGGCCCGCAATGCGGCCCCCATGGCGGCGCTCGGCACGGCGGTCGTCGGCACCGACACGGCTTGGCCCATGCTGCAGGCGGCACGGCGTCGAGCCGTGTCGGAAGGCGTGGCCGAGCGGGTCGCATTCGTACGCGCGCCGATGGACCGGCTGCCGCTCGGTGACGCGAGCGTCGACCTCGTGGTCGCCCACGGGATCTGGAATCTCGCGCGGTCCGCCGCCGAATTCCGCCTCGCGATCGCCGAGACGGCACGCGTCGCGCGGCCGGGTGCAGGCCTGTTCGTCTTCACGTTCTCCCGAGCGACGCTCGCCCCCGACGACCAGTCCGTCCCGGGCGAGCCGTTCGTGTTCACCCAGTTCGCAGGGGAGCCCCAGTGCTTCCTGACCGAGTCGGAGCTCGTGGAGGAGCTGCGTCTCGGCGGGTTCGAGAAGGATCCCGCGGGGCCGCTCACCGAGTACAACCGCCCTCCCGAAGGACGCGCGTTCGTGCGGGGCGGACCCGTGATCTACGAGGGCACGTTTCGCGCCGTGAGGCAATAATCCGAAGAGGAGTCAGCCATGTCGACCGACCCGTCGGAGAAGCCTCTGTCCACGTGGTGGCGCCACGCCGTCATCCTCGTCATGGTGCTCGGCTTCAGCCTGCTCACGCTGGTGACCGTCCTCACGTACACGAACGCTCCCCCCATCCCCGAGCGCGTGACCGACGCCGCCGGGGCGACTCTCTTCACGAGGGAGGACATCGAGCATGGGCAGGAGGTCTTCTTCAAGTACGGCCTCATGGAGCACGGCTCACTCTGGGGTCACGGAGCGTACCTCGGTCCTGACTACAGCGCCGAGTACCTCCATCGGCTAGCGGAGATCGCCCGTGACGCTCTTGCCCGCGAGCATCACGGCCGTCCGTACGCGGAACTCGATCCGGACGGGGCATCCAGCGTGGACGCTGCCGTCCACCACCTGCTGAAAGAGAACCGCTACGACTCCGGCACCGGGGTGCTGTCTTTCTCGTCGGCCGAGGCGTCGGCCTGGGCGATACAGAAGAAAGAGTGGGCCTCCTACTTCTCGGGAGACAAGCCCGCGCCTGGACTTCCCGCGAAGTACATCCGCGATCCGGGCGAGTTGGACGCCCTCACCTCCTACTTCGCATGGGCGGCGTGGGCGACGGTCGCCAACCGCCCCGGCAAGGACTACTCATACACCAACAACTGGCCCTATGAGCCGGCCGTCGGCAACCGGCCGAGCGCCTCGGCTTTTCTCTGGAGCGCGCTCAGCCTCGTGACTCTCCTCGCGGGGCTCGGGACTGTCCTGTTTGCGGTAGGCCGGTTCGACTACCTCGGCTGGCACGGCCCCTCTGCGCGCGAGCACATGCACGACAGCGCCCTCGCCCGCTGGACCCTGACCCCGAGCCAGAGGGCAGTCGGCCTTTACTTCGGCGTGGTCGCCCTCCTGTTCCTGCTCCAGACGCTGGCGGGCGGGGCCCTGGCTCACTATCGAGTCGAGTCGGGCGCGTTCTACGGGATCGACCTCGCGCGGATCCTCCCCTACAACCTGCTCCGAACGTTCCATCTCCAGCTCGCCATCTTCTGGATCGCCACCTCCTGGGTTGCCGGCGGCCTCTTCCTCGCGCCGATCGTCGGCGGTGCCGAGCCGCGAGGGCAACGGGCGGGCGCCCTCGCGCTGCTCGGGGCCCTCGCCGTCGTCGTCTTCGGGAGCCTCGGCGGCGAGTGGCTGGGCATCAACGATCGCCTGGGCACGCTCTGGTTCTGGCTCGGCCACCAAGGCTCGGAGTACCTGGACCTCGGCCGCTTCTGGCAGCTCCTGCTGGCGGCCGGGCTCGCGGGCTGGCTCGTCCTCATGTACCGCGCGTTGCGCCCGGCGATCCGGGACCGGCAGCGGTCCGAGCTGGCCTCGCTTTTCCTCTACGCCGCGGCCGCGATCCCGCTCTTCTACCTGCCCGCCCTCTTCTTCGGCCCCCGCACGAACTTCGCGGTGATCGACAACTGGCGCTTCTGGATCATTCACCTCTGGGTGGAGGGCTTCTTCGAGCTGTTCGCAACCGTGCTCGTCGCCGTGATGTTCGTGGTCCTGGGCCTGGTCACGACCCGTACGGCCACGCGCGTGATTTACCTGGATGCCATCCTTTACCTGGCCGGAGGCATCGTGGGGACGGGACACCACTGGTACTTCACGGGCCAGGGAACGCTCAACATGGGCCTGGCCGCGTGCTTCTCGGCGCTGGAGGTGGTCCCGCTCACTCTCCTTACCCTCGACGCCTGGGACTTCATTCGCCTCCGAGAGCGGCGGTGCGATGACTGCCAGGCGACGTTCGCGGACCGTCACCGTTGGGCGATCTACTTCCTGATGGCCGTTGGCTTCTGGAACTTCGTCGGCGCGGGGATCTTCGGCTTCCTGATCAACCTGCCGATCGTCTCCTATTTCGAGGTCGGCACCTCGCTGACGAACAACCATGCCCACGGGTCACTCTTCGGCGTCTTCGGAATGCTGGCGCTGGCCGTGCTCGTCTTCTGCCTGCGATCGCTGGCCGAAGACGCGATTTGGGCCCGGGCCGAGCGCTGGATCAGGGTGGGATTCTGGGGGGTGAACGCGGGGCTCGCGCTGATGATGGCGATCGACCTCTTTCCGGCTGGCGTCCTGCAGCTGTGGGACGTCCTTCAGAACGGCTACTGGCACGCGCGGCGGCTCACGTACCTGATGAGCGGGATGTTTCACACGCTCGAGTGGGCGCGCGTTTTTGCCGACGGAATATTCCTCGTGGTCGGTGTCGTCCCGCTGGTCCTGGCAGTCGCGATTCTGCTCGTCGGTTCGCGCAGGCGAGAACGGGCCGAGTCGTAGTTCACGCCGAACCTCTCTTCCACCGAGTATGACGCCCGTCATGGCGGAACGAGCGCCCAGGGCACAGATTCAAGCATGGCCGACGCCCTTCCTCCGGACGCCCTCCTCGACGTGAGGCCCGACATCGCACGCGGCGAAGAGCCGCTTTCGAAAATCCTGACCGTGGCGCGCGGCATCGAGCCGGGCGGCAGGCTCGTCGTCCGGGCGCCCTTCGTGCCGGTGCCCCTCTTCGGCGTCCTCGCGAAGCTCGGATTCGAGAACGAGACGGAGAACCTCGGGCCGGAGGGGTTTCGCATCACGTTCCGGCGTCGTCTTGCGGCCGAGGCGTCGGGAGAACTGTGACCGAAGTCCTCGACCTCAGGGGACTCCCGCCTCCCGAGCCTCTCGTGCGCACGCTCGAGGCCGTCGAGGCTCTGGCCAAAGGCGAGGAGCTCGTCGTCCTGACGGAGCGCCGCCCCATCCACCTCCTGCCGCTCCTCGTCGAACGCGGCCTCGACGTGAAGACGCGCGAGCTCGCCGATGCTCATGAAATCCGCGTCCGCCGTTAGCGGGAGGGCGCCCGCGCCGACCTTCCTTTCGGAGGCTCCCGCGCCATCGCTCCCGATGGCGTTCTTCCTGCCGGCCGTGGCGCTGCTTCTGGCGGCCGCGTTCACCGCCCCGTTCCTCTCCTTGAAGATGGCGGATTGGACATACCAGCAGGAGGTTCTCGCGCTCGTCCACACCGTGACGCTCGGTTTCCTGCTGCCCGTTTTCCTCGGAGCGTCCGTGCAGCTCCTGCCCGTCGTGGCGGGCGTGACGGTCGCGCGGACGGGCCTCGTGCGCTGGGCGGCGGCCTGCTACTTCGCGGGCACCCTGGGGATGGTGCTGCACTTCGCGAGGCTGCGCTGGGACGGCCTCGTCTATTCGGCCCTCGCCGTGACGCTTGCGGTCGTCCTGTTTTTCGCCGCGGTGCTCCCGGTCCTCGCGCGGGCCCCGGCCGGTCCGGTGCGGCTGTCGTTCGCGCTCGCGTACGCCGGCCTCGCGCTCACGATGACCGTAGGCCTCCTGATCGGCCTGGATCGCGCGCGGGCGTTCCTGCCGGGGGCGCCGATGGATCACCTTGCGGCGCATCTGACGCTCGGCCTCTACGCCACGTTCACCGTCGCGATCTGGGGCGTGTCGTCGAAGCTCCTTCCGATGTTCCTTCTGGCGCCGGCCCCTGATCCAGGTCGGCAGAAGGCCGCCCTGCTCCTGATGTGGTGCGGCGCGGTCCTTCTCGCGGTCGCGCTCTGGTTCGGCTGGCCGGCCGCGCCGTTCGCGGCTCTCCCGGCGACGGCGTTCTTCCTCCAACTGTCGCTCCTGAGCCGCCTTCTCGGCGCGCGAAGACGAGGACGGATCGACGCCGGATTCCGGTACGCGCTTTCAGCATACGCGGACCTCTTTGCCGCGGGCGTCGTGGGCCTCCTCATCGCCCTCGGTGTCGGGAAAGGAACCCTCCTCTCCCTGCGCCTGCCCTGGGTGTATGGCTTTCTCGTGCTCGGCGGGTGGTTGCTGCAGACGGTCGTCGGCATGCTCTCGAAGATTCTCCCGTTCCTCGTCTGGCAGGCTGTCTACGCGCGGCGCGCGGGCCTGGGGCCGCTTCCGAAGCTCTCGGATCTTTCCCCAGAACGGCTCCAGGTGGCGGGTTTCGTGTTGTTTCGGATCGCCGCCGTGGGACTGACCGTCGCTCTCTTCCGGGGTCATGCCGTCGAGCTGCGCGCCGCTGCGGCTTTCTTCGCGGTCTCCCTTCTGCCGTTCGCCGCCCACGTCGCGATCGTCATCTCCCACTTGAAATGGCCGCGCACCTTCGGTGCGGCCGTCGGGAGTCAACATGCCGCTGCCCACTGAATCCGACGTCCTCGACGCGCTCCAGCCGGTCATCGACCCGGAGCTGGGTCTCTCGGTCGTGGACCTGGGTCTCGTCTATGGAGTGTCCATCTCGCCCGAAGGTGCCGTGCACGTGACCTTCACCGCGACCACGCAGGGCTGTCCCGTGACACCGATGCTCGCGCACGGGATTTTCCGGGCTGCGTCGGCCCTTCCCGGTGTCACGTCGGTCTCGACGGAGCTCGTGTGGGAGCCGCCCTGGGATCCGTCCCGGATCGCACCCGAGGCTCTCAAGCGGCTCGAAAGGCGCTGATCGGGGCGGCGGGGCAATCGCCCGTTCACTAGTGCAGGTTGATCGGGGCATGATGGGGTTGCCGGGGGTATCTTTCCGGCATGACCAAGGAGCAGATCGCCCTCGTCCGTAAGAGCTTTGATCGCCTGCGGCCGCTTCCGCGCGGCGCGGGCCAGGATTTCTACGAGACCCTGTTCGCTCTGGATCCGTCGCTCAAAGCTCTCTTCTCCACGGACGTCGAGAACCAGGGAGCGATGTTCGTGGTGGCGCTCGGCCTCGCGCTGAAGGGCCTCGATGCCGACGCCGACGTGGACTCGTCGCTTCAGGAGCTTGGGCGCCGCCATGTTCTTTACGGCGCCAAGGACATTCACTTCGACACGTTCCGCGAGGCGCTCCTCTGCATGTTCGCGCAACGCCTCGGTCCGGACTTCACGCCGGAGATGGCCGAAGCCTGGCGGGCCGCGTTCGACCGCATCAGCGCCGTGATGAAAAAGGCTGCGTCCGAAGCCCGCGCCTAGGAGGCTGCGCACGTCGGCTCTCGTTCAGGTTTCGCTCGCCTGGGCTTCGAGCCCGTACTTCTCGATGCGCGAGTAGAGCTGGGCGCGGGTGAGGCCGAGGAGCTTCGCGGCCTTGCTCTTGTTGAAACGGGCCTTCCGGAGCGCCTCCTTCACGTAGTCGCGCTCGAGCGACTCGAGGTCCACGCCTTCGGGCGGCAGGATCAAATTCGTCCCGTCGGTCTCTGCGCGGGCGCCGGCCGTCGGCGGATCCTGACGGGCGACACCGATAGGGAGATGGGCCGCCGTGATGAGGCCGCCGTCGGAAAGGATGGCGGCCCTCTCGAGCGCGTTCCGGAGCTCGCGGACGTTGCCGGGCCAAGGGTAGGAGAGAAGGAGATCCTTCGCTTCGCGCGAGACCCCGAGCTCGGCCCGGCCGACGGCCGGGCCGAGCTCGGCGAGGAACATCTCGGTGAGGGGCAGGATGTCCTCGGGGCGCTCACGCAGCGGCGGAAGGTGGATTCCGAACACGGAGAGGCGGTAGAAGAGGTCCTGCCGGAACTCGCCCAGCGCGATGGCGCGGGCGAGGTCGCGGTTCGTGGCCGCCACGATGCGTGCGTCGGTCTTCAGCACCTTCGTCCCGCCCAGTCTCTGAAACTCACGCTCTTCCAGGACCCTGAGGAGCTTCGCCTGCACGGCCGGGCTCATCTCGCCCGCTTCGTCGAGGAAGAGCGTGCCTCCCGCGGCCTGCTCGATCCGGCCGGGCTTCGCGGCAGTGGCGCCCGTGAAGGCGCCTTTCTCGTATCCGAACAGCTCGGACTCGAGAAGCTGATCGGGCAGGGCCGCGCAGTTGAGCGCGATGAACGCCCCCGCCGCGTGAGCCGAGCTTTGGTGGACGGCGCGCGCGACGACTTCCTTGCCTGTCCCTGATTCGCCGGTGAGGAGAACGGTCGTTTCCGTGGGCGCGACCTTGGCGGCCTGGACGAGGACGTCACGCCAGCCCTTCGAGGTCCCCACGATTCGTCCGAAGCCGCCCCTCGACGCCAGCTCTTCGGAGAGAGCCGCTACGCGCTTTTCGAGTGTCTCGGCTTCCGCCCGCGCCTCGGCGACCCGGCGCGCCTCTTCCGCGAGACGCTGGTGCGAGAGCGCAAGCGCGACCTGGTCCGCGACGTGCTGTGCGAACGGGATGTCGTCCTCGCTGTACGTGTTGGCCGTGCGCGAGAGAAAGAGAAGGCCGCCGGCGAACTGCCAGTGGCCTTCGAAAAAGATGGGGACTCGAAGGAGCGACCGAATTCCGTCGGCCGAGAGGTGGCGGCACCTGTCCGTGTCGGGATCGATCTCCGCCGCAACGTCGCAGACGATCTCTGTCGTCCAGTTCTCGCGCGCCTTTTCGGCGGGCGTCAGCCGGATCGGCTCGGCCACCTTCGAAAGATCGCCCCCCGAGACCGCGTAGACGCGCACCGCCGCGCGATCCTCGGTGAGAAGGCCGAGCGCCATGCGGTCGTGAGGGACGACCGGCCGCGCGATCTCCGAGATCGCGTCGAAGACCTCGCGCACATCGAGAGCCCGCGCGAGGACGGGGGAGAGCGCTTGGAGCGCCTCGTAGCGCCGGCGCCGGTCCTTCTCCTCGGCGGCGAGGCGTGCGTGCGCGACGGCCATCGCGACGACGTCCGCGATCGGCGTCAGGAGCCCGAGGTCGCCGCTCTGAAACGCGTGCGGCTTCAGGCTGACGAGAGAGAGGTAGCCGATCGTCCGCGCGCCCGTGTGGAGCGGCGCGCGCAGCATCGCCCGGACACCGGAGCCCTGGAGTTCCTTGTCACGTGGGAAGCCGGAGTCGCACGCCGCGGCGATGTCCTCGATCACGCCGGTCTTCTGGAGCATGTCCCACAGGCCCGGCGAGTACTCGGCGCGTGGGACAAGGCGGGCGTACGCACGCCTCGTCTCGTCCGTGACCTCCGCGCCGCCGATCGAGTAGAGGACGAACCCGTCCCCTTCGTCTGTCAGCGTGACGGTCATCGCGTCGAACGTGAGAACGCGGCCGGCGGCCGAGGCGATGCGCTGGAACACGACGTCGAGATCCAGGCTCTCGCCCGCGACGCGTGCGATCTCCGAGAGGACCGGGACGAGAGCTGCCAGACCCGACTCCATGGGCGGGCATTCTAGGCCCGCCTCGTCGTCTACACTCCCTGCCGATGCCGGATTCCCGGGCCGTCGAGGAGCTCGCCGAGGGCGTTCTGGCGGGTAGGATCCCGCGGGTGGCGCGGGCAATCACATGGGCGGAGTCGGCCGATTCGCGTTTCCCCGGCCTTCTCGCCCGGCTCTTCCCGCATACGGGCCGCGCCCGCGTGACGGGCCTGACCGGGTCGCCGGGAGCCGGCAAGTCGACGCTCACGGCCGCGCTCGCGCGGAGGGCCCGGGCGGCCGGGCGAAGGGTCGGGATCATCGCCGTGGACCCGTCATCTCCGTTCTCGGGAGGAGCGATTCTCGGCGACCGGATTCGCATGCAGGACCTCTACACGGATCCCGGAGTGCTCATCCGGTCGATGGCCACGAGAGGGCATCTCGGGGGTCTTGCGCGCGCGACGGCCGACGCCGTGGACGTGCTCGACGCCGCGGGGTACGACGACGTTCTCGTCGAGACCGTCGGCGTGGGCCAGGACGAGGTGGAAGTCTTCCGCCTCGCCGAGTCGTGCGTCGTCGTCCTGACGCCGGGCATGGGCGACGACATCCAGGCCATCAAGGCGGGCCTCATGGAGGTCGCGGACCTCTTCGTCGTGAACAAGTCCGACCGCGACGGAGCCGACCGCGTCGTGCAGGAGATCCTCCAGATGCTCGAGCTCGGCGAGCACGGCGCGTGGATTCCCCCGGTCTTGAAGACGGTCGCGACGACGGGCGCGGGGCTCGACGAGCTGATCGAAAAGCTCGAGGAGCACCGGAAATTCTTGCTCGGACCCGAGGGCGGGCGGAGGAAGCGCGAGCGGACGAAGCTGCGGATTGAAGGGCTGGTCAGAGAAGATTTTCTTAGAAGGGTAGAGAGCCTGCGCGGCGACCGCGGTGCGCTCGAAGACGCGGCGGCGCGCGTCGAAAGCCGGGAAGATGACCCGATTTCGGCCGCCCGTGCCCTGATGGGCCGCGTCCCGGGTGGCCCCGCCGGCGCCCCGATCCCGCCCTCTCCCTCTTTACCTTCTAAGAAATCTTCTTCTTCTGTCTTGAAAATCTCCCATCTCGGTATCGTCGTGAAATCGCTCGCCGAAGGCGGGGCGTTCTGGGACCTCCTCGGCCTCGTCGAGGAGCACCGCGAGGAGGTCGCGTCTCAGAAGGTCCTGTCGTCGTTCCGCGCGGTAGGGGAGTCGCACCTCGAGCTCCTCGAGTCCACGTCGCCCGACGGTCCGGTTGCGAAGTCGATCGCCGCGCGCGGTCCGGGAATCCACCACCTGTGCCTCGAGGTCACGGACCTGCGCGCGGCGCTCGCGCGTCTCAAGGCCGCGGGCGTCCGGCTCGTGAACGAGGAACCGTTCGATGGCGCGCACGATTGCCTCGTCGCGTTCGTCCACCCGTCCGCGACGGGCGGCATCCTCGTCGAGCTGTCGGAGAGGAAGAAAAAGAGCTAGTTCGGGCTGCCGGAATCGCCCGAGGGGGGACGTGGCCCGAGAAAGGTGCGGGCGTCACGTCCCACGATCTCGTAGAAGCGCTCGGCATAGCTCGTGACGCTGCCCACCCGCGCGTCTTCGAAGAGCTTCTCGATACGGTGCAGCGGCACGAAGAGCGTGGAGACGCCCAGCTCCGCCTCGGCTCCCGGCCTCTGCTGCCGCGCCCAGTTGTCGAAGAGGTCGAGCTCGAGGCCACGCATCGTCAGCCCGGCCGGTCCGAGCGCGAGCAAGACACCCCAGTACTTCTCCTTGGGCTGGACGAGATGAACGAGGACGAGAGTACCGGCGTCCATCGGCCCCTCAGAAGATGACGCGTGAGACGAAGTACTTCGCTGGAGCGATGCGTCCGTTGAGGAGCGCGTCCGCGTCGTCAGGCGTGACGTCGAAACGCGCCGCCGACTCGCCGCTGGTCGTCGCGAGGACCACTTCCACCTTTTCGAGCGGTTTGCCCGCCGCGCGGGACTCCTTGAGGCCGCGCGCCGAGGCCATGAGCGCGAGGAAAACCTGCTGCTCGCTGTCCGTCACGGCCGCGACGCGCAGGGCGGACGGCAGGTTTCCGAGCTTGACGCCCTTCACGTTGCTCCCGTCGAGCGCGCGCATGAAGGCGTCGCTGACGACCGGGTCGAGGACGACCGGCGCCGCCTCCACCGCTTTGGC
Source organism: Thermoanaerobaculia bacterium (assembly GCA_038245905.1). Lineage (GTDB taxonomy): Bacteria > Acidobacteriota > Thermoanaerobaculia > UBA5066 > UBA5066 > Fen-183. Next base: position 41,752 of record JBBRRY010000025.1, on the reverse strand, counting down.
CGACGAGCGGGGGGCGCGGGTTTCCCGTTCGGTCACGAGCTCGCCGACCCGAGGCTCGGGTCGGTCGGGATCCAGCTTCCGGCCGTTCTTCTTGATGTAATCCGACAGGGATGGCCTCTTCGCCTCGGGGTTGGGTAAAGCCGAGGTGTTGGCGCTTCCGTTCGGATCGTCGAGCACATAGGCGCCGCCGAAGCCTTCCCGATTCGCCTTTTCACTGCGGGCCTGATCCCACTCGTCTAGCGCGATCGTCTGGGACGTCCCGAGCGGCGTCAGATAGACGAGGCGCCGGCCGATGACGGCGGGCTTCTCCCGCGCCTCGATTCGGGCGCCGTCCCGCGTGTAGATGACGTACGTGGCTTCCGCCGGCAGCGCCGCGAACGCGGCGAGGGCGAGACCGAGCGCGGGCAGGAGGCGGGTGCGTGGAACTGTGGACATCGGAACCTCCGGGAGCCGCGGGCAAGGGAGTCGCGGCGGAATGAAGTATAAACGTCGGCGGAAAGAGCAGGACGAAACGTGCTGATCGTCATGGACAGGAGCGCCACGAGCGCGGATGTCGAAGGGGTCGTCGCGGCGGCCGAGCGCCTCGGCCTCAAGGCCCACCCGATTCCGGGTGCCCAGCGCACGGCCGTCGGCATCACCGGGAACAAGGGGGCGGTCGGACCCGGCGCCTTCGAGACGCTTCCCGGCGTGCTCGAGGTCATCCGCGTCTCGCACCCCTACAAGCTCGTCTCGCGGGAGTTTCACCCCGAGGACACCATCGTCTCGATCGGGGGCGTCCTTGTGGGCGGCACGCATGTCGTCGTCATCGCGGGCCCGTGCGCGGTCGAGTCGCTCGAGCAGACGCTCACGATCGCGAGGGAAGTGAAGGCGCGCGGCGCGGACCTGCTGCGCGGCGGCGCCTACAAGCCGCGCACCTCGCCGTACGCCTTTCAGGGCCTCGGGGAGGAAGGCCTGAAGATCCTGGCGGCGGCGCGAGAGGCCACCTCTCTTCCCGTCGTCACGGAGGTCCTCGACACGGCACACGTCGAAATCGTGGCGCATTACGCGGACTGCCTCCAGATCGGCGCCCGCAACATGCAGAACTTCGAGCTCCTGAAGAAGGCCGGGAAGTCGGGGAAACCGATTCTTTTGAAGCGGGGCATGTCGGCGACGCTGGAAGAGTTCCTGCTCGCGGCCGAATACATCCTCGCCGAAGGAAACCCCGCCGTGATTCTCTGCGAACGCGGCATCCGCACGTTCACCGACTTCACGCGCAACACGCTCGATCTCTCGGTCGTCCCCGCCGTCGAGCGCCTCTCGCACCTGCCGATCGTCGTCGATCCGTCGCACGGCACCGGTCGCCGCGAGAAGGTCCTGCCCATGTCGCGCGCGTCCATCGCCGCCGGCGCCGACGGCATCGCGGTCGAAGTCCATCACAAGCCCGCCGAAGCGCTCTCGGACGGCCCGCAAGCGCTCACGCCCGATATGTTCGGCGAGCTGATGGCTCAGATCCGCCCCATCGCGGCGGCGGTCGGGAGAACGATATGAGCGGCGCGGGTCCGTTCGCCGTTCTCGTCCTCGAAGACGGCCGGCGTTTCCTCGGTCGGTCGGTCGGGGCGAGCGGAACGACCTTCGGCGAGGTCGTCTTCAACACGGGAATGTCGGGCTATCAGGAGACGCTGACGGACCCGTCCTACCGCGGGCAGATCGTCGTGATGACCGCCGCGCACATCGGCAATTACGGCCTCAATGGCACGGACGTGGAATCCTCGCGGATTCAGGTCGCGGGTTTCGCCGCCCGCCACTTTCCGCACCGCTTCTCGAATCAGCGGGGCCAGGAGGCGATCGGAGACGGTCTTCGAGCGGGAGGCGTCGTGGGAATCGACGGGTTCGACACGCGCGCCCTCGTGCGGCACCTCAGGAGCCGCGGCGTCATGCGGGGGGCGATCTCCACGGAAGCCGCGTCCGAGGCCGAAGTGACCGCGCTCGTCGAGAAGGTCAAGCAACAGCCCACGATGGCCGGAGCCGCTCTCGCCCTCGTGGTGTCGACGTCGACGCCGTACACCTTCCCGATGCCGCCGGGAATCGCGACGAAGGGGCGGGTGGCGGCGATCGACTACGGGATCAAGACGAACATCTTGAAGATGCTCGCGGTTCGCGGCCTCGAGCCGACCGTCTTTCCCGCGACGACTCCCGCGGCAGAGATCCTCTCGCAGGGGTTTGACGGCGTCTTCCTCTCGAACGGGCCTGGCGACCCGGGCGCGCTGCCGGGTCCGGTCGCGAACGTGAAGGCGTTCGTGAAATCCGGGAAACCCGTCTTCGGAATCTGCCTCGGCCAGCAGCTCCTCGGGCTCGCCCTCGGGGGCACGACCTACAAGCTCAAGTTCGGCCATCGCGGCGCGAATCACCCCGTCAAGAACCTCCGGACGGGCCACGTCGCGATCACGTCGCAGAACCACGGCTTCTCCGTGGCGGCCGACTCGCTGCCGAAAAACGTCGAGCTCACGCACGTGAACCTCAACGACGGCACGTGCGAGGGCTTCCGGGGCACGGACAAGCCTGTCTTCGCGGTCCAGTACCACCCGGAGTCCGCCCCCGGCCCCCACGACTCCGACGCGCTGTTCGACGATTTCGTCGGCCTCGTGACCTCCCGCATCTAAGTCGAACACGGTCTTGCTGCGTCTCTTTCGAAGAACGAGATTCTCAATCCAATGAGGAGGCTTTCATGAAGACAGGAATTCGCGTGTTTCTAGCTGCTTTCGTCCTCGCCGGCCTGGCCGCGGCCGTGGCGCCACGCGCCCGTGCCGCTGATGGCAAGGCCGAAGGCACCATCACGGTCAACGGGAAGACGACGAAGCTGACGCACGCCTACGCGCGCGCCGTGAAGGGCTTCTTCGACAAGACGAAGGAAGACGTCGAGGTCATCCTGACCGACGTCCCGCTCGAGGGGAAGGCGCTCGAGGACCAGTTCGAGCGCAGCCACATGGCCGAAGCGGGCAAGCTCCACGCGTTCGAGATCACGATCGACGCGGACGGCAAGCCGATCTCGACGGCATTCCGGGACAGCGGCTTCAAGAAGGCGAGTCCGAGCGGCCTGTCGAGCGATGACGTCTTCACGAAGAAGACGTTCGACGGCAAGACGGTCGAGGGGCGTTACAAGGCCGCCAAGAAGCACGAGTTCTTCGGGGAGACCTACTCCTTCGACGTTTCCTTCAAGGCTGACATCACGCGCGCGGCGAAGGTCGTCCCGCCGACGGCCGCCGAGACGACCGCCGCCCAGAAGAGCCCGCAGGCGAAGGTCTACGCGGATTTCCTCAAGGCCGTCCAGAAGGAAGACCTCGGGGCGCTCAAGAAGCTCTTCACGAAGGAGCAGGCAAAGCACCTCGACGAGCCGGACGCGAAGAAGATGATCGGCTTCGTCAAGATGATGTCGGCGACGGACATCAAGGTCCTGAAGGTCGTCGAGAAGGGCGACACGGCGGACCTGACCGTGAGCGGAAAGCAGGACGGCAACGCCTCGAGCGGCGTCGTCCACATGGCGAAGGAAGATGGCGCGTGGAAGGTGGAGAAAGAGGAGTGGAAGAACTGACGCTGAGCTTCGGGCTGTGAACGTCCCCGCCTTCCTGGCGAAGCGGTTTCTGCTCGGCAGCCGGCGCGGGCTGCCGAAGACCGTTTCGCTCCTCGCGCTCTTCGGCATCGCGCTCGGGGCCGCATCGCTCGTCGTCGCGATGGGCCTCATGTCCGGATACCGGCACGACCTTGCCGAGAAGCTCGCCGGGACGAGCGCGGAAGTGATCGCCATGCCCCTGCCCGGCGCGAACGTAGAGGAGCAGCGCTCGGCGCTCGGCGCGCTCCCGAATGTCGCCGCGGTGGCCCGCACGGCGTTCGCCCCGGCCCTCCTCCTTTCGGCGCGTGCACCCGAAGGCGTCGACGCCCTCGTGAAGGCGCTCGAGTTGCCCGACGGCCTCACGACCACGAGGCTCCTCGGCGCGGTGCCCGGCCTCGCGAAATCGTTCGGCGAGCTCGAAGCCAAAGGGGCGACGCCCGTCCTCCTGGGAGCCGGCCTCGCGAAGCGACTCGGCGCACCCGTCGGAGGAACGATCGTCCTCGAGACGTCGTCCGCGGCGCTCGCGGCGGGGCTCTCCGTGGCGGCGCGCACGCCCGTGACGGTCGCGGCGGTCGTGGAGACGGGTTTCTCCGAGGTGGACGACGGGTGGGCGGTGGTTCCGCTCGCCGTCTTCGAGCGGCTCGCGCCCCCGGGCGCGCGGCAGGGCGTCTGGGAAATGAAGCTCGTGAAGCCGTCCGCCTCGGCGGAGACCGTCGCCGCGGCGCGGAAGCTTCTCGGAGAGAACGCGACCGTGCTCGACTGGAAGGTCCTGAACCGCGACCTCTTCGAGGCGCTCGAGGTCCAGCAGACGCTCCTCTTCATCGTCCTGACGCTCATCGTGGCCGTGGCCGCGGGCACGGTCGTGTCGTCTCTCGTCGTCCTCCTCGCCGAGAAGACGCGGGACGTGGGCGTCCTCGCGGCGCTCGGCGCCTCGCCCGTCCTCGTGGCCCGCACGTTTCGCCTGTCGGGGATGCTGCTCGGCGGGAGCGGCCTCGTCCTCGGCGTGCTCTTCGGGCTCGTCGTGTGTTTTCTCCTGACGGCTTTCCGGGTCGTGCGCTTTCCGCCCGAGATCGCGAAGGTTTACTACCTCACGTGGATGCCGTTCCGGCCCGAGCCGCTCCACGTGCTCGGGATCCTCGGTGTCGGCCTCCTGCTCGTCCTCGGCGCATCGCTGCTCCCGGCGCGCCGGGCCGCGCGGATGAACCCGTCCGAGGCGCTGCGGTACGAGTGACGCGCGGGCGTAGACTGCGCGACGTGAAATCGGACGTGAAAGACCTCGCGGAGCGGCCCCTGCCGCTCGTCTTTCCGTTCCCCGGCCGAAGCGTGACCGTCGACCAGGTCGCGCTCGAGGAGCGCTCGGCCGCGCTCGGAAAGCGCTCGATCAAGAAGGCCACGAAGGTGGCCGGCATCCGTCTCGCGATCTCGATGTGCGACCTGACGACGCTGGAAGGCAAGGACTCTCCCGGCAAGATCCGCCAGATGTGCGCGAAGGCTGTCCGGCCTGACCCGGCCGACCTCTCGGTCCCGTCCGTCGCGGCCGTCTGTATCTACCCGGACCTCGTCGCGATCGCGAAGCGGGCGCTCGCGGGCTCGACCGTGAAAGTCGCGAGCGTCGCGACTGCGTTCCCGTCCGGCCGCTCGCCGCTGTCTCTGAAGCTCACCGACGTCAAGCGAGCGGTGTCGGCCGGCGCGGACGAGATCGACATGGTGATCGACCGCGGCGCGTTCCTCTCGGGCGACCTCCGCAAGGTCTTCGACGAGATCGCGGCGGTCAAGGAAACCTGCGGTGAGGCCCACCTCAAGGTCATCCTCGAAACGGGCGAGCTCGAGACGTACGACAACGTCCGCCGCGCGTCCGACCTCGCGATCGCGGCGGGGGCGGACTTCATCAAGACGTCGACCGGCAAGGTCATGCCCGCGGCCACGCCTCCCGTGACGCTCTGCATGCTCGAGGCGATCCGCGACCACTGGCTCGCAACGGGCGTCAAGATCGGCATGAAGCCCGCGGGCGGCATCCGGACGAGCAAGCAGGCGCTCCACTACCTCGTCCTCGTCAAGGAGACGCTCGGTGCCGACTGGCTCACGCCCGACCTCTTCCGGTTCGGCGCGTCCAGCCTCGTCAACGACTGCCTCATGCAGCTCAAGAAGGAAGAGACGGGCCGGTATCGCTCGGAAGAAGAATTCACGAAGGATTGAAATGGCCGAAGAGAAGAAGAGAGATTTGCTTAGAACGGGAAGAGGGAAGACCCCCTCACGCGCCCTCGCGCGTGTGGAGCCTGATTTCCTCGGCAAGTGGGAGTACGCGCCCGCGCTGGAGTCGACGTCGCACCTGACGATCCGGCCTTCCTATGACCTCTTTGTCGGTGGCAAGTGGGTGCCCGCGAAGTCGCGCAAGCGGTTTTCCACGATCAACCCCGCGACGGAAGAAACGCTCGCCTCCGTCGCCGAGGCCGGCGCCGCCGACGTCGACGCGGCCGTTCGCTCGGCCGAGCGCGCGTACGAGAAGTACTGGCGGCGGATGCCGGGCAAGGAGCGAGGCAAGTACCTCTACCGGATCGCGCGGATGCTGCAGGAAAAGGCACGCGAGTTCGCCGTCCTCGAGACAATGGACGGCGGCAAGCCGATCAAGGAGTCGCGCGACATCGACGTGCCGCTCGCGGCGGCGCACTTCTTCTACTACGCGGGCTGGGCCGACAAGCTCGACTACGCGCTCCCGGGCCGCAAGGCGCGCCCGATCGGCGTCTGCGGTCAGGTCATCCCGTGGAACTTCCCGCTCCTGATGGCCGCGTGGAAGCTCGCCCCCGCACTCGCGTGCGGGAACACGAGCGTCCTCAAGCCCGCCGAGACGACGCCGCTCACGGCGCTGCACCTCGCGCGCCTCTTCGAGGAGGCGGACTTCCCGCCCGGCGTCGTGAACGTCATCACGGGCGCGGGCGCGACGGGCGCGGCGCTCGTGACGCACCCGAAGGTCCGCAAGGTCGCGTTCACGGGCTCGACCGAGGTCGGCAAGCGGATCCAGAAGGCTGCCGCGGGTACAGGCAAGCGGCTCACGCTCGAGCTGGGCGGCAAGGCCGCGAACATCGTCTTCGCGGACGCGCCGCTCGACCAGGCTGTCGAGGGAATCATCAACGGGATCTACTTCAACCAGGGCCACGTCTGCTGCGCGGGCTCACGCCTTCTCGTCGAGGAGTCGGTCCACGACGTCCTCGTCCGGAAGCTCGCCATGCGCATCCGGACGCTCCGCCTCGGCGACCCGCTGGACAAGAACACGGACGTCGGCGCGATCAACTCGAAGATGCAGCTCGAGAAGATCCGGGAGCTCGTCCAGTCGGGCATCGACGAAGGGGCGGTGTTGACGCAGTCGGGCTGCACGCTGCCTTCGCGGGGCTACTGGTTCCCGCCGAGCTTCTTCACGAACGTCGCGCAGAGCTTCCGCATCGCGAACGAGGAGATCTTCGGCCCGGTCCTCGCCGTCCAGACCTTCCGCACGCCGGACGAGGCCGTCGAGAAGGCGAACAACACGATGTACGGCCTCTCGGCCGGCGTCTGGACGGACAAGGGCTCCAAGATCTTCAAGATCTCGCAGAAGCTCCGCGCGGGCGTCGTCTGGGCGAACACGTACAACAAGTTCGACCCGACGTCGCCGTTCGGCGGCTACAAGGAGTCCGGCTTCGGTCGCGAAGGCGGCCGCCACGGGCTCGCGGCATATCTGGAAGCCGAGTAGTCCCGGCGCGCCTCAGAGATCCCGTCGCGCTGGGCGGTGGTAGTTCACGGGCACGCCGACGGACTAGAGGGCGGCGAGATCTTCGTGGAAAAAATCACCTGTCACCGCGTGATCGGTGATATGACCGCTGTCTCTCTGCGCAGCAATTAGAAGCTCATTTTTGACCACCGAGTCGTTTCGAACAGGGAGTTCGTATGTATTTCCTCAGAAATCTCGCGCGGCTGGGCGCGTTCGGAGCGTCCGCCGTCCTTCTTGCGGGCCGTCCCGTGGCGGCGGCGACATTCACCGTCACGAACACGAGCGACACCGGCGCTGGATCGCTGCGACAGGCGATCACCGACGCGAACACCGCGGCCGGCGCCGACACGATCGTGTTTGCGATCCCTGGTGCGGGACTCCACACGATCACACTCGCGTCCCACTTTCCCACCGTGACCGACAGCGTCACGATCGACGGCTACACGCAGCCGGGCTCCAGCGCGAACACCCTTGCCGTCGGAGACGACGCCGTCCTTCAGGTGGAGATCAACGTCAACGGCTTTTTTGCGTTCCAGATCAACTCGACCGCGCCGAACTCGGTCGTCCGGGGGCTCGCGATGCGGGGCTCGAACGGCCTCGCGCTGATTCTGGTTTTCGCCGACAACACGACGATCCAGGGAAATTTCCTCGGCACGAACGCCGGGGGAACGGCATTGGGCGGAGGCTCGAATTACGGGGTCTATGCCGGCGCGGCAAACGTCCTCGTGGGCGGAACGACTCCGGCGCAGCGCAACGTCATCGCCGGCAACACAGCGGCCATCAACGTCCAGAGTCTCTCGGGCTTCTCGCCCAGCATCCCGAGCGCGGTCATCCAGGGCAACTATCTCGGGACGAACGCCTCCGGCACCGCAGCCATCCTTTCGGCCTATGGCGTGGTCGCCATCGCGGGCACGGGCGATGTACTCGGAACCGTCACGATCGGCGGGACGGCCGCCGGATCCGGGAACCTGATCTCGGGAAACACGCTATACGGCATCTTCATCCAGAACGGGGGAGGCAACGGAACGATTGGAGCCGTGACGATCCAGGGAAACACGATCGGCCTCGACGTGACCGGGACGACGGCGATCGGCAACGGGGGCGACGCGATCGCGGTCATCCGGAATCCGGCGGCCACGCTCGGCGCCGTTCTCATCGGCGGGACTACGCCGGGAGCGAGGAACGTGATCGCCGGGAGCGTCTCGGGCAGCGGCATCCGCCTCAACGGGGCAACCTCGTCGACCGTCCAGGGGAACCTGATCGGGACGGACGTGACTGGAACGCTCGCGCGCGGGAACGGCGACGGAATCACGATCCAGAACGGGGGCACGTCCCTGATCGGCGGGACGACCGCGGCGGCGCGGAACGTGATCGCCGGCAACCTGTCGAGCGGCATCACTTCCTCCGATGCAAACGTAACGATTCAGGGCAACTACGTCGGGACCCAGGTGGACGGCGTGACGCCCCTGCCGGACGGCAACGGGGAGATCCTCGTCTTCTCGCCGACCACCGCGACGACCTCGACGGTCGGCGGAATCGCCCCGGGGGCGGGGAACCGGATCATGATGGGGTCGTCCGGAACGGGCGTGGCTGTCCGCGGCGCCTCGAACAGGACCACGATCCGCGGCAACTCGATCGCGCTCTCCGCACTGTTCGGCTTCGGGATCAGCCTCTCCTCGACCACGGAGCCCGTCTTCAACGACGCGTGCGACGCGGATACCGGCCCGAACGGGTTCCAGAACTTCCCGGTCGTCACGAGCACGGTCTTCGGGGGCGGAAACGTCACGATCGCCGGCACGCTGAACTCGACGGCGTCGACCTCCTTTCAGGTCGACTTCTATTCGAGCCCGGCGTGCAGCGGCGGCTCCTTCAATTACGGACCGGGGCGGACGTATCTCGGCTCGGCGACCGTCGTGACGGACGGGACGTGCAACGGGAGCTTCAACGTGACCCTGCCTGTCCCCGCCGGCGAGACGGTCATCACGTCGACGGCGACGGATCCCGCGGGAAGCACCTCCGAGTTCTCGCAGTGCCTCGCGGGACCGGGGCCCACGCCGACTCCCACGGTGACGCCGACGGCGACCGTGACCGCGACTCCCACCTCGACTCCGGTGGGGCCCACCCCGACGCCGACATTGACTCCGACGCCGGTACCTGCCGGTGGGGTGGCGGCCGTTCCGACGCTCGCACCGAACGTCCTCGCGTTCCTGGGGTTGGTGCTCGCTCTGGTTGCGTTGTTCGTGCTCCGGAAGAGCAGCTAGAGGGACCTTTTTCGCGGTCGTCCGGCGGGATCGGGCCGAGTTTCGTTCCGGCGGCGATATTTACTTGAACGTGCCCACCCAGATGTCGCTCTCGGTGACGTTTCTGAGGAAGTAGAGGTTTCGCCCGTCGCGGGAGAGCGCGATCCGGAACAACGTGCCCTCGGGCGCCGGGTGAATCAGTCGCGACTGGCGGGTGACGAGGTCGAGGACGCGGATGCCGTCCGGCGTCGACACGATGGCCCGCTTGCCGTCCGGCGCGAACTGCGCGACGTACGCGCGGACGCCGAGGGGCTCGCAGGATTTCGTCGCGGGAGTGCAGAGGAAGACCTCGATTGGGAAATCGCCCCCGCGCCCCGCGGCCAGCAGGCGCGTACCGTCGGGAGACCAGCTCCACGGCCAGCGGGACGTGAATTCGGAGATGGGCGAGCCGACCGACAGCGCGCCCCCGGCCCCCGCGACGAGCGGAAACACAGCCACGCGCGCGTCGAACGAAGACGCCGCGAGGAAGCGCCCGTCCGGGGAGATCGCGGGGTAGAGGTAGAACGGCGAGCCCTTGGGCGTGAGCCGCGCGAGGCCGCTGCCGTCCGTCGCGACCGAATACGCGCCATAGTCGCCTTCCCGGTTCGAGTAGAAGACGAGGCGCTTGCCATCCGCCGTGAAGACGGGGGCGCGGTTGCGAAACTCGTCGTGAGTGAGGCGGCGGACCCTCTGCCCGTCGGACGTGGCGAGGCAGAGCTCCTCGATGCGTCCGGCCGTGCGGATCGCGAGCGTCGTGCCGTCCGGAGAGATCTGGATGTCCTCGAACGCGGTGGAGCTGCGCCTGAGGACGACGGGCGGACCGACCGGATTGAGCGTGCCGGGCTCGAGCGCGAGCCTTTCGAACGTGATGAGCTCGGCGGGCGCGGTGAAGGCGATCCGCCGGCCGTTCCGCGACCCCCGAAAGGAGCCCGGGAACGTCCCGGCCCACGTGACGGGCAGCGTGACCGGCTCCGGCGCGCCGTGCGGGACTCCCGAAGCCTCGTCGATGGGGACCCGCCAGAGGTTGAAGCTTCCACCGCGGTCGCTGCCGAAGTAGAGAAGTGTCTCGTCGGCGGACCAGAACGGGCTGAAGTCCACCGCGGCGTCGTTCGTCACGGGGACGGGCTTCTCGCCTTCCTTGAGCCCCGCCAGGGGAATGGTCCAGATGTCCCGCTGCGCCGTGTCGCCGACGAGTCCCCAGAACGCGACCCGCTTGCCGTGCGGCGAGACCGCGGGCTCGATCGCGTCTGGTCCGAAGAGCATCCGCTTCTTTCCGGTCGCGACCTCGGCGGCCCAGATGCGTGCGCGCTTGCCTCGCGCGAGGGGCGAGAGGGCGGCCTCCTCCGAGTAGACGATCTCGCGGCCGTCCGGCGTGAACGCCGGGCCGTAGCCCTCGTCGGTCAGCCGCCGGACCGATTCGCCGAGGGGGCCCATGAGGAAGATGCCGCCCCCTTCGCCGCCCGACTGGAACGCGATGAGCGAGCCGTCGGCAGAAAAGGCGGGGTCGAAGCGATCCTCGTCGGGCGAGTCGGCCGAGAGGTCGATGGGCTTGTCGCTCCCGACGCGCTGGACGAAGATGTGCCGCTTCCCGCCGACCGCCTTCACGTAGGCGACGCTCTCGCCGTCGGGCGAGAGGGCGGGCGACCGCTCGATTCCCGGCTCGGAAGACACGCGTTCGAACAGGAGCGACGGCACGGGGGACGTCGTCCGGACCGCCCGGCCTGCGAGGAAGCCCGCGACGAGGAGCGCGGAAGAGACACCGAAGAAAAGCGCGCGCCGTTTCACGAGGCGCGACGGCGCGACGCCGTGCGCGACCGCGCGCGCGGCCGCGGAGTCCGACGACAGGCTCTCGAGCGCGAACGCGAGGTCGCCCGCCGACTGGAAGCGCTGCTCCGGGCTCTTCTCGAGGCAGCGCCGGACGATGCGCTCGAGTCCCGGCGGGACGCTCTGGTTCGTGAGCGAGAGGTCGGCCGGTTCCTCCCGGAGGATCGACATGATGACGTCGGCACCCGAATCGCCCGCGAATGCCTTCTTTCCCGAGAGCATCTCGTAGAGGATGGCGCCGAACGCGAAGAGGTCGCTCCGCGCATCGGCGGACCTCCCGCGGACTTGCTCGGGAGACATGTAGCCCATCGTGCCGAGGAGACGCCGGGCTCCGTGCCGCGGGCCGCGGTCTGCAGATTCGAGCCGGAGTCTCCGCCGCCTTTTTCTGCCAGCTTCGCGAGACCGAAGTCGAGAATCTTGATCCGGCCGTCCTTCGTGACGAACAGGTTCTCGGGCTTGAGGTCCCGGTGGACGACGCCCTTCTCGTGCGTGGCCGCGAGGCCGTGCGCGATCTGGATCGCCCAGTCGATGGCGCGCCGGAGCGGCAGCTTGCCCGCCGCGATCGCCTGCCTGAGAGTCTCGCCCTCGAGCAGCTCCATGACGAGGATGTGGCGGGTCGAGGAGGAAGACGAAGAGGGGATTTCTTCGAATGAATAGAGGGTGGCGATCCCCGGATGATTCAGGCTCGCGAGCAGCTTCGCCTCGCGCGCAAAGCGCTCTCTTCTCTCTTCACCTTCTAAGAAATCCTCGGGCAGTACCTTCAGTGCAACCACTCAGTCGACGCGCGAGTCCTTCGCCCGGTAGACCTCTCCCATCCCGCCCGCGCCTAGCAGGGAGAGGACCTCGTAAGGCCCGAGTCGAGTTCCCGTCGCGATAGCCAGAGCGCGAAGTCTAGCGCCGGAGGAGTCGTCCTGGCGCCCGGGGCATAGAATGTTTTTCTTGATTGGCGCGAAAGAAGACCCGGGGACAGCGGACACCGCGGGTGCCGAGGTTCCTCTCTGTGTCGATCTCGACGGGACGCTGGTCCGAAGCGATCTCCTCTTCGAGGGTCTCGCGCGGCTCGCGAAGGCGGGACCGGGGCCGCTCTTCATGGCTCCGTTCTGGCTTTCGAAGGGCAAGGCGGGCTTCAAGAGGGAGCTCGCGAAGAGAGTCGCACTCGAACCGTCGACGCTTCCCTATGACCTTCGTCTCCTGCAATTTCTTCGGAAGGAGAAGGACCAAGGGCGGCGCCTCGTCCTCGCGACCGCGTCCGACCGTATCTGGGCGGAGAGCGTCGCCCAGCACCTCGAGATCTTCGACGAGGTCGTGGGGAGCGACGGCACGACGAACCTCGGCGGCGAGGCCAAAGCGCGGGTACTCGTGGAGCGGTTTGGAGACCGGGGATTCGACTACGCCGGAAACGGAGAGGTGGACAGGCCCGTCTGGAAGAAGGCGCGCCGGGCGATCGCGGTGAATGCGTCGCACGCCGTCGAGACGGGCCTTCGCCGGGACGGAAATCTCGCCGAGCTCTTCCCGCGGCCTCCCTTTAGACTGAAGACGATCGTCGCGGCCATGCGTGCGCGCCAGTGGGTCAAGAACCTCCTCGTCTTCATTCCGATCATCACGGCGCACAAGCTGCAAGACGCCGGGATCCTCTCCGCGGGCGCCCTGGCGTTCGTGGCGATCTCGTTTTGTGCGTCGAGCATTTACCTTCTCAACGATCTCTTAGATCTGGATTCCGATCGCCGGCATCCCGAAAAGTGGCGCCGGCCTCTCGCGAGCGGAAGCCTGGCAATTCCCCTGGCGATCGTCCTGTCCCTTCTCCTGATGGGGTCGGGCATCGCGATCTCGCTGAGGCTCCCGGTGGATGCCTTGAAGCTCATCGGCGTCTACCTCGTCGTGACGACGGCGTATTCCCTTTTCCTGAAGCGGCTCGTGCTCGTTGACGTCTTCACGCTGTCGCTTCTTTACACCCTCCGCGTTCTCCTCGGCGGCGCCGCGACGGGTCTCCTCCTCTCGCCGTGGTTTCTCGCATTTTCGGTCTTCACGTTCCTGAGCCTCGCGTTCTGCAAGCGGGCCTCCGAGCTGGTACGGCTCAAGAAATCCGAGATGATCGAGGCTCAGGGCCGGGCATATTTCACGTGGGATCACCTCACCGTGCAGTCCTGCGGCATCACGAGCGGTTATCTGGCCGCGATCGTCCTTGCGCTCTACCTCCAGAGCGACACGGTGAGGCGTCTCTATGCGAGCCCGGCGTGGCTGTGGCTGATCGTGCCGGTCTTCCTTTACTGGATCAGCCGGATCTGGGTCCTCGTCAACCGGGGCGAGATGGACGAAGACCCCGTCCTCTTCGCCACGAAGGATCGCGCCACCTACCTGACCGCGGTCGTCGGCGCGGCCATCCTCGTCCTCGCTACCTACGGTCCGTTCCACCTTCCCGGCGTGCAGCCGTAGAATCGCTGCCGTGACGCGCCTCGAGGTCCGGAAGACGTACAAGCTCCTCGTGGGGGGCGCGTTCGTGCGCACGGAGTCCGGGCGCGCGTACGCCGCGACCGGGGAGCGCGGCGCCTTTCTTGCGCACGTCCCCCTGGGATCGCGCAAGGACGTGCGCGACGCCGTGAAGGCGGCGCGTGGGGCGTTTCCGGGCTGGGCGGGGAAGACGGCCTACAACCGGGGGCAGATCCTCTACCGCGCCGCCGAAATGCTGGAAGAGCGCTCGGCGGAGTTCGTCGACGCGATCCGGCGGTCCACCGGCGCCGCGGCGGCGCCCGCGAAACGCGAGGTTGCGACGGCCGTCGATCGTCTCGTCCATTTCGCGGGCTGGGCCGACAAGATCGGCGCGGTGCTCGGCACCGTGAACCCCGTGGCCGCACCCTACTTCAATTTTTCGACGCCCGAGCCCACGGGAGTCGTTGGCGTGATCTGTCCCGAAGCGCCGTCGCTTCTGCCACTCGTGTCCCGCGTCGCGGCCGCCATGGTCTCCGGGAACACGGTTGTCGCGATCGGCCCGGAGAAGACGCCGATTCCCGCGCTTCTCTTCGGAGAGGTGGTGAGCACGAGCGACATTCCGTCCGGCGTCGTGAACCTGCTCTCGGGGAAGAAGAGCGAGCTCGTGCCGGCGCTCGCGACGCACCGCGAGGTGGACGCGATCGACGAGGGCTCTTTGGACACGAAGCTGGGCGTCCTCGTGGAAGTCGAGGCGGCCGACCGCGTGCGCCGGATCTCGCGCCCGAAGGCCACGAAGCCCGCGGACTGGTTCGACGCGCGAAAGTCCGAGGGTCTTGCCGCGCTCGAGCCATTCCTCGAGATCAAGACGACGTGGCACCCGGCCGGGGTTTGAAGCCGCGGCCCGTTTGAAGCCTCTCTTTTTTTTTGATCTCGACGACACGCTCGTCGACCATCACGCGGCCGAGGAGGGCGCGCATCGCGAGACGCATGCAGCGCACCACGCGCTCTTCGGGGAGATCGCGTTCGAGGACTGGCTCTCCACCTATCGCCGGAACAACCTGCGGCTCTGGCACGAGTATGGAGAGGGGACGATCGACCGCCCGACGCTCACGGCGCGGCGGTTCGCACTGCCGCTCGCCGACCTCGGCCTCGACGTCGCGCACGGCGTCGCCGTGGGGAATTCGTACTGGGACGCGTATGGCCGCAACTGGCGGCTCATCGAGGGCGCGGAGGACGTCCTGGAGCACGCGTCACGGGAGGGGGTCGTGGGGATCCTGTCGAACGGTTTCCGGGAGACGCAGCGGGCCAAGATCGCCCGGTTCGGTCTCGATCGATGGGCGCGCCACGTGGTCCTCTCGGAAGACGTCGGGGCGATGAAGCCGTCGCGCGTCATCTTCGATGCGGCGGCGAGCGCCGCCGGCGGGGGAGCTCGCCGCCGGGTTTACGTGGGCGACTCATTCGCCACGGACGTCGTAGGCGCGAAAGCGGCGGGCTGGTTTCCGATCCTGTTCGACCGCCACGGCAGGGGTGCGCCCGAACCCGTCGTCTTCGTGACGAGGCTCCGCGATCTCAAGCCCCTTCTCTGATCTTCTGGTTGTCCGGGCGTCTCCCTAACGGATGCTGCTCTTGCCCGGGGCGGAAGGCGGCGTCATGGCCGAGGGGAGCGTCTTCTTCATCGCGGTGAGCACGGGCTCGTTGCCCGCGGGCGGCTGGAAGCCGTGGTGCGTGAGGATGTGCCACAGCCTGCCGACGACGGCCTCGGACTGGAGCGGCTTGGCGAGGACGTCGGTTGCGCCCGTCTGGATCGCGAACGCGAAATGACTGCGGTCGAGGCGAGCCGAGGTGAGGACGACGGGCAGGGCGGTCGACGAGGCCTGGGCCTTGATGACACGCGTGACGTCGAAGCCGTCCATGCCCGGCAACGCCACGTCCATGAGGACGAGGTCGACGGTGTCTTGCAGCAGCCGCTGGAGAGCCTCGGGCCCGTCCTTGGCCTCGAGCGCCCGGCAGCCGTGCCGCCCGAGGACGTCGGCGAGGCGCTTGCGTTCCTTCGCGTCGCCCTCGACGAGGAGAATGACGGGCGGGCGGTTCTTGATTTCGACGACGGGTAACCCGCCTGAGCCGACGGGGAGCGCCGGAGTCGGCATGACGGGGGTCGCCATCGCGCCGAGCTCGGGATGCGTCCCGCGCCCTAAAGGCGCGTCGAGGGGAGCGCCCGGTGCGCTCGGAGGCGTAGCAGTCTGCGTCGCGACACTCACGTGGGGACCGGTAACCACCGCCACCTGCCCGGACTCGAAGGGGCGGAGCATGGCGAGCTCGGCCTCGAGATCGGCCGCCGTCGCGAAACGGTGAGCCGGTTCTTTCGCGAGCGCCTTGTAGACGATCGCGATGAGCTCGGACGAGACGGTCGTCATCTTGCGCAGGTCGTCGGGCGGCGGTTCCGAGACGTGCTTCATCGCGATCACGAGCGGCGACTCGCCGTCGAAGGGCACCTTGCCGGTCAGGAGCTCGTACGCCATGACGCCGATCGAGTAGACGTCGCTGCGCGCGTCGGTGGGCCTCCCAAGCGCCTGTTCCGGTGACATGTAATGCGGCGTTCCCACCATGACGCTGTCGAGCGTCAGCTGCTCATTCGACTTTCCGCGTGCGAGGCCGAAATCCAGAATGGCAACGGCCCCGTTGTCCTCGAGCATCACGTTCTGCGACTTGAGATCGCGATGGATGATGCCGAGCTTGTGCGCCGCTTCGGTCCCAAGCGCGATCTGCCGGAGAATCGAGATGGCGCGCCCCTGCGGGAGTTTTCCTTCCATCTGGATGATCGTGCGCAGGTCGTGGCCCGGCACGTACTCCATCGTGATGTAGGGGAAGTCGTTGCTCATCCCGAAGTCGTGGATGCGCGCCACGTTCGGGTGCTTGATCTTCCGGTTGAGGTTGATCTCGCGCTTGAACCGCAGCAGAAGCTGCTGGTCGTCGGTCTCCCAGTCGGGCGACAGAACCTTGATGGCGACGACGTCGTCGAGGTCCAGATCCTGCGCCTTGAAGACGATCCCCATGCCGCCGCGCCCGACGGTCTCCTGCCATCGGTATCGGGTCAGCCCCTCGAAGAAGCGTTGGCGAAGGCGTTCCAGGTTCATGCGCTCGTGCCGGCTGGGCGGGCTGCCGCGTAGGGTAGCAACTTCGGGGCCGATCCGTGCAACCTCGGTCTCCGGACGTAAACTTTCCACGGTTCGAACCCGTCTGAATCTCATCTTTGGAGGATTCGCGCATGAGCTCGCGCCAGCGCCCAGCCGTCGCCATTCTCGTGCTTCTCGCGGCCGTACGGCCCGGGAGCTCCCTTGCCCGCGCGGCCGAGGTTGGCGGAGAGGCGTCTAACGCGCAGCGCGAAAACGACTTGGTGAGCGCGGCGGGGTCCTTGGCGTCCTCCTCGGACTGCGCGTTCGTGGCGTCTCACGCCGATCCGGACGGGCGGGAACGGCGCGCGTCCGTGTCGCGCGTCACACGGGCGTTTGCCGTGTCACACCCGGCGGCGGGCGTCTCCTCGGCAGGGCTCACGGGGGTCGTCAGCCACGCCCGGCGCGTCCTTACGAACTACGTCGACGAGGAGATCTTCGGGGCGATGGACGCCGCGAAGGTGACACCCGCCCCGCCGTCCTCGGACGCGGAATTCCTACGCCGCGCCACGCTCGATCTGACCGGCCGCATCCCCGACGCGGCAGCCGTGACGGCGTTCCTCGCGGATCCATCTGCCGACAAGCGCAGCCGGATGATCGACGCGCTCCTCGCTTCGGATGCGTTCGTCGACCGGTGGGCGCAGTTTTTCGACGACGTCTTCCGCAACACGTCGAACGCGGACAGCGGCCAGCTTTACTTCACGGGCCGGAACGCCCTGCATGCCTATTTCGTCGACGCCCTCCGGGCGAAGAAGCCCTACGACCTCGTCGCACGGGAGCTGATCGCGGGCGCGGGGCTGAACACGGTGAACGGACAGGCGAACTTCGCCGTCCGGAACATCCAGCAGAACGGTCCCTCTCAGGACACGTACGACAACCTCGGCGCGAACATGGGCTCGGCATTCCTCGGCACGAACGCGGTCTTCTGTACCTCCTGCCACAACGGTGCCGGACATCTCGATTCCATCAACCTCTGGGGCTCGACCGTTCGTCGCCAGGACTTCTGGGGCATGTCGGCCTTTTTCGCGAAGGTCCGGATGCCGCGATCTGGAACGCAGATTTCCGATTACACCTACACCGTTTCCGACGACGCGACGCTTCCCGACTATCGGCTCAACACCACGACCGGAAACAAGACGGACCGGACGAGCGCGTACTACACGACGATTCCCGCGGGCATGACGCAGATAGCGCCCTCCTACCTCAAGACGCCGACGAATCCCTCGGGTGGGCAGCCGCAGCCCGGCGAGGTCTATCGGGCCGCCATGGGCCGCATCCTGACGGCCGATCCCCAGTTCGCGCGCGCGACGGTGAATACGCTTTGGAAAGAGATGTTCACGCTCGGGATCGTGGAGCCGGCGGACGGCTTCGATCTTTTCCGGCAGGACCCGGCGACGCCGCCTCCGGGCGCCTGGACGATTCAGCCGACGCATCCGAATCTCCTGACGCGTCTCGCGAACGACTTCGCCGGGCACGGCTTCGACCTTCGCTACATCCTCGGCGTCATGGCGAAGTCGAGCGCCTACCAGCTCTCGTCCTTCTATCCGGGGACGTGGAACGACGCGTCGACGATGCTGTTCGCGCGCCACTTTCCGCGGCGCCTGAGAGCGGAGGAGCTGTTCGACGCGATCACGAAGGCCACGAACGTTCCGGCGAGCCTCGCCGTCGCCGGCGCCGCGAGCCCGGTCGCGTGGGCGGGTCAGCTGCCCGACATCAACGAGCCAACATCCGCCTCCATCCGCAATTTCCTCAACACGTTCATGCGCGGCGACCGCGACACCGAGCCGCGCTCGAGCCAGTTCTCGATCTCGCAGGCGCTCTCTTTGATGAACGACTCCGCCGTCGTCATTCCCCGCACGAAAAGCAGCGCGACGGGGTCGGCCGTGAACAAGCTGATCGCGGCGACCGCGACGCCGACGGCGATCGTCCAGACGCTTTACGTGAATACGCTTTCACGA
Source organism: Thermoanaerobaculia bacterium (assembly GCA_038245905.1). Lineage (GTDB taxonomy): Bacteria > Acidobacteriota > Thermoanaerobaculia > UBA5066 > UBA5066 > Fen-183. The sequence goes on along the minus strand of JBBRRY010000025.1, from coordinate 22,766 downwards.
AACCCGTCCGTCGACGAGCTCGCGAAGGGAGTCGCGCTGTTCTCGAGCCTCCAGGCCGGGCAGACGAAGACGACCGTGGCCGAAGACCTGCAGTTCACGCTTCTCAACAAGATCGACTTCATCTTCAACTACTGAGGCGGACCATGAAATCCACGCTTCCGCAGGTCCTCCCCGTCTCGTCGCCCTACGACGGGCCCGGCCTCTCGCGCCGGGGATTTCTGGAGCTCGGCGCGGGAGGCCTCGTGGCGTCCTGGTTCCTCCGGCCACGCGCGGCGTGGGCCGAATCGGCATCTCTCGCGGTCACGCCGAAGGGCTCGGCGAAGAACGTGATCTTCGTCTTCCTTCCGGGCGCTCCGAGCCAGGTCGACATGTGGGATCTGAAGGAAGGCGCCTGGCTGCCGTCTGATTTCGCGCCCACGAGCATGGGCGCGGGAGTGAGATGGCCCGCCGGCCTCCTGCCGAAGCTTGGGGGCGCGCTGGCGGATTTTTCGATCGTCCGCTCCGTCAGGTCCTCGGCGCTCGTCCATGGACTCGGACAGACATGGGTCCAGATCGCCCGAAACCCCACGGGTGCCACGGGTGCGATCGCGCCGCACCTCGGGGCCATCACGGCGCTCGAGCTCGCGCCGAAGAAGGTGGCGACAGACGTCCTGCCCGCGTTCGTGGCGTTGAACACGGGCGGGATCTCGGGGTCCGGATACCTTCCCTCGACCCACTCGCCGTTCTCAGTGCAGCCGACGGCTTCGGGCCTGCCGTCGCTGACGCACCCCGACGGATCGGCCCGCTTCGCCTTGCGCTGGAACGACCTAGAGAGCCTCGACGGCAAGCTCCGCAGCGGACAGCCGATCGGCAAGGACGCCTCGGATGCCGCGGGCTTCTACGACCAGGCGAAGGTCCTCATGGACAGCCCGGACGTGAATGCCCTGTTTTCGTATTCGACTGCGGACAGCGCGCGCTATGGCACGACGGCGTTCGGAAATTCCTGTCTCGTGGCGAAGCAGCTCCTGGCGGGCAAACGGGGAGTGCGATTCGTGCAGGTGACGCTCGGCAACTGGGACATGCACAGCGGCATCTACACGAAGGGCGCGAATAGCAGCCTCTATGGCGTCTGCCCGCAGCTCGACAATGGTCTTGCGGCGCTCTTCGCGGACCTGAAGGCCGCCGCCGGCTCCACCCCCGGCAAGTCCCTTCTCGACGACACGCTCGTCGTGGTCGCCGGAGAGTTTGGGCGGACCGTCGGGACGCTCAACGGCCAGGCGGGGCGCGATCATTTCGCGAACAACACGGTTCTCTTCGCGGGCGGGGGCGTCAAGGGCGGACAGGTCGTCGGCGCGACCGACGCGACGGGCGCCACGATTATCGACTCGGGCGTGTCGGGTCGCACCGAATTGCGCGTGGAGGACGTCGCCTGCACGATCTACTCCGCGCTCGGGATCGACTGGACGATCGTGCGCCACGACGACCCGCTCGGCCGCGGCTTCGAGTACGTGCCAAACGCGAAGGACGGCGTCTACGCGCCGATTGACCGGCTGTTCGGGTGATCATCATTCTAAGCTGCGCGACATGGCGACCCGGAAGCCGATGCTCGCGACGCGCGTGGACGCGCCGTTCACGCGCGCGGGCTGGAGTTTCGAGCCCAAGTACGACGGCTGGCGCGTCCTCGCCCGGCGCGCCGCGGGCCGCGTGGTCCTCTCGTCGCGGAACGGCCTCGACCTGACGAAGGGCGAGCCTGGCATCGCCGCGGCCCTCGCGTTGCTTCCGGGCGGGGACTTCGTCGTGGACGGTGAGCTCGTCGTCTTCGGGAAGAGCGGCGTGCCGGAGTTCTCCCTGCTTCAAAAACGGGGGGAAGCGGGTGCCCGGCCGACGAGCCTCATCCTCTTCGACTGCCTCGAGAAAGACGGCGCGAGCCTCGTGACCGAGCCGCTTGCCCTGCGGCGCATCGCCCTCGAGGCGCTTCTCGGGCGGCATCCGAAAAAGCCGCTCGCCCTCTCCGCGCGCCTCGGTCCGGACGGAGATGCCGCGTTCCGGCGCGCGGTGACGGAAGGCTGGGAGGGCATCGTCGGAAAGGACCTTTCCTCGCGCTACGAGGAGGGGCGCCGTTCGCTGCGCTGGCTCAAGGTGAAGGCCCGGCGCGAGGCCGAGTTCGTGATCGGCGGCTTCACGCTGCCGAAGAGCGCGCGTGTCCACTTCGGGGCGCTCCTCGTCGGACTCTTCGATGGAAAGGTCCTGCGCTTCTGCGGCGCCGTCGGGACGGGCTTCTCGGAAAAGACGCTCCTCCGGCTTCTCGAGGAGCTCCAGCCGCTCGTGCGGGAGATGTGTCCGTTCTCGGCCGTTCCGAAGGAGGCGAAGGACGCCGTGTGGGTGGAACCGCGCCTCGTGGCGCAGGTGGCCTACGCGGAATGGACGGCGGACCAACGTCTCCGGCAGCCGTCTTTTCTCGGGCTCCGGCGCGACAAGAGGGCGAGTGCGTGCCGGTGGGAAGAAAGAGAGACGTGAAGCTCAGGGGACGATCGTGATCGTTCCCGTCATACCGTTGTGCTCCTTTGGCCCAGGCGCGCATTGCGTCTGTGAGCACGAATAGTCGTATTTGGGGCCGCCAAACGTCGTGAGCATGGCGGCGGTCGGCGTGAACGTCACGACGCACGGATGCGATGCCGTGATGAGCATCTGGCCGTCGTCGCATTGGGTGATGCCGAGGAGACCGATCGGGACGACCCCGTGGGTCTTTCCCTCCGATTGCGGCGTTGTCCAGGTCAGCTTGTAGGCCTGACCCACTCTCAGCTGCACGTCATTCGGAACGAACGTCCAAAGCGTGTTGTTCGTCGAAGTCGCCGAGATCGTGATGGTGATCGGAGCGGCCGTCACGACGACGACGTCCTTCGCGGCGGCCGACGTTCCGCCGGCGTTCGAGACGAAGTGCGCCGTCCTGTAGGTCCCCGCAGCGGAGTAGGTGCGCTGCACCGTCGCGCCGGACGTCGCCGTCGTGCCGTCTCCGAACGCCCAGAGCTGCGTCGCCGGCGCGTTCGTGGACGTGTCGGTGAACGTGACCGGCTGACCGGTCGTGGGGCTGGCGGAGACGGTATAGGACGCGACGGGGACGGGCGCCGAGACGTTCGGCTCGGCGGTCATGACGATCGCGAAAGGGTCTCCGGATTTGTTGTTGATGACCGACGCGAACGAGAGGACGGGCTGGTCGCTCGCGAACTCGAGCCATAGGTTCGTGTCGGTGATCGTGTTCGGGCTGGGGAGCCAGGCGGAGAGCGTCCCGATCTGCTTGAAGCCGTTCGCGGTGAGGGGATCGAGCGTGACGGCGGCACCGACGAGCGTGCCGTCCCCGTTGCGGAGCTTCGTCGTCACGTTTGCGGTCAGAGCGCCGGGATTCATGAAGACGACGTTCGAACGGTAGCCCGAAGCCCCGTCCGCACTCGCGGCGAGCTGCACGAGCGTTCCCGTCTTCAGGGCCTGCCCGACGTCGATTCCCGGGAGCCATTGGCCCGAGGTTGCCCCGTTTCCACACGAGTTCACGTTGTTGACGCTCGACGAGACGATGATCGGCGCCGCCGTCTGAAAGCGAATCGGCCCGAAGACGCCCTTGGGCTGCAGAAAGAGCGTCGCGAGGATGTTGTCGAAGGCGACCTGTCCGCGCGCGGGCACGGTCAAGAAGCCGGGCGCGGGCGCCGCGACGGTCTCTCCGTTCGCTTGGTTGTAGAAGACCGGTGTGACGTTCACCGGGCTGTTCGTCGGGTTAAAGACGCGCACGTCGGAGTGGAACTCGGCCTGGTTCTGGCCGCTCGAGAACGCCGACGAGGGGATGACGACGTCGGCCGAGCCCGCGCCCCCGGCGACGGCGAGTACGACAGCGGCAAGAGGGAATCGAACGGCGGCGCAAACCTTCACAAGGGGCATGAAAACCTCTCTGAGTTTCGAATGACGCAACCTCCGGGCCGTCGACAGCGTCCCTCCGGAGTGGCGGCGCCGCGAAGCTTCCCACGAGCTTCGACGCGGCGGAAATCCGAAAGATGACGTTGCCGCTACACTTCCACCGTGGATTTCTGGAACGGCCGCCGGGTTCTCGTCACGGGGGGCGGCGGGTTCCTCGGACGGACTCTCGTGACGGCCCTCACACACCGCGCGCCCGCGAAGATCCTTGCACCGCGCGCTTCAGAGCTCGACCTCCGCGAACGCGATGACGTAAGGAGGTATCTCGCGAAAGAGAAGCCTGACCTGATCCTCCACGCCGCGGCGGTCGTCGGAGGCATCGGCGCGAACCGTTCGCACCCAGGCCTTTTCTTTTACGAGAACGCGATCATGGGGATCCAGCTCATCGAGGAGGCGCGGCGCTCCGGAGTCGGGAAGTTCGTCTGCCTCGGGACGATCTGCGCGTACCCGAAGTTCACGCCCGTGCCGTTTCGTGAGGATGATCTTTGGAACGGCTACCCCGAGGAGACGAACGCGCCGTACGGCCTCGCGAAGAAGATGCTCCTCGTTCAGCTCCAGGCGTACCGCGAGGAGTACGGCTTTCCGGGGATCTACCTACTCCCGGTGAACCTCTACGGCCCCGGGGACCATTTCGACCTCGAGACCTCGCACGTCATTCCGGCGATGATCCGCAAGTTTCTCGAGGCGCACGAGACCGGAGCGCGTGAGGTCGTCCTGTGGGGCGACGGCTCGCCGACGCGCGAGTTCCTTTACGTGGAGGACGCGGCCGAAGGAATTCTCGCGGCCGCGGAGCGGTACGACGGCGTCGCACCCGTGAATCTCGGATCGGGCGAGGAGATCTCGATCCGGGATCTCGCGTCGCTCGTCGCGAGGGAAGCCGGATTCGGCGGCGGCATCCGGTGGGACGCCTCGAAGCCGAACGGCCAGCCGCGGCGGAAGCTCGACGTCACGAGGGCGGAGGCTCAGTTCAGCTGGCATTCGAAGATCCCCCTTCTGGAGGGCCTTCGCCGGACAATCGACTGGTATAGGGGCGGCGCCAAGACCATCTGACCGGCCGCCACCCCACGACCGACTTTCGTCGGCTTCCTGACCACAGAAACGACACAATTTAGTGTCGGAGGGCCATCCTGACCTTTCCATCGGTCGGGCAAATGGGCCCGCTATTTACATGTAACTACCTATGAATTAGATATTTAGCCAGTATGATGATTTCCGTTCGCAACACAGGTACTCATGGCATCGCTGTTGCTAATGGATGTGTCAGTGAGACATCAATGACACACTACCGATGGGGCGGCGAGGCGGCCTCTGGGGTGTCGAGAGTACAGAAGAGGACAAAAAAGGAGAATCCCATGAAAAAGACCCTGATCCCCATCGTCCTGGTCGCCCTCATCGCAGTCGCCCCGGCGGCCTTCGCGGGCGCGGCGAACAGCACGCTCACCGTGAACGCGAGCGTGGCCGCGAACTGCACCATCTCGAACGCCACGCTCAGCTTCGGTGCCTACGATCCGGTCGGGACGAATGCGTCCGCCGCTCTCGACGCCTCGACCTCGATGGACGTCGCCTGCACGAAGGGCGTCAACCCGTCGGTCGTCTTTGCTGCGGCAGGCGGCACGATCACCGGCGGCGGCGGCACGCTGAACTACACGCTCTGGCAGGAAATCGGCCACACGACGGCTTTCAATACCGCCAAGTCGCTGGGAGCGGCCCCCTCGAAGGCCGCGCGTTCGTTCAGCATCTTCGGGAGCATCGCGGGCGGACAGGACGTCCCGGTCGCGGCTCTCTACACCGGAACCATCCAGGCCACCGTCAACTTCTGAAGCGACCCGTTCGCGACGACGCCGCCCCGGGTCGCTCCGATCCGCGGGCGGTGTCTGCTTTGAAGCAGGACCGATTCTTCCTCTCGACCAGATTGAATCAATAGAAAGGAACTCCGATCGTGAAACGACCGCTCGCCATTGCCTTCGCCGCCACCCTCCTCGCGGCCGGCCCGCTTGCGGGAGCAAGCGCGACGGCGAGCCTGAGCGTGTCAGTCACGGTCTCCAGCAACTGCCAGATCTCCGCCTCCTCCGTCGCGTTCGGCACGTACGACCCGGTCGTGGCGAACTTCGCGGCGCCGGTGACGGGAACCGGAGACGTCACGATCACGTGTACGCGCGGAACGGCGGCGTCCCTCACGCTCGGCCCCGGCGCGAACCCGTCCGGCGCAACGCGGCGGATGCGGGGCGGGACGAGCTTCATCGCCTACGAGCTCTACCAGCCGACCTCCGAAAGCCCGGGCGCGCCATGCGGCTTCGCGTCCCCGAGGGTGTGGGGAGCGGCCGGCGACGGTGTCTTCACGCCCTCTTTCGCCCCCAGCCGAGACCCCAGGTCGTACAATGTCTGCGGTCGCATTCCAGAGGCTCAGGACGTTCTCGCCGCCACCTACTTCGACACGGTCGTGGCAACGGCTAACTTCTGAGAAGAGGGGGCTCGGTCGTGGACTCAGGCTCTTCCGCAAGGTGCTGGCGGCTCCGCGCGGCGGGGCTCGCCCTTCTCCTTTTTCCCGTCGCTCTTCCGGCCGCCGCGGCTACGTTCAAGGTCTCGCCGATCCACATCTACCTGTCCGCCGGCAAGACCACCGAGCTTCTCGCGGTCGAGAACCAGAGCTCCGAGAGCGTGCGCCTTCAGGTGACCGCGTTCGGCTGGAACCAGAGCCCTCGTGGCGAGATCGAGCTGGCGCCGACGGAGGACGTCGTGTTCTTCCCGGCGCTCCTGACGCTGGAGCCGGGGAAGGAACGGAAGATCCGGATCGGCGTCTCCAAGCCCGCAGGAGCGGTCGAGCGGACATATCGCGTGTTCGTCGAGGAGCTTCCCCCCCTCGAGAAGCCGTCCGAGGTCGGGAACCGTTCCGAGGTCAAGGTCCTGACGCGGTTCGGAGTCCCGATTTTCGTCCAGCCGGCGAAGCTCATTCGAAGCGGAGCGATCGAGAACACAAAGCTGGAATCCGGCACTCTGAAGTTCCAGGTGAAGAACACGGGCAACGCGGCGTTTTCGCTGATTTCGGTGCGCACGTCAGGAGTGGGCGCCGACGGCAGCCCGACTTTCGAGAACCAGGCGGCTGGCTGGTACGTCCTCGCCGGAGGCGAACGCGCATACGAGATCGCCATTGCACCGGCCGACTGCCGCCGGTCGAAGACGATTTCCCTCGAGGCGAAAACCGAGCGCGACGCTTGGAAGGCCTCCGTCGCCGTAGCGCCGGAGGCGTGCGGGCCGGCGTCGCGCTGAGAGGGCGTCGCATGCGCTCCGCCGGCTCGTGAGAGCGCTATGTCTGTTTCTGGCCCTCGCCCTGACGCTCTCCGCGGCCGGTGCGGCCGCGCCGTTTCAGCGGGCCGTGGTTCCGCTTTCCGTCAACACGGTGCCGAAAGGTGACGTGCAGGCGATCCTCGTGGGTGACGACGTCCTCCTTCAGGTCCGCGATCTCTCCGCGGCCGGCGTGAGCGGATTCGCGGGGCGCCGCGAGGCGCGCGACGGGGAGGAATGGGTCTCTCTCGCCTCGCTCGCTCCGAATGCGTCCTACCGGCTCGATCTCGAGAGCGTGACCCTTTCCGTGACCGTACCGCCCACGTGGCTCGCGGGGCAGACTCTCGACCTCAGCATGCCGCGGCCCATCGGCCTCGTTTACGTCTCGAGCCCGAGTCTGTTCGCGAACTATGCCGTCAACGTCACGGACCTCAAGACATGGAACGCGTTCGGCGAGGCGGGACTGAGCCTCGGCGGAGACCTCTTCTACAGCGCGGTGTTGCGGGCGGACGACGGAAGCGTCGTCCGCGGCCTCACGAACGTCACGCACGACGACCGCTCCCGGCTCGTGAGATGGGTCGCCGGCGACTCCTTCGCCGCGGCGGGCGGCCTTGGGGGCGCGGTTTTCCTCGCCGGCCTCAGCGTCTCGCGCAGCTTCGACCTCGATCCCTACTTCTCCCGCTACCCCTCGTTCGCGCTCACGGGCGCGGCGACGACGCCGTCCACGGTCGACGTGTACGTCAACGGCAACATCGTGAAGCGGGAGGCGATCGGGCCGGGCACGTTCCAGCTCTCGAACATTCTTCTGCCGGCCGGCAGCGGGACGACGCGCGTCGTCGTGCGGGACGTGTTCGGACAGGAGCGGGAGATCACGAGCGGCTTCTACGCGTCGAGCGCGGTCCTCGCGAAGGGCCTCTCGGAGTTCACATACAACCTCGGCTTCCGCAGGGACAACCTCTCGACCGAGAGCTGGGACTACGGCCCGCTTTCGTTCCTCGGTCGCCACCGTTACGGGTTCTCGGACGCGCTGACCGCCGAGCTGCGCCTCGAAGCCGGCAAGAGCCTCGTCAGCGGCGGCCCGGGCTTTGCGTGGCGCCTTCCCGTGGGCGAGATCGAGGGATCCCTCGCGGCGAGCCGCGAAGGAGGGCAGACCGGCGGCGCGGCGTCGGTTTCGTATCGCTACGTCGGCCAGCCGGTGAACTACGGCATCTTCGCCCGCGCTCTCAGCCCCCACTACGCCGCGCTCGGCCTGTCCGCCGACCAGGACCGGCCGCGCTGGGACGGAAATGCGTTCGTGGGGATCCAGCTCGGCCGGCTCGCGAGTCTCACTGTCCAATACACCGGAACCATTCCGCGCGACGCGCCATCGTCCCAGCGCGCGTCGCTCTCGAGCTCTTCGAGCCTCACCCGAGATCTCAGCCTCTTCCTCTCTTTCGCACGTGTCTTTCAAGGATCGACGCAGGGAAACGAAGCCTTCGTCGGGCTGAGCTACTTTCTCGGCCGGAACACGACCGCGCTCGCCTCGTACAGCCATCAGGACGGACAGAACACGGGGTCGATCGACGTCCAGAAATCGCTGCCGGTCGGTACGGGCTACGGGTACCGCTTCAACGGAACAGCCGGGGACGGGCCGGGCAGCGCGAGCGGCCTCGTCCAGTACAACGCGGCCTTCGGCCATTACGAAGCCTCAGTTCTGCGCCTCGGCGGCGAGACGACCTCGACGCTCAGCGCGTCCGGAGGAATCGTGGCGCTCGGTGGAACGGTGCTTCCGACGCGGCCGGTCGTCGGCAGCTTCGCGCTCATTCGCGTTCCCGGCGTCTCGGGCGTACACGGCAGCGCGAGCAATCAGGACGTGGGAACGACGAACGGAAGCGGCGATCTTCTGATTCCGAGCCTCATCCCGTATTACGGCAACCGGATCGGGATCTCGGACCGCGACGTGCCCATCGACTACGAGATCGGCTCGGTCGAGCGCACCGTGGCGACACCGTATCGTGGCGGCGCGGTCGTCGAATTCCCCGTGAAGCGGGTCACAACCGTGACGGGACGCGTGCTGATCGTCGAGGCGGGAACGGAGAAGGCTCCGGCTTATGGGGAGCTGACCGTGACCGGCCCGGCCGGGGTGCCGCAGACCTCGCCCTTGGGCGGCGACGGAGGCTTCTACCTCGAGAACCTTTCCCCCGGCCGCTACCCGGCCGCCGTCGAGCACAAGGAAGCGGTGTGCCGGTTCACGCTCGTCGTCCCGATGTCTTCGTCCCCGTTCGTCAACCTCGGAACCTTGCGCTGCGAAGCTCCCAAGGAAAGCGGGAAGAACCCATGAGAAAACACACCGTCCTCTCGCTCGTTGCGCTCCTCGCGCTTTTCGCCCTCGCGCCACGCGCGGACGGCGCGCTGACCTGCACATTCGGCTCGGTCACCGGCGTCAACTTCGGGTCTTACGACGTCTTCAGCGCCAGCCCGACGAAGTCCACAGGGACGATCAGTTACTCCTGCAAGAAAGTGGGCGGCGTTCAATACATGATGATGAGCCTGTCGACGGGCAGCTCCGGGACGTACACCAACCGCACGCTTCGCTCGGGCGGCAACGCTCTGAACTACAACCTCTACCCTACCGCTGCCAACGGTCAGGTGTGGGGGGATGGCACGGGGACGACGTACGTGTACACGATCGACCCCGTCGACAAGTTCGTCGACATCCTCACGGTCTACGGCACGATCCCCGCCGGCCAGGACGTCGGCGTCGGAAACTACTCCGACACGATCACGGTCACGATGAACTTCTAACAGCTCAGAGGCTGTTCCAGGGATGTGTCCGGCACGTTCCATGTGTGCCAGACACTCGGGAGCAGGCCTCGTAACTCATTGAGCTACAAGGATGGGGGAAGGAATTACGTCGGCATGGCTCCCGCATTGGTCTCCATCGGGAGATGCGAGCCATGCAAAACGGAAAAACGAAATCGGTGGTCGCGGCGAGCAAGGTCGGGAAGGCCGGCGCTCTCGCCTTCGCTCTCGCGGCCTTCATCGCGCCCGCGCTCCCCGCCCACGCGGGGAGTATCTCCGCCTCGCTCTCGGTGACGGTTGTCGTGCCCGCTCGAGCCGTCCTCTCGGTCGAATCCCAACCGCCGAGTCTCCAGATCACCGAAGCGGACATTGCGCGCGGCTATGTGGAGACGCCCGGGGCGTCGCTCCTTCGGGTCCGGACGAACTCGCCGGCCGGCTGGCTCCTGGAATTCCAGCCGCTGCAAGGCCCCTATCGCGCGCTCGAAGTGACCGGCCTTGGCTCGACGGCGCAGGTGAGCGCTGCCGGAGGATGGCTCGCACAGCCGTACGCAGGAAAGACGCTCGTGACCGCCTCTCTCGGCTATCGGTTCTTCCTTTCCGCTGACGCGAGGCCGGGGCTCTACCCGTGGCCGGTGGCTCTCAGCGCGACACCGCGCTGAAATGCAGCCCTATCCGGTTTGCTTCCCCAGCATCCGGTAAAGCGTCGAACGGCTGATGTGAAGCTGGCGCGCCGCCTCCACGCGGTTTCCGCCCGTCCTGACGAGCGCTTCCTGGAGGCGTTCGAGCGTCACCGCGCGCGGGCCTTCGCCGACGGCCAAGAGGTCGTCCGCACCAGCCGCGTCCGCGCGCGCTAGAAGGAGGGGAAAGTCCTCGGCCACGAGCTCTTCGCGCGCCGACAGGGCGCATGCCTGCTCGATCGAATGCTTGAGCTCGCGGATGTTGCCGGGGAACGGATCGTGCAGGATCAAATCCTTGGCTTCGGCCGAGAGCCGCCGCGGATATTGGGACGGCTTCGAGAACATCCTCAGGAAGTGGTCCGCGAGCGCAAGCTTGTCCTCTTCGCGCTCCCGGAGCGGCGGCACCCAGAGTGTGACGACGGCGAGGCGGTAGTAGAGATCGTCACGAAAAATATGCCGCGTGATGGCCGCTTCCATGTCGAGATTCGTGGAGGCCAGGATGCGAACGTCGACCGCGACGTTACGGTTGTCCCCTACACGGCGAATCTGAAACTCCTCGAGCGCGCGAAGGACCTTCGCCTGGGCGGCCATCGGCATGGAGCCGATCTCGTCGAGGAGAAGGGTGCCGCCCTCGGCTTCCTCGAACAAGCCGCGCCGCGCGTTCGTGGCTCCGCTGAAGGCACCGCGCACGTGGCCGAACAGCTCGCTCTCGATCAGGTTGTCGGGAATGGCGGCGCAGTTCAGCGTGACGAACGGCTTGCCGGCGCGCGGGCCGAAGGACGCGATGTACTTCGCGACCACCTCCTTGCCGGTGCCCGTCTCTCCGCGGATCAGGACCGTGGACGAGAGATCCGCGACCCGCTTTGCCTTCTCGAGCAGACTCTTCCAGAGGGCCGAGTTTCCGACGGCGAAGTTCTGCTCCTTCTCTCGCCGCCAGATGCCGGACGCCGAGCGCGGCGTCGCGTCCTGCGTGAGGCGCTTCACGACGTCGAGAAGGCTCTGAATCCGGAACGGCTTGACGATGAAGTCTGTCGCGCCGGCCTTCATTGCCTCGATGGCGTCCGAGACGGCGGCCTGGCCCGAGATGATCACGAACGGGACGGCCGGGGCTTTGCCGCGCACCTCGAAGAGGAGGTCGATTCCCGAGAGGCCCGGCAGCATGAGGTCGCAGAAGATGACGTCATAGTCCGTGAAGATGGCCCTGTCGAGGAAGACCTGGGAACCCGTGAAAATATCTACCGTCGCGCCCACTCTTTCCAGAGTGCTCCGCATCAGCTCGCGGACCCCCTCGTCGTCGTCGACGACGGCAATGCGGAGGGTGCGGGGTCCGATCGGCGACACGGCAACTCATTGTAGCCGCTAGGCCCCCCGGTAAGCCGGCTTGGAACGTGCGGCCCGGCGTTGGGTGCGATCACTTCTTAACGAGTCTTTCTGAACAGAATCGTGGCCCCTCGCTTTCGGGGAAGCTCCAGAACTCATGGATTTGCGGGAATACCGCGGGAGTACAGGATGAAGCATTGCCCGAGGCGCTCTTTCCTTCTGGTGCTCCTGTTCGCGACGCCGCTTGCGGCGCAGGGCCTTCCGCAGACTTCGTTCTTCCCGCTTACTCCCTGCCGGGTCGCCGACACTCGTAACCCGGCGGGCGCCTTCGGAGCGCCGCCCCTCGCCGCGGGCTCGTCGCGCACGTACACGCTCGTCGGTTCTTGCGGCATCCCCGCCTCGGCGCGGTCCGTGAACATGAATATCACCGTCGTCGCGCCTCAATCGGCGGGTTCTCTCGCCATCTTCCCCGGGGGGACGGCAGCGGGCCTCTCCACGGCGATCAGCTACCGGGCCGGAGCGACGCGCGCCAACAACTTCATTGCCCGCCTCGGATCGTCCGGTGACATCGTGGTTTTCTGCCAGCAGCCCACCGGGACGACGGATTTCATCATCGACGTGTCGGCCTACTTCGAAGACGTTTCCGCGACACCGGCTTCCACGTTTGCCGCCTTCGCGGGTATCACGACGTTCGGGGCGAACCCCGCGCTCACCGCCCACATCCGTGATGTCGGGACGAACGCATTCCTCGCCGAGCAGTTTGCCGCTTCGCCATCGACGTACGTACAGGGAACACTCTTTCCCAACAACCAGCCCGGAACGTGCACCGGTACCTGCCCGCGCGACAACTACACGATGTACCCGCTCCAGTGGCAGTTCTTCTTCAATGCGCTCTACGGACAGGACCAGCTCCGGCAGCGCGTCGCCTGGGCGCTCCACAAGATCATCCCGATCAACGGCCAGGATATCGGCCAGCCGAGCCGGATGGCTCCGTACCTGAACATTCTCGTGAACAACGCGTTCGGGAATTACCGGGACATCCTGTACCGGATCACGCTGAACGCGGCGATGGGCCAGTACCTCAACATGAATACGTCCACGCTGCAGCTCCCGAACGAGAATTACGGGCGCGAAATCCTGCAGCTCTTCTCGATCGGCCTCGTCAAGCTGAATCTCGACGGCACGCCGCAACTCTCCGGCGGCAATCCGATTCCCACGTACGACCAGGCAGCGATCACCGAGTTCGCGCGCGTGTTCACGGGATGGCGCTTCTCGAGCCAGATCGTCGCGGGCACCGACGACTACGTCACCCCGATGGTGCTCGTCGCCGCGAATCACGACAAGGGCGCCAAGACTCTCCCGGATGGCACGACGATCCTGCCCTGTCAGGGTTCCGTGTCTCCGTGCAGCCCGCTCCAAACCGGCGACAAGGACCTGAACGACGCCATCGACTGGGTGTTCAACCACCCGAACGTCGGGCCGTACATCGGGGGCGCCCTCATCCGGAACCTCGTGACTTCGAACCCGAGCCCCGCGTACGTCGCGCGCGTCGCGGCGAGGTTCAACGACAACGGCTCGGGCGTGCGCGGCGATCTCGCGGCGGTCGTGGGAGCGGTCGTGACCGATCCCGAAGCGCTCGCCGGCTCGGCGGATCCGGACTTCGGCGTCCTCAGGGAGCCCGCATTCTTCGCGATCGCGCTTCTCCGAAGCCTCGGTGCGCACGCCGCGAACGGCATCGGCCAGTCGGACGGAGTCCTCGCGCCGCAGATCGCGAACCTGGGACAGACCGTCTTCCAGCCCGACACCGTGTTCAGCTATTACCCGGCGGACTACCTGACCCCGGGAACGTCGCCCCCGCTCTTCGGGCCGGAGTTCGGCATTCTCTCGGCGTCGACCTCCCTCCGCCGCGCGAACCTCGTGAACACGTTCGTCTACTCGACGATCCCCGTCGGAGCGAACAACCCGGCCGGGACGTCCCTGGACCTCACCGGAATACAGTCCCTTTCCGGCAATCCGGCGGCGATGGTCGAAGAGCTCAACCAGAGGCTCTGTCACGGCCTGCTTTCGGCGAGCGCGAAGGCGGCCATCGTGACGGCCGTCAACGCCGCGGCGACTCCCAAAGCCAAGGCGCAACAGGCGACGTATCTCGTCGCGACGTCCTCGCAGTTCCAGGTGGAGAGGTAATCATGACGACTCGCCGAGACTTCCTTCGCATCAGCGCGTGCGGCGCCGTCGGCATGACCGCCATCTCGGAGAGCCTCGAAAGGCTCGGACTCATCTCAAATACGGCCCTCGCGGCGCCGTCCGACTACCGCGCGCTCGTCTGCATCTTCCTGTTCGGCGGAAACGACGCGAACAACATGGTCATTCCGGTTTACGGATCGGGTTACACGAACTACTTCGCGGCCCGGGGCGGCAGTCTTTCGATCGCGCAGGGCGCACTCGCCGCGACGACGATCACCCCGAACAGCCTCGGCCTCGCCTATGCGCTCCACCCGGCCATGACCGGCCTCAAGGCGCTCTTCGACTCAGGCAAGCTTGCCGTCGTTTCGAACGTCGGACCGCTCACGCAGTACCCGACGACGAAGGCCCTCTACAGCTCGAACGCGGCCTATCGGCCCTACCAGCTCTTCTCGCACAGCGACCAGCAGTCGAGCTGGATGTCCGTGCGCTCCGACGTGGGCACGAAGCTCGGCTGGGGCGGACTGACGGCCGACAACCAGGTATCGCAAAACGGCGCGTCCGCGTACCCGCCCGTGACGTCACTCGCCGGGAACAACCAGTTCAACCTCGGGCAGGTCACGAAACCGCTCGGTGCCGCCCCCGCGCCCACGGCCCTCAATCAAATCCTCTCACTGAACGGCTTCTCGGCCTCGGCCGTCGACGTGGCTCGTAAGACCGCATTCAACTCGCTGCGCACTTTTGACACTTCGATCCCGCTCGTGAACGCGACGAGCGTCGTCACGCAGAGCGCGCTCGACATCGGCACGGCGCTCCAAGTGGACCCAGTCGTCGGGGCATTTCCGAATACGAACCTCGGCAACCAGCTCAAGCAGGTCGCGAAGCTGATCAAGCTCAACCAGACGGCCGTTCAGCTCGGCCTCAACCGTCAGATCTTCTTCTGCTCGATGGGCGGCTTCGACACCCACCAGGACGAGCTCGCGGCGCACACGAACCTCTATGGGCAGCTCTCGGCCGCGATGAGCGCGTTCTACGCGGAGATTTCGACTCAGGGCCTCGCGGGCCGAGTCACGACCTTCACGGAGTCCGATTTCGGGAGGACGCTCCAACCGTCGGGAACGGGCACGTCGGTCGGATCGGACCACGCCTGGGGCAGCCACCAGCTCGTGATGGGCGGCGCCGTCAAGGGCACGGACTTCTACGGAGTCAACGGGCCCAACGGAAAGGTCTTCCCAGATCACACGCTCGGCGCGAGCAACCCGCTCGACACCGACGGGCGCGGCCGGTTCATTCCGACATGCTCGGTGGACCAATATGCGGCGACGCTCGCACAGTGGTTCGGCGTTTCGCTGGCCGACGCGAACGTGATCTTTCCTCTTCTCAACCGGTTCCCGGTCACGGACCTCGGCTTCCTCCTGCAGGCCTTTTAGAAGCCCTGCCGCGCGGGAACGTCCGTGAAGCGCTCGAGCGCGGCCTGCCATTCCTGGCGGGTCGCGCGGAAGCTCCGCTCGCAGGCGCGCACCCTGGCCTTCATCTCGCGGATGGCGTGAGATGGCGGGCGGTGCCCGGCGCGCCTGGCGGCCTTCAGCTCGCTGTGCCGCGCATAGGCGTCCTTCCAGAGACGAAGGGTCTCGTCCATGCGCTGCCGCGCCTGCTCGGCGCGGGCGCGGAGGTCGTCCGCCATGGCGCAAGGAATCCGCGCGAGGCGCTCCTCCGTGTTCGCCGCCGCGACCTTCAGCTTCGCGTTCTCGACGACCGGAGGCGGAGTGACGCGCAGGTTTCGCGCGAGGCGGGTGGCCCGGAACGACTGAATGAGCCACTTACTCGGGTCCCAGTGATACCAGCGGATGCCGTTCCGGAAGTCGGAAGGGAAGGCGTGATGGAAGTTGTGGAAGCCCTCGCCGTGCGTGAAGAACGCGAGGAACCAGTTGTCGCGCGCGGAGTTCTCCGTCGAGTACGGGCGCTTGCCCCACATGTGCGCGAGAGAGTTGATGAAAAACGTGGTGTGGTGGACGAGCACGATGCGCAGGAATCCGCCCCACAGGAGCCCGCCGAGCGGCCGCCCGAAGAACGCCCCGACGATCGTCGGAAACCCGAGTCCGAAGCCGATCCCGATCGCGCGCGACCAGCGGTGCTGCCACATGACGCGCGGATTGCGGGTCAGATCGGGGACGCCGTCGAAGTTCTTCTCCGGGCTCTCCTTGTAGAAGATCCACAGCATGTGCGCCCAGAAGCCGCCGCGATTGATGTTGTAGGGATCGCGGTCCGTGTCGACGAAACGGTGATGCTCGCGGTGGTCGCGCGCCCACTGCAGAACCGAGTTCTGGAGCGCCATCGCGCCGAAGAACAGCATGATCGACTCGACGGCCGGATGGCACTCGTAGGCGCGGTGCGAGAAGTAACGGTGGTAGCCCGAACCGATCGAGAGACCGATCGTGAAAAAGAGCGCGAGGCAGAGGGTGGGCTCCCACCACTGGATCCCGAAGCGCGATGCGTAATAAGCCGTCCCCGCGATGCCGGCGACGGGGGAGAGGCAGAGGAAGAGAATGTTCGTCCAGTCCTTCCGCGGTGTGCTCACGGCCCTGATCTTACCCGCGCGTTGACGCGCTCGAGAAGTGAAAAGGCACTCGCGAAATGCCGCCTTTCCCCCGTGTCAGGATGGCGGCATGAGGAGGACCGTTCCCATCCCGGCCGGGAGGCTCGCCGCGTACCGGCGCGCGTTCTATCGCGCGGACGCGGGCGGCGGAGAGAAGATCGAGATCCGCATCGGCAGGGAATCCCTCGCGCTCGATGCTCTCCTTGGGCGGAAAGGCAAGCGGCGATGGGCCTTTCTCACGGCGTGCAACCCGGGTGCGCGCCATCTCAGCCCGGCGGAGAACCGTGCGCGAACTCGCGCGCTCAGCTCCGCGCTGCGTGCCGGAGGCTTCCTTTTCTTTTCCGGGAATAGCGGCGCGGACGCGGGCGACTGGACCCCTGAGCCGAGCTTTCTCGTCATCGGCATCGCGCTCTTTGAGGCCGACCGGCTGCGCGGCCGATTCGGTCAGGACGCGTTCGTCACCGGTGTGCGCGGGGGCCCCGCGCGACTGTGGCCCGTCTAACGCCACGGGTCACCACCAGGTGTCGTCCCGCTCCTTCTCCTCTCGAGGCGAATCGGCGAAGCGGTCACCCTCGAGGGCGGCGTCGTCGTCACACAGATCCACGGGCAGACCGCTGTCCATCACGGCCGCCCAGACCCGGAGCGCCGCCGAGGACGCCTCGCTGCGCGAGCCCTCGCGGTAGTAGCGGACGCGCCCCTTCGTCTTGACGAGCGCGAGAAGCGCCTTCTTCAGCCGGGCGACCGTCACGGGGGAGCCGTCGAGAATCACGCGGCCGGTCCGTTCGACCTTGATGCGCACCAGGGGAGTCGCCATGAGCCTTCCTCACGAGAGAGGATGACGCGGCCCCGAGGCCCGGAAAAGGGTGCGGCTGCATCAGGCGCATCCATCGCCTGGGCGCACGTTCGCACGACCCTCGAGGCCTCCTTCACCGACGGCGCGGCC
Source organism: Thermoanaerobaculia bacterium (assembly GCA_038245905.1). Classification (GTDB taxonomy): domain Bacteria; phylum Acidobacteriota; class Thermoanaerobaculia; order UBA5066; family UBA5066; genus Fen-183. The sequence continues at coordinate 5,047 of JBBRRY010000025.1, read as the reverse complement.
CGCGCACAAGGGTGCCGCCGCCGAGCGGGAGAGTTATGATGCCCTTGGTTGCGGACCGTTCGCGAGCTCTGCTGGAGGAGGCGAGGCGCTTGCCCGCGGATGAGCGCGCGGATCTCGCGGCCGAGCTGCTCGCGCAGGAGGCGGCGCCGTCGGGAGTTGGGGTGCTCGCCGTGGCGCCCGGCGCGATCCTTACGCCGATCAACCGGGCCGTCTGGGCTACGGCGTTCGTGGACGGCGACATGACGCTTTATCCGAGCTTCGAGCATGAAGGATAAGCCGTTCGCGGCGAACCTGCCGCGAGCTCTCGACGAGGAGCTCGAGTCTCTCCAGCGCGACGCCTTCTCCTATTTCCTCCGCGCCACCAACCCGGAGAACGGGCTCGTCGCCGACAACAGCCGGAAGGATGCGGTCGCCAGCATCGCGGCCGTCGGCTTCTGCCTCGCTGCCCATGCAGTCGGAGTGGATCGGGGATTCATCCACCGCGCCGAAGCCGTTGAACGGACTCTCACGACCCTTCGCTTCTTCGACCGCAGCGCACAGAGCGAAGAGCCGGACGCCACCGGCTACCGCGGCTTCTACTACCATTTTCTCGACATGAAGACCGGAACCCGAACCTGGAAATGCGAATTGTCGATGGTCGACACGGCGTTTCTCATCGCTGGAGCGCTGGTCGCCATGATGTATTTCGACCGCGCGGAGGAAGGGGAAAAGGAGATACGCCGGCTCGCCGCTTCTTTGTACGAGCGTGTCGATTGGAACTGGGCCATGAATGGCGAGCCGCCGATGTCGATGGGTTGGATGCCGAACATTGGGTTCATCCGCTACAGCTGGGACGGGTACAGCGAGGCGATTCTTCTCTACGCGCTGGCGCTCGGTTCTCCGACACATCCGATCCCGCCGGACGGATACGAGGCGTGGACGAGGACGTATCAGTGGGAGAATCTCTACGGCTTCGATTTCCTCTTCGCCGCACCGCTCTTCGTCCACCAGCTGTCGCACGTCTGGATCGACTTTCGGGGGATTCAGGACGAGTTCATGCGAGAGAAACGGTCTGACTATTTCGAGAACAGTCGCCGGGCGACCTACGTTCAGCGGCGTTACGCGATCCGGAACCCGAAACGCTGCCGGGGCTATGGCGAGAACGGCTGGGGAATCACGGCGGGCGACGGTCCCGGCTTCTCGAAACTCTGGGCCGATGGAGCGGAACGGGAGTATTTCGACTACGTGGCCCGCGGAGTTCCCTACGGTCCTGACGACGGGACGCTGGCGCCATGGGCCGTGGCCGCGTCGCTTCCTTTCGCGCCCGAAATCGTGATGCCGGCGCTCCGCCACATGAGGAGCGCATATTCGGGCATCACGAAGGAGGACGGCGCCCTGAGGAGCTTCAACCCCACCTATCCCGCGGCCGACGGGTCGGTCTCCGGATGGGTGTGTCCCGATCTGTACGGCCTGGAGCAGGGGCCGGTCGTGTTGATGATCGAGAACTATCGCTCAGGACTCCTGTGGCGTTTGATGCGCCGGTGCGATCCCGTCGTCACGGGGCTGCGCCGGGCGGGATTTCGTAACGGATGGTTGCGCACGGCGGGCGGATGACGAGCGCACCGGTTCATGCCGAGAAGGTGCTCCAGGGAGACGAGTACGACGCCGAGCTCCTCGCTCAGGTGCGTCCGGGCGAATGGAAGAACCCGGTACCTGCGCCGTCCTACAACCTCGTCGTCATCGGCGCGGGCCCGGCCGGTCTCGTGATCGCGACCGGCGCGGCGGCGCTGGGCGCTCGGGTCGCGTTGGTGGAAAAGAACCTCATGGGCGGCGATTGTCTCAATGTGGGCTGTGTGCCTTCGAAGGCGCTTCTGCGAACCGCGCTTTTCTACGCCGACCTCCGCCGCGCCGCGAAGTACGGGGGAGGGCGGCTCGAGAAGCCCGAAGTGGATTTTGGAAGGGCCATGGAGCGCATGCGGAGCATCCGCACCCACATCGGTCACCAGGACTCCGCCAGGCGTCTCTGCGAGCTCGGCGTCGACGTCTTCTTCGGAGAAGCGGCGTTCGCCGGCCCCCGGTCCGTCCGAGTGGCGGGTGCCACTCTGAATTTCAGGAAGGCCGCCATCGCCACCGGCTCCCGGGCCGCCGCGCCGTCGATCGAAGGCCTGGCGGAAGCGGGCTATCTGACCAACGAGACGGTCTTCAATCTCACCGAACGGCCTGCCCGGTTGATGGTCATCGGCGGCGGACCGCTCGGGTGCGAGCTTGCGCAGGCGTTCGCGCGGCTGGGATGCGCGGTCACCATCGCGCAGAACGATCTGTTTTTTCTTCAGCAGGAAGAACGGGATGCCGCCGAGCTGCTGGCCCAGTCGCTGGCGCGGGACGGCATCCAGGTCCGGCTCAACACGGAAGTGACAAAAGTCTCCCTCGAGGACGGGGCCCGACGCGTGCATCTTGTGAGTTACGACCAGGAGTCGATCGTCTCGGTAGACCAGATCCTCGTGGGTGTCGGGCGCAGCCCCAACGTCGAGGGGCTCGATCTCGAGGCGGCTGGGGTGGCTTACGACCTTGAGAAAGGCGTCCATGTAGACGACTTCATGCGAACCAGCAATCGCCGAATTTATGCGGCGGGCGACGTGGCCCTGGAGAACAAATTCACTCATGTGGCGGATGCGACGGGCCGCATCGTCGTTGAGAATGCCCTTTTTCTTGGCAGGAAAAGATTGAGTGCTCTGACAATTCCATGGTGCACCTATACGGACCCGGCCATCGCCCACGTCGGAATTTACGTTCGCGAAGCGCGCGAACGGGGTATCCCCGTCGAGACCTTCACCGTCCCGATGAGCGAGGTCGATCGCGCGATTACCGACAGCGAAGAGGACGGGTTCGCGAAGATCCACGTCCGTCAAGGCACGGACAGGATCCTGGGCGCCACGGTCGTCGCGCGCCACGCCGGCGAGATGATCAACGAAATCACGCTGGCGATGGTGGCGGGAATCGGGCTGCGTACGGTGTCGCGGGTTATTCACAGCTATCCCACGCAAGCCGAGGCGATCCGGAAAGCCGCCGACGCGTATTCACGGACACGCCTTACCCCGTTCTGGAAGAGGGTGGCCGCGCGCTGGCTGGCGTAGTCGCGATGAGCCACGCGGCGGCGGCGCTCAGCTTCGTCAACAGCGTCGACCGCCCTGAGGGTGCGAGAGACGGGACCGCGCCCTTCCCACGCTATCGCGTTGCGAGCTCCTCGCGCACACGTGCCAGGAAACTCTCGAAGCGCGCCTGGTCGTCCGGGAACTTCAGGGTGCGGCCAGCCACCTCGGCAATGCGCTCCATGTTTTCACGCAGCACCCGCCTCCGACCCGGGCTCTCCGTCAGGCTGGCGAGGGTCTGAATCGATACGAGAAGTTGCAGGAGGACGGCGACATTGCCGGCGGCACTGACTCGAATCTGATCGAACGAGTCGGCCACGAGACCGGCAAAGTTCGGCCCGACGGTGATCATCCTCAGCTCCCCTTCCTCATAGCGGCGCGAAGAAGGGATCGGTCGACACGCCAGTCGGGCCAGGATCACGGAGAGATAGTTCACGCACATGATCGCCGTCGTCGTGTCGTTGATCCCCGGAGACAGCGCCCGCAACGCCATGTCCACGATCTGTCGGACGCCGAAAGCGGAATCCTGCTCCACCGTGCGGTGGCGGTTGATGCTGTACGCCGCCTGCACGCTCTCGGCGATTTCCTCTTCCGGAGCGGCCTCCAGAGCGAGGGAAGCGAGCGTTGTGCCGTCAACCACGAACTCCCCGATTCCTCGCTCCATCCGCACGACGGTCCGCTGCTCCCTCGCCAGTCGCAGCAGCGCTCTGTTATCCACTTCCTGGATGTAGCCGCTCCGCGGGGCCGTGACAGCCCTCCATCGGCGCTCCGGCAAAGGATCGGCTGACGGATCCTCGTCCCCGTCCACAGGCTCCTGACCCAGCCTCTCCGGGAAGAGGCGATCAACAGCGAGAACCGTCTCGGCGGCGACCGACGCGATGATGTTAGCGGCCTGGATCGAAGAGGCAATGTGATGAATGAAGTAGATGAGGACGCTGATGCCGCCGATTGCGAGGACGACGGCGAAGGAGACTGCCAGGCTCGGCACGAACCCGGTCGCGTCGCCGCCCCGGATCGTGCGCAGGACGATCAGACAGTAGGTAAAAATACCGGCGAAAATGCCGAGAACAACCTGCGTCACACGGTCGCGCATGAAGTTGCGCAGGATCCGCGACGTGTACTGACTCGAGGCGAGCGCCAGCGCCACGAGGGTCATCGAAAACGTCACACCCACGACGGTCATCATCGAGCCGGCGATCGTGGACAACATCCCGCGCGCACCGGCTGCACCGGCGCCGAAGAGGCGCGGCCAGCGATCCATCCAGGGCCTGCTCCCGGTTGCATCGATCTCGATGAACGCCACCGCGAGCAGGATGCTCGCAACAATGATGACAGATGGCACGAACCAGAAACTGGCCTGCAGGTTGTTCCAGCTCTGTTTGATCTTGTTCATGGGATCGAGTTTTCCTCGCCGCCGCGAAATTCTCGGCCTTACTCCCCGGAGGACGCCTTGCCGGCGGCAACCGGCAGGAGATTCTCCCCTTCTTTCAGTGGCTGCGCCTGCCGTGCCTGTTCCTCGAGAATGCGGGCCTCGCGGATGTCGCTCTTGTAGACCTTTGCGTTGGGATCTGCACCATGTTGCCTTCGACGGTTATGAGGACCGTCGTGCGCATGTTCAGACTGCTGAACATATCCGGTCACGCCCGAGACTTCGATGAGGTCCGCAGTCGCGACGCCCGCGCAGAACCGGTTGGTGAGCGCCCGACGCACACTTGCTCTCGCACGCGCCGTGACCAGCCCGGCCAGATGCGGGGGAGTGCGCCGGCTCGAAGAAGCTACGTAAAGTGGTGGAGCTGATCAGGATCGAACTGACGACCTCCTGAGTGCGATAAAGGCCGCCTCCGTCATTTTCCCTAAAGATTCTAAGAGTTAGGCGGCGAGGATGAGTCCTGCCTGGGGCATTCGTGCATGCCGTATCG
>JBBRRY010000024.1:0-61060 GCA_038245905.1 Thermoanaerobaculia bacterium | reverse complement strand
GGCCGACACGACGCGGCCCACACGAGTGCGAATGGAAGCACGGCGACCAACTCGAGCCCGGGAATTTCCACCGAAGATCTCAGCCCTCTCTTGACTACGACCGGCCTTCTCATGGAAGTCCGCTGCAACGACGGGTTAGGCAGCGAGGGTTGAGCCGAACCGCTACCCAGATCGTGGCGCTTTTCCGGAGCCTGCTGGCCAGGCGGTTTCCCATGCACTGGTTCGTGAAGGGGAGGCCGTGAAGAGCCTTATCGTTCACATACCCGACAAAGACGAGGTACGGTATTTCGCGCGAGAAGGACTCCCGACACCCGCCGGAAGTAGCGACCTGTGTGTCCGCGCCGGCTACGCCTTTGAAGTATCGCGGCACGCGGAACCTGAAGTGCGTGATGCCCGTTTCGTAATCCGTGGCGACTCGTGTGACGGAGCCAGTGAATGCCACGCGGGAGTTGCGGTAGGTCGCCTCAAGGGACACCGGCGGCGCGCACGGGTACCGCCGGCTGGAGCCCGTAGCTCAGGCTTTCGGCAGGTTCTTCGCCGCGAACTCCCAGTTCAGAAGGTTGTCGATCACGGCGAGAGCGTAGTCCTTCCGCTTGTTCTGGTAGTCGAGGTAGTACGCATGCTCCCAGACGTCGAGCGTCAGGAGCGGCGTGGCGCCGGTCGTCAGCGGGTTCTCGGCGTTCGGCGTCTTCGTGACCTTGAGCTTCCCGCCCTCCGCCACGAGCCACGCCCATCCGCTTCCGAACTGTCCCATGGCGGCGTCCGTGAATTCCTTCTTGAACCCCTCGTAGCCGCCGGCGAAGGAGGCCTCGATCTTGTCCGCGATCTCCTTCGGCATCTTCGCGTCGGTCTTCGGCCGCAGGCTGTTCCAGTAGAACGTGTGGTTCCAGATCTGCGCGGCGTTGCTGAAGACGGCTGTCTTGTCGGCCTTCCCTGCCGCACCCTTCACGATCGCGACGAGGTCCAGGTCGGCTTCCGGCTTGCCGGCGATGAGGCCGTTCAGGTTGTCGACGTAAGCCTTGTGGTGCTTCCCGTAATGGAAGCCGATCGTGTTCTTCGAGATGAAGGGCTCGAGCGCGTTGTCGGGCCAGGGAAGGGCGGGAAGGACGATCGGCGAGGCCCCCGTCGCAATCGACGGAAAGCCCACCTCTTTGGCGGAAAGAGCGGCGGCGGCGACGGCGACGGTCTTGACGAAATCGCGGCGGTTGTCGTGCTTGATTTCACTCATGGATCTATCCTAGCAGCCATGCGCCGAATCATGCTTCCCAGGCCGCTTGCCGTCCTCGCCGGACTCCTCACCGTTGTCCTTCTCGCTCCGGCTTCCGCTCCTGCGCAAAGCCTCGCCGTCGAGAAATTTTCGCTGAAAAACGGGATGACGGTGATCCTTTACCCGGACCACGCCCTTCCGACCGCCACCGTCAACATCTGGTACCGCGTCGGCAGCAAGGACGAGATGCCGCACCGGAGCGGTTTCGCGCACCTTTTCGAGCATCTGATGTTCATGGGGACCGAGCGCGTCCCGAACGGCGACTTCGACCGGATCATGGAGGCCGCGGGCGGGTCGAACAATGCGTCGACGTCCGCCGACCGGACGAACTACTACTCCTCCGGCCCCGCATCACTCCTGCCGACTCTCCTCTGGCTCGACGCCGACCGGCTCGAGGATCTCGCGCGGGCCATGGACCAGAAGAAGCTGGACCTCCAGCGGGACGTCGTCCTGAACGAGCTCCGGCAGAGCTACGAGAATCAGCCGTACGGCCGCGCCGAGCTCGCGATTCAGTATCTGCTCTACCCCGGCGCGCACCCGTACCACTTCTCGACGATCGGCACGGAGGAGGACCTCGAGGCGGCAAAGGTGAACGACGTGAAGGACTTCTTCGCGACGTACTACACGCCGTCGAATGCGAGCCTCGTCGTGGCGGGCGATTTCGATCCGAAGGCGGTCCGGCCGCTCGTCGAGTCGCTTTTCGGCAGCCTGCCGCGCGGCGCCGACGGGCCGCGGCGCGCGGTGCCCCCGGCGACCCTGGACGGCGTGAAGCGCGGGATCGTGTTCGACAAGGTTCAGCTCCCCCAGGTTTCCTTCGCCTATCACGCGCCGAAGGGATTCAGCCCCGGCGACGCAGAGACGGATCTCCTGTCGGCCGTCCTCGCCGACGGTAAGAGCAGCCGGCTCTTCAAACGCCTCGTCGTGGACGAAGCACTTGCAGCCTCGGTGACCGCGAACAACTCCAGCCAGTTGCTCGGCTCGGTCTTCCGCATCGACGTCCAGACGCGCCCCGGTGTGGACCTCGACCGCGTCGAGAAAGTCGTCGACGAAGAGCTCGCGCGCTTCCTGAAGGACGGCCCGACGCAGCTCGAGCTGGACCAGCGCAAGGCGACGATCGAGGCCGGAAAACTCTCCTCCCTCCAGAGGCTCGAGACCCGCGCCGACTTCCTGAACCAGTACGAGTTCTTCTGGGGCGACCCGAACGGATTCCAACGCGACCTCGACCGCTACCGGAACGCGACGACTACCGGCGTCCTCGAGACGGCGCGCAAGGTCCTCACACCGAACGCGCGCGTCATCTTCCGCGTCCTCGCCGAGCAGCCGAAGCGCGGGCCCGGCCCACGCGACACGCGCCCGAAAGACGGCACACCTGCGGCGTTCCGTCCTCCCGCGCCGGAGCGCTTCACACTCGCGAACGGGATTCCCGTACAGTTCTGGCGCACGCCCGAGCTGCCGCTGACGGCGGTACGTCTCCTCCTCCAGACAGGCGGAGCGTTGACGGCCCCCGACGGCCGCGACGCGGGACTCGCGTCCCTCACGGCCCAGATGCTCGACGAAGGCGCGGGCGATCTCGACGCGCTGCGGTTCGGCGAGGCCGTGGCCGCTCTCGGAGGACGGTTCTCCTCCACGGCCGGCCGCAACGCGCTCGAAGTGACCATGACGGTTCTCTCCCGCAATTTCTTCAAGGGCGCCTCCCTTCTCGCGGACGCCGTGCGCCGGCCGCGTTTCGAAGAGAAGGATTTCGCGCGCGTCAAACGTCTCGCCCTCGACGATCTCGTACAGTCGGACGAGCGGCCGGACCAAGTCGCGGCGAGAGTCGTCAACCGTGCGCTCTATGGGGACGGACATCCGTACGCCTGGCCCGTCGAAGGCACGCCGGCCTCCGTGGAGGCGATCACGCTCGATCGGGTGAAGGCCGAGCGCGCCGCGCTCGTCCGCCCCGACCTCGCGACCCTCGTCGTCGCGGGAAGCCTCTCCGCCACGGAGACGATGGCCGCGCTCGAGAAGGCCCTCGGCGACTGGAAAGCCGAGGGAGGAAAGCCGCCCGTGGTTCCGGTCCCGGCGACGCCATCACGGAACGGCGGCCCGAGGCTCGTCATCGTGGACCGACCCGAGGCGCCGCAGACCGTCGTGCGGTTTGCCACCCCCGCGCCCGTGTTCGCGGATCCCGCGCGGCCGAGACTTCGCCTGCTCGGCACCATTCTCGGCGGCAGCTTCACGAGCCGCCTGAACCAGAATCTCAGGGAGAAGAACGGGTACACATACGGGGCATCCTCCCGTTTCGGCCTCGGCCGGGCGACCGGAGCGTTCACCGCCGGCGCCGACGTGACCGCCAAGGTGACCGGCGCGTCGCTTCGGGAGTTCCTGTCCGAGTTCGCCCGTTTCTCGAGCGGCGACGTCACGCCGGACGAAGTCGGGAAGGCCCGGGACATCGTCAAGAATGGCGCCGTGGAGGGTTTCTCCGGCCTTTCGGGAATCCTCGCGACCGCGACGACGTACGCAGAGCTCGGGGCCCGCTTCGAGACGCTCGGCGAAGACCTCGCGGCACAATCCTCCCTCGATGCCGCCGCGCTGAACGCCTCCGCGAAGACCGCGATCGCGCTCGACCGCGGCGTCCTCGTCCTCGTGGGAGACAAGGCGACGATCCTCCCCCAGCTCAAGGAGACGGGATTACCGGCGCCGGTGGAGGTAGACAGCTGGGGGGAAAAGAAACCGAAGTCTAAATCTTCGATTCCTTGAACGCGACGTGCTTGCGGATTTTGGGGTCGTACTTCTTCACTTCCATCTTGTCCTGATGGAGCTTTTTGTTCTTCGTGATCGTGTAGAAGTAACCCGTGCCCGCGGTCGAGACGAGCTTCACCTTCTCGCGCATAGGCTAGACCCTTTTCCCTTCGCGGCGCATCCCGGCGACGACGGCGTCAATGCCGTTCTTGTCGATCGTCCGCATCGCGGCGGTCGAAACGCGGAGGCGCACCCAGCGGTTTTCGGCGGCAAGCCAGAACCTCTGCGAACGGATGTTTGGCTTGAAAAGCCGCTTCGTCTTGTTGTTTGCGCGGGAAACCTTGTTTCCCGTTACCGCGCGCCTTCCCGTGACCTGACAGATTCCCGACATCTCGAACTCCTCCGGCAGAACCCGTGACTCTAGCAGATCACGAGTGGAGGCGCAAGTCGAGCGTTCGCAGCGGGATCGACGGCAGGGCCTGAGCCCGCCGAGGCTATCTCTGCGCCTGCTTCGCGACGGCCTCAGCGGCTTTTCTCGCCAGATCAGCGTCGCCGAGGTATCGGCTGTCGACCTTTCGGAACGATGTGTCGAGCGTGTAGACGAGCGGAATCCCCGTCGGGATGTTCAGCTCGGGGATGTCCTCGTCGGAGATCCCGTCGAGGTGCTTCACGAGCGCGCGCAAGCTGTTGCCGTGAGCCGCGACGAGAACCTGCTCATCGCGGGCGAGGCGCGGGACGATCGCGTCGTACCAGTACGGGAGGACGCGGTCCACGACGAGGGCGAGGCTCTCGGTCGCCGGGAGGATCTCCGGCGGCATTCCCGCGTAGCGCGGATCGAAGCGCGGCTGGTCGGGATCGTCCGCGCCGAGCGGGGGCGGCGTGATCGCGTACCCGCGCCGCCACTTGAAGAGCTGCTCGTCGCCGTACTTCTGCGCCGTCTCTTTCTTGTTGAGTCCCTGGAGAGCGCCGTAGTGCCTCTCGTTCAGGCGCCAGGAGCGTTCGACGGGCAGCCAGAGCTGGTCCAGCTCCTCGAGGACGATTTGCGCGGTGAGAATCGCGCGCGAAAGAAGAGACGTGAAAAGACGGTCAAAGCGAAATCCATCTGACTTGAGCAATCGCCCGGCGGCGTGCGCCTCTTCGACGCCTTTCGGCGAGAGGCCGACGTCCACCCAGCCCGTGAAGCGGTTCTCGAGGTTCCACGTGCTCTCGCCGTGACGGACGAGGACGAGCTTGTTCGGAAGCGTCGCGGTGCTCATGCCCCAAGGATAGACCGGCCGCCGAGACGCGCGCGGACCCGCGCAAACGCCAGCGCGCCGACGAACAGCGCGGCACCGAGCAGGATGATCGCGGCGCCGGACGCGACGTCGAGCGCCACGGAGAGGAGCAGTCCTCCGAGGACGGAGACGAGCGCGACGGCGATCGAGATCGTCAGAAAACCGGGCCAGCGGCTCGCGAGCGGCCGCGCGGTGGCGCCCGGCAGGACGAGCAGCGCCGACACGAGGAGGATGCCGACGACCTTCAGGGCGACGACGACGGCGACCGCGATGAGGACGAGCACGAGGAGCCTCATTCCTCCAGTGGCGACCCCGGCCGCGCGCGCGCCCTCCTCGTCGACGGAGGCGAGAAGGAGCGGCCGGAAGAAGAACGCGAGCGCCACGAGGACTCCCGCGGTCGCTCCCGCGAGGATCAGGAGGTCCGACGGATTCACCGTCAGGATGTTGCCGAACATGAGACCGAAGAGGTCCACGTTCGTCTTCACGAAACCGAGCGCCACGACGCCTGCGGCCATCGCGGCGACCGTGAAGACGCCCACCGCGGTGTCCTCCGTGACGTCCGCGCTCTCCGACGCCCGGGCCGTCGCGGCCGCCACGGCGAGCGACGCGACGAGACCCCCGAGGCCCGGCGGCAGCCCGGCCAGCGTCGCCAGCGCCACTCCCCCAAACGTGGCGTGCGCGACGCCTGAGCCCACAAACGCGAGACGCCGGAGGACGACGAAGAACGAAAGTGCGCCGCAGAGAAGCGCAGCGAGCGCGCCCGCGAGGAGCGCCCGCTGGAAGAACGGATAGGCGAGGAACTCGATCACGAGGCCGCCCCGTGAGAGTGGAGGGGTGTCCCCACGCTCACGCGTCCGTCCACGCTGAAAACGGCGTCGGCCCCTCCCATCGCATCGCTGTCGTGCGTGACGTAGACGACCGTGCGGCCCGCCGCGACTTCCTCGGTCACGAGGCGCCGGAGAGTCGCGAGGCCTTCCGCGTCGAGAGCCGTGTCGGGCTCGTCCAGAACGAGGAGCGGAGGCGAGCCGGCGATCGCCCGCGCCAGAAGGACGCGCTGCCGCTGCCCTCCCGAGAGGCGCCCCACGGGCAGGGCCTGCTTGTCAGCGGCGAGTCCGGCGCGAGAGAGAGCGACCTGCGCTCCGGCGCGCGCGGGGCCTAGGCCTGAGAAGCCAGGTGCCGGGGCAAGCGTCAGCGCGACGAGGTCCACGCCCGACAGCGGAGCGTCCGCGTGGAGCGTGGAGCGCTGCGAAAGGTAGCCGACGCGCGGGCGGGGAATCTCCCGGCCGTCTTCGAGAAACATGACGCGGCCCGCGTCCGGCTCGAGGAGCCCCAGGAGGACACGCATGAGCGTGGTCTTCCCTCCCCCGTTCGGTCCCAGGAATGCGGTCCGCTCTCCCGGACGAATCTCGAAGCTCGCCTCCTCGACGACCGTCCGCCCGCCCATCCGTACGCCGACATTCTCGAAACGGACCCCGACGTTCATGGCGAACCGAGCGCGTCGCGGAACGCGTGGGCGTCGTACCGCAGAAGGTCGGCGTAGTCCGTGCGCCCCGGCACCCCGCCGATCGGATCCACGAACGCGACACGGATCCCCGCGTCCGAGGCGAGCACGCGCGCGGCCGCGGGCGAGAACTGAGGTTCCGCGAAGACGGCGCGGACCTTTCGCGCGTGGACGAGGTCGAGGAGCTTTCGCAGATCCCGCGGCGACGGCTCCCTTCCCGGAGCCGTCTCGATCGCGCCTCCGTCCACGAGGCCGTAGTCCGAGGTGAAATACGCCCACGAGTTGTGCGCGGCGACGACGGTCGCTCCCCTCACCGGACCGAGTAGCGCGGCGAGCTCGTCGTCCAGCGCGAGAAGGGCCGCGGCGCCGGCGCGCGCCCGGCGAAGGTAGCCCTCGGCGCGCGGCGGATCGAGCCGGGCAAACAGCTCGGCGAGCGGCGCCAGCGCGCGCGCCGCCCGCTTCGGAGAGAGCCACCAGTGCGGGTCCCGGCCGAGCTCCCCGTCGTGATCGCCGCCGTCACCCCGTTTGACACCCACGGACAGCCCGGCGTCGTAGAGGACCGCGCCCGTGGCGCACGCCGCGACGAGCCTTCCCGCCCAGTCGTCGTAACCCGCGCCCACGGTGACCACGAGGCGCGCGGGCGCGAACCGCCGGACGTCGCGCGGTGCAGGTTCGAACACGTGCGGGGACATCCCCGGCGGAATGACCGTCCGGACGTCCCACTCCGGGCCGGCCACCATCGACGCGAGACTCGCGAGGGGCGCGATCGTCGCCGCGGCGACCTGCCGCGCGGGAGCGCACTCTCCCCGTCCCGCCGCCGCGAGGAGGCAGGCAACGAGCAACAATCGTGAAAATCGCCTCATCTGGAAAAAATTATCCCACGGTTGACCCGCGCATCGCGGCGAGCGACGATGCATGAGGAGGCCAAACGTGTCCTGCCGCGAGCACGAGAGTCACAAGCACCAGCACGGGCCGAGCTGCGGCCACAAGGCCGTACGGCACGGCGACCACGCGGACTACCTCCATGACGGGCACCTGCACGCGCCCCACGAGAACCATCTCGACGAGCACCGCCTCGAAGTGGACCGGAAACGGCCGGACGTCTGCGCGCCCATCGAGTGCGGCGAGGCGCACGGAGGGTCCTGCGGCCACGAGCGCGTCCCACACGGCGATCACCTGGATTACGACGTCGCCGGCGCCCTTCATCACCCGCACGCCGGCCACTGCGACCTGCACGGCCTCCTGCCTGGCACCGACGGGAACGCGAAGAAGGGCTGAAGAGGGGACGACGCCCCGAGACCAGCCGGGCCGTCAACTCTCGAGCGCCCGTTCGAGATGCAGGCGTAGAGGCTTCTCGAAAGTCCAGCGCGTCGTGCGCTGAAGGCCCTGCTCCGTCGCGGCCGAGACGTGCCAGGCGGCCAGAGCGCCGAGCCGCTCGTGGTACCAGGCTGGAGAGACGCCTCCGTTCGCCCAGACTCGCTCGAGCCTTTCGCGCTGGAGCAGGGTGTCGCCGATCTCCGGGTGGTGGTTCACGCCCCAGATGCGCGGCAGCGTGCCGTCCTCCATCCGCGCGAATTCGAACATCGTCACGGCCGGCCCCGGCCCCGCTCCTTGCCCGTCGCAGTCGAAGCCGAGAGGCCGCGCGATTCCCGCTCCCGTCGGCAGCAGGTCGAACAGGCGGCTGTCGAGCACCTTGACGTCCGGGCTCCCGTTCTCGGCGAAGTAGTCGCCGAAAAACGGGTGCGCCCACGCATCGTCCGTGAGGATGTTCGTCACGATGCCCGCGCTCTTCCCGCCCCTCTCCGGCCCACGCAAGGCCGCGCGGGCGACGCCCGCCCACCGCGCGAGGACACCAAACGAATGACAGATGCCGAGCATCGCCGTGGAGGGGCTCGCGAGGACCCCGTCGAAGAAGCGGAAGAGCGGCGCCTCCCAGGCGGGATTCTCGAGGACCCCCTGCGAGCTCGTCGAGACGCCGTCGTTTTCGCGCGGGTCCAGGGCTCCCGGGCCGCCCGAACCCACGACGATCGGAAAGCGCCCTGGAAAAGACGGAATGGCGAGTCCGAGACGCACGTCGTAGCTCACGACCCGGACGGCCGGGGCCCCGGGGATCCTCTGGCGCGCGTCGTGCGCATAATTGAGGAGGCTCTCGACGATCGAGGCGTGCCCCAGGTTCGCATAGCCGTGGTGCATGTCGAGGACGGCGATGTCTACGAGGCCCTTCTCCGGAAGAGGTTCGTCGCCCGCCTCGTCCACGCGGACGTACGACAGGCCGAGCCCGGGCGGCACGACGATGTTGGAGCCGGGGGCGGGCGCGCGCACGGTCACGGAGGCCGCATTCTCGCTCAGACCTTCTCCTCCTTGAGCGCACGTGTCATCAGATTTCGCACGGCATCCGTCGGGGTCGTGCGGCCCGAGAGAATCGACGCGACCATCGCGGCAATCGGCATCTCGACGCCCGACTCTTCGGCGAGCTCGAGGAGCACCGGCGACGTCGCGACACCCTCGGCGACCTCGCCGCCCAGCGCGGCGACCGCCTCGGTGAGCGACTTTCCGGACGCCAGTGCGAGACCGACGCGGCGGTTGCGCGAGAGGTCCCCGGTGGCGGTGAGGATGAGGTCCCCGACGCCCGCGAGGCCGTAGAAGGTCTCGGGAATCCCCCCAAGGCGCGTCCCGAGCCGCCGGATCTCGGCCAGCGCGCGCGTCAAGAGCGCCGCCCGGGTGTTGTGCCCGAGGCGCAGGCCGTCCACGAGGCCGGCCGCGATCGCGACGACGTTCTTCGCCGCACCCGCGATCTCGACTCCGAGGACGTCGGCCGAGCGATAGAGCCTGAGCGTGGGCGAGGACAGGAGCGCCTGGAGCGCGGTCGCGACGACCGGATCCGCGCTCGCGACGACGGCTGCCGCGGGCAGGCCGCGCGCCACCTCGGCCGCGAACGTCGGGCCGGAGAGGACGGCGAGTCCGGCCGTCCTCCCCGTGACGAACGACATGATCTCGGTCGTCCTCCGTCGCGAGCCGATCTCGAGGCCTTTGGACGTCGCGACGAGCGGCGCGTCCGGAAGCAGGGACGCGAGCCTTTCGAGCTCCCCGGCCGTCGCCTGTACGGAAACCGACCAGAGAACGGCGGACGCTCCGTCGAACGCCTCCCGCGCGTTCGTCGTGATCGTCACGCGCGGCGGAATCGGTGGCGCCCCGGCGAGCGCCGGATGGACGCGTGTCTCCGCGAGGCGCGCCACGACGTCCGGGCGGCGGCCGACGAGCGCCACGTCGTGGCCCGCGTTCGCGCCATGAACGGCGAGAGCGGTGCCCCATGCGCCGGTGCCCACGATGGCGATTCGACTCACGGGTCCCTCCGTCCCAGCCGGCGCTCCGTCCCGTCCAGGAGCCGCCGGATGTTCGCGCGATGAGAAACGAGAAGAAGAATTGTCGTCACCGAGGCCGCGACGACTTCCGCATCGGGCGCGTCGAAAAGAAGCCTCATGGCGAGCGGGAGAAGGCACGCCGCGGTGATCGAGCCCAGAGATACGAAGCGCGTCACCGCCACGACGGTGAGGAAGACGCCGACGACAGTGAGCACCGCGAGGGGGCTCAGAACGAAAAACCCGCCGATGGCCGGCGCGACACCCTTGCCGCCCCGGAATCCGAACCACATCGGAAAGACGTGTCCGAGGATGACCGCGACGGCTGCCGCGCCCAACCAGCGGGGGTCGTACGTGAGACTCCGCATGAGGAGCACCGCGACGACGCCCTTTCCGACGTCGAGGAGCGCCGTGAGGACGGCCAGCCCCTTCCCCGAGGTGCGGAGCACGTTCGTAGCGCCCGCGTTGCCCGAGCCCTCGCCTCTCACGTCCACTCCCCGGAAGACGCGCACGAGGACGATCGCGAAGGAGATCGAGCCGATCAGATAGGCCGCGACGAGGGCGACGATCTCACGCGTCACCTTCGCCCACCGTCCGCGAGTCCGAGAAGATGCTTTCGCAGCATTCCGAGCGCGGTCGAGGTCGTCCAGCGGCGGACGAGCGCCCGTTCGCCCGGCAGGAGGAGCCGCTTGTGGACCCGCGTCCCGTCCGCCGCGTCGAGCGCGATGTGGATCGTTCCGACGGGCTTCTCCGGCGTGCCGCCTCCCGGGCCCGCGATGCCCGTCGTCGCGAGCCCGACGGTCGCGCCGAACCTCTTCCGTGCTCCCAGCGCCATCTCGCGCGCGGTCTCCTCCGATACGGCGCCGTATCGTTCGAGCGTGCCGGCCGAGACGCCCACGAGGTCCGCCTTCGCCGTGTTCGCGTACGTGACGGCCGCGCCGAGAAAATAGTCCGACGAGCCCGGAATGTCCGTCACGCGGCCCGCGAGCTGCCCCCCCGTGCAGGACTCGGCGAGCGCGAGCGTCTGGCTCTTCTTCCGAAGCAGATCGCCGACGACCCCTTCGAGCGTATCGTCGTCGCGGCCGAAGATCTCTCCCGAGAGCGCCTTGTGAAAGTCGGATTCGATCCGATCGAGGACGCGGGACGCCTCTTCGGCCGAGCCCCGCGCGGCGAACTGCAGCTGCACCTCGCCCGGCGAGGCGAGGATCGTGAAGGGCACTTCGGGATACGCCGCGTACACGGGCTTGACGAGCGTCTCCACGAGGCTCTCGGGCATCGCGGCGACCTTGAGCGTGCGCCGATGCAGCCCGGGCGTTCCGTCGCGCGCGAGCAGCGGCTCGACCGCCTCCGCCCACATCCCCTTCATCTCGTGCGGGACTCCGGGCAGCAGCACGACGGTGCCGCCGCCCGCGGTCACGAGGAATCCCGGAGCCGATCCGCGCGGATTCGCGAGGACGACAGACCCCTCGATCACGTCCGCCTGCTTTTCGTTCACCTTCGGCATGTCGATCCCGCGGCGCCGAAAGCGCTCCTTGAGACCAAGGAGAATTCCCTCGTCGCGCACGAGAGCGCGGCCGAGCACCCGGGCGACGGCTTCCTTCGTGCGGTCGTCGTCCGTGGGCCCGAGGCCGCCCGTCACGACGAGAAGCGGCGCGCGGGAGAGCGCGAGGGGAATTTCGGCGAGGAGGTCGTTCCAGCCGTCTCCGACACAGGCCTTCCGCAGCACCCCGATCCCGAGCGCTTCGAGGCGGCCGGTCAGGTAGAGCGAGTTCGTGTCGAGGCGCGTCGTGCCGAGAAGCTCGCTTCCAACCGCCAGGATTGAAGCCGTCCGGGGGCCGGGAGGCGCCTCGACGCTCACGCCGTCACCGCGTCGCCCACCTGGATCTTCCGCGACGTCTCTTCCCACTCCCACATCTTCGCCTCGAGCGTGCGGCGCGCATTCTCGCGCGCCGCGGTCACGTGCCGCGCCTTCTCGCCGTCGCGATAGACGTCCGGGTTGGAAAGCGAAAGATCGAGCGTCTGAATCTCGCCTTCGAGCCCCGAAATCGCCTCCTCGAGATCAGAGAGAAGTTTCTTGTTCTTCGCGCGCCGCCTGTCGGCGGCGCGGTCGGGAGAGGAAGAGGAAGATTTCTTAGAAGGGGAAGAGGGCGGGGATCCGGTGGCGGGTCGCGCACCGGCGGCACGGGGCGCGCCGCGGCCCTCTTCACCATTCAAAGAAATCCCTTCTTCCTTCTTTCCTTCTCTCTTCCCTTCTTTCTCCTTCTTCCTCCGAAGCAGATCTGAATAGTTGCCGTCGTGCACGTCGACCTCGCCCCCCTGGCCGATCTCGAGGATCTGCGTCGCGATGCGGTCCACGAACCAGCGGTCGTGACTCACGAAGACGATCGCGCCTTCGAACGCTTCCAGGGCGTCCTCGAGCTGCTCTCGCGCGTCGAGGTCGAGATGATTCGTGGGCTCGTCGAGGAGCAGGAAGTTCGCGCCTCCGAAGACGATGCGCGCGAGCGACAGGCGGCCCTTCTCACCGCCGGAGAGCGTCGCGATCTTCTGAAACACCTCGTCGCCCCGAAAGTCGAAGAGGGCGAGGAAGTCCCGCGCGTCGTTCTCCTTCATCGTCGGGTCGAGGTCCATCACGACGTCGAGCGCCGTCGCGTTCGGCGCGAGGTCGCCCATCTCCTGGTCGTAGTACCCGACGAGGACGCCGACGCCCGGCACGGCGGAGCCCGAGAGCGGCGGGAGAACGCGCGCGAGGTTCTTGAGGAGCGTCGTCTTGCCGCAGCCGTTCGGCCCCCAGAGCGCCATCCGGTCGCCGCGGCGCAGAAGGAACGACACCGGCGCCGTCAGCGGGCCTGTCTCGGGATATCCGGGAACGATCTTTTTCGCTTCGAGGACGCGGCCCCCTGAGACGCGCGCCTCCTCGAAACGGATCGAGACGTCGTTCGCGTCCTCGCGAGGCGCCTCGATGCGCTCGATCCGGGCAAGCATCTTTCGCCGCCCCTGAGCCTGCTTCGTCTTCTGGCCCGCAATGTTGCGGCGGATGAAATCCTCGGTCTTCTCGATCATCTGCCGCTGCTTCTCGGCCTCCTTGGCCCGCAGCCGGTCCCGTTCGGCCTTCAGCTTCCGGTACGTCGCGTAGTCGCCCGGGTAGTCCTCGAGGCGGCCGTGGGCAACCTCGACAATGCGATCGGCCACGGCGTCGAGGAAGCGGCGGTCGTGCGAAACGACGAGCGCCGAGAGGCCGGCGCTTGACTTGCGCTCCACGAGCCAGCTCTCGAGAAACTCGATTCCCGAGACGTCGAGATGGTTCGTGGGTTCGTCGAGGAGCAGGACGGACGCATCCGTCAGGAGGAGGCGCGCGATCTGGGTGCGATGCTTCTGCCCGCCCGAAAGCTCGCCGACGGGCCGCTCCCACAACGGACGGGCGAGCCCGACGCCGTCCAGGACACGGTCGATGCGCGAGTCCGCCTCGTACCCGCCTGCCCGCTCGAAGTGCTCGCGCACCTCGTCGTGCTCCGCGAGGAGGGCGTCGAGCGCCGCGCGATCGCCATCGGCCCCGTGCGTGACGATTTCTTCCTCGAGGCGCCGCATCGTCCGCTCGAGGGCGAGAAGCGGCTCCTGCGCGCGCGCGACGAAGGTGCGGAGCGGCTCGTCGCCTTCCGGTTCGACCGCCTGATCGAGGGAGGCGAACGTCGTGCCCCCCGCAACGTAAAGCTTTCCGCCGTCGGGCTCGACGAGAGACAGGACGATTTTCAGGACGGTCGACTTCCCCGCCCCGTTCCGCCCGACCAAGCCCACGATCCGGCCCGGGTCGTGCTGCCACGTGGCGTCCACGAGGACGTCCTTCGTCCCGAAGCTCTTGCGGACGTTTTCCAGGCGGTACAGCACCGCCGGAGGATAAACGAAGGGCTCATTCCCTATGGGCCGAGGCAGATGCCGGAGTCAAGCGTCACTCCTTGATGGTGTACTTCGCCAGCAGCGCGTCGAACTTCGGGTTCCTGCGCAGCGGATCCCAGCGCGGGTCGAGACGAAGAAGCGGTACCGAGATCCACGAGGGGCCGGAGAGCAGCCTGTCGAGCTGCTGGATGGCGGCGTCCTGATTCCCGACCATCGCATAGATGAGCGCGAGATCCTCCATCCGGAAAGGCCCCCGAAACGCATCGCGAGACGGTCCCATCAGCTCGACGCCGCGCCCACCTTCTCTCACCGCCTCGGTCGTCCGGCCGAGGCCGGCCAGAGCGATGCCGAGCGAGGAATGCAGTCGCGCGTCCTCAGGTGCCTCGGCAATCCTCGCCACCAGAATGCGGCGGCCGTCCTCGTACGACGCCCGAGCCAGATCCCCGCGACCCATGTACGACTGGACCTCAGCACGCAGGAGCGAGGTTGGGAGAAACTGGGTATGTAGTTCTCGCTGACGCCTGCCGATGCGGTGAAGAGCTTGCTTCCAGTCGCGTGCGATGAGGGAAAGGCGAAAAACAAAGTAATCTGACGACCCGGCTGGGTCGTCCAGGTCAGGAATTCCAGCCGCGGACTGCAGGACGCGCTCGGCGGCAGCAACGTCTCCATGCCAGAGTACGTAAGCCCAGGCCCAGAGGGTGTACCCGGCGGCCTGGTCCGGGTTGATCGATGTCGACACGCCGAGGTTCTCGATTGCGTCCGGATAGTGGCGAAGCAGAAGTTGCGTTTCGCCGAGGCCATAGAAGAGCGTGCCGTTCCTCGGGTCGCCACCGACCGCTGTTTGAAGATGAGCTTCCGCCTCCTCCGGTCTTCCCTGGCGCCTCGTGACATAACCAATCGCCGCATGAACGCTGGGTTCGTTCGGCTGCAGCTCAAGGGCCTTGCCAAACTCGGCGAGGGCTCTTTCGTAATCGAGGCGTGCTTGATAGTAGTAGAAGCCGAGGGCCACGTGCGCTTCCGCGGAATCGGGGCGCAGGGCGACCGCACGCTCCGCTTCGACTCTTCCACGCTCGAGCTCGGATTCGCTCCGGTCGTAGAAAAGCCAGTAATTGGAGGTTCGTGCCCTTGCGAGTAGGGCAATTGCTTCGGCGAACTCAGGATCGCGGGCGACCGCACGTTCGGTAAGCCTGATCTGCTCGGCGATGTCCAAGGGTTGAAGATTCCGGTTTTCGAGCTCGAGGGCCCGCAGATAGAGGTCATAGGCCTCGAGATCGCGCGTGGGCACGCGACGCACGGCAGTCGATTCTGCGGGCGCAAGCGTGACGTTGAGCGCTCTTACGACGCCGTCCGCGACGTCGCCCTGAATCGCGAAGATGTCCGCGAGCAACCGGTCGTAGCGGTCGGACCAGAGATGCGTGTCGTCGGCTACCCGGATGAGCTGGGGCGTGATCCGCACCCGCCCGGGCCCGCTGCCGCTCTTGTCCCACCGGACCGAGCCCTCGAGGACGTAGCCCACGCCGAGGTCCTTGCCGATCTGTTCGACCGTCTTTCCGCGGCGGTCGTATTGCGTGGCGGTTGTACGCGAGATGACCGCGAGGCTGCGGACGCTCGCCAGCCGGCTCGTGATCTCTTCGGTGATGCCGGCAGCGAAGTAGCCGTCCTCCGGGCCGCCGAGGTTGTCGAACGGGAGGACGACGATGCGCACCGGCGGTCGCGCCTGCGCGGCCGACGCGTCCATCCCTGCGACCTGGCGACGCCGGGCGAAGGACAGAGCGAGGACGGCCAGAAGGACGGCGGCGCCGATTGCCACGAGGCCGACGCCAAGTGCCGCCCAGGGGCGCCGTCTCGCCGTGACCTTCAGGGCGGACCACGGCGAAGGTGTCCGGCCCGACTGAATGCTCTCCAGGGCCGCCCTCACCTCGCTCCCGCGCTGATAACGCGCCGCGGGCTCCTTGGCGAGGCAGCGCTCGATCACGGCGGCGAGCGAAGCCGGCACGCCAGACGGAAGGGGTACCGGCGGCTGGCTGAGGATCGCAGACGCCAGCTCGAGGCCCGTGCTCCCCCGAAACGGGCGCCGCCCCGTCGCCATCTCGTAGAGGACGACGCCGAGAGCCCAGACGTCGCTCCGCGCGTCGGCCGGCTGACCTTGCAGCTGTTCGGGCGCCATGTAGGCCGGCGTCCCGGCCATCGTTCCGGTCTCGGTCAGCGCAGCCCCGGAAGCTGTTGTCGCCTCGGCAAGCTCTCTCTTGCTGGCATTTTCCGCCAGCCCGAAATCGAGCACCTTGACGCGCCCCTCCGGCGTGAGGGCAACATTGGCGCTCTTGAAGTCGCGATGAACGACACCGTGCTCGTGGGCGTGAGCGAGCGCGTCGGCCAGCTGCTGGCCGTAGCGGAGCACCTCGTCGTACGGAAGGGCCTGGGCGGCCAGCCGGTCGCTCAGCGTGCGGCCCTCCACGAGCTCCATCGCGATGAAGACCTGACCGTCGACGTCGCCGACCTCGTGAATCGTGCAGATGTGCGGATGGTTCAGCTTCGAAGCCATGCGCGCCTCTCGCAGAAGGCGCGCCCGGGCGACTTCGTCGCCGAGGGTCGAATCTGGCAGGACCTTCAGCGCGACGTCGCGCTCGAGCCGCGCATCGCGGGCCCGGTAAACCTCGCCCATCCCTCCCGCGCCGAGCGGGGCAAGGACCTCGTACGGACCCAGTCGGGTGCCGGGAGACAGACTCATGGGCGAATGACGGCATCATTTGACCATAGCCTTCAAGGAAAAGGCTCGCCCGCATTTCAACACAAACCCCCGCGTGGTCGCGGGGGTCGCATCAGCTTCGAGAACTCCAGAACGACATTGCGAAGATACGGACCTGGACGGAAATGGTCGTCAGATCTCCCTAATCGTCATCCTCGCCATCTTCATCGCACCCGTGATGCTTCCTGTCGTGTCCGGGCATGAACTCGAGCCCGTGGACATAGTCGATCTGGGTGTCCAGAAGAATCCGGGTCGTCGCCCCGCTCTTCGGGTTCACCTTGAAGAGCGATGCGTTGGGAATGATCTCGGACACGTAGAAGTTGCCGTCATCGTCGATCGCGAGGCCCATCACCGCATTTCCATCAAGGCCGTGAATCTTGGTGATCAACTTTGCTTTCCCCGTGTGCGAATTGACACGGTAGAGCGAGTCCCATGCGGCCCCGTACATCCTGCCATCGGGGCTCCACGCCATGTCCATGATCTCGAAGCACCCACCCGTCACTCCCACCTGGGTGGCCTTGCCCTTGTCCACGTTGAACCTGAAGAGGCTGCCGGCGTCCGGCGTCCCGCTCATGGCGTTGACGCCCTGCAGCGCACCGTCGGGCGTGAACGCGATCCCCATGAACGGCTCTCCGTGCAGATTCCCATACGGAGTCGCATGACCGGTTGAAAGATCCACGGCGGCCAGCTGCGGATTGCAGTTCGGCGCACAGCCGTCGGCAAACGAGTCGGTCACCGTATACAGCTTGCCGTGGGGACTGATGGCGAGACCCAGAGCGAACACCCCGAAGTCGCCGACGTGGGTGACGTGCCCGGTCGCGACGTCGATCTTGATCAGCTGCGTTCCGAATCCCGCCGACCCGTAGATGATGGGGCCGGCTTTCAGCTCCGCAGGATTCACCGCAAGGGCCAGACCGGCGGTGATGATTGCCGAGAGGACGTTCTTCGTCATGTGCATGAGTGTCTCCTTTCGGAACGGTTGAGTTCTTCGTGGCTTGGTTCGGGCGTCGCGAGTGTCTCGAAGGGCCTTGTGGACCTGCAGAAACATGGGCCCTCCGTGTAGCTGAGCCCTTCCGTATTCGTGCCGCAAATCTGCCTTTTCGGTTCAATAATCGGAGGAACCCGATGCGCCTTCGATTTGGCGAAGTCACCTTCGACCCGGAGGCCCGCCTCCTTCTGCGCGGGCCGAGCCCGGTGCACCTAGCGCCGAAGGCGTTCGACCTGCTCGCGCTCCTCGTCCAGCAGCGCCCTCGGGCGCTCTCCCGCGAAGAGCTGATGAACGCGATCTGGCCGGACGTCCTCGTGACCGAGGCGAACCTGACGAGCCTCGTGAACGACGTGCGTGCCGCGCTGGGAGAAGGCGCGAAGCAGCCGGCCTTCATCCGGACGCATCACGGGTTCGGGTATTCGTTCGTGGCCGACGTCATCATCGAGAAGGCACCGGTTGCGGAGCGCACGGGGGTCCGACTCTGGCTCGTCTGGGGACTCAACGTTCTCCCTCTGGTCGAGGGCGACAACGTGCTGGGGCGGGATCCGACGGCCGACGTCTGGGTCGGAGACGTTTCCGTCTCTCGCCAGCATGCCCGCATCCGCGTGAGGGACGGCGCGGCCATGCTCGAGGACCTCGGCAGCAAGAACGGCACGCTCCGCGACGGATGCCGGATCAACGGCCTCGTCCCGCTGTCGGACGGCGACGGGCTCCGGATCGGCTCGGTCGACCTCGTCTTCCGCGCCGCGTCCCTCTCAGCCTCAACGGCGACGGCGCCCTGAGAATGAGCGGCGGCTACTTCGAAGCTGCCGTTGCGCCGTTCACGACGACGGTCGCCGGGTACCGGTTTCCGTCGATCTCCGGGACGACGGCGAGAAATTGCTTCCCGTCCGCCGACACGTCGAACCCGCCCCAGGCCGGATCCGTCGGGAAGAGCACGACCGGACGGCCGATTGCGAGCACCGGGGACGTGCTCACCGCGACGGACGTCATGTGTCCGTCGCCCGAGAGGAACAGGATCTCGCCGGTTCCGCGCGGCCAGCACAAATGCCTCGCGCCGGCGGGCGAGACGCGCGTCTTCTCGCCCGGCCCCGGGTAGGGCATCACGTAGGCTTCCCGGCGGCCCGATTCGTCGCAGAGGAAGGCGAGGAACCGCCCGTCCGGGGAGAACCGGGGTGCCCCATAGTCAACGGACGGGTTCCCTCCGAGAACGACGGGCGTTCGCGGCCCGGAGAGCGCGACCGTCCGCAATGTAAAGTTTCGGCCCTGACGTTCCGAATACGCGAGGAACCGTCCGTCCGCGGAAACGTCCGATGCCTCCTGGAAGCCCGCCCCCGGCACGACCTCCTCGCTCTTCCCCGTCGCGAGGTCCATCCGATAGAGACGAGGATTGGACCCGGCGACGGCCGAGTAGATGAAGCTTCTTCCCTCCGGGAGCCAGACCGGGGAGAACTCGCTCCCGATGTCCGAAGTCACGCGGCTCTCGACGCCCCGCTCGAAGTCGAACGACCAGATGTCGTACGTCCAGATGCCGGGCCGCGCGCGATCGTAGAGAACGCGGCGCCCGTCCGGCGAGAGACTCAGGCTCAGATAGGAACCCGCGGTCGAGACCCGCCCTCCGGTCCGTCCGGCGCGGTCGAATCGCTCGAGCCGGCTCACGTCCTCCTGCACGACGTACAGGAGAGTGCCGTTCCGCGAAACCGCGAAGCCCGCGCCGCCGGTGGACATGAAGTACCGGATGCTCTTCGCAAGCGCCGCCGCCGAGCCGGTCATGCGCCCGGTGCGCACGTCGAAGGCTTGCGCGAAAAGAGTTCCCTCCCGCGCGAACACGAGGATCCCGGGCTCGACGTAAGCCGTGTCGGACACGTCGGGCATGACCGCCCGAGGCGCCTTGTCCGGCTCCGCGAGCATCAGCGTGCCCTCGTTCCCGCGCCGCGAGACGTAGAGAAAGCGCCGGCCGTCCGGGAGAAAGGTCGGCCAGATGACCCGCGTCTCTCCGCGCGCCACATCCGGTTTCACGACGACAGCGGGCGTCCCGCCCGAATGCGGGACACGATAGAGGGCCTCACCCTGGACGCCTCCGAAGAGGATGTCCTCGGCTCCCCACGTCCCCGACTTCCCGCCGCCCGCCGAAACGTCGGCAATCGGGACGGGAGCGCCCGACGGGAGGTCGAGGCGCTTGAGCTTGTCTCCGGCGAAAAACGCGAGCGCGGCCCCGTCGGGCGACCAGAAGAAGGACGACGCGCCTTCCGTCCCTGCGAGGGCCCGAGCCTCGAGGGACTCGAGCGGCCGGAGCCAGATCCGCCTCTCGCCGCGCGCATCCCTCGCCACCCAGGCGAGCCGCGCCCCGTCCGGAGAAACTCCGAGCGTGCGCCCCTCGCCCGACCATGCGAACGCCCCTCCCTCGGGCGGCGGGACCGCGAAGCGGATGGTCGGAGCGGGGACGGCTCGAGGCGCCCGCGCCCTCAGGACTCCAGCCGTGACCCCCGCACCCACGAGGACGGCCGCGAGCGCGAGGATGGCCATGCGCGATCTCGGGCGAGGAGTCTCAGCCATAGCCGCGAGCGCACGCGCGGGCGCCGACGCCGCGGACAGGGCCTCGAGCGCGAACGCGAGATCGAGCGTCGACTGAAAGCGCGCCTCGCGTTTCTTCTCGAGGCAGCGCAGGACGATCGCGCCGAGCGCGGGCGGAGGGGGAGTCGGCGCGTCGGACAGCGGCGGCGGATCGTGCCTGAGGATCGCGGCCATCGTCTCGGCCGCCGTGGCGGACCGGAACGGGTTCGTCCCCGAGAGCATCTCGTAGAGCATCGTGCCGAAGCTGAAGATGTCCGACCGGTGGTCCACGGCTTCCCCGCGTGTCTGCTCGGGCGACATGTAGGAAACCGTTCCGAAGACCGCGCCCGCCTCTGTCAGGTTGGAGAGCGTGCCGGCCGCGGAGAGCGACTCACCGGCCGCGAGCGGCTGCGCCAGCTTTGCGAGGCCGAAGTCGAGAATCTTGACCCGGCCATCCTTCGTCAGGATCACGTTCTCGGGCTTCAGATCCCGGTGGACGACGCTCTTCTCGTGCGCCGCGGCCAGGCCCCGCGCGATCTGTACGGCGATCTCGAGGGCGCGCTTCGCCGGCAGAGGTCCGGAACAGAGCGGCTCGCGGAGCGTCTCACCCTCGACGAGCTCCATGACGAGGACATGCCGACCCGAGATTTCTTCGAATGAGTACAGAGCCGCGATCCCAGGGTGGTTCAGACTCGCGAGCGTGCGCGCCTCGCGCTCGAAGCGGGCCGTCCGTTCCTTGTCCCCGAAGAACTCTTCCGGCAGGACCTTCAGCGCCACGGATCTGTCGACGCGCGGATCACGGGCCCGATAGACCTCCCCCATCCCGCCCGCACCGAGCGAGCCGAGCACCTCGTAGGCGCCCAGACGGGTTCCGGCCGTGAGACTCAATCTGCGAAGAGTCTAGCCCGGGGCGCGCCGAAGCGCGGGATGCCTCTCTGCAAAGTTTCGCCGGATCGCTTCGCGCGGCGGGATCGCTGGCCAGACGCGGATCACGCGGCGCAGCCAGTGGCTCTCGACCTTGCTCCGAAAGTACGCCTCGTGGTCCCACTCGACCTCGGCCATCTCGAGGAGGCACTCCACGAATTCCGGGTGTGCCGACTCGACCGCGAAGTCGGCAGCATCTTCGTATTCCTTGACGTTCTTGCTCTCGAGCCTTCCCGCGCCGTACATCGGGACGTACCAGCCGCCGATCCGGCAGAGAACGGCGATGGTCGATCCAATGATGAGGAGCTTCCGCTCCCGTGGCGGATCGGGCGCTCCGCCGAGCGCCGCGAGCATCTCGCCCACCTGCCGCCGGTGCACCCACTCCTCGTCCTCGATCTTCCGAATCTGCGCCCTTTCCTCGGGGTCGGATACGGACGCTGCGTGGCCGCGATACGCGTGTCCCGCGGCAAGCTCACCCGCGTGCGCGTGCTGGAGGATGCTCACGAGACGCGCGCGCGCGGATTCCCCGGCCATCAAAAAGTCGCGACGACGAAAGGCAGGGACTCGACCGCGGTCCCCGCGGGCGCGATCGTGAAGCAGGCGGCGAGCCTCTCGAAGAAGTCGGCCCTCGGCTTCGCGGCCTTCCCCAGCTCGACGACGAGCAGCGGCTCGCCTTTCTCCACGGAATCGCCCGGCTTCTTCTTCACATGGAAGCCCGATGCCGGGTCGATCACGTCGTCTCTCTTCGTACGCCCGCACCCGAGCTCGATGGCGAGGAGTCCGACCTCGCGCGTCGCGATCCGGGTGACGACGCCCGTCTCCGAAGAGGACACGTCCCTCCTCGATACGGGCTGCGGGAGGCGCCTCGGGTCGTCGCAGATCGTCGCGTCTCCGCCCTGCGCCGCGATGAGCTTCGCGAAGACCTCGAGCGCGCGGCCGTCGGAGAGGGCGGCGTTCAGGCGCCGCCGCGCCTCCTTCGCACTCGTCTCGAGGCCCGCCGCGAGGACGAGATCGGCTCCGAGAAGCAGCGTGTTCTCACGGAGGTCGGCCGGCCCCTCGCCGCCCAGCATCCGAATCGACTCCTCGACCTCGTTCGCATTCCCAACCGCCTCGCCGAGTGGCCGGTCCATCGCCGTGATGTAGCCCGAGGCCTTGCGGCCCGTGGCCCGCGTCGTGTCGACGAGGGCCCTCCCGAGGCGCTCGGCGTCCTTCGGATCCGCCATGAACGCGCCATTCCCGGTTTTGACGTCGAAGACGACGGCGGAAGCGCCGGTCGCGAGCTTCTTGGACAGAATCGACGCCGTGATGAGCGGGATCGATTCCACCGTTCCCGTGACGTCGCGGAGCGCATAGAGGCGCCGGTCGGCGGGCGCGATCGAGTCGGTCTGGCCGATGAGCGCGCAGCCGACCGTGTCGAGAAGGCGGTCGAACTCGGATTTCGGGAGGCCCGTCTTGAAGCCGGGGATCGACTCGAGCTTGTCGAGAGTGCCTCCCGTGTGCCCGAGGCCGCGCCCCGACATCATGCCGGCCTTGACGCCCACTGCCGCGAGGAGCGGCGCGAGTACCAGAGTGGCCTTGTCGCCCACCCCGCCAGTCGAGTGCTTGTCGGCCACGAATCCGTGCCGCGAGAGATCCCAGGTCTCGCCGGACTTCATCATCGCGAACGTGAGTGCGGCCGACTCGGCGGTCGTCATGCCCCGGCAGCAGACCGCCATCAGGAACGCAGCCGCCTGCTCGTCCGTGATCGTCTTGTCCGTGACGCCGGCGACGAAATCGGCGATCTCGCCCTCGGACAGCTCGCCGCCGTCGCGCTTCTTGACGATCGTGCGCACGAAGAGGCTCATGGCTTCCCGGCTAGCGCCGCGAGTGACGCCGCCACCTTCCTCCGCCATTCGTCGGCGTCCCGGATGACCCTCGCCTCGTCGAGCGTCGTGACGCGCGTCCCGTCCCAGAGGACCTTGCCCTCGACCATCGTGAGTGTTACGTCGCTCTCCTTGACCGAGTAGACGAGCGTCGAATACAGGTCCCAGATGGGGTGCGTCCGCGCCCGGACGAGATCCACGGCCACGAGATCCGCTCGCTTGCCGGCCTCCAGGGACCCGATCCGGTCGTCGAGCTTCATCGCGCGCGCGCCCTCGATCGTCGCCATCCGGAGGAGGTCCTTTGCAGGCAGCGCGGTCGGGTCCATTGTCGAGACTTTCGCGAGCTTGCCGGCGAAATCCATCGCCTCCCACATGTCGAGATCGTTGTTCGAGCCCGCGACCCCGTCCGTCCCGAGGCCGACGACGATTCCCGCCTTGCGCTCCGCGACGACGGGCGCGATGCCCGACGCGAGCTTCATGTTCGACTCGGGATTGTGGGAAAGACCCACGTGGCGCTCGGCGAGGATGCGCATGTCGTCGGCGTCGAGCCAGACTCCGTGGGCCGCGAGGACGTTCGCCCCCAGGAAGCCGATGGACTCGAGCCACTTCGTGGGCGTCGTCCCGTGCTTCTCGAGAATCTGCTTCTGCTCGTCCCGCGTCTCGGAGAGGTGGATGAGGAGCGGCGCATGGAATTCGCGGGCGAGATCGTACGCCGCACGGAGAGACCCTTCCGAGTTCGTGTACGGCGCGTGCGGGGCCACGGCGGGGATCACACGCGGATGGCCCTTCCACTTCTCAAGGAACGCCCGCGTCGTCGAGATCGACTCCGCGAGGTCCTTGTGATCCGGCACCGGGAAGTCGAGCCACGTCTCGCCGAGGACGGCGCGCATCCCGCATTCGTCCACCGCCGCCGCGACATCCGACTCGTAGTAGTACATGTCCGCGAACGTCGTCGTGCCCCCGCGGACCATCTCGGCGCAGGCGAGGAGAGTGCCGGCCTTCACGAAGGCCGGTGAGACGTTCTTGCCTTCGGCCGGGAAGATGAACTTCGTGAGCCAGTCCATGAGCGGCAAGTCGTCCGCGATTCCGCGCAGGAGGTTCATCGCAGCGTGCGTGTGCGTGTTGACGAGGCCGGGCAGGACGACCGCGTTCGGACGGAGAATTCTCTGCTTCGGAGAATAGAGAGCGAGGAGATCCGCGGGCTTGCCGACGGCCACGATGGCACCGCCGTTGATCGCGACGGCGCCCGGAGAGAAGACGCGATCCGCACCGTCCATCGTCAGAACGTGGGCCGCGGTGACGAGGGTGTCGACCGGGGAGAGAGAAGAAGAAGAAGAGGAAGAGGAAAACTTCTTAGAAGGCGCGTGAGGGCGCTCGGCGGCGGCTAGCGGCGGAGCCGCGGCGGCGAGCACTGCGCACGCGAGCACGAGAACCGAGACGCGCCTCACTTCGATCCCTCGAACTCGAAGGGCAGCGGCAGAAGCGTCGAGAGGCGCATCCGACTGATAACGCGCACGGGCGTCGCAAGGACGACTTCGATGTCGCGGCACTGGTCCCAGAGAACCTGGCGGCACGCTCCGCAGGGCGCGGCGGGCGGGTCGGCGTCCGTCACGACCGCGACCGCCCGGAACTTTCGCGTCCCCTCGGAGATTGCCTTGAAGACGGCGGTCCTCTCCCCGCATACCGTCAGCCCGTAGGAAGCCGACTCGACGTTGCACCCTCCGAAGATCGTGCCGTCCTCGGAAAGCAGAGCGGCACCCACCCGGAAACCGGAGTACGACGCCGAGGCATGTTCGCGCGCTTTCCGCGCCGCGTCGACGAGGCGATTCTCTTCGTCCGCCAAGAGGGGCCGGCCGCCGCTCATGTTCGCTTCGCCTTCTTCGCCTTCTTCGCGCGCGCTTTCGCGCGCCCCGCGAGAAGGGCGACCGGCTTGAAGGCGTCCTCCGTGGCGCCAGAACGCCCGGTTCCGAGGGCCTGGACGAGGGCCGTCAGGAGGCGGACGAAGTCGCCTTTCACGCGCTGCGTCGTTTCGAGGACCTCTTTGTGATCGAGCTTCTGCTTGAGGACACCGGCCGCCATGTTCGTGATGCACGAGATGCCAAGGACCCCGACGCCCATCTGGTTCAGCGCGATCACCTCGGGCACCGTGGACATTCCCACCGCGTGCGCACCCCAGGTTCGAAAGGCGCGGATCTCAGCGGGCGTCTCGTACGAGGGCCCGTGGACGCCGACATAGACGCCGTGTTTCAGCGGGATTCGCTGCTGCCCGGCGACCGCGAACGCGAGCGTCCGGAGGTCCTTGCGGTACGCGTCCGACATGTCGGGGAATCGGGGCCCGAGGTCCTCTTCGTTCGCACCCACGAGCGGGTTCGTCCCGAATGCGTTGATATGGTCGTCGATGAGCATGAGGTTGCCGGACTTGAACGACTTGTCGATGCCGCCCGCAGCGTTCGTCACGATGACGGTGCGGCAGCCGAGAAGGCCGAGCACCCGCGCCGGGAAAACGACGGCCGGCATCGGGTGGCCCTCGTAGTAATGAACGCGGCCCGAGAGGACGACCGTCGGAACGCCGCGCACGGTCCCCGCCACGAGCGTTCCCGAATGCCCGACGACGGCCGATGCGGGAAATCCCGGAATCTCCCCGTATGGCACGGCGACGCGCTCGTCCACGCCGTCGGCGAAGTCGCCGAGGCCCGAGCCCAGAATCACGCCGACGAGCGGCGGATGCGGGAGGCGTTCGCGGAGCCACTCCGCGGAAACCGTGAGGTTGGGATCCATGAGTTTCGTCCTCCTAGGACATAAGAATTCCGGCGATCGCGGCCGTCATGAAGCTCACGAGCGAGCCGGCGAGGAGGGCGCGGAAGCCGAGCCGCGCGAGGTCGGACTTGCGGGACGGGGCGAGTCCGCCGATCCCGCCGATCTGAATGCCGATCGAGGAGAAGTTCGCGAATCCGCAGAGCGCGAACGTCGCGATGATCTTTCCCTTCTCCGTGAGGCCTCCGACGACGTCCTTGAACATCGAGAAGGCGAAGAACTCGTTGATGACCGTCTTGTTCGCGATGAGGTTGCCGATCGTCGCGGCATCCTGTTGCGGAGCGCCGAGGATGCGCGCGAGCGGACTCATGACCCAGCCGAAGACCGTCTGGAGCGTGAAGGACGGATATCCGAAGAGGCCGCCCGCCCAGCCGAGGAAGCCGTTGATCATCGCGATGAGGGCGACGAACGCGATGAGCATCGCGGCGATGTTGAGGACGAGCGTCATGCCTTGCGAGGCGCCCGTCGCGGCCGCGTCGATGAAGTTCGCGTCCTTATTTTCGACCTGCATCCGGACGGTGCCCATCGTGACCGGCGTGTCCGTCTCGGGCCACATGATCTTCGTGATCAGGAACGTGCCCGGCGCCGCCATGACGGACGCCGTGATGAGATACTTGAGCGGCGCGCCCATGAGGACGTAGGCGAGCATGACGGCGCCGGAAACGTGCGCCATGCCGCCGACCATCATCGTGAAGAGCTCGGACATCGTCATCGCGGCGATGTACGGCGCGATGAGGACCGGCGCCTCCGTCTGGCCGATGAAGACGTTCGCGGCCACGCAAAGCGCCTCGGCGCCCGAGACCTTCATCGTCTTTTGCATGACCCACGCCATGCCTTTCACGATGAACTGGATGATCCCGAAGAAATAGAGGATCGAGAAGAACGAACAGATAAAGATGATGATCGGCAGGACCTTGAACGCGAAGATGATCCCGCGAAAGCCCATGCCGGTCTTCTCGCCAAGGGCGTCCATCGGCCCCGCGAGCCAGCCGAACAGGAACGACGAACCCTGGTCCGCGTAACCGATCGCGTGCGAGACCCCGTTCGAGAACGATTCGATGCCCTGCTTGCCGGGCTCCCAGTAGAGGACCAGGACGCCAAAGACCATCTGGAGCGCGAACGCCCAGCCGATCGTCCGCCAGCGGATCGCCTTGCGGTTCTTCGAGAGCGCGAACGCGACAGCGAGCACGACCGAAAGGCCGATCAGTCCGGTGAATCGCTCCACGTGTCCTCCATTGCCGGGGAATGAGCCTCGAAGAATACCCCGATCGCGCGCTCCAGCCGCTCAGGGCCGGCCCGTCGAGCCAGCGGTCCAGTTCGTGACCACGACGACGCCGTCGGACTCCACGCCCGGCGCGCGGCGGATGACGAGGAAGCGCTGTCCGTCCGGCGTCACGTCGTAAGGTCCGAGGTGCCACGGCAATTCACCGGAAAGGTCGAACTGGAGGGGAAAGAGAGGTTGCGGTTCTCCGGGCTCGACCCGGCCACCTTCGACGCGTAGGGCCACGGACATGAGCGTCCCGTTCCGCGCGGCGTAGAAGATCTCGCGGCCGCTGCGGTTCCAGACGGGCATCTGGCCTCCGCCGATCGAGACCTGACGCTTCGGACCGTCTGGCACCGGCTGCAGGAAGACCTCCCTCTGGCCCGACTCGATCGAGTCGAACACGCACCAGCGACCGTCCGCCGAGATCGCCGGGTGCTCCTCGGAGAACCGGGAGTCGGCCGAGAGGCGAACGGCGTTCTTCGGGTCGTCGAGAGGCAGGATCTCCCGGACGTATCGTGGTCTTTCGTCCACGTCCAGGAGCACGCGGCGGCCGTCCGGGAGGATCGACGGGAACATCTTGTCCCGCTCGCTGCGGATCAGGAGCTTCTCGAGGCCGCCGCCCGCCGGCCGCTCGAAGAGGTTGTAGGAACCGAAGCGGTCGGAGACGTACGCGATCCTCTCTCCGTCCGGGAACCAAGCCGGATTGAAGTCGTCGGTGGCTTCGGAGGTGATCCGGACCGCAGTGCCCCGAGTCGCGTCGAGGACCCAGACGTCGCCGTTCCCGCCGTGGGCGCGTCCGCGCACCGCCACGGCGACCTTGCGTCCATCCGGCGAAATCCTCACGTCCGCGTAGCCGCCAACCTCGCCGAGGGTCCCGAGCTCGCGCCCCTTCCGATCCACCCAGACCAGTTGCCGCCGAAGCAACCAGGACACGTACGCAACGCGGTTTCCGGCCGCCGAAAGGGACAGGAAGGCGTCGCCGCTCGCCCAGTGGACGTGCTCGAACGCGGGGGCGGGCTCGCCGACGAGCTTCAGGGTCCCGGGGTCGAACCGCCACGCGAGGACCGCGTCGTCGCGCCCGAAGACGAGATATCCGTCCGCGTAGACCGCCGAAGAATCCGACTCGAACAACGGCCGCGTCTTCTTCGAGTCGAGCGAGCCGAGCCGGATGAATTTCTTCGTGAAATCCGCATTCGCCGAGAAATAGACGAAGTGCCGGCCGTCCGGCAGGAAACAGGGCTGATTCTGGTGCGTCTCGCCGGCCGCGTCGTCGAGGGCCGTGGCCGGTGCGAGCACTCCACCCGCCGCTGGGACGACACTGAGCGGGCCGCCAAAATTCGTCGCGAAGAGGATCGTGCCCCCTGGGCTCCACGCACCCCAGACGGCCCCGCCGCTGTCGCAAATCGCGCGGGCGGGCCCGCCCTCCGCGCTCATCCGCTTGAGCTTTCCTTCCGCGAAGAAGGCGATCTCCCGCCCGTCGGGCGACCAGAACGCTCCGCGCGTATCGTCGGTCCCCGGAAGGATCCGCACGTCGAGGCCGTCGAGCGACCGGATTGCGAGCCGGTTCTTGCCGCCGTCGTCCCGGAGCTGCAGGAGCAGGCGTCGCGCGTCCGGCGACAGCAGGGCGAAACCCATCAGGTTCTGTCCGGAGGGCGGGAAGATCTTGAAGCGCATCGTCTCCTCGCGCGCGTCGGGGCGCGGAGAGCGGAACAGGGCGGCGATCGCCAGGAGGGCGGCGATCGCGGCGACACCCCATGGGACGAGCCCCCGGAGGCGGCGCGGACTGTCCGGGACAGGGGCGCCGAAGGCGGTCCCTCCCTCCGCAATCCAACGGAGCTCTCGCCCGACGTCCGCGGCGTTCTGCCATCGCTCGTCCGGATCCTTCGCGAGGCAGGCCGCGACGACCCGCCCCAGCGCGGGGGGACACGAGGGCTCGATCTGCTCGACGGACGGAGGATTCGCCGTGAGGATCGCGGCGACAAGGCTCGCGCGGTCGTCCGCCGCGAAAGCCCGCCGCCCGGTAGCCATCTCGTGGAGCATCGCGCCGAACGCGAAGATGTCCGTGCGCGCGTCCGTCTCCCAGCCCTTGAGCTGCTCCGGCGCCATGTACGGCAGGGTCCCGACGACCACACCCTCGGCCGTCAGCTCGCTGTCCTGCGTCGTGAGGACGGACAGCGGTGCGTCCGCCCGGGACGGGACCGTCGCCCGCGCGAGGCCGAAGTCGAGGAGCTTGACGCCCGCCTTCGCCAACATGACGTTCGCGGGCTTCAGGTCACGGTGCACGATCCCGCGTCGGTGAGCGGCCTCGAGCGCCGCGGCGATCTCCGCGCCGTAGCGCAGCGCCTCCAACAGCGGCAGGGGTCCCTTCGCGAGCCGCGCCGACAGCGTCTCGCCCTCCACGAGCTCCATGGCGAGGACGTGACGCGTCGAGGATGGCGAGGATCCGGGGATCTCTTCGAACGAATAAAGGGTGGCGACGCCAGGGTGATTGAGGCTCGCGAGCGTGCGTGCCTCGCGCACGAAACGCGCCCTCCGCTCTTCATTCTCGAAGAACTCTTCCGGCAGCACCTTCAACGCGACCGCCCGGTCGACGCGCGTGTCCTTCGCCCGGTACACCTCCCCCATTCCTCCCGCTCCCAGCGGAGCAAGGACTTCAAAGGGACCGAGGCGATCTCCGACCTTCACCCGGCCTCAAGCATAACGGTCTCTCCGGTCGAGCCCGGTCACGACTTCAGCGTCCGGGCGTCCCGCACCCGCCCGCGCCACTCGTTGCGGTGCAATACGCCGTTCACCCAGGTCGACCTGGCAAAGATCCCGGTGAGCGCGGCCACCCAGACGGGATGAAGAAGCGCGGAGAGGATTCCGAGCCTCAGGCGCAGGTCGCAGATAGCCCGCACGACGAACGACGCGAGGACGACGAGAGAAGAAAGAAGGATTTCTTTGAAGGTGAAGAGGGGGGCGCCGAGCAGGATTGCGTAAGCCAATTCACCTTCTAAGAAAAACAACAGAAGTCCAAACACCGCCAGCGGCACGTTTCCAAGCACGAAGAAACCATTCTTTTCCAGCCCCTTCGCGATCTCCCGAAAGCCGTGATAAATGCGCAGGGAGATCGAGTCGAGCGCGAGGGCGAGGCCCGTGCGGCCGCCCGCGCGCCGCGCGTTGCGGCCGAGCTGGATGTCGTCGACGACGGAGGCCTTCAGCGCCACGTGCCCGCCGATGCGATCGAAGAGGTCGCGTTGGATCAAGTTGAAGACGCCTCCCCCGCCGCCGAAGCGCCGGGCCGAGCGAATGTTCATGAGCCAGCCGGGGAAGTAGCAGAACGCGGCAGCCGGGATTGTCGGGACCATGAGCCGCTCGCCGAACCCGCGCGCGTCCATCTGCGGGAGGAGAGTCAGGAAGTCGAGCTGGTGCTTCTCGGCGTGCGCGAGCGCCCGCGCCAGCAGATCCGGGGCGAAGACGACGTCCGCATCCGAGAAGACGAGCCAGTCGTCGGGGCGAGCGGCGCGAGCCGCGCGCGTGCCCTCGTCGAGGGCGTGCGGCTTCCCGAGCCAGTCGGCTGGCGGCTCGATGCCGTCCACAACGCGCAAGGTTCCCGGGAACCCGCTTTCGAGACGACGAAGGATCGCGCGGGTCCCGTCCGAGGACCGGTCATCCACGACGACGACCTCGAACGCCGGATCGTCCTGAAGACACTTGCTCCGGGTCGCGGCTTCTATCGCGCGCTCCTCGTCCCGGGAGGGGACGACGATCGACACGAACGGAGCGCCGACTTTCCGCCCCGATGCGGGCGCAAGCTCGGGGACGAGGAGGAACGACAACGCCACGTTCGCGGCGCGAAGAAGCCAGAGGGCAAGGAGCACCTTCAGGATGACGGCGAGCAATTCACTTCCCGCCCGCGGGTGCCAGGCGCTTGAGCTCCTCCGCGAAGTCGGTGGCGAAGGTGACGTGGTTGACGTCGGGCGTGTTCGCGGCGCCCTCCCGCATCAGGACGAGGAATCTCTGTCCATCGGGAGACACATCCCAACCCGCGACGATTCGGCTTCCGGCCTCGAACGCCGCAAGCGTGAAGAGACGCTCTTCCCTCCCAAAAACGGGAGCTCCGGCTTCCGCGGTGACGCGCGTCGCGACGATCGAAGCGTCCCGGCGCACGACGTAGAGTGTTCCGTCCCGGCTCCAGCGAGGGCTAGACCCCATCTCGCCCGGGACCTGCCACTTGGCGTCCCCGCCCGCTGCGCTTCGCACGTAGACGTATCCGTGGCCGCCGTCGTTCACGTCGTACGCCAGCCACCGGCCGTCCGGCGAGAAGACCGCGCTGCCTTCGTTCGACGGCTCCGCGAGGATCATCTCGGGCTCCCCGTCGACCGCACCTCCCTTCAGGCGGATCACGCCGAGGTCCAGTTGCGTCTCCGGGCGCGAGGTCTGGAACGCGAGCGTCCGCCCGTCCGGCGAGAACCCGGTCGGCGCAAGGGTCCCCGCCATCCTGAAGAGAAGACGCGCCGGCCCCGAGCCGTCGGCGGGCTCGACGTACATCTCCCGCAGAGTGATCGGCGAGTCGTTCGGGCGGGCCACGAGCTCTCGCACGCGATCGGACGCGAACACGATCTCGCGGCCGTCCGGGCTCCAGACGGCGCCGGCGTTGTCTGTCCCCTTTCGTGCGAAGAGAAGGTGTCCCGGCGGCGACCAGCGCGGGTATGCCCCGCCCTTCTGGACAACGGTTCTCTTCCCGCTTGCGATCCCGACAGCTTCGGTGATCCCGTCGTCGTAGTCGGAGCCCGAGAGCTGGGTAGAGAAGAGGACCGCTTTTCCCCCCGGAAGGGGCGCAGGCCAGCGATGCGTCCGCTCGCGCGCCCCGACGTTTGCCGCCGTCAGGATCCGCGGCTCTCCGCCCGTCGCGGAGACGATCGAGAGGCCGCCGGTCGTCTTGGGCGTGAAGACGATCGTGTCTCCGGAAAGCCAGGCACCTCCCCTCGGGATCGGCGCGTCGCAGATCGTCACCGGTGCGCCGCCCGAAACCGGCGCCTTTCGCAGCTTTCCCCGCGCGAAGAACGCGATCCACTTCCCGTCCGGCGAGAAAAAGGGGCCTTCGGCGCCCTCGGACTCCGGCACCTCGACGGGCTGGAGGTCGCCGAGCGGCCGGAGGAAGAGCCGCCGGCGGGGGCTTCGCGTGACGTACGCGAGCCGGGATCCGTCCGGCGACACGACGGCGGCAGTCCCGGGACCGTCCAAGAGCTCGTCCGACGAGAGCAGTATTTGCCCGCGGATGGCCGTGACGGGACGGGGGCCGCGAGCTCGCAGCACGAGGACTCCGAACACAGCCGCCGCGGCCGCGAACGCGGCCGCAACCGCCCAGGCAAGATAGAGAGATCTTCTGCTCCCTCGCGCGGACACCGCTGAAGCGTTCCGAGCTACAGTGGAGCTTGGAGCCGCGGGATTTTCTTCGAAGGGTAATTGGCCGGATGCGTCCGCCGACGCGGCGAGCTCCTCGAGGTCCAGCCTCGCGTCGCCGATGTCGCGCAGCCTCACCTTCGCGTCGCGCCTCAGGCACTTTCTAAGAATCTCTCTGACTTTCTCCGGAGTCCCCGGCGGCAGCGCCGCCCAGTCGGGCTCCTTCATGAGCACGGCCGCGAGCGTGTCGGTCACGGTCTCGCCCTCGAAGGCCCTCTTCCCCGTCAGCATCTCGAAGAGAACACAGCCAAACGCCCAGACGTCCGTCCGCTTGTCGAGCGGTTTGCCACGCGCCTGCTCGGGCGACATGTATGCCGCCGTCCCGAGGATCGCTCCCGCGGCCGTCGCCCGCGCCGTGAGCGTCGGTGACTTCGTGATCGCGGGGCTCGAGCCGGGTCCCGCGTCGCCCTCGAAGATCTTCGCGAGTCCGAAGTCGAGGAGCTTCACGCGCCCGTCGGGCGTGACCTTGACGTTCGCGGGCTTGAGGTCGCGGTGGACGA
Source organism: Thermoanaerobaculia bacterium (assembly GCA_038245905.1). GTDB lineage: Bacteria > Acidobacteriota > Thermoanaerobaculia > UBA5066 > UBA5066 > Fen-183. Next base: position 27,951 of record JBBRRY010000024.1, on the reverse strand, counting down.
TCCCCTTCTCGTGCGCCGCTTCCAGCGCTTCGGCAATCTGGCGGGCATAGGAAAGAGATTCTTCGAGTGAAAGAGGGCCGGAGGCGAGGCGTACCGCGAGGTCCTCGCCCTCAACGAGCTCCATGACGAGGAGGTGGCGGGCCGAAGAAGGAGAAGAACCGGGGATCTCTTCGAATGAGTAGATGGACGCGATTCCGGGATGATTGAGCGCTGCGAGCAGCCTCGCCTCCCTCTCGAACCGCTGTCTTCTTTCTTCATCTTCAAAGAATTCTTCCGGCGATACCTTCATCGCGACCTCTCTCGCGAGTCGCGGGTCCCTCGCCCGGTACACCTCCTCCATTCCGCCCGCGCTGAGCGGGGCGAGGATTTCATAGGGTCCAAGGCGTGCGCCCGACGGCAGAGCCATAGAGTTTGTGCCGCAATTCTACGTCGCGAACCCGCATGTCATCGCTCCGAGGCTCCGCGTGCCTTCCCGTGGATAATTGCGGGCGTGTCGGCGAAGGATCGAGGGGAAGAGACTGCGAGCTCCGGGGCCTTCCCCGCCGAGATCGACGCGGTCGTCTGCGGCGGCGGACCCGGGGGCTCCACTTTCGCGACGCTGATGGCGCGAGCGGGCCATCGCACGCTGCTCTTCGAACGCGAGAAGTTCCCGCGCTTCCATATCGGCGAGTCGCTTCTCCCCTGGAACGTGCCGCTCTTCGAGCGCATCGGGGTTCTTTCGAAGCTTAGGGCGGCGGGGCACCAGGTGAAGTTCGGGGCGCGCTTCTACCATCAGGGGACGTCCTTCACGCGCCCGGTATTGTTCGTGAACGGCGTCGACAGCGACCACCCGAGCTCGTTTCAGGTGAAGCGGGCCGAGTTCGACGCTCTCCTCCTCGACCACGCGCGGGAGTCCGGAGCGACCGTCTTCGAGGAAGCGCGCGTGACAGAAGTGCTTTTTACGGAGGACGGCAAGAGGGCCCGGGGCGTGAAGGTTCTGCTGAAGGGGGAAAGCGAGCCGCGCACCTTGTTTGCGAAGCTCGTCGTGGACGCGACCGGCCGCGACGCGCTCCTCTCCCGTCGCCTCGGCGGACGCAAGCGCGACCCCCTTCTCGACCGCTCGGCGGCGTTTGCCCACTTCGACACGTTCCGGCGCGCGGAGGGGCCCACCGCCGGAGACATCGTCATCGTCACGACGCCGGACGGCTGGTGGTGGCTGATTCCGTTCTCCGACGGCTCCGTCTCGGTCGGAATCGTGATGCCCTCGCGCCGGTTCAAGGAGCGGCAGGGCACCGTGGAGCAGCTCTTCGAGGAGTCGGTCCTGGCGGCGCCGGAGGTGCGCGAGCTCCTGGCGGGCTCGAAACGCACGAACGAGGTGCAGGCCATCGCGGACTACTCATACAGAACGCCGCGCATCGTCGGAGACGGCTTCTGCCTCGTGGGTGACGCGGCCGGCTTCCTCGACCCTGTCTTCTCGACGGGCGTTCTTCTCGCAATGGCGTCCGCCGAGCTCGCGGCGGCCGCCGCCTCGCGGGCGCTCCGCGCGAAGGGGCGCGTGGACGCGAGCGACTTCCGCCGGTTCGAGAGGACGTACCACCGCGCGATCCGGCGATTCGAGCGCTTCGTCCACGGCTTCTACGAGCCGCACGTCCTCGAGACGTTCTACACGCAGGCTCCAAACCCGTGGATAGAGCGCGGCGTCACGACGGTGCTCGGCGGCGGCGTCTTCCGTCCCACCCTCAAGGCGCGCTTCTGGATCTTCGCCTTTCACGTCTCGACCGCCCTCATAAGGGTGCAGCAGGCGTTCCGGGGTCGCGGCGCGTTCGAGCGGGCGACGGGAATTCTCGAGCCGAAAGACGTGCCATGAGCTTCGAGCGCGGTCTGAAGCTCGCGGGTTTCGCGCGTCGTCATCTTGGCCGCATGGCTCGAGGGCGCCGCGAGGTGATGGAGCACCTTTCCGCACCCAGCCCCGGGAACCTGCCGATGCCGACGTTCGTGCAGCTCCGCGTCACGAACCTCTGCAACCTCCGCTGCAAGATGTGCGGACAGTGGGGAGACACGGGGATCTTCCGCGCGGGCGCCGAGGCATCGGCCTCGGACGGTGAGAGGGAGAAGAGCCGGATTCGCGAGCTGATCGGGCTGAACCGTCAGATGGCGCTCTCTGACTACGTCCGCCTCCTCGACGAGCTCGCGCCGTCGCGGCCCATCATCAGCCTCTTCGGCGGCGAACCGCTGCTTTACCCCGATATCCTGCCGCTCATCCGCGAAGTGAAGGCGCGCGGTTTGACGTGCTCGATGATCACGAACGGCTGGCGGCTCGAGGAGATGGCCCGCGAGCTCGTCGAGGCCGGCGTGGACTCGATCATGGTCTCGATCGACGGCGAGCCCGACGTTCACGATCGGATCCGGGGACAGGCCGGCAGCTTCGCACGCGCGGCAGCCGGCATCCGGGCCGTGGCCCGCGCCCGCGACGAGCGCGGGTCCGCCGCGCCGATGCTCCTCGCCATCCTGCCGATCACCGAGCTCAACCTGGAAGACATCGCACCGGCACTCGACGCCCTCCGAGAGCTTCCGCTCGACACGGTCAACATCGGGCTCCGCTGGTTCGTGTCGAAGGACACCGGCGCACAGTACGAGAAGGTGATGTCCGAAACCTTCGGCGTCTCGGGCAGCTCCTGGAAGGGATTCGAGTTCGACGGCCCGGACTTCGCGGTCACGAAGGGACGCCAACTGACCGAGCTCGTGAAGCTCCTCACGGGCCTCCGCCGCCGGCGCTTTCTCGACTCCGCCCGGGGCCGCCCCTGGATCTCTTTCGTGCCCAATTTGCCGGCGGCAAGCGTGCCCGACTACTTCGCCGACGCCGGCCGGACATTCGGACACGACCTATGCCCCGTGGCCTGGTATTTCGCTCAGATCGAGCCCGACGGCCAGGTCTGCTTCTGCGGGGATTTTCCCGATTACTTCATCGGCAACGTTCGGAAGACGTCGTTCCGGGAGATCTGGACCGGGGAGCGCGCCGGCCGATTCCGCGAAAAGCTCGCGAGAGAGCCGCTTCCCATCTGCAGCAGGTGCTGCGGAAGCTGGGTCTACGGCGCGTGGACGCGCACGTCGGACTCCGGCCGGGCCCCCGCCGCTCCACCCGACGCGCTCCTGTCCTCCCAGAACCGGTAGAAATTGAACCACTGCGTCGGGTGCGCACGCACGACGGCTTCCAGATCGGCGGCCACGCGGCTCATGATGCGGCGCGCGTCCTCTTCGGGAGAGAGCGACTCGTCGGCGGCAAGCGGCGTGCCCCAGACGTTGAAGTACGAGCCGTCGGGGCTGCGCAGGAAGAAGCCGGGGAGGATCTCGCACTTGCAGAAACGGGCGAGGAGGGCCGGCGAGCGAAGGAAAGGCGTGGGGCGGCCAAAGTAGGAGACGACGACCTGGTCCTCCGGATAGGCGCGGTCGACGAGCAGCGCGACCGCCCGCCCTGCCTCGACCGCCGCGCGCACCCGGAACGCCGTGGCCATGGACGAGCCGATGTCGATCGACTCGACGCCGAGGCTCGTCCTCAGGTTCAGGCGCATCGACTCGACATCCGGGTCGAGCTCCGGCTGTCCGACAACCGCCGGCGTCAGCGCGTGGCCGCGCAGCGTCACGGCGCCCATCTCCCAGTTGCCGACGTGCCCCGTCACGAGAAGGAATCCGCGGCCGTTGCTCCGGATCTCGGCCAGAATGGTGCGATCCGCGTCGAACGAAGTGATTTTCGGGACGAAGGCTTCGCTCCTGGTCCGCCACACGTCGATCACCGAGCGGCCGTATTCGAAGAAGAGGAGGCGCGCGAGGTGTCGCGCCTCCCGCTCCGGAACGCCAAGCGCGAGACGGAAGTTCTCGCGGATGGCCCCGAGCGTTTCGCTCATGAGAATCACGGCGAGGCTGTTCAGGACAAACGAGATGCCATGGAGGACGGCGAGAGGCAGCCAGCGAGCGCCGTAGTGAAGACCCCTGTACACGACACGGTTCGACAGCCCGTGCGTGACCCATTTCCTGCGGCCGCGCGGCGCTTCCCCGGCGGGCGTTGCCGGCCCGCCCTCGGGCGTCTCCCGATTCGGCATCATGGGTTCTTCAGGTCCGCATCTCACCGTCGGCCGCAAAGCGCGACAGGTCAACGGTGCGGATGCCTCTCGTAGTTCGCGCAAAGGTAGTGAATTCCCACCATCATGACGTCCTCCCAGGCGGCCTCCACCTCCGGGACGGACTCGGGATCGCACGCGCGCACGGTCTCGAGCAGGCTGTCCAGCCACAGATCGTACAGGTGGGCGCCGATCGCGAGACCGCCGGCTCCGTGGCGGACGGCCACCTCCTCGAGGTACGGGTCCGGCCCTTGTTTGGGATCCCGCGCGACGAGGAGGAGGTGGTGGAGCGACGTACGGAGCAACTCTTTCTGGCGGCCAAAGTCGGTCCCCGCGAACTTCTCGGCCACCTCCGGGGAAGAGGCGAGGAAGTTCCCGTAGAACACGTCGAAGAAGTCCTGTCGCGCCTCGCAGCGCTTCAGACTTGCCTCGAAGAGGGCGAGCGTGATGGGACTCATGGGGAATCGCATGGATTCTATCCGTGAACGAGTCGCATGCACGGGGGCGGCGCCGAGTGCGAGATGATCGGGAAGACGAGGAGGCCGCCATGCCGCTCCCGATGTCTCGCCGCGCTTTTGCCGGAACCCTCGGTGTCACCGCCGGCGTTGTACTTCTCGACTCCCCTCTTGTGCGCCGAGCCGCGGAGGCCGCGACGAAACGCGCGCGCCCGGCCGACGCGGTCATCCTCAGCTCGAACGAGAATCCCTACGGGCCGCCGCCGAGGGCGCTCGAGGCGGCGGCGCACGCGGCCGCGAATCGTTACCCCGACGCGCTCGAAGAGGAAGCTCGCGAGGCGATCGCGAAGCACCACGACGTCGGCGCCGAGCAGGTTCTCCTCGGATGCGGCTCGTCCGAGATCCTCCAGATGGCCGACGAGGCGTTCAGCGGGCCCACGAAGAAAGTCGTCGCCGCCGAGCCCACGTTCGAGGCAGTCCTCGCGTACGCGAAGGTGGTCCGCGCCGACGGGACCAAGGTACCGCTCACGGCCGACTTCCGGCACGACCTCCCGAAGATGGCCGCGGCCTGTGACGCGACGACGGGCCTCGTCTACGTCTGCAACCCGAACAACCCGACGGCCACGATCGTCACGGGCGACGAGATGGCCGGCCTCGCAGCGCAGGTTCCGGCAACCGCGACGATCCTCGTGGACGAGGCGTACCACCACTTCGTCGAGGACCCGCGCTACCGTTCCAGCCTCGAGCTGATCGCAAAGCACCCGAACGTCGTCGTGGCGCGCACGTTCTCGAAGATCTACGGGATGGCCGGCCTGAGACTCGGCTACGCCGTCGGCTCTAAGGAGACGATCGCCGCGATGGCCCCGTACGCCTCGTGGTCGAACACGAACGCGTCCGTCCTCGCGGCCGCGGTCGCGAGCCTCGCGGACCCTGACCTCGTCCCGCGCCAGAGGAAGCTCCTGAACGACACGAGGAAGTGGCTGGTCGGGGAGCTGACGAAGCAGGGTTTCCGGACGATGCCCTCGGAAGCAAACTTCGTGATGATGGACGTCGGCGGCGACGTCACGCCCGTGATCCAGGCGTTCCGCGCGAAGAAGATCCTCGTTGGGCGGAAGTTCCCGTCGCTGCCGAACTGGCTACGCGTCACGGTCGGGAAGCGAGACGAGGTCGCCGCGTTCCTCGCTGCGCTTCCGGGAATCGTGCCGGCGCCCGTGCGTGCGGCCTGAGGGCTACCGCAGCCCTTCGACGACGTATAGCGTGCTGCGCTGGAGGATGTAGCGCGCGGCCATGCGGCGGCCGTCCTCACTGAACCGGATCGTCGAGCCTTCGACTCCAACGTAGCCGGCGGGGCTGATCGTCTTCCACGGCTGGCGCTTCCCCGTCGCCGGGTCGAGCTTCGCGACGTCGATCGGAAAGCTGCCCGGCCTCGACACGTAGAAACGGCCGTCCGGGCACCACTGCGTCAGCCTCTCGCCTTCTTCGAGGCCCATGACGCGACGGGCCGGCGCCTCCGGGTGCTCGAGATCGAAAATTCCCCAACCCGCCTTCTCCCGGGCCAGGAAGCTTCGCCCGTCCGGACTCAGAAACGGCCACGTGTCGAGCCCCGTGATGCCTTCCGGCGTGATGGGCTTCGGAGCGCTGCCGTCGAGACCCTGCACCCAGACGCGGTCCTCCTTCTCTCCGCCCGTGCCGATGAAAATGAGGCTCTTGCCGTCCTTCCGGAAGGTGACGGACTTGATCGACCGAATCTCGCCGAGCGGAAGCTCACGCGGGCTGCCCGTCCCCGCGGGGTAGAGCACCCAGTGGGGCTTCGGCTTCTCGAGCCAGGCCACCGCGAGCGTGCCGTCTGGAGAGAGGGCGCCGAATCCGTCGCTCTTCCCGAGCGGCGTCGCGTGACCGCCCGCCGCCGGGCGCAGGAACAGGTCCGGGCCGCCCGGATCTCCCTCCTCCTCCTCGAAGAGCAGCATCCGTCCGTCGGCCGAGCAATCCAGGAGAAAGCTCCACGTTCGCCATGAAAGGTCCATCGGCTGGACCTGCCCTTCGACTTGCGCGAGCAGCCCGCCCCGCATTTCCTCGCGGCTCAGGAGGACGCGGCCGTCGGGCGCGACGTCGTGGACGTACAGACCGCCGGCCTGACTGAAGACTCCGCGCTCCCGGCCCGAGAGGTCCACGGCGGAGAGGCCGCGATTGAGCATGTTGGTTCCGGAGGTGAACCAGATTTCCTTGCCTCTCCAGGCGAGCCCGCGAAGAGTGTCGTGTGCCTTCGAGAGAACCCGGGTTTTCCCCGTCGCGACGTCCAGGACCGCGACCCGGCCGGCGTCGTCTCCGGCGGTCGGATGGTCGACGTAGGCGAGCTGCGTTCCGTCCGCCGAGAATCGCAGGTCGCCGAACCAGCCGGCGGATTCGACGCGCACCTGCCCCTGCGGGAACTCGAGAAACGAGCGGCCGCCCGTCTGCCGCACGAGGGCGAGCTGGCTCTTGGGCGCCCACGCGGATTGAAGTACTCCCCCGAGGATGGGTTTCGGTGCGAGGTCCCCGCCCAGCGCGGAGCGGGCCAGCGTGCCCTCGAATTGCCAAGTGTCCGCGACCTTGCTCTTCAACCGGACGGCCAGCTCTCCAGTGGGTGACACGTCGAGGAGCTGGACGTCGGTCTGGCCGAGAGGCCGCTCCTTGGGATCGACGATGGGAGAGGAGAACAGTTGCCAGGGCTCCCCCTGCCAGCTCGCGTCGTAAATCACGTCCTGCCCGCCGGGCGCGAATCGCGCACCCCCGATCCTGCCCTGCCGGAACGAGACCTGCCGGAACGCCGGCTGCGCGTGACGGCCCACCTGTAAGGCTCCCGTGAACCACGCGACGAGACCCGCGACGAGCGCGGCGGCGGTGCCGAAGGTAAGCCACCTCCATCGATCGCCCCCGGCGCGAGCCGCGTGCTTTCCCCCGTCCACCGTGGAGATCGTCGAGATCGCCTGCAGGTCGTACGCGACGTCCTTCATGGACTGGAAGCGGGTCTCCGGTGACTTCTCGAGGCAGTGCAGGACGAGGCGCTCCAGCGCGGGCGGCATCTGCCCCTTCGTGACCACGAGCGCCGCGGGATCGTCGTGGAGAATGGCGTTCATCGTCTCGACTCCCGAGGCGCGGCTGAACGCCTTCTGTCCGCACAGCATCTCGTACAGGACGGCCCCGAAGCTGAAAACGTCGCTTCGGTGATCCGCGGGTTCGCCTCTCACCTGCTCAGGGCTCATGTAGCCGACGGTGCCCATCACGACGCCGGCTTCCGTGTGGGCCGCGGACGGCACCTCGGTCGGCAGGTTCGTGTGCGGGCCACTCTGCCCGGTCCACTTCGGAAGCTGCTTGGCGAGGCCAAAGTCGAGGATCTTCACGCGGCCGTCGCGGCCCAGGAAGATGTTCTCGGGCTTCACGTCCCTGTGGACGATGCCCCGGACGTGTGCGGCAGCGAGACCATCGGCCAGCTGCACGCCCAGCTCGACGGCCTTCTTCGGCGGGAGGGCTCCGGCTCTCAGTCGGTCGCGGAGCGATTCGCCCTCCAGAAGCTCCATCACGGCGAAGGTGTGCTCGCCCGACTTCGCAAAGTCGTAGATGCCGAGAATGTTCGGGTGGTTCAGGGCAGCGACGGCCTTCGCCTCGCGCTCGAACCGGGTGAGGAGGTCCGGACTCTCGGCGAGCGACGGAGGAAGCACCTTTATCGCCACAAACCGGTCGAGCTTGGGGTCGCGGGCCTTGTAGACCTCGCCCATCCCCCCCGCGCCGATCTGCGCGACGATCTCGTAGTTCCCGAGGCGGGTCCCAGCGGCGAGCGTCATTTCAGGTCGTCCTCCAGTCCCAGAAGCTCCCATCGCTGGAGCGAGAGCGGAACATTGCCGTTCTTGTACACGAAGTCGTGAAAAGCGCGAAGGCGGAAGGCGTCGCCCTGCACGCGCCTGGCCTCGGCGAGAAGGCGCAGGACCTGAAGCTTGCCGATCTGGTACGTGATCGCCTGCCCTGGCGACGCCGCGAACGAGGCGGCCTCGGCGCGGGCGGTGCCCGCGTCCATCGGGACGCTCGTGCGGAGGTACTCCGCGGCTTGATCGATCGTGAAGGTTCCGAGCGCGAGACGAATGTCGACGTCGACACGGAGGGCCCGGAGGCGCATGTAGTTCGCCGTCATCTCGCGCGCCTTCGGGGCGTCCGCGTAGAGGCCGCTCGAGAGAAGCAGCTCCTCGGAGTAGAACGCGAGGCCCTCGATCGGGCCGGAGTCGTAGAACTCGCGCCGGATCTCGTCCTCGTGCCGCGAGGCGAGGGCGACGAGCTGAAACGCATGGCCCGGAATTCCCTCGTGCGACATGTGGGGGCGCCGGTCCTTCGCCATCGAGGAAGCGAAGTACCCGAGCTTCGGCGACGGCTTCGGGATGTACCGGATCGAGGGCTCGCCGGGACGGGCCGTGTTCGGGAAGAGAGTCCACTCACCGAAACCGTCGAGGGCCTCGAGGTACGGCGGCACAGGCACGTCCACGTAATGGGGAAGCCAAGCGGGCAAGCTCAGAATTCCCTTCTCGTCGAGAAAGCGGCGGATCTCGGCCTCGGCGCGAACCGTCATCGCGGAGTGCGCGGCCTGGTCCGCGACCATCGGGAGGTTCGTGACTCCTGCGTTCCACTGCCGCTCGTAGACTTCGAGCGCGACGGCGCGGTCGTACTCCTGCCGGCCCATCAACAGCAGCTCCTCGGGGGAGAACGGGACGAGCGCGACGTTGCGGAGGAAGAACAGGTATCCGTCGCGTCCGACGGGTTTCCGATCCGGGAGCGATGGCAGGCGCGCTTCGAGCCACACGCGGAAGGAATCCAGGGCCGTGATCGCCCTTTGCGTCGCGGAAGCGACGCGCCCGCGCGCCTCGGGAGCGAGGAGCGGCGCGAGCGCCGCCATCGAGGCCTTCAACTTCGGGCCGATCTTGTTCAGGTCCTCGATCGCGAGCTTCGCGGACGGCGCCGCCACCTCGTCAAGGGCCGCACGGGCTTCGTCCAGTGTGCGCGGGATCGACTCGAGCCGCAGCACCACGTCCATGCTCCGCGCCTCGTCGAAGGGTGGCGGCGAGAGCATCGCGTCCACGAGGATCGGGAGCGTCTGGTCCACCCAGAACGTCGGGTCGCGCCGCCACGAGCGTTTGACGTCCAGCTCCCAGTGAACGCGCGCGAGCGCCGACCCGATGAGGCGCCGGTCCACCTGCCACGGGACCGGCCGCAAAGGATCGGCGAGGTTCTTCAGCCGCTCCTCGAAGAGCGTGAGCGTTCTCTTCCGCGCCTCGACGGATTCCAGTAACCAGTCCGGCGTCCAGCCTTGCGGCCTCGCGATACGCTCGACGTCGTCGCGCGTCATCGGCTTCGTCACGGCGCGCCACGTCCAGAAGTCACGCGCGAGCGCCGACAATTCGTCAGCCGCCGCGGGCGCGGCGGCGGCGGATGCTGCGACGAGCGCCAGGAGAATCACCACGACCTTCACCGGCGCCGCTTCACTTCGATCTCGTTCGCCTTCTCGATCACCTGCACGACCGGCGGTGGCACCTTGGATTCGGCCACCACGTTCCGAATCGGAGGGATCGACTGCAGGTACGCGAAGACCGCCTTGAGATCCGCGTCGGACCGGTACCGGATCATGTCCCACGGCATCGGCGGGAGGATCGTCTTGCCGTCCGGATGACGGGCCTTCCGGAAGACACCAAGGAACTGGTCTTCCGTCCACTTCCCGGTGCCGGTCTCGAGATCCGGCGTCAGGTTCTTCGAGTAGACGACGCCGAACGGCAGCGCGACGCTCGTGAACGTCGGCCCGAAGAGCGCCGCGTCGTGCGGTCCGAGCCTGCCCTGGGGATCGGGGCCGCCTTCCGGATGGCCGGAGAGCATGCGGGTGAAGTCGGGAGCGGCCACTCCCAGGGTTTCGTCGAAGACCCACGGCGTGTGGCAGACGTTGCAGGCCCCGGCCGTCACGATTGCCTTGCCCCTCTTGACGAGGTCGGCGGCGTACTTCTTACCCGACGACTTTCCGGCATGCACGGGCTTGAGCGCGAGCGCGGGCGGCCGCGGCCCCGCCGGTGCCTTCTCGAGCTTCGCCGCGGGGTTCTTCTGCAGCGCGATTTTCTTCTCGTTGATCGAGATGACGAAGTCGACGACCGGCGGCGGAATCTTCTCCGTGGCGGGCATGTTGCGAAGAGGCGGGATCGACCTCAGGTACGCGAAGATGGCCCTGAGGTCCTGTTCCGGCATCGTTCGGTACCGGTCCCACGGCATGGGCGGATACACAGGCCGGCTATCGCCCCCGAGGTGGCGGCCCTTCTTGAAGATGTTGAGGAACATCTTTTCCGTCCATGTTCCGGTCCCCGTGTCGAGGTCGGGCGTCAGATTCACCGAATACGTCGTGCCGAAGGGCAGCTTGAAGCTCGTGAACGTGGCCCCGGTGAGGGCGTTGTCTCCCGGCCCGAGCTCCCCCTCGGGGTCCGGTCCGCCCTCGGGATGTCCCGAGAGCATTCGCGACCAGTCGAACGTGGGCATGCCCAGCTCGGGATCGAAGAGCCGCGGCGTGTGGCAGTCGTTGCAGCCGCTGGCCAGGACGAGATGCTTTCCGCGGTCCACGAGCTTCTTCGAGTACGGGTTCGGAGGCGCCTGACCCGCGCGGACCGGCTTGAGCGTGATCGGCGGCGGCGGTGCCGCGCCGGCCGGCTGCGCGCTCGAGTCTGCGGACAGGCCGATGACGATCGCGAGCGGAACGACTGCGAGGCCACGTCTCATCCGGATCTCCTTCCAAAAGTTACTCGAGAGGAATCACCGAGCTTTCCGCCGCCCGGGAGCGCGTCGTCTTCATCGAATGCCCTCCACAAGGAAAAGGTCGGACAGAATTCGGTGGTAGCTGTATGCGTATGACGAAACGTCGCGGGTCAGAGCGACCGACACGACCTCGACGACCCCAGCGGGGTCCGCCGGCATCAGCTCGTGCGAAGTCGTCTTCTCGCCAGTCTCGAGATCGAGGCGGATGACGCGGGCGGGAAGCTCTCCGCGCCTGTAGGCGTAAAGGGCGCGGCCATCCGGCGAGAAGCGAATCGGCCTGTCCTCGGCGACGAGCCCAGGCACGTACTCGGGGTCGCCGCCTTCGACCGGATACCCGTAGAAATGCCGGTCGGGCCCCTGTCCCACGACGATGCGCCCATCGGGTGAGACCGGAAAGAAGCCGAGAGCGATCCCCGGCGGCGTGATGGGGCGTGGGGGCTCGCCTTCGAGCTCCTGGACGAAGAGACGGAGCCCTTCTCCGGGCGCGTTCGCCGCGACGAGGATGCGCTTCCCGTCCGGCAGCCACCACGTGCGGTGGATCGCAAGGTCGGTCCGAGGAAGAGAGCGAGGTTCCCCGGCTTTCACGGGAAGGAGGGTGATTTCGCGGCCGCCGGGAGCATGTCCGGTCGACGCGACCCATCGGCCGTCGGGCGAGAAGCTTCCGGCCCATCCCGACCCGAGCTGCACGGCGGGCGAGCCGTCCGTACTCCGCATATAGAGCGCGTGCCGGGCGCCGCCCCCCTCGCCCGTCTCGTCGAAGAGGAGGAGCTTGCCGTCCGGCGAGAGATCCCGGACGAGCGACCAGTCCAGGAGCGAGAGGTCGCGATCCCGGTCGGAGCCGGGAGGCCGCCCGATGATCCCGACCTTCCCGTTGTCGCTCGTCAAGAGGATGCGGCCGTCCGCCGATGCGTCCTGGATCGTCAGCTCGCCGGGGGTCCGCACGAGGAGCCGCTCGCGGCCCTCGAGCGAGACGGACCAAACCGAGCGCGCGACGCCGACGCGGGTCGCCGTGAACAGGATCTCGCTGCCATCGCCCGACCATGCGAGGCCGTACGCGGTGATCCAGTCCTTCGACAGAACCGTTGTCTTACCCGTCCGGTCCACGCTGAGGACCGAGCCCTCGTCGTCGCCGAGGGCCGGATGGTCGAGGAAGGCGATGAGGTCGCCCTTCGGCGACACCCGAGGGTGGCTGATCCAGCCGCCTGTCTCGTAGAGGACCTTTCCGATCGGATACTCGAGCCGGGTCTTGCCCGCCACCGAGCGTACGACGGCAAGGCTCGTGCCCTCGGGCCCCCAGTCCGCCCAGTGCACGTCCTCGAGGAGCTCGCGCGGCGCGCCGCCCGAGAGCGGAACCTGCGAAAGCGTGCCGCTCCAGACGAATCGGCCCGCCCAGCGCCGCTCGAGCGAGACCGCCATCTGCCCCGTGCGCGAAATCGACAGGATCTCGGCGTCCGGCAACATCAGAGGGCTGGATTCGGGGCTCTCGGGGCGCGTCGAGAACAGCCGGCAGGGCTCGCCTTCCCACGCGGCGCCGTACACGACGGTCCGTCCGTCGGGTGCGAACCGCGCCGAGAGGATCGTGCCGCGCCGGAAGCTGAGCCGCTGGAACGTCGGGTGCGAGGGCGCGGGCTCCGCGACGCCCGCGGACGTCTCGCCTGACAGCTCCGAGAGGTGGTCGCGCAGGCTCGCGAGGTCGCGCGCGAGGTCGCGCGTCGAGGCGTAGCGCTGTTCCGGGTCCTTCGCGAGGCAGCGCTCGACGATCCATCGGAGCGGCGCCGGCACACGCGGGTTCAGCTTGACGATGGGCTCCGGCTCCTCGCGCATGACCGCGACGATCGTCTCGGCGCTCGTGTCGCGCTGGAACGCGCGGCGGCCCGTCGCGAGCTCGTAAAGCATCGTCCCGAAGGAGAACTGGTCCGAGCGGAAGTCCACCGGCCGGCCCGCAGCCTGCTCCGGCGACATGTACCCGACGGTGCCCATCACCATCCCCGGGACCGTTCCGGACGCCGTGGCGAGATTCGAGACGTTCTGCCCGCGCGGCTCGGCGAGCTTCGCGAGGCCGAAGTCGAGAATCTTCACCCAGCCTTCACGGGACACCATGACGTTTTCGGGCTTGAGGTCGCGGTGGACGATCCCCGACGCGTGCGCCTTCGCGAGGCCGTCCGCGAGCTGCGCCCCGATCTCGAGGATCCGCTTCGTCCCGAGCGGCTCCGGTGGGAAGGCATGACGCAGCGTCTCGCCCTCGATGAGCTCCATGACGAGAAAGTGGCGGGAAGACGAGAGAGAAGAGGAAGAGGGCGCTTCTTCGAATGAGTAGATGGCGGCGACGTTCGGGTGGTTCAAGGAGGCTAGCGCCTTCGCCTCCCGCTCGAACCTCTGCCGCCTCTCTTCACCTTCGAAGAACTCTTCCGACAACACCTTGATCGCGACGTCCCTCGCGAGCCTCGCGTCTCTCGCCCGGTAGACCTCCCCCATCCCGCCGGCCCCGAGCGGGCCTACGATTTCGTACGCCCCGAGGACGGTACCCTTCTCGAGCGTCATTTTCCCATCGCGGGCCAGTTAAGGACGACGACGGCGGGCTGATCGAGCCGGTCGTCCGCGTTGGCGAGGACGAGGAAACGATTTCCGTCCGGGGCCGGGATGTATTGCGAACGGTTGTCCGAGATCCCGTTGGCCGACACGCGAATCGGGAAGAGCTGCTTCGGGACTCCAACCTGTGCCTCACCGCCCAGGGAGAGCTCGACCGCCATGAGCTTCCGGTCTGTCGACAGGAAATAAAGCTCGCGGCCGTCCGCGCGCCAGAGCGGCTGGTCGCCGCCGTCCGTCGAGATCTGCCACTTCCCGCCCGACGGCGGGAACCGCTGCACGTAGACCTCCGCCCGGCCCGTCTCGTCGGAGGCGTACGCGAAGAACCTGCCGTCGGGAGACGGGGACGAGTGCGTGACGGAAGCCTGGGGCATGGCGAGAAGAAGCTGGTTCTTGCCGTCGCCGGCGAGCGCGAGCCTCCGGAGCTGGTAGCGGCCCGCGTCGGCCGGAGATTCGTAGACGAGCCACGCGCCGTCCGGGCTGACGAAGTCGCCGTACACGTCCGCATCCGAGGCCAGCACGCGCTCGTCGCCACCGGACCCGTCGAGCGGACGGCGGAAGAGGCCCATCCGCCCCTCGCGGCTCGACGAGAAGTAGAGCCACTTTCCGTCCGGAGTGATCAGCCCCGTGTTGTTGGACTTCGGTCCGAACGTGAGGCGCGTCCACGTTCCGCGCGCGAGGTCGACCTGCCAGAGGTCGAGAAGTTCGGCGCGGCGGTCGGTCACCGCGATTCCGAGGCGCTGCCCCCCTGCGAACCAGAACGGCTCGGACATGACGGCCGGGTCCCCCACCGTCCCCAGAACCCTGCCTGCGCGGTCGAACCAGGTGAGCTTTTGGCGGGGATTCGCGCGGCGCCTGTAGACGAGTGCGCCGTCCCCGGCCGCCGCGAAGGCCGAGAGGCCGGTAAAACCGCTCTCTCCCTCGACGACGATCCCGTCGGCGACGAGCCCGGGCTCGCCGGAGAGCTTGCGGCGGCCCGCGTCGAAAGGCTGCGAGTACAGGGAGCTCTCGCGCACGTAGAGAAGGCGGCCCGCGTCGTAGTCGGCCCGTCCCCGCGACGCCACGATGAACGCGTCCTCGGCGTCGTCGAGCGACGCGACACGCACGCCCGCTCGGGCTGCGTCATCGCTCATGCAGAGATAGAGGAAGTGACTCCCGTCCGGCAGGATTTTCGGCCAGCGGTGGGAGAAGTCCTTCGAGCCGAACGCCGACACCAGCGCCGGGACCCCGCCCATCGCGCTCACGCGGTGGAGCGGCATCCGCGTCCCGGGCGCGAAGACGATGACGCCGCGGGGGGACCAGGATCCGCCACGGCCGTCCGTGGCCGGACAGATCGTCTGGGGCGACCCCCCGGAAACGCCCACGCGAGCGAGACGGTCGCCCGTGAAGAACGCGATAGACGCTCCGTCGGGGGACCAGAAGGGAAACCGTGCGCCCTCGGTTCCGGGGAGGACCCGGGCGCCGACGGAGTCGAACGAGCGGACGTAGAGGCGCTCGACGTCCTTCTCGTCCGACGCGACGAACGCGAGACGGCGCCCGTCGGGCGAAAGCGCCATCGAGTTGCCGAACACCGCCCCCTCCGGGACGCGGACCTCGAACTGGACGACGCGCGCGTCCCGCTGCGGACTGCGAGAGCGCAACGCGAAGCCTCCGAAAACAGTCGCCGCGGCCGCGAACGCGGCCGCAATCCCGCAGGCGATCCAGAGAGATTTTCTGTTCCCTCGCTCACGACTCGCTCGTTCCGCGCTTGCTCCCGTGGGGCTCGGACCCACCTGTCCTTCCTCGAAGGGTGATTGGCCGGACGCGCTCGACGCGCCCGGTGCGCTCAGTTCTTCGAGGTCCAACCGGGCATCGGCAATGTCGTGCAGCCTCAGGCGCGCATCGCGCTGCAAACACCTTCTAAGAATCTTTCTTACGACCCCAGGCGTCTGCTCCGGCAGCGCCGCCCAGTCGGGCTCGCCCCTGAGGATTGCCGCCAGCGTGTCGCTCACGGTCTCGCCCTCGAACGCCCTCTTTCCCGTCAGCATTTCGAAGAGCACGCACCCAAACGCCCAGACGTCCGTCCGCTTGTCGACCGGCTTGCCGCGAGCCTGCTCCGGGCTCATGTATGCCGCGGTCCCGAGAATCATGCCCGCAGCCGTGCCGCGGGCCGTGAGCGTCGGTGAATAGGAGATCGAAGGGGACGAGGCGATCGTGTCGCTCTCGAAGATCTTCGCGAGGCCGAAGTCGAGAAGCTTCACCCGTCCGTCGGGCGTCACCTTGACGTTCGCGGGCTTGAGGTCCCGGTGGACGATCCCATTCTCGTGCGCCGCTTCCAGCGCGTCCGCGATCTGTTTCGCCAGCAAAAGAGATTCTTCGAGTGGAAGAGGGCCGGAGGAAACCTTCTGGTCGAGGCCTTCTCCCTCGACGAGCTCCATGACGAGGAGGTGGCGCGTCGAAGAAGGAGAAGGACCGGGGATTTCTTCGAATGAGTAGAGGACGGCAATTCCCGGATGGTTGAGGCTCGCGAGCATGCGAGCCTCTCGCTCGAAGCGCACTCTCCTCTCTTCACTTTCAAAGAGCTCTTCCGGCAGTACCTTCAGGGCCACCGCCCGGTCGACGCGCACGTCTTTCGCCCTGTAGACCTCTCCCATCCCTCCGGCGCCGAGGGGAGACAGGACCTCATAGGGCCCGAGGCGGACACCCGAGTTGATCGTCATCTGAGGAACGGTCTCAGTATAAGACGCGTCAGGCGCGGAAGATCGCCGGGAGGAAGCTCGCGCCGCCGAGGGACGGGACCCCAAGATGTTCCGCCACCGTCGCCCCGAGGTCGGCGAACGTCGCGCGCGTCCCGATATCCACGCCGGGGAGCACGCGCGGGCCCGCGGCCAGCAGCGGCACGAACTCGCGCGTGTGGTCCGTCGACACGTCCGACGGGTCGCCGCCGTGGTCCGCCGTGATCAGGAGGACATCGCCCTCTTTGAGCCCAGCGAGAAGCGCCGGGACGAATGCGTCCAGCTCCTCGAGCGCGCGGGCGTAGCCATCCGGGTCGTTGCGGTGGCCAAACTTCGTGTCGAAGTCGTTGAGGTTCGAGAAGACGAAGTCGTCGTCACGCTCCGAGAGGGCCGCGACCGTCTTCTCGAGGCCGTCGCGGTTGGACTCCGTGTGGACGGCCGCCGCGATGCCGCGTCCCGAGAAGAGGTCCTCGATCTTCCCGATCCCGTATACGCGCCGGCCCTGGGCGTCGAGCGTGTCGAGGAGCGTCGGGCCGTCCGGCGGAACCGTGTAGTCGTGCCGCCGGTGGGTGCGCGTGAAGGCGCCCGGCTTGCCGACGAACGGCCGCGCGATGACGCGGCCGACGCGGTGCTCTCCGACGAGAATCTCCCGCGCGATCTCGCACCAGCGGTAGAGCGTCTCGATCGGGACGAACTCTTCGTGGGCCGCGATCTGGAACACGGAATCGCCCGACGTGTAGACGATCGGGCGGCCAGTCTTCATGTGCTCTTCGCCGTACTGCTTGATCACCTCCGTCCCCGAGGCGGGACGGTTGTGCAGGACCTTCTTCCCGACGGCCTTCTCGAACGGCTCGATGACCTCGGGCGGGAAGCCCTCCGGGTAGAGTGGGAAGGCGACGGGCACGGTCAGCCCCATGAGCTCCCAGTGCCCGGTCGTCGAGTCCTTCCCCGCCGAGGCCTCCGCGAGCCGCCCGAACGCGCCCGAGGGCGCCGGAAGCCAGGCAGGCGCCTCGCCGTACATCGTGTGGAGGAGGCCGAGCTTCGTGAGGTTCGGGATCACGGGCCTCCCGTCGCGCACGATGTGCTGGAGAGTGCGCGCACCGACGTCGCCGAACGCGGCGGCATCCGGGGCCTCACCGACTCCGAGCCCGTCACAGACGACGACGATGGCTCGGCGCTTCACGCGTTCTACAAAGACGCCAGACGCTGCTGCGCGTCGGTCCGGAGAGGCGAGTCCGGAAAGTCCGTCACGAGGCGCTGATAAAAGCTCTTCGCCTCGACGTTCTGTCCCGTCTGCTCGTAGAGGCGTGCCATCGTGAAGACGAGGACGTCCTTCGAGACCGGCGAGTCGCTGGCCTCGAGGTACTTCTTCGCGGTCTCGAGGGCCTCCTTGGGGCGCCCCGCGCCCGCCTCCGCGTCGATCGCCGCCACGGCGGCGATTCCCGCCGCAATCGTGCCGCTCTCGGATCTCGCAAACGCCTTGGCCGCGTCGAGGTTCGCACCCGTCGCCGCCTTGGCGCCGTCGAGCGAGAGCAGGAGGATGGCCGCCGCGCGCCCGGCGGAAGTCGATGAGGAATCCTTGGCGAGAGCAGCGAGCTCCGCTCTCGCGGCCGCGGTCCGTTCCGCAACGTCCTTGAAGATTCGGGCGCCGGGCGCGGGCGCGGTGTCGGACGCGAGAGGCGCGTCGAAGAGAGCCAGCGCCGAGGAGAAGCGTGCGGCGAGGCGGTTGTTCCTGAGAACGATCCCTCCCCAGACGGCGCCGATCGCGAGGATGGCACCGCCGGCGATCAGCATCCAGCGCGTGGTTTCGGACTTGTGCGACACGACGAAGTCGCGCGCATCCGTCAGCGCGTGCTCGAGCTGATCCGTCTTCATCTGTTTCTTCGTCAGTCGGTTGGACATGTCGATTGGGAGGTTCGCCTCAGCAGATAGCGGCGAACGCCGCATCCACGTATTCGAGGAGAAATCCTCCGGTCTCCTTTTCAGTGTCGTGTCGATCGCGGCGCCTTCGAGACATCCGGGGATGCGGGGCGCCCCCCGCCAGCCTCAGCGCTTCTTCCGCTTCACGGCTTTCTTCGCCGGCTTCCGGACCTTTTTCGCGACCTTCTTCGGACCCTTCTTTTTCGCCGCCTTTTTCGCGGCCTTCTTCGCCGTCTTCTTCACGGCTCTTTTCTTGGGGGCCGACTTCTTCGCGGCTCGCTTCCTGGGCGCGGACTTCTTTTTCGGTGCGGCCTTCTTTTTCGAGACAGCTTTCTTTTTCGGAGCGGCTCTCTTTTTCGGAGCGGCCTTCTTCATCGCGGCGGCCGGCTTCGGAGCAGGAGCAACGGCGGCAGGAGCAGCCGGAGCAGGAGCAGCCGGAGCAGAAGGCCTCGGAGCAACGGTGACGCCTGCGGCGCGTAGCACCTGCTCGGCATGGTGCTCGGTGTCGACCTTGTCGAACACGTGGCGGATGCGTCCGTCCTTCCCGACCAGGAACGACTTGCGGAGGGGACCGACTCCCCAGGCGGGGTTCGGGTTCGGGCCCCACGAGCCATACACCTCGTGGACGGCGTGGTCGGCATCTGTCAGGAGCTCGAAAGGCAGGTTGTACTTCGAGGCAAAAGCGTTATGCGACGCGGAGTCGTCGCGCGAGATCCCGAGGATCTCGATGCCGGCCTTCTGCAGTTCCGCCCATCCGTCCCGGAGACTGCAGGATTCGCGCGTGCATCCGGGAGTGTCGTCTTTCGGGTAAAAATAGACTAGGACGTCCTTGCTGCCCCGGAAGTCGCGCAGCGAGATCGTCTTCCCCGAGCGGGCCGGAAGCGAAAAATCAGGGGCGGTCGAGCCGGCACTCAGGGGCGCGGAAGGCGTCGTTTCGTCGGCCATCTGGCGATCCTCCGGCCAAGGAGGATATCAAAGTAGGCTCGGGGGCACGGAGGAATCCCGAATGCGAAAAAGTACGCTCCCCTTCCGGACTCTGACCACCGTCCTGGTCCTCGTTGCCGCAATAGCCGCTTCCCGTCCGGCAGCGGCCCAAGGCGTCACCCTCTTTCAGGAACGCGCGCTGCGGGGGCCGTCTCAAACGTTCCACGACGACGTACCCGATCTCCGGTACACACAGTTCGGAAGCCGGCGGGCCAGCTCGATTTACGTGCCCGAGGGCTGTGTCGCGGTGCTGTTCGAGCGGCCGGGCTTCCGCGGGCGGCGCACCGAGTTCCGGGAGCCCGACAACGACCTGTCGAACACGGCGGTCGGCGAGGACACGGCCTCGTCGCTCCGAGTCAATTGCCGGCACGACGGCCCTGAGTCCCACTACCACCCCGACTGGCACGTGGACCGCCCGTCTCCGTCCGCGCCGTCCCGCGGCGTCGTTCTTTACCGCGACCGCGAGGCGCGGGGGCCGAGCCAGTTCTTCGAGCAGGACGTTCCGGACCTCGACCGCACGCGCTTCGGCAGCCGCATGGCAAGTTCGGTCGACGTCTCCCCCGGCTGCATCGCGATCCTCTACGAGCTTCCCGGGTTCCGCGGCCGGCGGACGGAGTTTCGTGAGCGGGACAACAATCTCCGGAACACCGCCGTCGGGGAGGACGCCGCTTCGTCGATCCAGGTCCGCTGCCGCTGATCAGGCCGCCGGGACGAGCCGATAGAGGTCGCGAGTCGCGGCGACGAGCTTCTCGACGCGCCCCGTGTCCTCGAGGTACATCAGGAATCCGAGGACCTCGCTGTACGCGAGAAAAACGTTGAGCGTCTTCACGCGCGGAAAGATCGCCGCGACGAGATCGCGCACCGTCGCCGGGCCCTTCGCGAGCTCGCGTTCGATCTGCCCGACGCGGAGTCCGTAGCGCCGGTCGAGCGTCCTTCGATGCGCGGCCCAGTCCATGACCGGCGCGCCGTGCCCCGTGAGGAGGATGGCGCTCCCCACCGTGAGATCCAGCGCGTCGAGGCTTTCGAAGTAGCGCGTAACGCTGCGAAACGGGCGACCCGGCTCCTCGGGATCCTCGTCCACGACCGCGTTCGGCGTGATCTCCTTGAGCACGGTGTCTCCCGTGAAGAGGACGCCCGCCTCCGGGATCTCGAACGTGAGGCTGCCAGGCGTATGGCCCGGCGTGGACCGGACGACGACGGACCAACCGTCGCCGGGAAGCGTTTCGCCGCCAGAAAGCTCATCCCAGGCCTCGAGAGGCTTCGCGAAGTGGTCGACTCCCGCGACCGACGCGACGACCGCGAGGCGTGACACGAGACCGAAGCCCGAACGTGACATGTCGTGGAGCAGGAGCTTGCGGCTGCGGTCCTGTCGGAAGTTTCTCCGGTCGAGCCGCCCCCCGAAAAGCGTCGCTGCCGAAGCGTCCGCGACTTTCGCCGCGAGCCCGTAGTGGTCGTGGTGCCCGTGCGTCAGGAGGACGCGCTTCACGTCTGAAATCTCGACGCCGAGGCCCTTGAGGCCCGCACCGAGAACGTCCCACGCCTCACGCGTCAGGGGTCCGCTGTCGACGAGCGTGACGGGGTCGCGCAGAATCACATGGACGTTGACCGGCCCGACCGGAAACGGGGTCGGGACAGTCAGCGTCCTGATGAAATCGCGATCAGGCCCAGAGGTCGTAGGGATAGCCGCCCGCCTCGTAGACGCGGTCGCTGATCGATGTGCATTCGGCGTCGCGGTTCTTCTCGAGCGCCTTGAGGTTTGCGACCATCCGATGCCGCGCGCGGCGGCAGAACCAGCGCGCGATCTCGATCTCCCCTGCCGCCTTCTCCTCGCCCTTCTTCGCGATCGAAGACGTCACGCGAGAGAGCGTCGCGATCTGGGCGTAGAGGTCGATGAGGACGTCCGCGATGCGCTCCTGCTGGTATTCCTTGTCGACGACCTTCTTGCCGTGCTTCCGGAGGATCGTCTCGCAGGCATTCGTGAAGATGCCGGCGTACCGCCCCACCTGATCCGCCTCGGGCGCGAGCGAGGGGTGGACCTTCGTGAGCTTGTCGTGCGTGATGACGCCCTTGAGGCGCTTGTGGGCGTACTCCGTGAGGATGCCGCGCTGCGCGAGCGGGCTCTTGAGGGCGCTCTGGACTTCCTTCAGCGAGTCGCCCAGCTCCTTCATGCCCGAGAGCGCGATGAGGAGGCGCAGGATCTCGTTCGTGCCCTCGAAGATCATGTTGATGCGGCTGTCGCGGAGCGCGCGCCCGTAGGGGTACTCGTTCATGAAACCGTTGCCGCCGGCGATCTGGAGGCCGTCGTTGATGTTCTGCCAGAGGACCTCCGTGCCGAAAACCTTGCAGCACGCGCCTTCGAGGGAATAGTCGCCGACGTGCCGGTCCACGAGGCCGGCGGTCAGGTAGACCATCGACTCGAGGACATACGTGGTCGCCGTCATCCGCGTGATCTTGTGGCGGATCATCTCGAAGTCGGCGATGCGGGTCTTGAACTGCTTGCGCTGCGTCGCGTGGTCCACGGCGAGCTTGATCATCATCTTCGAGCCGCCGACCGAGCCCGCGCCGAGCGAGGTGCGTCCTGTATTCAGCGTCTCGAGGGCGATCTTGAAACCATGGCCCTTCTCGCCGATGAGATTCGCGGCAGGGACCCGGCAGTTCTCGAAGATGATCTGGCAGGTCGAGGACGCGCACAGGCCGAGCTTCTTCTCCTCGGGCCCCCGCGAGAGGCCGGGCAGCGTCCCGTCCTCCTTCGCGACGACGGCGAAGCAGGCGATCTCCCTGTGGCCGTCTTTCTCGGCGGGGCTGCCAGGGATCCGGGCAAACACCGAGAAGAACCGGGCGAAGCCGCCGTTCGAGATCCACTGCTTCGTCCCGTTCAGGACGTACTCGTTCGCCTGAGGGTCGTAGATGGCAGTCGTCTTCAGGGAGCCCGCATCGGAGCCGGCCTCCGGTTCGGTCAGGCAGAACGCCGCGATCAGCTTTCCAGACGCGAGATCGGGCAGCCACTTCTTCTTCTGCTCCTCGGTCCCGAATAGGACGAGCGGCTTGAGACCGATCGACTGGTGGGCCCCGACGACGATCGAGGCGGAGGCATCGAGAGGCGCGATCACCTCCGTCATGCGGCAGTACGCCGCCGACCCAAACCCGCTGCCGCCGTATTCCTCGGGGATCGTCATCCCCAGCACGCCCAGCTCGCCCATGGCCTTGACGGCTTCGCGAGGGAAGAAGTGCTCCTTGTCCATCTTGTCGGAATCGAGGTTCGCCGCGTCGAATTCGGCGTAGGCGCCCGCGAAAGCCTCCACGGTCTCCTTCACGTCCTGCGGGATCTCCGGGAATGGGAAGACGAGATCCTCGGCGATGTGCCCCTGGAACAGGGTCTTTAGGAAGGATTCGACCTCGACAGTGGTCTCGTGCTTCGTTTCTTCTTTGACTGTGGACATCTCGGCCCCCCTCATACGAAGAATTTCTTACCAGTCTTTGCCATCTCGACGAGCAGCGGAGCCGGTGCGAACCGGGCGCCCTTTTCGCGGGTGAGTTTCTCGAGCCCGGAGACGACCGCTGTCGCACCGAGCGCATCGGCGTAGGCGCAGAGTCCCCCGCGGAACGGCGGGAATCCCGTGCCGAAGATCATCGCGAGATCGAGCTTCGCGGGGCTCGCGACAATGCCGTCCGCGAGGCAGAACGCCGCCTCGTTGATCATCGGGAGGATCAGGCGTTCCTGGATTTCGGAGGAAGAAAGAGGAAGATTCTTAGAAGGTGAAGAGAGCCCCAGCTCGGCATACACCGCCGGGTCCGGCCCGCCGCGCCTGTCCTTTTCATAGAAATAAAATCCCTTCTTCGCCTTCCTCCCTATCCGGCCGCTCGCGACGAGCTTCTCCAGGGCTGGATCCGCGGGCATCCGCGTGGGAAAAGCGCTCGCCATCGTCCCGGCCGCTTTCACGGCGACGTCGATCCCGACGTCGTCCAGGAGCTCGAAGGGTCCGACCGGCATCCCGAAGGACCGCATCGCCTTGTCGACGACGACGAAGTCAGCGCCCTCGAGGAGCAGTCGCGCCGCCTCGCCGATGTAAGGGCTGAGGATGCGGTTCACGAGAAAGCCGGGGGCGTCCTTCACGACGACCGGCGTCTTCCCCATCTTCTTCGCGAGATCGAAGACCGTCGCGGTCACCTCGGGGTCCGTCTTCTCCCCGTAGATGATCTCGACGAGAGGCATCTTGTGGACGGGGTTGAAGAAATGCATGCCCACGACACGCTCGGGGTGCACCGCCTTCGCCGCGATCTCGGTAATCGGGAGCGTCGACGTGTTCGACGCGAAGATAGCGGTCGGCGACGCGACGTGCTCCCAGTCTGCAAGGACCGCCTGCTTGACGGACATCTTCTCGAGCACGGCCTCGATCGTGATGTCACAGCCGTCGAAGCCCGCGTACTCCATCGAGCCGCTGAGGAGCGACATCTTCGCCGCGAACTCCGCGCGGGTCATCCGCCGTTTCTTGAGCTTCTCTTTCCAGATACGGGCCGCCTGCGCGAAACCGAGCGCGAGCGCCTCGGGTTTGATGTCCTTCATGCGTGTCGGGAAGCCCTTGTCGGCCGCGAGCTGCGCGATGCCGCCGCCCATGACGCCGGCACCGAGGACGCCGACCCGCCGGATCTTCCGGGGCTTGACCCGCGCGCCGGCACCGTCGAAAGCCTCGACGCCGGTTTCCTTCTTGACCTCTTCCATCCGGAAGAACAGGCCCACGAGGCTCCGCATCACGGGCGTTCCGATGAGCGATGAGACGCCTTCGACCTCGAGCTCGAGCGCCTCCGCAAACGGCCGTGAGAAGCCCTTTTCGACGACGGACAAGGCCGCGAGTGGCGCCGGGTAGTGCCCCTTCGTCTCCTTCAGGACCGCCTGGCGAGCCTTCGAGAAGACGATCCCCTTGCCCGGACCCTCAAGAAGCCTCTCGACCAGCTTCGGTTCCCGGACCCGCGCGGGACCGCCCCCCGGCCCTGCGTTCGAGCGTTTCTTCGTGCCGAATTTTCCTCGAGCAAAATTCTTCGCCCATTCCTCGATGATCGCCTGCGGAACGACCTCGTCGACGAGACCGATCCTCTTCGCGCGCTTTCCGTCGAGCACCCTGCCCGCGAGAATGATGTCGAGGGCGCTCGCGAGGCCGATCATCCGGGGAAGCCGCGTCGTGCCGCCCCAGGCCGGCAGAATGCCGAGCTTGATCTCCGGAAGCCCGATTTGCGCCTTTTTCGAGTCCGAGATGAGGCGCCAGTCCATCGACAGAGCGGTCTCGCAGCCGCCGCCCACGCAAGCGCCGTCGATCGCGGCCACCGTGGGGAACGGGAGGTTCGCGAGCTTGTTGAAGGTCCGGTGGGGTCCCCGGATCATCTCAGGGTTCGCGTTCCGGTCGGCCTTCGCGATCTCGTTCACGTCCGCGCCGGCGATGAAGATGCCGGGTTTCGCGGAGAGAAGGAGTAGCGCCCGGACGTCGGACCGGCCGGCGAGCGTCTCCAGCACGCGGTCGAACTCCTTCATGACGGGCGTCGAGAACTTGTTCACCTTCTCGCCCGGCGTGTCGAAAACGAGGACGGCAAGCCCGTCTCCCTCGACCGTCAGCCGGAACGGAGAACGCACGTCCGCGGGCGCCGTGAGGGGAACCGTTTCGTCGACGATGCTGGACATCACACAGCCTCCAGGAGGATCGACGCGCCCTGCCCGCCTCCGACGCAGAGCGTCGCGAGGCCGTGCGCCACCTTGCGGCGGCGCATCTCGAGCAGGAGCGTCAGGATGAGGCGCGTGCCCGAGCATCCGACCGGATGCCCGAGGGCGATCGCGCCGCCGTTCACGTTCAGGGCGTCCTCCGAGATCGGGCCGAGCTCGGGCGACTTCTCGAAGGCGTCGAGGTTCGCGAGGACCTGCACCGCGAACGCCTCGTTCATCTCGACGAGGCTCACGTCTTTCATCGAGAGGCCGGCCTTCTTCAGGGCGATCGGCGTCGAGCGCGACGGCCCGAGGCCCATGCGCTCGGGCTCGAGACCCGCGAAACCCCAGCCCGAGATCCGTCCGAGCGGCTTCAGCCCGTGCCTGAGGACGTAATCCTCGGATGCCACGACGACGGCCGCGCCGCCATCGGTAATCTGGGAGGAGTTCCCCGCCGTGACGGTTCCGAACTTACGGTCGAAAAACGGCCGAAGCTTGGCGAGGGCGTCCATCGTCTGGTTCTCCCGGACCCCGTTGTCGAAGGTGAGAACGCGGTCGTAGTCGGGAGGGACCGGCACGGGAACGATCTCCTCGGACAGCTTCGCTCGGGCCTCGAACGCCCGGTGGTGCGAGCGCAGCGCGAACGTGTCCTGCATCTCCCGCGTGAAGTGCCCTTCCTTGGCGAGGATCTCGGCGGTGTCGCCCATGCCGAGATCGCACACGGGGTCCGTGAGGCCTTCCTTGAGTCCGATGACGGGATTGAAGAGATCCTTCCACGGCATCTTCGAGAAGGCCGAGAGCCGCTGCCCCGCGGACTTGGACATCCCGGCCTTCGTGAAGACCTCCTTGACGCCGTTCCGGTAGAGAAACGGGATCTGCGTCATGTTCTCGACGCCACCCGCAAGGACGACGTCCGCCTCGCCCGTCGCGATGAGGCGCGCGGCCTGCACGACGGACTCGATGCCCGAGGCGCAATTGCGCGACACCGAGTGCGCGGGCTTCTCCTTCGGGATGCCGGCCCGGAGCGCGATGATGCGCGCGATGTTGGCGGCATCGACGGGGGTCGCGATGTTGCCGAAGATGGCCTGGTCGATGGCGCCGGGCTCGACGCCCGCACGAGCCATCGCCTCGACGGCGGCCGTGCGGCCGAGGTCGACCGCGGAGACACCCGTGAAGTCGGTGCCGGCACGCGCGAACGGCGTCCGCGCGCCGTTGAGGATGAAAGCGGTTTTGATCACTTGCGTTTGCTCCTCTGCCCGAAACCCAAAAGAAGTGTTCCGACCAGCTGCTTCGCGTTCGCGGACGGCCTCTTCTCACCCGAGAGGAGCCATTCCGAGAGCACCTCGTCCGCGGCCCCGAAGAGGATGCGGACGGCGAGGCGCGGCTCCAGGTCACGGCGGAACTCGCCGCTTGCGATCCCGTCCCGCAGGACCTCACCGAGAAGCCGGAAATACTCCACGAGCTTGCTGCGCGAGAAGCGTTCGACGAGGCGCGCGCTCCTTCGGAGCTCGATCTGGAAGACGGACGCGAGGTCGCGGTCGGACCCGATGAACTCGAGGTGGAGATCGACGAGCCCGGTCAGGCGCTCGCCCGCCGATCCCTTAGAGCTTGCTATCGCGCGCCCCTTCGCAAGAACGTCGTCCATCGACTCGTCGAAGACGACGCCGAGGAGGTCTTCCTTGTTGCGGAAATAGAGATAGACCGTCCCTTCGGCCACTTTCGCCGCCGCGGCGATCTCGGCGACGCGGGCCTCGTGGAATCCCCGCTGCCCGAACGTCCGGATCGCCGCCTCGAGAATGCGGCGCCGCTTCTCGGGATCGGCCCCGAGGGGCGCGCGGTCTTCCACGACGGCCGCCCGGGCGGCCGCAAGGACCGCATGCGGAAGCGCGTCGCGACCCGCTGAATGAGCCATCACTCAGTAGCGTATGTCGCGCCGCGCGCGGCTGTCAAGGAGCTAATCCTGGAAGAGCGTCAGCGTCTCGGCGGGAGCCCACTCGAGCGTGGCGACGTCGTTCGAGACGAGAGTGCCCGCCTCGCCGGCAAGGATCAGAGGAATGTCCTCGAGGGAGCCGATCCCGGCCGTCTTCCCCGTCCGCTCCGCGAAGTCCCGCGCCGCCTCGACCTTCGGCCCCATCGAGCCCGTCGCGAAGTCGAAGCGAGAAAGCGCGGCGGGCGACGCGCGGCGTATGGCACGCGCATCCTTCGTCCCCCATGCCGCGACGACGGCCGAGACATCCGTGGCCATGATGAAGACGTCGGCCTCGATCTGTTGAGCGAGGAGCGACGCGACACGATCCTTGTCGATGACGGCCTCGACGCCCTGGAGCTTCCCGTCGGGCCCGTAGACGGTGGGGATCCCTCCGCCTCCCCCGCAAGTCACGATCGCTCCCTTTTCGAGGAGCCACTTGACGGGCCGAATCTCGAAGATCCGCTTCGGCAAGGGCGATGCGACAACCCGGCGCCAACCCTGTCCGTCCGGGGCGATGGCCCAGCCCCGCTCCCTTGCGAGGCGCTTCGCCTCCTCCTCGGAGTAGACGGGGCCGATCGGCTTCGTCGGGTGTTGGAAGGCGGGGTCCGCCGGGTCGACCTCGACCATCGTGAGAAGCGTCGCAAAGGGCTTCTCGAACGGCAGAAGATTGCCGAGCTCCTGCTCGATCATGTAACCGATCATTCCTTCGGTCTGGGCGCCGAGGACGTCGAGC
>JBBRRY010000023.1:0-63513 GCA_038245905.1 Thermoanaerobaculia bacterium | reverse complement strand
CCGATCACCGAGCTCATGTCCCCCGAGCGCGTCGCGGCGATCGTGAAGCGCACCGCGGGCGGCGGCGCCGAAATCGTGAACTTCCTGAAGACCGGCTCGGCGTACTACGCGCCGTCCTCGGCCGCCGTCGAGATGGCCGAGGCCATCTTCAACGACCGCAAGAAGATCCTCCCGTGCGCCGCGTACCTCGAGGGCGAGTACGGGATCAAGGGCCTCTTCGTCGGCGTCCCGTGCGTCCTCGGCGCCGGCGGCATCGAGAGGATCATCGAGCTCAAGCTCACGCCGGAGGAGTCCGCGGCTCTCCAGAAGTCCGCAGCCTCCGTCCAGGAACTCGTCGGACTCCTGACCGTCTGATCCCGTCGCCACATCCAAGGGGAGGAGAATCGCTCGAATGGCTGCGCCCGCAACTCTCCTGAACTCGTCGGTCGGCAAGAAGATCGTCATGGCGATCACCGGGATCGTCCTGTCGCTCTTTGTCCTCGGCCACATGGCCGGCAACCTCCAGGTGTTTCTCCCGAACGGCCCCGAGGCGCTGGACCACTACGCCGCGTTCCTGCAAGGGCTCGTGCACGGTACGGGCATCTGGTTCGTGCGAGGCGGGCTCCTCCTCGCGGTGGGTCTTCACATCTGGGCCTACCTCGGCCTCACGCTGAAGAGCTGGGCGGCCCGGCCGAAGGGTTACAGCATGACGGACTACGAGGAAGCGACTTTCGCCGGGCGGTCCATGCGCTGGACCGGGCCGATCCTCGCGGTCTTCATCGTCTACCACCTCATGCACCTGACGATCGGCAACGTGCACCCACACTTCGTCGAGGGGAAGGTCTACCAGAACCTCGTCACGGGCCTCGCGCCGGTCCCGGTCGCGCTCTTCTACATCCTCGCGATGGGCTGCCTCGCGTTCCACCTCTGGCACGGTGCGTGGTCGATGCTCCAGACGCTCGGCGTCTCGCATCCGAAGTACCTGAAGGCCCGCAAGGTCTTCGCGATCGTCTTCACGATTCTCGTCACGGGCGGGTTCGTCCTCGTCCCGCTCGCGGTCCTCGCGGGCAAGCTGAAGTAGGGACCGACATGGAACTCAAATCGAACATCCCCGACGGCCCCCTCGAGAAGAAGTGGGACAAGCACCGCTTCGACATGAAGCTCATCAACCCGGCGAACAAGCGGAAGTACTCCGTGATCGTCGTCGGGTCCGGCCTCGCCGGCGGCGCCGGCGCGGCCTCACTTGCCGAGCTCGGCTACAACGTCTCGTGCTTCTGCTACCAGGACAGCCCGCGCCGCGCGCACTCGATCGCCGCGCAGGGCGGCATCAACGGCGCGAAGAACTACCAGAACGACGGCGACAGCATCCGGCGGCTGTTCTACGACACGATCAAGGGCGGCGACTTCCGCGCCCGGGAAGCGAACGTCTACCGGCTCGCGCAGGTCTCCGTCGACATCATCGACCAGTGCGTCGCGCAGGGCGTGCCGTTCGGCCGGGAATACGGCGGCCTCCTCGCGAACCGCTCCTTCGGCGGCGCGCAGGTCTCGCGCACGTTCTACGCGCGGGGCCAGACAGGGCAGCAGCTCCTTCTCGGCGCCTATCAGGCCCTCGAGCGCCAGATCGGGCTCGGCAAGGTGACGATGTACCCGCGCCACGAGATGCTCGAGGTCGTCGTGATCGACGGCCGCGCGCGCGGCATCGTGACGCGCGACATGGTCACGGGCGCCATCGAGTCGCACATCGCGGACGCCGTCGTCCTCGCGACGGGCGGCTACGGCAGCGTCTTCTACCTCGCGACGTACGCGGTCGGCTGTAACACGACCGCGATCTGGCGCGCGTACAAGAAGGGCGCCGCGTTCGCCAACCCCTGCTACACGCAGATCCATCCGACGTGCATTCCCGTGACCGGCGACCACCAGAGCAAGCTCACGCTCATGTCCGAGTCGCTGCGCAACGACGGGCGCATCTGGGTCCCACTCAAGAAGGGCGACACACGCGCAGCTGCTGATATTCCAGAGGCCGAGCGCGACTACTACCTCGAGCGCAAGTACCCCTCGTTCGGCAACCTCGCGCCACGCGACATCGCCTCGCGCGCGGCCAAGCAGGTCTGCGACGAGGGCCGTGGCGTCGGCGAGACCGGCTACGGCGTCTACCTCGACTTCGCGGACGCGATTAAACGTCTCGGTGAAGGCACGATTCGCGAGCGCTACGGAAACCTGTTCGACATGTACGAGCGCATCACGGCCGAGAACCCCTACAAGGTTCCGATGCGCATCTACCCGGCCTCGCACTACACGATGGGCGGCCTGTGGGTGGACTACAACCTCATGTCCACGATTCCGGGCCTCCACGTGGCCGGCGAGGCGAACTTCTCCGACCACGGCGCGAACCGCCTCGGTGCGAGCGCGCTCATGCAGGGCCTCGCGGACGGCTACTTCGTCCTCCCGTATACGATCGGCAACTACCTCGCCGGCTTCAAACGCGATGCGGCGAACACGTCGCACGCGGCGTTCAAGGACGCCGAGGCTGCCGTCAAGGCCCGCACGTCGAAGCTCCTCGCCGTCAAGGGCAAGCGCACGGTCGACAGCTTCCACCGCGAGCTCGGCAAGATCATGTGGGACTACTGTGGCATGGGCCGCAACAAGGCCGGCCTCGAGACGGCGCTCCAGAAGATCCCCGTCCTCCGCGAGCAGTTCTGGAAGGACGTCACGGTCGTCGGCGGGCCCGACGAGGTCAACCAGACGCTCGAGAAGGCGGGCCGCGTGGCCGACTTCCTCGAGCTCGGCGAGCTCATGTGCCTCGACGCCCTCCACCGCGAGGAGTCCTGCGGCGGCCACTTCCGCGAGGAGTACCAGACGCCGGACGGCGAGGCCGTCCGCAACGACGAGAAGTTCTGCCACGTGGCCGCCTGGGAATACACGGGCGAGGGCAAGACGCCGGTCCGCCACGTGGAGCAGCTCGAGTTCCAGAACGTCCACCTCGCGACGCGGAGCTACAAATGAGACTGACGCTGAACGTCTGGCGCCAGAAGGACGCGAAATCCACGGGGAAGCTCGTCACGTACGACGCCCCGGGCATCAGTCCCGACATGTCCTTCCTCGAGATGCTCGACGTCGTGAACGAACGCATGATCCTCAAGGGCGAGGACCCGATCGCGTTCGACAACGACTGCCGCGAGGGCATCTGCGGCATGTGCAGCATCGTCATCAACGGCTACCCCCACGGCCCGCGCCGAGGGACGACGGTCTGCCAGCTCCACATGCGGAGCTTCAAGGACGGCGACACGATCACGCTCGAACCCTGGCGGGCGACGCCGTTCCCGGTCGTCAAGGACCTCATCGTCGACCGCTCGTCGTTCGACCGCATCATTCAGGCGGGCGGCTTCATCTCCGTCTCGACCGGCAGCGCGCCGGACGGCAACACCCTGCCGGTGCAGAAAAGCTGCTCGGACCGCGCGATGGACGCGGCGGCCTGCATCGGCTGCGGCGCGTGCGCGGCGGTCTGCCCGAACGGCTCGGCGATGCTCTTCGTCGCGGCCAAGGTCTCGCACCTCGCGCTCCTGCCGCAAGGCCAGCCCGAGCGCTACGAGCGCGTCCTCTCGATGGTCGCGCAGATGGACGCCGAGGGCTTCGGCACCTGCACGAACCACGGCGAGTGCTCGCGCGTCTGTCCGAAGGAGATCAAGCAGGAGTTCATCGCCCAGCTCAACCGCGACTTCTTCAAGGCGAGCCTCCTCTCGCGGCCGAAGACGGCGGAGAGCGGCTCCGGGTAGACGGCTCCGTTCCCAGGCACGAACCCGCGGCGGGCGCCTCCGGGCGCCCGCCGCTTTCGTCCCGGGACGTCGCTACTCGGACCGGCAGTCGGACAGGCTGTAGCAGCAGTAGAGACCGCCCGTGCCGTCCGGCACGCAGACCTTGCCTCCCGGCGGGATCGGGTTCGGGTTCTTCGGCTGCGTCTTCTTCGTCGCCTTCTTCTTCGGCGGAGCGATGAGTCCCGGAGGAGGCGTCGGTTCCGGCGGCTCCGGCGCGTCCAGCTCCGGCTGGAACGCCGCGGTCGTCTTGTTTTGCATCTGCTTCGTGACGAGAAAGAGCTTCTGTCCTGTCGGGCACTTGAAACCCGGGGGCGGCGGCGTCAGGACGACCTTGACCGAGCCGGCTTTCGGGCTTGCGAGGCAGGCGTAGCCGGCAGGCTGGGAAGCGTCTCCGGATGCGAGCGTCGGTCCGTCGGAGGTGACGGCGAGACAGACGAGGGCTGCGGCCACGAGGGTTTTCTTCATGTGAGTGTCTCCTCACCCGAGAACGCGCATTCGGGGGTCGGACGAGGTCACGAGACGCGGCCGATCTTCCCGGTGGACCGGCCCACGGGCCAGATGCAGATGCCTCAGTGTGCGGTCCGAGGATCGTGGCCAAATAGGGAGGGGAGCCTCCCATGAACGCTCAAGACGCTGCCGTCCGGAAGCCGGAGAACCTCGTCGGCCTCATCGCCGAGAGCGTGCGACGGAACTGGACGCGTCCCGCACTCCTCGACTGGGAGGGGAC
Organism: Thermoanaerobaculia bacterium; assembly: GCA_038245905.1. GTDB lineage: Bacteria > Acidobacteriota > Thermoanaerobaculia > UBA5066 > UBA5066 > Fen-183. The sequence continues at coordinate 58,995 of JBBRRY010000023.1, read as the reverse complement.
GGGCCGGACGTACGGCCAGGTCGCGGACGAGATCGCGCGGCTGCACGAGGTCTTCCGCATCTGCCACGTCGCCCCCGGCGACAAGATCGCGCTCCTCGGGCGGAATTGCTCGAACTGGGGGGTCGTCTGGCTGGCCAGCGTCACCTACGGGGCGGTGATCGTTCCAATCCTTCCCGATTTCCGTCCGGACGACGTTCACCACATCGTGAATCACTCCGACGCGGTGCTTTTCTTCGTGGCGGACGCCCTCTTCGCGCCCCTCGATGCGGCGCGACTCCGGGGCGTCACGACCGTGTTTTCGCTGGCGGATTTCCGGGTTCTCCATTCGCGGAAAGAGAGTGTGGCGAAGAGCCTCGCCGAGGCCCTTGCGGTCCCGGCCTCCGGCCGGCGTTCCCCGGACCCGGAGCGCTTCTTCCTCGAGGACGTCCAGGACGACGCACTCGCGGCGATCGTCTACACGTCGGGGACGACCGGTTTTTCCAAGGGCGTCATGCTCCCGCACCGGAGTCTCCTCGCGAACGTCGTCTACGCGAAGGCGAACATGCCTCTCGAGCCGGGAGACACGATCGTCTCGTTCCTCCCGCTCGCGCACGCCTTCGGCTGCGCGTTCGAGTTTCTGTTTCCGTTCACGTCCGGCTGCGCCATCACATTTCTCGCCCAGACGCCCTCGCCGAAGATCATCCTCGACGCGTTCGGCGCGATCCGGCCCCGGCTGATCCTGTCGGTCCCGCTCGTCATCGAGAAGATCTACGCCAAGAGGCTGGCGCCGGTCCTGGAGAAGGAAACGACGAAGCTCCTCATGCGAATCCCGCCCGTGAGACGGATCCTCGAGCGGAAAATCAGGGAAAAGCTCGTCGCGGTGTTCGGGGGACGGTTCCGGGAGATCGTCATCGGCGGGGCCGCGCTGAACGGCGACGTGGAGCGTTTCTTCCAGGCGATCGACTTTCCGTTCACGTGCGGTTACGGGATGACCGAGTGCGGACCGCTCATCAGCTATTCCGCGTGGCGCGACCACAAGCTCGGCGGCGTGGGGCGGAAAGTGGACACGCTTGAGGTCCGGATCGACTCGGCCGACCCTCAGCGCGTCGCGGGCGAGATCCTCATCCGGGGCGCGAACGTCATGGCCGGTTACTACAAGAACTCCGAGGCGACCGCGGCGGCGATCGACCCGGACGGCTGGCTGCACACGGGTGACCTCGGGGTCCTCGACGCCGACGGGACGCTATTCATCCGTGGGCGCTCGAAGACGGTGATCCTCGGACCTTCGGGACAGAACATCTACCCAGAGGAAATCGAGGCGAAGCTGAACAGCCTTCCCTTCGTCGGGGAATCCCTCGTGATCGAACGGAACGGCAGGCTCTTCGCGCTCGTCTACCCGGACCTCGAACGGGTCGACCACCTCCGGATCGACGAGCGCGAGCTCGTCCAGCGGCTGGAGAAGAACCGCCTCGCGCTCAACCGGGTCCTTCCCCCTTACGCCTCGATCGCGAAGATCGATGTCTACTCGGAAGAGTTCCAGAAGACGCCGACGAAGAAGATCAAGCGGTTCCTGTACTCCGGCGGGGCGTAACGCGGTAGGCTCTCTCCCTTGACCGGGCAGATCGAGGTCCACGGGCTGCGCAAGCACGCCTTTCTTCTCGTCGCGGTATCCCTCTGCGCCCCCGGGCGTGCGTCGGCCGCCGACGCCCCGAAGGCCGCGCCTCCGCTCCGCATCACGCTCCTCGGAACCGGCACGCCGCGTCCGGTGCCCGAACGCTCCGGTCCCGCGATTCTCGTCGAGGCCGCGACGACTCCGCCGACGCGCATCCTGGTCGACGCCGGGCGCGGCGCGGCCGAGCGGCTCTTCACGGTGGGCGGGCGTCCGCTGCTCTCGGGCGTCGATCTCGTCCTTCTCACGCATCTGCACTCCGACCACGTCGTCGGTCTGCCGGACCTGTGGCTCACGGGCTGGCTCCTGGGCCGGGCGAAACCTTTCGTCGTGAGAGGGCCGGAGGGGAGCGCGGCGCTGATGGCGCACCTCCAGAAGGCGTTCGAGTTCGACGTGAAGACGCGGCGGGACGTGGACGAGCGCCTGCCGGGCGCGGGCGTCGAGGTGGACGCGAAGGACGTCGCGCCCGAGACCGTTATCGATGTGAACGGCGTGAAGATCACGGCATTCGCTGTGGACCACGGCCCGGTCAAGCCAGCGTACGGCTGGCGAATCGACTACGCGGGAAAGTCCGTCGTCTTCTCGGGCGACACGCGGTACTCCGAGAACCTGATCGCGCACGCGAAGGGTTGCGACGTCCTCGTGCACGAGGTCGTCGTGACGGAGGTCGAGCGCCGCCTCTCCCTGGTGCGCGACCCCGCCATGACGCAGCGGATCATCGATCACCACACGACGGCGGAGGACGCGGGAAGGGTCTTCACGGCCGTGAAGCCCAAGCTCGCCGTCTACTCCCACATCGTCCCGCCGCCCGCGACGGCCCAGGACGCCGAGATCCCCACGCGAAAGACGTACGCCGGGCCGCTCGTCGTGGGGGAGGACCTGATGGTGATCTCGGTCGGGGAGTCGGTCGAGGTGAAGAGGCCCGGCAGCCGCTAGCGGGACGCGGGCGCGAGATTGAGGACGAAGATCCCGATCGTCTCGCCTTTTTGCCGGTTGAAGAGGATTCTCCGGCCGTCGGGCGACACACTCGGGCGCGCGTCTGAGAGCGGCGCGTCTGGAAACGTGAGCCGCCGGACGTCGGAACCGTCCGGCTTCATCGAGTAGAGGCTGAAGGGGCCGTCCCGCCGGGAGGCGAACACGATGCGTCGGCCGTCCGGCGTCCACGTCGGCCATCCGTCCGGCGCAGTGTCGTGCGTCAGGTTGACGGGGTGCGAGCCGTCGCGCCAACGAAGGATCACGTCGTCCCGGCCTGCCTTCAGGTTTGTGAGAAGGACGATCCGATCTCCCTTCGGGGAGACCCGCGCGCAGGTCTCCTCGTCCTCGCCGACGGCAAGGCGGTGGAGAGAGGTTCCGTCCGGATGCACCTCGTAGACCTGCAGGGCGCCGCCGTCGCGGTCGGAGTTGAAGAGGATCCACGCCCCGTCGGGCGACCAGTAGGGATGGATCTCGCGGGCGGGGCTCGACGACACGTTGCGCAGCTCCGTGCCGTCCTCTTTCATGACGTAGATCTCGTCGTTTCCGCCCCGGTTCGACACGAAGGCAATCCGCGAGTTGTCGGGCGACCAGTCCGGCAGCTGGTTGTCGAAGTTTCCGCTCGTGAGCGCGCGGTCGTGCGATCCGTCCGCGTCCATCACGTAGAGCTGCTACTTCCCGGTACGGTTCGACTCGTAGAGGATCCGGGCGCCGTCTTTCGACCAGCGCGGGTACGCGTTCTTGGCTCCCTCGACCCAGAGGATCTGCTTCGTCGGCTCGGGCGGCGGGCCGCCCGCGGCGGGTGAAGCGGCCGTCGCGAGGGCGGCGGCGGCACCGGCCGCACACACGAAAGAGCGAATGGTCATGTGGACTGTTACGGAGCGTGCGCGGGAAGGTTTAGCGGAGGGGCGATCATTCGGCTGCAGGGCTGCCGGACACAGGACCCGATCGGGCCCTCTCGAACAGGCACACTCCGGACCAGGGGCGCGAACCCTGCTGGCCCGACGACGCCGGCAGCATCGCGATGAGTCGAAGAAAGAACGGCAGCCTCTTCAGGCGCGCCGCCGTCTTCAGGGGCGAGCGGACGTCGACACTCTTCCAGCCGTGCGGCAGGAAGAAGTCCGACCCGTCCGCGGGCGCGAACTTCAGCGCCGCGCCGGCCGCGCTCAGCTGCGGTCCCCGCGCGAAGGCGCCGACCTCTGCCGGCGCGAGATGGGCATCGAGCGCGCAATCTCCTCGCCGTGCGGGCCCGCGAGCCGCCTCGCGAAATGATCCCGGAAGGCCGGGTCGGGGCGCTCCATCTCGCGGGCGCGATAAATGGCGACCCAGAGCGCGGTGTCGGAGTCGTTCCGGATCACGGGCGGCCTTCCTCCATGTTTCACCTCGCCTTCAAAGTGTACGATGAACATCGTGACGACACTTGCCCGGAGATACTCGCGTCAGGAGCTGGTACCTCATCGAGTCGATCGGCTTCGTCATGGACCGCCGGATGCTGCTCGGCTTGAAGGAGCGCGTGGAGCGGGCCGCACGGCGCACCTGACGAGGTCCGGCCTCTAGAGTCCTGCCGCCTTCCGGTACTCCTCGAGGTTCTTCTTCTGGGCCTCGTGGCTTGGCCCCTCGGAGAGCGCCACGGCCTCCGTCTCGATCTCGGCGGCGCGTTTCGCGTCGCCGGACAGGAAATGGGCCCTCGCGAGCGCGTCCAGCATGCCCGGCGCTCGGCGCTTCGTGAGACTCACGGCCTTTTCGGCGGCCGCGAGCCCCGCGTCCCGCGCCTCCCGGTCTGCCGTCCACGGCGAACCGTCGAGGGAGGCCGCGACGACGAGCATCGTGTGTGAATCCTGATTCGCGGGCCCCTTCAGTAGCTCGTTCGCGCCCCGCAGCGCCGTGCCCCGGTCCTTCGCCTCGACGGCCTTCGTGAACTCTTCCAGCGTCGGCCGCGCCGCGAGAGCGGCGGCATAGGCCGCCTTCGCGGCCGCGAGGTCGAACGTGCCCTCGACGAGCCGGTCGAGCGGATCGTCCAGACCCGCCGGATCGCCCACCCAGGCGACGCGCCCCGCGCGGTCCACGAGGAACACCGTGGGCAGCCAGCCGATGCCCGCGGCCCGGAACCACGGGTTGCGGTGGATCCCGCGTTCGCCCTCGGGGCCGGCCGGGAGCCACGCGACGGGGTACGTGAAGGCCGCGCCCTTCGCGTCGATGAGCTTTCGGACGGCGGCTTCCGTGTTTCCCCAGCCGTCCTCACTCGTCGCACCGACGACGACCACGCCGCGCGCGGCGTATTTGCGCTGCAGCGCGCCGAGGTGCGCGATGTTCGCGAGGCACGGCCCGCACCACGTCGCCCAGAACTCGACGACGGTGACCTTGCCCGGCGCGGGAAGAGGCCCCGGGCTTCCCTGGATCCACTTTTCGACGGCAAGGGGCGGGGCGGCGTCTCCGACGGCGAGGACGGCGGCAGGAGCGGATCGGGCGAGGAGAAGCGTCAGGAGTCCGGCGAAAAGGGAAACTCGCGTCATGCAAAAAGGCTAGCACCAATCCGGCGGACTTTGAGCCAACGCGTCACACCGCAGGGCGTGAACTACGGCTCGCCCCACAACCGCAGCAGCGACAGGGGCTGAATAGAAGTCGCCGCCCGCGGCGAGAACTTCTGAAGTGCCGCTGCGTTATAGGGGCATGCTGAGACGCTGCCTGCTCGCTCCGCTGTTTCTCGCTCTCTCGGGACTGACGCTCGCGCAGGAGATCCCGCCCCCGCCCGGTCAGTTGGTGAACGTCGGCGGGCACCTCCTCCATTTCAAGTGCGCAGGGGCGGGCGCCCCCACCGTCGTGATCGAGTCCGCTCTGGGCGATTTCTCCACAGACTGGACGCTCGTCCAGACGGGTGTCGCCCCGTTCACGCGCGTCTGCGCATACGACCGGGCGGGCTACGCTTGGAGCGAGCCGGGGCCGAAGCCGCGGACGTTCGCGCAGATCAACCTCGAGATGAAGGAGGGGCTTCGGCTGCTCGGCGAGAAGCCGCCCTTCCTCCTCGTCGGGCATTCGTATGGCGGACCCGTCGTGCGCGCGTACGGCGCCGCGTACCCGAAGGATGTCGCCGGGCTGGTCCTCGTGGACGCGGTCCACGAAGACCAGCGGGTGACGATCATGGGGAAGGCAGTGCGCCTGCGCGACGGAGCGAAGGGGATCCCGATCCCGCCCCGGCTCGCCGTCCGCGCAGAGGAGAAGGCGACGACGCGCGTGCCGCCGGCGCCGGGGCCGGTCCGGCCGCCTCTCGACAGGCTGCCGGCCGACGCGCGGCGCGCGAATCTGTGGGCGAGCGCGCAGCCCGCGCTCGACGACGCGGAGAACAGCCAGCGGGAGTGGTCGACGGAGTACTTCGCCCTGTGGCACGAGCATCCGCAGAAGGGACTGCTCGGCGGCAAGCCGCTCGTCGTCCTCACGCGGGCGAAAGGCGGCACCAAAGACCTCGACATCCCGGCCGAGCAGATCGAGCGCGAGCGCCTCGATTCGCAGCGTGCGCTCCTCGGCCTCGGGACGAACGGCCGCCAGCGGATCCTCGACTCCGGCCACAACATGCATCTGGAAGCGCCGGACGAAGTCGTCTCCGCGATCCGGAGCGCCGTCGAGGCCATTCACAGGGGCGGGTCCTTCGTAGAGTAGCGGCGTGATCGAGCGACCCGGGCCCGAAATCCGTCCCGACCCAGAGCATGTCCTCGTCCCGCCATGCGATTCTCGACTTGGCCTCCACTGAAAAGGATCGTCACCGCTCTATGCCTGCGGCGTAGCGTCTGAGATCCCGTCGCAACCTTCTCCCGGTGCCTTCGTAGAACCTTGCAATACGCCCTGTGATCGAATTTCGTAAGGAGGACCTCATGCGCCGGAACCGATTCCTCGATCCCTTTCTGATACTTGGACTTGCGGCCGGACTCTCGGCCGCCGGCTGCGCGAAGACGGAGACCCAGGCTCCCGCCGCGGCGGCCAAAGCCCCCGAGCCGACCCCCCCAGGCGGCGGGAAGATACCGGTGACGACCTCGTCTGCCGAGGCGAAGACCGAGTTCCTGAAAGGCCGCGACAACGCCGAAAAACTCCTGATCACCGACTCCGTCGCGCACTTCCAGAAGGCGGTCTCGCTCGATCCGGGCTTCGCGTCGGCCGAGCTCAGCCTCGCGAACTCGGCGCCGACCGGCAAGGATTTCTTCGAGCACCTCAAAAAGGCCGTCAGCCTGGCCGACAAGGCCTCGAACGGCGAGAAGCTCCTGATCCTGGCCACCGAGGCAGGCGCGAACAACAACCCGGCGAAGCAAAAGGAATACCTGGACGCGCTCGTGGCGGCGTATCCGACCGACGAGCGAGCCCACTTCAACCTGGGCGGGTACTACTTCGGCCAGCAGCAATTCCCTGAGGCGATCGAGCAGTACAAGAAGGCGACGGAGCTCGAACCGAGCTACTCGACGGCCCACAACATCCTCGGTTACGCCTATCGGCAGAACGGCGACTTCGCCGCCGCCGAGAAGGCGTTTCAGAAGTACATCGAGCTGATCCCCAAGGACCCGAATCCCTACGATTCCCTTGCCGAGCTGCTCCTGAAGATGGGCCGGTTCGACGATTCCATCGCCCAGTACCGCAAGGCGTTGGAGATCGACCCCAGCTTCCTGGCCTCTCACCAGGGAATCGCCATGGACTTGCTCTACTCGGGCAAGGCGGGTGACGCGGAGGCGGAGCTCGCGAACATCTCGAAGAAGGCCAGGACGGACGGTGAGCGCCGGACGGCCCTTTTCGCCCTCACCGTCGTCCACGTCGACGGTGGGAAGATGGCCAAGGCGCTCGAGGACGTCGATCACCAGTACGCCCTGGGAGAGAAGACGAACGACGTCCCGACGATGTCCTTCGACAACGGGCTGAAGGGAAACATCCTCCTGGAGATGGGGAAGCCCGATCAGGCCCGGGCGGAGTTCGAGCGCGGTCTGAAGCTCGTCGAAGGGTCGGGCCTCTCACCGGAGATCAAGGCCAACGCCGCGCTCGTCAGCCATTTCAACCTCGGCCGCGTCGCGGTGGCGAAGAAGGATCTGAAGACGGCGAAGAGCGAGGCGGACGTCTTCCGAAATGGCGCGGCAGCCACGAAGAACCCGGCTCAGGTGAGAAATGCCCATGAGCTCGACGGGATCATCGCCCTCGCGGAAAAGGACTACGACAAGGCGATCGCCGAGCTCCTGCAGGCGAACCAGCAGAATCCCCAGGATCTCTATCGCCTCGGCCTCGCTTACAAGGCAAAGGGCGATGCGGTGAAGGCAAAGGAGTATTTCGGCAAGGCCGCGAACTTCAACTCGCTGCCCCAAGTCAACTACGCCCTCATTCGAACGAAAGCAAAGGCCGCGGCCGGGGCAGCCGGGAAGAGCTGACCCCGGCCGCCTGCCTTTACCTCACCGGCATTGCCGGCCGCTTCGGCTTCTGCGGCGGGTTCTTCTTCAGCTCGTCCATGACGATCGCGATCGCCTTCTCGAGCTGCGGGTCGTGGCCGGCGATGACGTCGGCGGGCGTCTGCTCGACCTCGACGTCGGGCGGGACGCCGACGTTCTCGACGCCGAAGCCTTCCTCCGGCGTCCAGAAGCCGAGGTTCGGTGCGGTGACGACCGCGCCGTCCATGAGCGTCGGGAAGCCGAGGATGCCGACGAGGCCGCCCCAGGTGCGCTGGCCGACGAGAGGCCCGACCTTGAAGTGCCGGAACATCCACGGCAGAAGGTCGCCGCCCGAGCCGGCCGTCTCGTCGATGAGCATGACCTTCGGCCCCTGGATCGACGCCGACGGCGTCTTGAGGTCCTCGCCGTAGCGCATCGTCCACCAGGCGATCGGCTGCCGGGTGAGCGCCTCGATGTAGTAGTCGGCAACGCTGCCGCCGCCGTTGAACCGCTCGTCCACGATGATCGCGTCCTTCGCGGCCTGCGGGTAGAAGTAGCGCTTGAAGTACGTGTGGCCGAGGTTTGAGGTGTTCGGAACGTAGACGTACGCGACGCGCCCGCCCGTCGCGGTCTCGACCTTCCGGAGGTTGCCCTCCACCCAGTCGCGGTTGCGCAGCGCGTTCTCCTCCGCCACGGGGACGACGCTGACCGTGCGCGAGCCTTTGCCGTCCGCCGTGGGACCGACCGTGATCTCGACGATCTTCCCGGCCGTGCCCTCGAAGCGGGCGTAAAGGTTCTCGGGAGGGGCCAGGTCTCTTCCGTTCACCGCGAGCAGATACTCGCCGGCTTTCACCTCGACGCCTGGCTCGGAGAGCGGCGCGCGCAGCTCGGGGTTCCAGTTCAGGCCGCCGAAGACCTTCTTGAACCGGTAGCGGCCGTTCGCGACCTCGTAGTCCGCACCGAGGAGGCCGCCCGGCACGGGCGTGATCTCGGCGAAGGAATCGCCCGGCGTGTTGCGGTGGTGGCCGACGGCGAGCTCGCTGCACATCCACTGGATGAGACGGTTGAGGTCGCCGCGCGACGAGAGGTACGGGAGGAAGGCGGCGTATTTCGCTTTCATCGCCTTCCAGTCGACGCCGTGCATCTTCGGGTCGTAGAAATAGTCGCGGTTGACGCGCCAGGCCTCGTCGAAGATCTCGGGCCACTCGGCGCGCGGATCGACGCGCACCTGGATCGCGTCGAGCTTGAGCTTGCCGTCGCCGGCCTCCTTCGTTTCCGGCTTCTTCCCGGACGACGCGACGATCGACCACGACTCCTTCCGCGCCGGCCCGCTCTGCGCCGAATCGCGCAGTCTGAAGAGGATCTTCTTGCCGTCGAAGGAGACGAAGTAGTCGTCGGCCTCGGGGACGATCGTCTCCGTCTTACGGTCTTTGAAGTCGAAGCGCTGCACGGACGTCTTGCCGTCGGCCTCGCGCTCGAAGAAGACCTGGCCCGCGCTGCCGGCCTGAAGGTTCGAGATCTCCGCGGGGTGGACCGGGAGGTCGACGATGCGGGACCCGAGGCCGTCGCGGTCGATCACGACGGGGGCAGACGGCTTAGAAGGCTTGACTTCCTCTTTGTCTTCGGTCTTCCCATCTTTTGCCGAAGCCTCGCCCTTCTCCTCGTCGCTCTCTTTCGCGAGCGGCGACGGCGTGCCTTTCTTCAGCGTCGCGACGTAGATCGCGTTCGTGGTGCGGGCGTCGGTGTTCTGCAGGGAGAACCAGTTGCGCTGCGGGCCGGCGTCGGTGGACGCGAGGAAGTAGAGGAGCTTGCCGCCCCGGTCGAAGACGGGGTCGGAGACGTCCGAGAGGCCGTCCGTGAGCGCGTGCGACTTGTCCTCGTCGACGGAATAGACGTACGCCGCGCGGATGTACGTGGGGCCCGAGAGCGTGTAGGCGATGAAGCGCGAGTCCGGCGACCACGAGCCGTACAGCTGTTTGTAGCGCGCCGGCGCGTAGAGAAGCTCGGAGGCGATCTTCTTCGCGGCGCCGCTCGCGACGTCGACAATGAAGAGGGTGAGCGAGTTGTCGGTCAGGACGAGCTTCTTCCCGTCCGGGGAGAAGGCGAGCGCGTCGTAGAACCCCGCGCCGGGGACCTTGATCTTCCTCGGCGCGCCCTTGCCGTCCTGCGCCCGGAGGACGACGTCGTTCTCGCCGCTCTCGTCGGAGACGTACGCGATCTCCTTGCCGTCCGGCGACCAGGCGGGCGCGCTCTCGTGGACGGCGACGGTATTCGTGAGGTTGCGGGCGTCGCCCTTTTCGCCTGGGACGGTCACGATCTCGCCCCGGTACTCGAACGCGGCACGGGCGCCGGAGGGAGAGAGGGCCGCGTCGCGGATCCACTTCGCGCCCTTCGCCCAGCGCGGTCGCGTCTCGAGGAGGTCGCCGGCGACCGTGATCGACAGGTCGGTCGTCGTCTTCGCGGCGGGGTCGAAGAGGTGGAGCGTGCCGGCCTGTTCGTAGACGATGCGCTCCGCGGCCGCAGCCGCGTTGAGGACGGGAAAGTCCTTGTGGTCGGTCAGGCGCGTCCGCGACTTCGACTTCGCATCGTACGCGTAGAGGTTGAACTCGCCGTCGCGGTCCGAGCGGAAATAGAGCGTCCCGCCGAGCCACATCGGGTCCGCGTCGTTGCAGCGGGTCTCGGGCTGCGGGACGCGGTCGAGCGCGTTCGAGGCGACGTCGAAGAGCCACACCTTCGACACGAGGCCGCCGCGATAGCGTTTCCACTGCAGGTGCGCCGGGTTGTTCGGGTTGTATGCGATCGTCCTGCCGTTGGGGGAGTACGCGGCGCGGCTGGCGTTAGGGATCGGGAGGGCGGTCTCGAGGCCGCCCTCGACGGGCACGGTGTAGAGCTGCGTGTGGCGGTTGTTGGAGGCGGCGCGCGGCGACGTGAAGAGGACAGCCTTGCCGTCGGGCGTGAAGCCTTGCACGACGTCGCGCCCCGGGTGCCACGTGAGGCGCTTCGGCACGCCGCCCGCGGCGGGGACGACGTAGGCGTCGAGGTTGCCGTCCAGCTCTGCGCTGAAGGCGAGGAGCGAGCCGTCGGGGCTGAACGCCGGGCGCATCTTCACGCCGGGGCCCGACGTGATTCGTTGAACACCGCTGCCGTCCAGCCGGCAGGTCCAGACGTCGTTCCCGTAGACGAACGCGATGCGCTCTTTCGAGAGCGCGGGGTCGGTGAGCATCTTCGACGGCCCGGCCGGAGAGGCCGGAGTCCCGGCGAAGGCCGCGGACGAGAGGGCGAGAGACAGGCCGGCAGCGGCGAAAGGCATGCGCATGGAAACCCCCCAGGGAAAAACGTTCATCGGGCGGGCGATTCTGGCACGGAGCGAGGTCAACGCGGCGCTGCCTCGGCGCCGCGGCGCTTTAGGCCTCTCGGCCCTCAGCGAGGAACTCCCGGCGAGACTTGGGCATGGTCATCCTTTCGCCGGTCCGAGCCCAGTAGCGACGCAATCGCAATAAGGTAGCCGGGTTCTCGGGGTCACGTCAGGTTCTTCTCGAAGAACATCGTGTCCGTGTGCTCATCGGGACGGTAGCGCGGTATCTCGACGAAGCCGAGGCCGCGGTAGAGGGCCTGCGCTGCCGCCATCGTATTGAGCGTCCCTAGGCGGACGCGGCTGTAGCTGCGGCGGGAAGCCTCTTCGAGGAGCCGGAGCATCAACGCGCGCGCCACGCCCCGCTTCCGAAACGCCGGATCCACGAACATGCGCTTCACCTCGCACGTCCTGCCGTCGAGTCTCTTGAACGCGACGCAGCCCGCGGGATTCCCCGCGAGGGTCGCGACGAGGAGCGCGCCGTCGGGAGCGGCATAGGGTCCGGGCAAGCTCGCCGCGTCGGCGCGCGCCCGCGCCACTCCCGGCACGTCGCTGAGGCCCGCGGCATGCCCGAGAATCAACTCGCGCGCCGCCTCGAGCAGGCGCGGCTCGGTGGCTTCCCGGACCTCGATAGCCGGCTCGGGATCGTCGGGCGCCCGATAGAAGCGGGAGTGTCCGGCGGGGGAGAAACCCGCCGCCTCGTACACGCGGCCCGCCCGCTCGTCGGCCGCCGAAAGGAAGACGAGCGAGTCGCCTCGTCCGAAGGCCTTGCGCACGGCTTCCGACGAAAGTGCGCCGCCAATGCCCCGCCGCCGGAACTCCGCGATTGTCGCGACCCCGACGAGCTCCGCGAGTCCGTCGCCACCCGGTTGGATCATCGCCGTCGCGATGGGCCGGCCCCCGATTCGGCCCACGAGCGCGAAGCCGTCACCGAGCGAATCGCGCAGGGAGAGGGCCTCCTCGCGGGCGGCGGGTCTCGGGGACGGCAGCCCGAAAGCGCGGCGCTGGACGTCGAGGAAGAGGGCAAATTCCGGGAGCGGCGTCCTTCCGTCGAGCGCCTCGACGTCGAGACCGGCCGCGGCCGGCGCGGCCCGCTCGCTTCCGCGCGCGCACACCATGATCTGCGCCCGGTTCTCCAGGATGAAGCCGTGGGCCTCGAGGGCGAGGGAGAGAGCGGGTACGCAGGTTTCGACGTATTCGAAGCGAGGCACGCGGTGGCGGGTGTGGAATTCCGCCCGCAGTCGCGCGAGAGACGCCGCGATGTCTCCGAGCGGCGCGGCGGAAGCGTCGGGGATCGCATAGTTGAAGAAGGGAAGCGGGTCCGTCGCGTGAAAAAACAGCGTGAACGGAGGTACGAGGACCACCTCGTATTGCCGGTGCGCCACGGCCCGCATCTGCGCCTGGATGCGCCCGAGAAGGACGGGATCCGCCGACGGCACCATCGGCGCCATTCTAGAGGCTGCCTCTGCTAGCCTTTCGTGCATGAAGTCGACAAGCGTCGCCTCTCGATCCGCCGCCACCTTCGCGTTCTCTTTCGCCCTCGCCCTCATCTCGTTCGTGCCTTGGTCCCTTCTCGCCGACGAGAAGATCGCCGCTCCCGAAAAACCCGTCGTGGTCCTCGTCCGGGCCGGCGCACTCGTGGACGTGACGAGAGGAACCGTCCTCAAGGGTCAGGAGATCCTCATCGAGAACGGCGTCATCAAGGCGGTCGGGCCGAGACTCGTGGCCCCCGCCGGCACCCGGATCGTCGATCTGTCGTCGAAGACCGTTCTTCCGGGGCTGATCGACGTGCACACCCACGTCACGTCGCAGCCCGAGGACTACTACGGCGACCGATTCCGCCGCTCGCCGATCGACGTGGCCGTGGCCGCGCACGTGTACGCCCGCAGGACGCTCGAGGCGGGATTTACGACGCTGCGCGTCGTGGGCTCCCCGGAGTTCGTGGACGTCGCGCTCCGCAACGCGATCGACGCCGGCAAAGTCGTCGGACCGCGGCTGAAGGTAGCCGGTCTCTCGATCGGCTCGACGGGCGGGCACGGAGACCTCACTGGATTTTCGCCGTACCTCAAGTTCGAGCGTTTCTCGGGCGTCGCGGACGGCGTCGACGCCGTGCGCAAGCTCGTCCGGCAGAACGTGAAATACGGCGCCGACGTCATCAAGATGATCGCGTCGGCCGGCGTCCTTTCCGAGGAGGAGTCCGTCGGGGCTCCGCAGTACTCCTTCGAGGAGATGAAGGCGATCTGCGACGAGGCCGCTATGTGGGGCCGGAAGGTGGCCGCGCACGCGCACGGGACCGAGGCCATCAAGCGCGCCGTCGCCGCCGGCGTCGCCTCGATCGAGCACGGGAGCCTCATTGACGACGAAGGCATTCGCATGATGAAGGAACGAGGGACGTTCCTCGTGGCGGACGTCTACAACGACGACTGGATCCTCGCGGAGTTCGCGAAGATGGGCTATCCCGAAAAGATCATCGAGAAGGAGCGCTCGATCGGGCGCCTCCAGCGCGAGAATTTCGCGAAGGCCGCGAAGGCGGGCGTGAAGATGGCGTACGGAACGGACGCGGGCGTCTATCCACACGGCCTGAACGCGCGCCAGTTCAGGTACATGGTTGCCGGCGGCCTCTCGCCGATGCAGGCGATTCAGTCTGCGACGGTGAGCGCAGCCGAGCTCCTCGGGTGGGACAAGGTCGGCGCGATCGCGCCGGGCCGTTTCGCGGACCTTGTTGCGGTCGACGGCGACCCGCTCAAGGACATCACCATTTTGGAGAGGCCGTCGTTCGTGATGAAGGGCGGAGACGTCGTGGTGTCGCGATGAGGAGGAAGCTCCTGCTCGCGTTTCTCGTCGCGCTCCCCGCGGGAGTGTTCGCGGCCGACACGGTCTCCGCTCCCGACCCGGGGACGATTTTCCGCGGTGCGTCGGTCTACACCGCTTGGAACGACACGCCCCGCCGGGCCGCCATCCTCGTGAAGGGTGGAACCGTCTCGTTCGTCGGCGACGAGGCCACGGCGCGCGCCGCCGCGCCCGCCGCGAAGATCGTGGACCTCTCGGGCACTGTCCTCGTCCCCGGCCTCACGGACGCGCACGGCCACGTGCGCGGTCTCGGCGCGCTGCGCCGCCAGATCGACTGCCGCGGAATCTCGAGGGAAGGGGTCGTCCAACGCGTGAGGACCCTGTCGGCATCGGCGGCGCCCGGCACGTGGATCCGTGGGCGCGCCTGGGACCAGAACCGCTGGTCCGACACCTCGTTCCCGACGGCGGCCGACCTCGAAGCCGCCGTGCCGAAAACGCCCGTCGTCCTCGGCCGCGTCGACGGCCACGCGATCTGGGTCAACGCCGCCGCGCTGAAGGCCGCGGGCGTGACGAAGGCCACGCCGGACCCGCCCGGTGGCCGCATCGAGCGCCTCGGAGACGGGTCGCCCGCCGGCGTCCTCGTCGACAACGCGATGGCGCTCGTCACGCGCGCGATCCCGGCGCCGGGCCCCGACGAGGCCCGGAAGGACTTCGTCGCCGGGCTCGAGGCTTGCGCGAAGGCCGGGTTGACGGGCATTGGCGAAGCCTCGGGGTCGTCGCTCCTCGACCTCGCGATTCTCGAGAAGCTCGCGAAGGAAGGGAAGCTCCCGATCCGCGTCTATGCGACCGTCGGCACGAAGGATCTCGACGCCGCACTCGCGCGCGGTCCGGTGTTCGAGGGACGGCTCACGATCCGCGCGCTCAAGATCGTCGCGGACGGCGCCCTCGGCTCGCGCGGCGCCGCGCTTCTCGCCGACTATGCCGACGCGCCGGGCAATCGAGGCCTCGACGTGACGGCGCCCGAGGAGGTCGAGCGCCTGGCGGCGAAGGCTCTCCGCGGTGGCTTCCAGGTGTGGACGCACGCGATCGGCGACCGCGCGAACCGCATCACGCTGGATGCCTACCAGAAAGCGCTCGGGGCTGCGCATCCCACCGACCCGCGGCCTCGAATCGAGCATGTTCAGATCCTCGCACCGGGCGACGCGGAGCGCCTCGCGAAGCTCGGCGTCATCGCGTCCATGCAGCCGACACACGCGACGTCCGACTGGCCGTGGGTCGAGACGCGCATCGGGAAGGAGCGCGCGAAGGGGTCGTATGCCTGGCGGACGCTCCTCCAGAAGGGCGCCCGCCTCGCGGGCGGCAGCGACTTCCCGGTCGAGTCCGAAGAGCCGCTCCTCGGGATCTATGCGGCCGTCACGCGGCAGGAGACGACGGGCAAGCCGCCGGGAGGCTGGCGAATGGAAGAGGCGCTGACGAGGCCCGAGGCGCTCCGCCTCTTCACGGCCGACAACGCGTACGCCGAGTTCGCCGAGAAGCGCCGCGGGCGGATCGCCCCGGGCTTCGACGCGGACTTCACGGTCCTCGACCGCGAGATCTTCGCGCACGGCACGCCCGCCGCCGAGATCCTCAAGGCGAAGGTCGTCATGACCGTCGTCGGCGGCGAGATCGTGTACCGGGCGGAGCACTGAACCGGAGCCGGCCGGCGGCTACTTTTTCTCGGCCGGCTTCGCCTCTTTTTTGGTGGCCTTCGCGGCCGCCGCCGGCTTCGGAGCCCAGAAGTCGCCCTTCGCGGCCCACTCCTTCGACGGATAGCTCATCGTCGGACTGAAGGAATAGAGATTCCAAGTGGAGAAGTTCTGGCTGTCCGACGCCGCCTTGGCAAGGGCCTTCTGACCCTCCTCGCCTTCGGCCCCCGTGATTGCCTTGGAGAAGTTCCGGGCGGCGTCGACCTCCTCGAGGGAACGCATCGGAATCCAGACCATGAACGTCGGCCCGGGCATCCCGAAGGTCACCTGGTAGATGGCCCACGAGAGGTCGACCTTCGCCTTCGCATAGGCGTCCTTGATGATCTTCACGCTGCCCACGAAATCATTCTCGTGGCCAGGTCGGATCCGGATGGTCGCGATCCGGAAGTAGCGCATCTTCGAGATGTCGACGTTCGGGCCGTTGCTCAGGTCCTCCCGGTGCGTGAGGACGAGACCGCTTCCGCCCGAGAGGAGCTCGCCGTCTTTCTCCAGGAGCCCGTCCGTGATGGCCGTGAGCTCCTTGTTCGCCTCGGCAGCCTTCGTATCCTTCTCCCAGGCGGCGAGCGAGTCGTATCCGGTGACGAACCAGGCTTCCGACGGGCCGGTCATCGAGGTCATCGCGAGGTAGTGCGCCGGAAAGTTCGCCTTCGCGAAGGCCGCGACCCACTTGGCCTCGATCTTCGCGTGGGCGGGGCCCTTCCCCGGCTTCACCTCTTCGCGATAGATCTGCAGGATCTTGGGCGCGGGGGGCGCCTCCTGCGCCGCCGCGCGGCTGCCGGCCGAGATCACGAGAGACACAAAACCGATCAGACAGAGCGTCTTCCTCAACATGTGCATCTCCTTTACTGTTGAGCGACAGTATCACCTTTGAAGTCGAACCGCCCTCGCGCCGTGGGCGGATCGCCCCGGGCTTCGACGCAGGCGATCGGCGCTCGCAACGGAATATCCCGGCGTGTTCCGCCATCTCTCCCCGGGGGAGCCATGACGCTGACACGCGCGCCGAAGGGGCTGCCGGTCTACGCGGAGCGTGAAGAGCGCCGGCGGGCGCTTTCCAGCGCCTGGGAGAGGCTCGACCCGAGATTTCGCCTTCCGAATCAGGTCCTGGGCCGCCGCTCGTCGATCGGCTGCGTGGCGCTCGAGATTACGCAGCGCTGCAACCTCGACTGCACGCTCTGCTATCTCTCGGAGAATTCCGAATCCGTAAAGGACATTCCGCTCGAAACCATTTTCGACCGGATCGACCGAATTCGAATGGCTTACGGTCCGGGTGTCAGCGTCCAGGTCACGGGCGGTGACCCGACGCTTCGGAACCGTGGCGAGCTCGTCGCGATCGTAAAGCGGGTTTCCGAGCGCGGGCTCAGGCCGTCGCTCTTCACGAACGGGATCAAGGCCACGCGCGAGCTCCTCGAGGAGCTGGCACAGGCGGGTCTCTTCGATGTCGCGTTTCACGTGGACACCACGCAGCGCCGCAAGCGCTACCCGACGGAGGAAGCGTTGAACGCCGTCCGGCGCGAGTACATCGAGCGCGCGCGTGGCCTGAAGCTCGCGGTGATCTTCAACACCTCGGTTCACGGGGGAAACCTCGAGGAGATTCCAGGGCTCGTCCGCTTCTTCATCGAGAACTCGGACGTCGTGGGTATGGCGTCCTTTCAGGTACAGGCGGCCACGGGCCGGGGCGAGCTGAAGGAGCGGGGCGCGGCGGTCAGCCTCGCGGGCATTCGCGAGAGGATCTCGAAGGCCGTGGGAGAAGGGGCTCTTGCCTGGGACGCGGCGCTACTCGGCCATCCCGACTGTCACCAGGCGACGATGCTCGCCACGGTCGGCGGCCGTGCGGTGGACGTGCTCTCTGATCAGACGCTGTACGAGCGATTCCTCGAGGAGCTCAAGGATGTCCCGTTCGACCGGCGCGACGTCAGGGCCACGGCGCGCCGGGTGATCGCGGCGATGCTGCGCCGCCCGTTCTGGACGCTCCGCGGCGGCTTCTTCCTGCTCAAGAAACTCTGGCCGGTGCGGCGGGAGCTCTTCAGGGCGCGCGGGAAGACAGGAAAGATCACGTTCTTCATCCAGAACTTCATGGATGCGGACGCTCTCGACCCCGAGCGCATCGCGAACTGCTCGTTCATGGTGATGACGGACGAGGGACCAGTCTCGATGTGCGAACACAACGCCCGGCGCGATGACTACATTCTCAAACCTCTCGCTCTTCCGGCCGCGCCGAAAGGCGCGCCGCTCTGGGACCCGAGAACCGGCTCGATCGATCTGCCGGTGCGCGGTGCCGTGCCTTAAACCCTTACGTGGCTCCCTGGCTCCGGAGCGATTCGGCGAGCACGGCGTGCCCGCGCTCGGCGGCGAGGTCGGCGGCGGTCTTGTCGTCGTCCGTCCGGGCCGAGAGATCAGCTCCGTGCGATCGGAGGAGGCGGACGACCTCGAGGTTTCCCTGAGCCGCGGCATTGTGGAGAGCCGTCCAGCCGGCCTGCTGCCTCGCGTTCGGGTCGGCGCCCACCTCGAGGAGCTTCCGGATCATCACGGTGTCGCCCCGCGTCGTAGCCGAATGGAGAGGCGCAACGCGCATCGGGTTCGTCGACGCGGCATTGGGGTCCGCGCCGGCGGCGAGGAACAGCTCCGCGAGGGTTGCGTGCCCGAAGAACACCGCGAGGCCGAGGACGGGGAACCCGTCTGGTGAGAAGGTCTTCGCGGCGCCGGGATCCGCCGCCAGAAAGGCGCGCACGGCGGGCGCGTCGCCCGCGGCGGTCGCCTCGAACAGATCGAGGGCGCGGCCGCGCTCCTTGAACACGTTCACGAGCCTCGGGTGCCCGCAATACACGGCGTAGAGAACGAAAGACGAGCCATCGGGCCGGCAGGCGTTCACGAGAGAGGGATGCGCGTCGAGGAGCGCTTCGACGGCACGTGTGTCGCCCTTACGGATCGCGACGGCGAGGGGCTCCAGCGCGGCGCTCACGTCGGGTCCTTAGCTGGCCGGAGGCGGGGTCCCTTCGACGGGCGGAGCGGCCGCGGGTGGCGCGGGAACCACGGGGGCCACGGGGGGCGGCGCCGGTGCCGGGGGAGGCTCGCCATTCGGAAAGGCCTCCGCGTTGCAGAAGTAACACTTCACTTTGGGCTGGGCCGTCGTTTCGGGGACCCAGTAGAAGAAGCACTTGCGACAGGTCGGGCACGTGAAGAGTTGTCGGCCGCCGTTCATCTCCCCGCAGCATACTCGCTCGAAAGCCTGCGTGTGCTTCGGCGAATCAGAAGGGCGAGAACGGATGCGAGGGCGACGGTACTAAGAAGCGACCCCTCCGGTCCGAAGGCGCCGCCGCTCAGGAGGGGGATCGCGGCGCCGGCAATGCCGGTCGAGAGGAGCGGAGGCCCGAACGTCATGCCGCTCACGGGGAGCGCGAGGGCCGCAAGCGTGAAATTCCAGAGAACGTGGAAGGTCCAGCATCCCAGTACGCCGCCCTCGCCCCAGTAGAGCCAGCCGAGGACGGCGCCCGCGAGTCCGATGTTCAGGAGCGCGAGCGGCGTGGCGTTTGGGTTCCTCGCATGCAGCAGTGCGAACGCGAGCGCCTGGACGGCGTTTGCGACGAGCCCGGCGAAAAGCCAGCGCCGCCCGGCCTGCCGCGCCCGCAGCGGCTCGTCGGCGGGCGGGAGCGGCCCGAAGAGGAGCCGGGCGAAAATCAGACTGACGGCGGCGAGGAGCGTGAGGAAGAGAGCCCGGAAGAGGAGCTCCTCCGTCAGGCTCTGCAGCGCGAAAAAACCGAACGTGGAAGGGGCCGACACCCAGGCTGCGGGGCCACGCACCGGGACGAATGGCTCATAGCCGGGCGTCCCGGGCCTGAAAGCGCCGAACACGGCGGGCGGAACGAGGGTTGCGAGAAGGAGCGCGAACGCGGCCAGGAGGCCTGCGAAAAACGCCCTCCCGGACCCTTCGCGTCTTGGCGGAACGAATCTCCCGAGGCGCGGCAGGAGGCCGAATCGGAGAAGCGCGATGCCGGCGAGGCCGAGCGGGAGCGCGAAGACGAGGCCCGGCGCGAGACGCGCGTCGAGCCAGGACCCCATCGCCCCCGGAATCGGCGAACCGAGGGCCAGGAAGTTCACTTCGCGGCGGGGGCAGCCGGCTTTTTCTCCATCTTCTCCATCATCTCCTTCATCATCCGCTGCTGTTCGGCAGCCCAGGGCGGGACGATGCCGTTCATGCGCGCGTACGCGATGGACTGACCCAGATGCTCGTGCTCGTGGTTCGCGGCGACGAGGAGGATGCCGCGCACGGTCGTATCGCTTCCGAAGAACTTCGCGGGCTTGTCGAGGTCCGCGTCGGGCATGGAAGCGATTCCGGCGCGCAGGTGCGCGAACGACTTCTTGAGCTCCTCGATCACCCTCGCCTTCTCCGTGACGCTCTTCTCCATCTTCTGCATTGCCTCCATATCCAACCCGGCGGGAGGCTTGATGCCCGCGAAACCCGTGATGCCGTAATTCCCGCCGACGATGTGCGTGAAGACCTCGGCGATCGAACGAACGCCGGGCGCGGGCCGCCAGGAGTATTTGTCGGCCGGCGTCGCCTCGGCGAGACCAAGAATTTCCTTCTCGACGCGGTCCTGCTGGGCAAGGAACTCGCCGCGGAAGCCGGGCGGGCCGGCCGCGGGTGCCTGGGCGAGGGCGGATGAGGCCCCGAGAATGGTGAGGGCGAGGGCGCAGGGGACGAGACGGCTGATCTTCACGAAGCGGGCCTCCTTGGTTTCGCGATATTTGGCGGGCAGATCATATCTCCCCTAGAATCGCGTCCGGATCTCAAGGAGAAAAAAACTATGAAATCAGGCCGTTTTTCTACTGTCCTCGCCGCTCTCGCGGTCGCCGCCGCGCCCGCCGTGGGGCAGCTCGCGACACCCCTGCCGAGCCCGAATGCGACAGTCTCACAGACGGTGGGCGTGACGAAGATCGAAGTCGTTTACAGCCGTCCGTCCGTGAGGGGCCGGACGATCTGGGGCGAGCTCGTGCCGTACGACAAGGTCTGGCGCACCGGTGCGAACGCGGTCACGAAGATCACGTTCGACGGGGACGTCATGGTGGAAGGCCAGAAGCTCGCAGCGGGCGCGTACAGCATCTACACGCTTCCGGGCAAGACCGAGTGGACGGTCATCTTCAACACGGTCTCGACGGGCGGCCCCGACCACGTGGCCGAGAAGGACGCCCTACGCGTCAAGGTCAAGCCCGTCGCGTCCGAGATGACGGAGCTCTTCACGATCGGCTTCCCGGCGGTGACCTCGGACGGCGCCACGCTCGCGTTCACCTGGGAGAAGCTGCGCGTGTCCGTGACGATCGCCGTCGACACGAAGGGACGGTTCCTCGCGAACGCGAAGGACGCGGTCGCGAAGGCAAAGGCGGACGACTGGCAGACCCCGCTCGTCGCGGCGCGTTACCTCTACGACAACAAGTACGCGCTCGACGACGCGGGCACGTGGCTCGACAAGTCCATCGCCACGAAGGCCACGTTCGGCAACCTGTCCGTGAAGGCGAACGCCCTTGCCGCCGAAGGAAAGAAGAAGGATGCCGTCGCGGCAGCCGAGAAGGCGCTGGCTGCCGGCGCGGCTGCCGAGCAGAAGCCATCGCTCGAGGCGGTCACGGCGCTGGAGAAGAAGATCGCGGAGTGGAAGAAGTAACGGCGCTCAGCGCAAGCGCCACGCCGATCACGACGACGCACCCGACGACGTTGAACCACAGGTAGCTCAGCCTCGTGAAGGCGAAGCAGGCCCACACGGAGGCGAGGCCGACGATGCCGCCCGCGAAGACCGGGGTGCCGCGCACCCGGGGCAGGTAGAACGCGACGAGGAAGATGCCGAGCATCGTGCCGTAAAAGAGCGAGCCGAGAATGTTCACGGCCTCGATGAGGGTGCCGACGCGGTTCGCGAACATCGCGACCGAGATCGAGAACACGCCCCAGAGCGCGGTGGCGATTCGCGACACCAGGAGGTAGTGGGCGTCCTTGCGGTTCTTCCTCACGAGACGCACGTAGACATCCACGACGGAGGTCGAGGCCAGCGAGTTGAGGGCCGCGGAATTCGACGACATCGACGCCGCGAAGACGACGGCGAGGATGAGGCCGACGAGGCCCGTCGGCAGGTGGGCGAGGACGAAGGACAGAAAGACGTAGTTCGTGTCGTTCGCGTCGGCAGGGAGGTCGTGCGCCTTTACGAGGGCCACGGCCTCGGCCCTTACGGCGGCGTACGAACCGTCCGCGGCGCGCAGGGCTTCACCCGCGGCGGCGGTGGCGGCTTCGTGTCCCCTTTCCGCTCGCACGAACGTCTCGGCCGCGACGCGGCGCGTCTCGAACGCCACCCGGTGGCGCGACTCGATCGCGAGGAGCTCTCTCGCATGCGGGCCGCTCCGAAGCCTTGCGAGAGGCGCCGGATTGAAGAGAACGGGCGGGGCCACGAACTGGTAGAAGACGAAGACCATCGCGCCGACGAACAGGATGAAGAACTGCATCGGGACCTTGAGCAGGCCGTTGACGAGGAGGCCGAGGCGGCTCTCTTCGACGGAGCGGCCGCCGAGGTAACGCCCCACCTGCGACTGGTCCGTCCCGAAGTACGCAAGCGACAGGAAGAAGCCGCCGACGAGGCCGGACCAGAAGTTGTAGCGGTTCGTCAGGTCGAACCGGAAGTCCACGACGTTGAGCCGCCCGAGCTGGTCCGCGACGCGCGTCGCACCCGCGAGCGAGACGGCCTCGGGCAGCGAGCGAACGATGACGACGAGCGCCACGATCATGCCGCCGATCGCGATCAGAAACTGCCACGACTGCGTCCAGTTCACGGCTCTCGAGCCCCCGGACGTCGTGTAGACGACGACGAGCCCGCCGATCACGAGGTTTGTCAGCGGCAGCGACCAACCGAGGAGGACCGAGAGGACGAGGGACGTCGCGTAGATGGAGATGCCGGTCGACAGGCCGCGCGAGACGAGGAAGAGCAGCGTCGCGAACGTGCGCGTCTTGAGGTCGAACCGCTTCTCGAGGAACTCGTAGGCCGTGAAGACGCGCAGCCGGTGGTAGAGCGGAACGGCCGTGATCGCGAGGACGATCATGGCGAACGGGAGCCCGAAGTAGAACTGTACGAAACGCATGCCGTCGGCGTAGGCCTGGCCCGGCGTCGACAGGAACGTGATAGCGCTCGCCTGCGTCGCCATGATCGAGACGAGCACCGTGTACCAGCGCGCCGACTGGTTCGCGAGGAGGTATCCGTGAAGCGTCTCGCAGCGGTGGTTCTTCCACACGCCGAAGCCGACGATGAACGCGAGCGAGCCCGCGAGAACGGCCCAGTCGAGGGGAGTCAGCGGGCTCTCACCGGGTGGGGGGCCCGGGTGCGGTCGTCTTGAGGCGCGCGCCCGCGCCGGCGGAGACGAGGTTTACGAAAAGGCGATACGCCCCGGGCACGCCGGCCGGCAGCTGCCGGAAGAAGGCGTAGCCCGTGTAGACGAACGCGCCCTTGCCGTGCCTCGCGTACAGGAGGCCGCCGGGCTTCTCGCCTTCGCCCGGATCGTGGCTCTCGATCACGGTTTCGTATCGAGGGTCCCATGTCCCGGCGAAATAGAGACCGCGTTCCTGGACCCAGCCGTCGAAGTCGGCGGACGTGAGCCGGTTCGGAAAAGTGAGGAGCGAGCTCGAAGGGCTGAGGAACCGGACGGGCGCTTCCTCGACCGTCACCCGGTCGCGCGAGAGCTTGAAGGGATACGGCCCGAGCTGTTCCGTGACGAGGTCGCCCGTCGTGTTGTATTGCGCGACGACCGTGCCGCCTCTCTCGACGTACTCCATCAAGCGCGCCTCAGCGAGCTTCAGGCGGGGACGCGTGTTGTAGGCGCGGATCCCCGTCACGATCGCGGCGTACCGGGAGAGGTCGCCGTTCTCGAGCTCGTCGTCCGAGAGGAGCGTCACCGTGTACCCCATCTGCCGGAGCGCGTCGGGCACTTCGTCGCCGGAGCCCATGACGTAGCCGACGGGGGCCTGGGGGGCTTTCACGTCGAGCCTCAGGGCGCGGGCTTCGGCAGGCGGGAAGAGCGTCTGGAGAGGAATGTGCGGATAGTCGACACGCACGATTCCCTTCGAGAACACCTTCCCGTTCACGACGGCTTCGGCCGCGATCGTGGACGCCGCCGTGACGGCGGCGCCGGAAGGCGGCGTCACCGTGAAGACGAGCGCGCGCTCCTCGCCGCGCGCCGCGAACGTGAACGGGATCTCGGCGGGCGAAGCCAAAAAGCCCGCTTCCGTCCTGAGACGGAGAATCCCCGCCGTGGCGCCGCCGCTCGTCAACGTGACGCGCACCTTTTTCGGCTGGGCCGATCCGAACGCATAGACCTTCTCGTCGAACGTCGCCATCACGGGCGGCGTGATCACGAACGGCCGGTAGATCTCGCCCTTGACGGGATCCGTGCGGCGGAAGACGACGGGGGCGACGAAGGGAATCGACGCGCCTGAGACGTTCACCGTAAAGCGCGCGACGAGCGCGGGCGGGTTTTCGGGCGAGCCGATGAGGGACGTGTCGGACACCGTGAAGAGGCCCTTGCCCGGACGCTCCGAGAGCCAGTAGGGCTGGGTCGTGGCGGCGTCCGCGGGAAGAGTCAGCGCGATCTCGCGGCGCAGCGGCTCATTTACCGCGAGAGCGGAGCCAGCGCCTCCCGTGCCAGGCGGCTCGGCGAACGTCACCGAAACGGACTCCAGCGTCGCGGGGCGGGACGAGCGATTCAGAATCATCGTCGCGACCTTCAGGGTCGCGCCTGGCATGGCGGTTGGCTCGCTTGCGATCGCCTCGACCCAGAGGCCGAGACATGCGCGAATTGCGTCCGCAAGATCGTCTTGCTTTCGGAGGAGGAGGGGATCGGGGGATTTCTTAGAAGGTGAAGAGAGGGAGTCGCTCGACGACTCGGCGAGCCGCGCGATTGCCGTCCACGCCTCGACGAGCCCTGGGACCGAGGCTGCCGGGTCCACTGCGCGAAATCCCTCTTCCACCTTTCTAAGAATCCTTCCGATCTCTTCGCCTTTCGTTCCGTATCTTGCCCACGTGAGATCGATGCCTTCGAAGAGATCCTTTTCCGCCGGCGCGCCCGCGATGTTCTTGAAGTCGTTCAGCCACGTACCGCGGCGCTCCGCCGAGCCGAAGCCCTGGCTCTTGTGCATGGAGCGGCTGAGCGCGGCGATCTCCGTGTAGGAGCGCCCGAGGAGCGCGTTATACCCCCCGAGATTGGCCGTGACCTGCCCCGGCACTTCCTTGCGCGGGGTGTCGCCGCCGAAGCGGAACACGTTCCACAGGAGCCGCTTCGGCTGCCAGGGCGTCAGCGCCTTTAGCTGTTCGGGGAAGCGCGAAGGATCGCCGGCGGCCTTGAACGCCTCCTCGGCGAGGATGGCCGACGCGGTGTGGTGGCCGTGTCCGCCCTCGCCCGTCGACGGGAAGCGCGTCACGATCACGTCCGGCCGGAACGTGCGAATGACCCGAACGGTGTCGGCGAGTACCTGCTCCCGCCCCCAGATCCCGAGCGTCTCCTCGGGACTCTTCGAATAGCCGAAGTCGATCGCCCGGGAGAAGAATTGCTTAGCGCCGTCGAGGCGGCGCGCGGCGAGGAGCTCCTGCGTGCGCAGGACACCCATCAGCTCGCCGGCCTCGGTGCCGATCAGGTTCTGTCCGCCGTCGCCGCGCGTCATCGACAGATAACCCGCGTCCACGAGCTTCTCGCGCGAGGCCCACGCGAGGAATGCCGTGTTCTCGTCGTCGGGGTGGGCCGCGACGTAGAGGACTCCGCCGACGACGTTCAGCTTCGCGAGGGCGAGGCGGATCTCGGCGGCGTTCGGAGTTTCGGCCGGGGCGGCGGCCAGGAGAACGTTGGCCGGGACCGCGAGGACGAGGACGAGAACGAAGGCCGCCATACGGCGGTGGAGGGAGCGTCGCGTCATGGGGCGATTCTAGGGGCTGAGTCTCAGTCCGAGGCGTGCTTTCCGAAAGTCTCGTTGACGGCGAGCGTCAGGACGCACGCGAGGACGAGCATGGCGAGACTCGCGAGGAAAGCCGCGTGGTAGCCCGCCGCGGGATAGCGGCGCGCTCCGTTCTCGACGACACCCAGCCAGCGCGCATCCAGGATGCGGCCGAGGACGTTCTGCATGATGGCGGCGCCCAGGAAGCCTCCGGCGTTCACCGTGGCCGTCGCGATGCCGGAGAAACGAGGCGGGTTCACCTCGCGCGCGAGGACCCATGTGAGCGTGAAACAGCTCGCCGTGAGCCCGACGAGAAAGCAGAGCGGTCCGAGAAATGCGCGAGGCGGCCCGGCGGCAGGCAGGGACACACAGGCCCAGACGACCGTGTAGATGAGCGTGAACAGAATGTACGGGACCCGACGGGAGCGAAAAATCTTGTCCGACAGGAACCCCGCCGCGGGCGCGCCGAAGATGACACCGATGCCGACGAGCGAGACGATCTCCGCGGATTCCTTCGACGTCATCCCGTAGACGTCGCGCATCCACGGCACCGCCCAGAGGCCGGAAAACGACAAGAGCGTCCCGTATTGGCAGAAGAAGACGAAGAACATCGGCCACGTCTTCCTGTTGCCGAAGACCGTGCGATACCCCTCGACCACCGAGACGCGAGGCATCGGGCCGCGGCCCGCGGGAGGTGGAAAGCCCGCGTCTTCGGGTCGGTCGCGCACGAGGGCGAGGCAGAGACCCGCGAGAAGGAGCGAGATCATCGCGACGCCCGAGAACGTCGCCCGCCAGCCCACGAGGGAGACGGCGAGCGCCAGCGGCGCCGCGGCGAGAAGTCCCCCGAGATTCCCCGCGACCTGTGTGAGGCCGGACCACGTTCCGAATTCGTCCGGCTTCCACCACTCGCCGACTTGCTTGAGCGTCCCGATGAAGACGACGGAAGCGCCGGTGCCCACGATGATCCGCGCGGCGTATGCGACGGGCAAGACGTGCGCCGCGGCGAAAAGCGTGCCGCCTGCCGCCATCACGGCCGCGCCCGCTGCAACGGCCCGGCGCGGACCCCACGCGTCCACGGCCGCGCCCACGACGAACTGCATCGCGGCGAAGGCATAGAGGTAAAGCGCGGCCATCGTCGCCACTTCGACTCCCGTCGCCGCGAAGCTCGCCATGAGGTCCTTCGCGAGGACCGCGGGCGCGATCCGGTGGAAGTACGACACGACGTACACGAGGGCGAGAACGCCCCAGACGAGAAAGCGGCGAGAGCGAAAGTCGGAGAAGATCGTCGAGCCTGCTTCATTCTAGGACACAAGGGTGGTTGTGTAGGAGGCGTTCCGGGCCCGCGTTCTCATGCATCTGCATCGGCTGTGAGGGATGACGTAGACGTCACACTCCCTCATGACGAAGCGTCTCGACGCGCGTCGGAAGGATGTCATGCGGATGAACCGATCGTGGCTTGCGAGGCAAGCCGTCTGCCTGGCGCTTCTTCTGTGCGCGGTCGACGCGCCCGCCCGCCTTCTTCCGACCGCTCCCGTGAATGCCTGGCCGGTCCTGCCCGCCGTCCAGAAGCGCTCGGCGCGACAGGTGGTCGTCCTCGAGCTCGTGAGCTATGGGGCGGCCTGTGGCTGCCTTCCGAGCTTCATGCGAGTTTCCATCCACGATTCGAAGGGGGTCGAGGCGCCGCGGTATGTCACACCCGGCGGCACGCCCGCTCCCATCTCGAGAGCGGCCGCATTAGAGGGGCCCGACGGGAGCCTGCGGATTCTCGTCTACGGCTCTGTCGACGCCGCGGGACACCCGGCGCCAGATGGGAACTTTCTCTACAGTCCGGACGGTGGCGTTACGTGGGTCGTCGTGGCGGCCCTAGCCGGGTTGCAGTCCTACGGTTTTCCCGGGTTTGCCGACTTCGGCGGCCCGGTCGCCGGCGGTTCTTCTTCTCCGATTCGGCTGGGAACTCCTTCCGTGCCGTTCGTCCTGGCGACGCAATCGGGATTCTGGGGCGTGCGCGCGGACGGCTCCGGTTTCCTACTGTCGCCGGCCTGGGGCGGCGCCCTCCATGGCTCCGATCTGGGCGGGACGAAGTTTCTCGTCAGCGCCCGCCTTTTCTCGCCGCCGCCTCCGGCCAACGTGTCCGCCACGTTCAAGGTCGCGGTGCTGGACCTTTCGGGCAACCTGCAACCGCTCTTCGAACTCGTTCCGGACTTTTCTCCGTGGATCGAGGGATGGATCGCGCCCGACGGGAGCGCCTACCTCAACGTGGACTGGACTCAGGGAGGAAATTTCTACCCGCCGCGTGCGCAGCCGTTGCCATCGACTTTTTCCGTGACGCTCTGCAGACAGGGGACGGTCCGCGAGATCGTCGCGTCGGAGTTCCGATCCGCGCTTCTTGCCGCGCCAAGCGCGGATTTTTCACAGGCCTGGATATTGACGAGCGACTCCAGCGCAACCGTGCTGAGCTCCTACACTCCGTCCGGCGGTCTCGTCGAGTCCTGGCGCGATCCTTCTAGTCCGCGGATAACTGCCCTCTTCGCGGGAGACTCGGGCGAGCGCTTCCTCCTGCAGACGAAAGAGTACCGCCCGACGTCAGTGGGAATTTGGGAGCTGGGTTGGACCATCTGGAGCCGGGGGCAGCCTGCCCCGCGCGCCCATGATGCCGTCCTTCTGAACACTTACGGTACCGCAACCCTCGTGCATCTCGACGTCGATGCCGCTGTGGACGGCGAGTCGATTTTGATCGATCCGGGATCGCCACAGAACATTGCTCGACCGTCCGGGAGTCCGATTCCTCCGACGGCCCCGAATGAGTTTCCAACTCAGACCCTCGTTCGGGCATCGCTTCGACAGCAGCTCGTCATTCCGGCGGTGGCACGGGCAGCAGGAAAAGGCGGCTCGAATTGGCGGACCGACGCGATACTCCGGAATCCGGGCACGAGTGACATCCACGTCACCGCCCGCCTTCTCGCGAATCCTTTGACGACGACGCAGCCCGCCGACGCGAGCCTGACTCTGGGACCTGGAACTCTTACCGTCATCCCGGACGTTCTCGGCAGCCTCTTTCATCTCGAGCAGGGCTCGGGAGCCCTGCTGCTCATCCCCGACGCGACCGGCACGATTCAGGCGACGAGCCGGACGTACACCGCCTCCGGGAACGGCACTTATGGGATGGCGGCCGACGCCGAGGACGTCGTCGCGGGTGTCCGGCCTGGTCTGGAGCAGACCTTCGCGGCGGGACTCGTCGGTGCCGGCTTTCGAAGCAACTTCGTCGCGAGTGATCTGTCAGGTCGTGGTTCCCAGCTGCAGCTCTTGCCGCAATCGGGTGGAACTGCGGGAGGGCCGCTGTCCCTCACCGCTCCGCCAATGGGGCAGTTCCAGCTCGACGACCTCGCCGCCCTGACCGGCGGCGGCGCCGGCGGCCCGACCGCATTCCGCGCCACGAGCAGGTCCGGCAGCGTCCTGTCGGGGCTCATCGCCATCGACGACGCGACGAACGATCCCACGTGGTTCGGCCCGGACACGCCGGCGGGAAGCCTCATCATTCCGGCGATCGTTCACGCTCACGGCGCCAACGGCGCCGAGTACCGGACGGATCTCTTCCTGTTCAACCCCGACCCTGTTTCTCGCATTCTCTCGGTGAGCGCTACGCCTTGGGACCAGCCTGAAAGCAAACGGTACATCCGGGTGACCCTCGCTCCCGGCGAGTCGCGACGGGTCGCGGACGTTCTCTTCACACTCTTCGGATGGAGCGGCGTGGCGCAGCTCTACATCGAAAGTGGGTTTCCGACCGGGGGTGTGCTGGTGACCTCACGCACCTACGCCGCCCGAGAGGACGGCTCTACCTACGGAATGGCCTTGCCACCCCTTCGCGCCTCGCAAACCGCCACGCCGGGGGAGACGCTGGAGATTCTCGGTCCGACGGGCGCTCCGACACTTCGCACGAACCTCGCGTTGGTCCAGCTGAGCAGGTACATCGGCGGCCCCCCCGGCGTTCGAGTTCAAATCCTCGACGAGACCGGAAACGTCCTCGATTCTTTCGATCAGCCGGTCCCAGCCGGGAATGGACTGCAGCTGAACGACCTCTTCCGCGCCCGCGGTCTGGGCAATGGGCCGAAGGCTGCCCTAATCAGGCTCACGCCTTCCAGCGGGATTCTCGCCGCCTACGCGACGACCATCGACAACGCGACGAACGATCCTGTGTATTTCCCCGGCAACCTGGCGCGCTGATCGGCAGAGGCCCGCTCACGCCAGCGTCAGGCCTTGCCGGCGGCCTCGCCGAGGTACGCCGCGCGCACGCGCGGGTCCTTCACGAGGTCGGCAGCGGGGCCGGAGAGCTGGATGCGGCCGTGCTCGATGACGTAGGCCGTGTCCGCCACGGCAAGAGCGCGGTACGCGAGCTGCTCGACGAGGAGCATCGTGATCCCGCGCGCCTTGAGGATCGAGAGGATCCGGAAGACCTCGTCGATCAGGAGGGGCGCGAGGCCCATCGAGGGCTCGTCGAGGAGGACGACGCGCGGCTTCGACATGAGGGCGCGCCCAATGGCGAGCATTTGCTGCTCGCCGCCCGAGAGCGTCCCGGCGAGCTGCGTCCGCCGTTCGGCGAGACGCGGAAAGGACGCAAAGACGTCGTCGAGGAGGCGCTGGACCTCGCTCTTCGGCGACTTTGAAAGGTGCGGGAACGCGCCGAGGAGAAGGTTGTCGTCGACGCTCTGGTCCGGGAAGACGCGCCGGTTCTCGGGAACGTGCGCGACGCCGAGGCGCGCGATCGTGTGCGGCTTCTCGTCCGCGAGCGGCCGGCCTTCGAGCGTGACGGAGCCGGACGCGGGCCTCAGGAGGCCCGAGATCGTCCGGAGCATCGTGGTCTTGCCGGCGCCGTTCGAGCCGATCACGGCGACGAGCTTCCCGTCCGGGACGGAGAGCGACACCCCGTGCAGCGCCTCGAGCGGCCCGTAACGCACGACGAGGTCCTTCACCTCAAGCATCGGCGGTCTCCGGGGCGGCGCTGGTGCCGAGGTAGGCGGCGATCACTTGCGGGTCCTTCTGGATCTCGGCGGGACTGCCCTCGGCGATTTTCTCGCCGAAGTCGAGGACGGTGATGACGTCCGAGACGGACATCACGAGGTCCATGTGGTGCTCGATGAGAAAGACAGAGAGGCCGCGCGCCTTGAGCTTGACGATGAGCGCGTCGACGGCCGCGATCTCGCCTGAGGTGAGGCCGGCCGCCGGCTCGTCGAGGAGGATGAGGCGCGGGTCTTGCGCGAGAGCGCGCGCGATCTCGAGGAGGCGCTGCTTGCCGTAGGGGAGGTTCCGGGCGCGCTCCCCGGCGAGATCCGCGATTCCGACGAATTCGAGGAGCTGCAGTGCCCGCGCGCGCGCCTCCTTCTCCTCGCGCACGGCACGCGGGGTCCGGAGGAGAACGTGCCCGAGGCCGCCGTGGAACGTGTGGTGGAGCCCGACGAGGACGTTTTCGAGGACCGTCATGTCCCCGAAGAGCGCGACGTTCTGGAATGTGCGCGCGATCCCCGCCTTCGAGACGGCAAAGGGTGTCGCCCTCTCGAGCGTCTTCCCGGCGAACGCGATGCCGCCGCCCGTCGGGCGGTAGACGCCGGAGAGGAGGTTCACGGTCGTCGACTTGCCCGAGCCGTTCGGCCCGATCAGGGCGTGGACGGTGCCGCGGCGGATCGACAGGTCGAGTTCGTCCACGGCGACGAGGCCGCCGAACGCAATCGTGAGCCGCTCCGCGTGGAGGAGCACCTCTCCCCCCGCGGGCGTCGCGTCCTCGGCGCGCATGACGATGCCCGTGCCCTCGGCGGGGGTCACCGCCGCGCCGTCGGCCGCGGCCGGCGCGCCCTTCTTCCCGAAGGAGAAAACGTGCTTGATGAGGCCCGCGAGGCCGCCCGGCAGGAAGTAGAGCGTGAAGAGGAGAAGCCCTCCGAACGCCATCAGCTGGTAGTCGGCGAAGCGGTTGAAGACGTCCGGCAGGACGACGACGACGAGACAGCCGAGGACGTTCCCGAGGAGGGAGCGCGTGCCGCCGAAGATGAGGGCGATCAGGAAGAGGATGGAGAGCTGGAGCGAGAACGTCGTCGGGCCGACGTACTTGTCGATGTGGATGAAGAGGGCTCCCGCGAGGCCCGCGAGCGCCGCCGAGAGGACGAAGACGGACAGCTTGTAGCGATAGCGGCTTATCCCGGAGCACTCCGCGGCGATCGAGCTCTCCTTGAGCGCCTCGAACGCGCGCCCCCAGTAGCTCGACGCGACGCGGTGGACGGCGAGGAGAGACAGGAGCATGAGCGGGTAGACGAGGAAGTAGAGGTTGTTGTTCTCGAAGTTGAACCGCCCGAACGTCAGCTTCGGGATGTTCTGGATGCCGAGCGATCCCTCCGTGAGGGACTCGGCCTCGTTCACGACCGTTTGGACGATGAGGCCGAACGCGATCGTCGACACGGCGAGATATGGCCCCGAGAGACGCAGCGCCGGGACGCCGAGGAGGAGACCGAAGAGAGCGCCCATTGCGATCCCCGAGAGGGCCGCCGGGAGGAAGGGCCAGTGCGCCTTCGTGACGAGGATCGCGGCCGTGTACGCGCCCGCCGCGAAGAGCCCGGCGTGCCCGACCGAGACGTCGCCCGAGTAGCCGACGACGAGGTCGAGACCCGCGACGAGGATCACGTAGATGCAGACCTTGCATGCGACGCTGTGGACGTAATACGGGTTTTTCGTCACGAATGGGACGAACAGGAATGCGAGGGCGGCGGCGAGGGCGAGGATCCGCGTGGGTTTTGACACCTCGTCAGACCTTCTTGATCGTCTTCTTCCCGAACAGGCCCGATGGCTTGATCAGGAGGATGAGAATGAGGAGGACGAAGCCCGGTGTGTCCTTGTAGCCCGTCGAGATGTAGCGCGCCGTGAACTGCTCCGAGAGACCGAGGAGGAGGCCGCCCACGAAGACGCCGAGACCGGACTGCAGGCCGCCCACGATTGCGACGGCGTAGGCCTTCGTACCGAGGAGCGTCCCCATCGTGGCGCTCGCGAGCGTGAGCGGCGCGACGAGGACGCCCGAGACGCCCGCGATCGCCGAGGAGAGGACGAAGGACAGCGTGATCACGAGGGGGACGTTGATCCCCATGAGCGCCGCCGCGTCCTTGTCCGCGGCGACGGCCGTCGCCGCCTTGCCCCAGATCGACTTGCGGCGGAAGAGCTCGACGAGCGCCATGATGAGGGCCGCCGCCGCGATCACGAGGAGCTCCTGCGGGAGCGCGCGGACGCCGGCGAACGTGAGCGGGGCGTCGCCGAGCGGCGAGGGGAAGCGCGTGTCGTCCGTCCCCCAGATCCGCTCGGCGACGTTGCGCGCGATGATCCCCAGCGCCACCGTCGCAAGGATCCAGCTTACGGCCGAGCGCGTCTTGAGGGCGGGGCGGATCGCCGTCCACTCGAGGACGATCCCGAGGAGGCCGCCGACGACGCAGGAGGCCGCGAGCGCGCCCGCGTAGCCGAGCTTCCACGTCGTGGCGGCCGTGAGGCCCGTGAGCGCCCCGAGCATGAGGAACTCGCCCTGCGCGAAGTTGATCGTCCGCGAGGTCGAGAACGTGATGTTGTAGCCGAACGCGAGGAGCGCGTAGATCATGCCGACGGCGACGCCGCTCAGGATCAGCTGCAGAAAGTCCGTCATCGGGCGCTGTCGCGCTCCCCGTGTCCCGTCCGCGACGCTACTTCGGAGGCTGGACCTCGCCGGCGCCGACGACGCCCATGAGGACGTGATCGCGATGAATCGCCTCATGGTCGGTCTTCGAGAAGGGCTTCGCCCACGTCGCGATAACGCCCGCGAACGGCTTCTTGAAGTCCTCGAGAGCGGCCTTGATCTTCGGGCCTTCCGTTCCGCCGGCCTGCTCGATCGCCTGCGCGAGGAGGTACATCGAGTCGTAGCCCTGCGCGGCCGAGACGGCGGACGGGATCCGCTCGACCGAGAACTTCTTCTGGTAGTCCGCGATGAACTGCTTGGCCTTCGGCGAGGAAGCGCCCTTCTGGATGAACGTCTGCGGCATCGTCGCGCCGTCGCCGTTCGGGCCGGCCGCGTCGATGTAGTTCGACATCGAGAGCGTCCAGCTTCCGATCATCGGAACCTTCCAGCCTAGCTTCTGCATCCCGTTCGCGACCTGCGCGAGCTCCGGGCCGATCCCGTAGCAAAGGAGCGCCTCGGCCCCGGCCTTGCGCGCTTCCTGGAGCTGCGGCGTCATGTCGGTGTCCTTGATCTTGAACTTTCCGACGTAGACGGCCGTCATCTTCCGCGTCGCGAGGGCGTCCTCCATCTTCTGGCGGCCGTTCTGCCCGTAGTTCGTGTCATCGCACAGGAGCGCGACCTTCTTGAACTTCCGCTTGTCGACGCCCTCCGAGACGATCATCTCGGCCTGGATGGGGTCGCCGGCCGCTATCCGGAACACGTAGTTGTCCGGGAAGTCCTTGAAGAGCTCGTTGACGGGCGCGCCCGCCGAGACGTTGATGAGGAGCGGGACCTTCGCCTCCATCGGGTACTTGTAAGAGGCGAGGGCGACGCCCGTGTTGATCGGGCCGAGGACCGCCGCGACCTTCTCGTTCGAGACGAGGTCCTGCATGACCTGCGCGCCGCGCTCGTTAACGGCCTGGTCGTCGCGCTCGACGAGCTCGATCTTGCGGCCGAGGACGCCGCCCCTGGCGTTGATCTCGTCCGCGGCTTGCCGCACGCCGTTGCGCATGGACAGACCCATGGGCGAAGAGCCGCCCGAGAAGGGTCCGTATACGCCGATCTTGATCGGGTCGGCTGCGAAAGCGCTCGTCGCGAGAACGAGGGCTGCGGCGCCGACGACAATACGGGAAACGCGCATCTTCTGGCCTCCTGATGTGATTGTGCCCGCCAGAATAGGTCTCTTTGGCGCCCGAAGTCGAGCCTGTATCCTCCGACGCCCATGAAGGGTCGGATCACGGTTGCGATTCTCCTCGCGTCTTCCGTCGCGGCCGCCGTCCCGGTCCCGGAGACGGACGCCGAGGAACCGCCCGCACCGCCCCAGCTGAAGCTCGCCGTCCCGGCCCCCGAGAGGAAGTTCTGGCCCGCGTTTCTCGAGGTCACCGCCTTCAACGTGATCCCGAACCGCTGGAACTGCTGGGTGCGCGACAAAGAGTGCGTCACGCTCGACAGCTGGAAGGACAACCTCAGCCGCGGGTTCGCCTACGACCCGGACAAGTTCACGACGAACCAGCTCTCGCATCCGCAGCAAGGAGGTCTCTATTACGGCGCCGCGCGAAGCAACGGATGGAACCTCTGGCAGTCCGCGCTCTTCACGGCCTATGGCAGCCTCACATGGGAATACTTCGGCGAGACGACCCGCCCCTCTACGAACGACCTGATCACGACGACCCTCGGAGGAATCAGCTCGGGAGAGGTCTCTTACCGCCTGTCAGACCTCGTCTTCGACAACGCCGAAACAGGATTCAGGCGCTTTCTCCGTGAGGTACTGGGGATCGCCGTGTCGCCGGGCCGCGTGTTCCAGCGGCTGCTCTCCGGCGACGCGTGGCGCGTCGCGCCGAACCCCGAAACGAATCGCCCCGAGGTATTGGCCTTCGACCTGTCCGGGGGCTGGATCCACGTCGAGTCGCAGAGACACACGGACGAGACCCGCGTCCACGACCGCGCAACGGTCGAGATGGAGCTTCGCTACGGGGATCCCTTCGAGAGGGACCTCGGGAAGCCGTTCTCGACGTTCTGGCTCGGCGCCGAGTTCACGAACGGCAAGCAGTTCGTCTCACGCGTCCAGACCGAAGGGCTCCTTGCCGGACGGAGGCTCGACGGAGCGGGCCCGGAGCGAACGGTCGTCGGAGCCTCGCTCGTCTTCGATTACCTCGACGTCGACCTCGCGTTCGGCCAGCAGGCCCTCGGGTTCGGCGTGTGGTCGCGGATTCCGCTCGGCGGCCGGTGGGACGTCCTCCCTCGGGCCGAGGCGCTCGCGTCGTTCGGCGAGGTCCACACGTCGGAAGACTCTGTCGTGGCGACATATCGCAACTACGACTACGGGATCGGCGGCGGCCTGCGCGCCGGCGCCCGGCTGCGGTTCGGCAAGCGGGATGTCCTGCGTCTCGCCCTCGACGAGGTGTTCCTCTATACGGTAAACGGCCCGACGCAGTGGAACGAGGTCACAATCCTGCAGGCCGCCGGCCGCATACCGCTGTCGAAGGCCTTCTCCCTCTCGGCGGAGGTCACATACCAGCGGCACCGCAACGTTTTCCCGACGGAGACGCAGATCCGGACGAGCGGGCAGGTGCGTGCCACGGTCGTCTGGGCGCTGTTCGACGGGAAGCCCTGAAGAGCAGTTCCGCCTCGACTTCGTGTACCTCGTAATCGTGTTATGACACGGGGATGAGGGCGGTCTCGTGAAGAAGGTCCTCGAAGGGCTCTCGCTCTTTCAGAGCCTCGCATACCCGAAGCACAAAGAGCTCTTCGAGCGACTCGCGAAGAACCAGACGCCGCAGGCCGTCTTCATCGCCTGCTCGGACTCGCGCGTCGTCCCGAACCTCATCGTGCAGGCCGAGCCGGGCGATCTCTTCATCATCCGAAACGCCGGCAACATCGTGCCGCCCGCGGGCTCGGCCTACGGCGGGACGACGGCGTCGCTCGAATACGCGATCGTGGCGCTCGGGATCCGCGACTTGATCCTCTGCGGCCACTCGAACTGCGGGGCGATGCAAGGCGTGCTCCATCCCGAAAGGCTCGACGGCATGCCTGCCGTCCGGCAGTGGGTCTCTTACGCCGACACGGCCCGCCGCGAGGCGGTCGAGGCGAATCCCGGAGCGGACGACGAAACGCTTCTCGACAGAGTCGTGGACACGAACGTCATCGCCCAGGTCCGCAACATGCTGACGTTTCCGTTCGTGCGCCCTCTCGTCGAGAAGGGGGAGCTCGAGCTCCACGGATGGGTCTACGACATCGCGACGGGCCGTGTGAAAGGCCTCGATCAGTCCGGGCGGCGCTTCGTGCCGCTTGGAGACAGCGGGATGAGCTCTCCGGACGAGCCGCAGGCCCTCGCGTCCGTCGAGGCAGACGAGGAGTTCTGGGAGAGGCTCTAGAGCGGCGCGAGGTATCGGTCCCTGCTCAAGTCCTTGCGACGGGGAGCGTGAAGGGAGTCGGCTTCACCCGGTTCTTCCGCACCAACCACGCCCGCCCGAGGAATGCGATCTCGACGGCCGCGATGATCGCCATGGACTGCAGCATGCTGGAGCTGCCGAAGCCGTAGGAGTGGAGGCCCGAGGCGAGAACGTAGTTCACGCCGAGGTACGTCATGAGGATCGTCCAGAACGCGGCGATCGAGCAGATCGCGACGCCGAACTCCCGGATCTGCTCGTCGAAGCGTGCATGCAGAATCGCCATGTACGCGAGGAACGCGATGAGCGACCAAACTTCCTTCGGGTCCCAGCCCCAGTAGCGTCCCCACGACGACGCGGCCCAGATGGAGCCAGTGAGGATGCCGGCGATGAGCAGGATCGACCCGACGTGGAGGTACCAGTAGAGGAGCTGGCTCCAGCGCGCGGCGAGGTCGCGGCGCGCGGGCGCGAAGATCTCGACGCCGACGACGAGGTGCGCGAGGCCAGTCGCCATGGCGAGGACCGAGTAGCTCACGACGATGATCGGGACGTGGATCGCGAGCCACGGCGTGCCGGTGAGGACCGGCATCATCGGGTGGATGAACGGGTCCATCGGCAGGAGGTCGACGAGCATCATCGCGAGCGCGCCCATGCCGGCGGCGTTCGAGATGAGGAGGCGCTGCCGGAGCGCGAGCGCGACGACGCCGAAGAGGCCGACGCCCCAGCCGAGGAAGAGCATCGACTCGTACATGTTCGAGGCCGGGACGCGGCCGGCGATCTGCCAGCGCACGGCGATGCCCCACGTCATCGCGGCGAAGCCGCCGACGAGGAAGAATGCGACGAGCGGCCGGAGGCGCGCGCGGCGGTCGCCGACGGTCAGGGCCGCGAGGATCGCGGCGGGCAGGAGCAGGAGCCACGCGATCCGGCTGGGCCGCATCCGGTTGTAGAGGATCTCGCGCGCCATCGTCTTCTGATCGGGGTAGTGGGCCGGCGGCGCGGAAGCGCGCACGCGCTCGGGAATCGAGGCGAGGTCGACAGCGGATCTCACACCGGTCGCGGGGCGCCACGCGCCCTTCGCCTCTGGAGATGGCACGGCATGGATCGCCTCGCCCTTGAAATAGTCGATGAGCGTCCCGAGGCGGTCTTCGAGCCTGAGGACGTCCTTGTCGAGACCGGAGGGCTTCATGCCCTCGTGCTCGTGCTGGGATTCGTGCGCGGCGGCACTCGCCTGGCGGAGTCCGGGTGAAGAGAGCAGCTGCGCGAGGCTCGCGTAGCGCGTGCCGGCGGGAAGCCCGGCCGCCTGTGCGACCGCGTTGCCGCCGACCTTCACGATAGGCTCGTCCTGCCAGCCCTGCGGGTCGAACGCCCAGCCGGCGGCCATTGCGACGTGGTCGACGCCCGGCCACGAGGACCTGCCCGTGACGGCGCGGATCGCCTCCCGCGCCTGCGTGTCAAACGGCATCGTCCGGCCGTCGTGCTGGACAGGCAGGACGCGCAGCTTCTCGACGGTCGCGGTCTCCGGCACCTCGATGGCGCGCGCCGGTGCGGCGAGCGCGAAGACGGCCGCGAGGAGGCCGATCGTGAGAGGGACGGGGGCGCTCGCTGCCGTGCTCTGCCTGAACTGGATCAGGCGCGTCGCGAAGACGACGATCATGCCGGCGACGAGAAGCGTGTAGCCGAGGAAGACGACCGGCTGACCCGGATCGCGCGAGACGGAGAGGATCGTGGTCCTCTTCCCGTTCTCGATGTGGTAGCTGCTCTGGAAGAACTGGAAGCCGCCGTACGAGAGCGGCTTGTTCATCTCGATGACCGCGGGCTGTTCGGAGACGCCGGCCACCACCCTGACGCGGCTGCGGTACTGGGCGGGCATCTGCGTGCCGGGGTAGGTGTCCAGCTCGAACGCGTCGAGGTGGATCGCGAAGGGGAGGACGAGCGGCTTCGCCTCCTTCTCCGATTTGCCCTGGATGATCGTGTTCGACTGCTGGCCCTCCTCGATCGGCATCTGGCCCTCGACCTTCGCGACGACCGTGACGAGCGCGCCGGCGAGGATGAGGAGCATCGAGAGATGCGTGATGGCGAAGCCGATCCGCCAGCGCGTCTTCGGCCAGCGGTCGATGAGGGCGCAGCCGACGTTGACCGAGAACACCGCGAGGAGCGCGTAGAACCACGACGCCTCGTAGACGCCCTTGGCGGCCTCGGCCCCGCGCATGGATTCGAGGATCGTGCCGGCCGACAGGACGACGCCGATCAGCAGGATGAGGATGACGGTCAGCTTGAGCGAGGCGAGCTTCGAGAAGAGCGTTTGCATGGTGTCTCCGGCCAAGGGCGCTCGGGCCGGAGGCCGGCGCCGCAAAGCGGTCAAATGATAGTGGGTTGCAGCGCGCTGAGTCGGAGATGCAGACGCATCAGGACCGGGGGCGCAGGGCCTCGAGGAACTCCCTGGGCGAGACGACGGCGATGCCCTGGCGCAGTGGCGCGGGGAAGTCCCGCAGGTTCCCGGTCACCAGAAAGTCGGCTCTTGCCGCGATCGTGACCTCGAGAAAGGCCTCGTCGTCGGAATCGGGGAGACGTTGCGGCAGTGGAACGGTCACGACTCGAAGGCCGACGGTCTCCATGTCTTCGAGAAGGAGGTCGACCGCGGCCTTAGAAATGCCGAAGTGGGGCCGTGAAAGGACGTCCCGATACTCGGCCAGAATCGCATCCGAAAGACAGGGAACGAGAAATCCCGTTTCGAGCAGGCGAAGAATATCGCCCGGCGGTCCTTTGGGAGAAAGGAAACCCGACACGAGAACGTTCGTGTCGAGGACCACCTTCAACGGCGGCGCTTCCTTCGAACGTCCGCGATGACGGCATTGATCTCTCGCAGGCTCATGCCCTTCGGACGGCGCCGCATCGCATCGCGCTGAATCTCACGAACGGTCTCACCCAGCCGCGCGCGGCGCAAAGAAAGAAGCCTCTCCTCGAAGGAGCTCTCGTCCACGCTCGTCAGAATCGCCAGAGGTTTGCCGTTCGACGTGAGAACAAGCTCCTTCTCCGCCTTGAGGTCCTTCCAGACCCTCGTCGGCTGCCCCCGGAGATCACGTATCGTCACGAATTTCACGACACCACCGTCACCCGATAGTGTACACGATTGTCACCCGTCTCGACGGCGGTCAGTAGCCGAGCGTCTTCCGGGCCGCTGCGAGGACCTTCTCGGTGTTCGGCAGGATCGCGCGCTCGAGAATGCGGTTGAAGCCGACGGGCGTGAACGTCGAGCCGACGCGGTCGATCGGCGCGTCGAGATGCTCGAAGAGGTCCGACGCGATTCGTGCCGCCAGCTCGCCGCCGAAGCCGCCGTGGACCTTGTCTTCGTGGATGACGAGGACGCGCGACGTCTTTTTGACCGAGGCCGCGATCGCGTCCCAGTCGAGCGGCACAAGAGAGCGGAGGTCGAGCACCTCGACGCTCTTTCCCTCGTTCGCGAGCGTCTCGGCCGCGGCGAGGGCGAAGTGCACCGGCGTGCCGTACGCGAGGATCGTCAGATCGCGGCCCTCCCGGCGGCGGCGGGCCTTGCCGAAGGGTACGGCGAAGTCCATGGGCACGCGCGCCTTGGCTTGGACGGAGTTGTAGAGGAACTTCGGTTCGAGGTACATCGTGATGCCGCGCGAGCGCATCGCCGTCCGGAGAAGACCGGCCGCGTCGTCCGCGAACGCGGGGACGACGACGCGGATCCCGGGGAGCGTCGTGAGCCAGCCCTCGATGTTCTGCGAGTGGTAGAGGCCGCCCCCGATGTAGCCGCCCGAGGCAAGGCGCACGGTGACGTTCGGGACGAACTGCCCGTTCGTGCGCCAGAACTCGTGCGACATCTCGACCATCTGCTCGGCCGCGGGCCAGAAGTAGTCTGCGAACTCCGCACCCTCGACGACGATGCGGATCTTCTCGGAAAAGCGCGAGAAGCCGTCGGCCGTGCCGAGGATGAAGTCCTCGGCGATGGGCCCGTTGAAGACGCGCTTCGGCCCGAACTCCTGCTGCATGCCCTTCGTGACGTTGAAGATGCCGCCCTTCTCCTTGTAGGCGACGTCCTGCCCCCAGATGTAGGTGTCCGGGTTTTCGCGGAACATCTCCTTGAGCGTCGCGTTCAGCGACTGGATGAGCGACATCTCGGCCGCCGGCTTGCCGTCGACGGTCTCGGGTGTGACATACGTCTCCGCGAGCCCGTCGCCCGCGGGGAGCCAGGGCTCGGGCGTCACGTACTCGAAGATCGAAGCCGGGTCGGGGTCGGGCGCGCGGCGCGCGCGATCGGCGGATTCCTCGTAGGTCTTCTGGTTCGCGGCCTCGATCGCGGCGATCTCGGCTTCCGAGAAGGCGCCGCCCTCGACGAGCGAGCGGCGGAGGCGCGCGAGAGGGTCGAGGGCCTTCGCCTCTGCGAGCTCCTCGGGCGAGCGGTAGAGCTCGTGCCGGTCGGAGTTCGAGTGCGAGTGGATGCGCACGCACTCGGCGTGCACCATCGCGCAGCCCGCGCCCGATCTCACGAACGCCACGGCCTCGCGCATCGCGCGAAGCGAGTCGAAGAGGTCCTTGCCGTCGCAGTGAATGATCTTCACGTTCAAAAAGCCCGCGAAATTGTCCGAGGCGAAAAGGTTCGCGGTCTGGTCGCTCTTCGGAACGGCGATGCCGTAGCCGTTGTCCTGCACGACGAAGACGACGGGCAGCTTCTCCCTCGACGCGCCGTTGACGGCCTCGTAGAAGTAACCCTCGGATGTCGACGACTCTCCCACGGAGCAGAAGACGATCGCATCCGAGCCGTAGGTTTTCACGGCGCGGCCGAGGCCCGCGGCGTGCTGGGCATGGTTCGAAACGCACGACGAGACGTTTTGAATGTGGATTTCCGGCTTCGCGAAGTGGTTCGACATGTGCCGCCCGCCGGAGGCAACGTCGTCTCTCTTCGACATGCCGTTCAGCAGGATCTCCTCGGCCGACAGTCCGCCGGCGAGGCACGTCGTGAGGTCACGGTAGTACGGGAAGAGATAGTCGTGCCGGGGGCGGAACGTGACGCCGAGGGCGACCTGGATGCCGTCGTGCCCCGCGCACGGCGCGTGATACGACCAGCCGAGGCCTTGCTTGAGGTAGTTCGGAGCCTTGTCGTCGAGCAGCCGCCCGAGGTGCATCAGGGCATACCACCGCCGGAGCTCGTCCCGGTTCGGGGCGAGCCCTGCGATGGTCGAGGCGACTTCGGATGGCGAAGCGCCCGTGGCTGTCAGGACACCCGGTTCGGCCATTCCACTCCTCCAGTGGGGGGATTCTCCGGGGCTGTCGGGGGCCACTGTCCGGAGAAGGAGTCTCATATTACCGCTTCGGGTAGAATCCGCGATCCCGCAGCCCCCGCGGGCCAGGAGAACTTCTCGTGTCCCAGACGCTCATCTCTTCGTCCGCCGAAACCGCCGAGACCACCGACCGCAAGACGTTCGAGGCCGCCCTCGCCGCCGACGCGGCTTCTCCGAAAAAGAAGCTCGTGGAGGGACAGGTCGTGAACGGCATCATCGCCGGCATCACGCCCGACGTCGTCCTCGTCTCGATCGGCGGAAAGTCCGAAGCGCTCATGGATTTGAAAGAGCTCGAGGGCGAGAAGGTCGGCGACCGGATCGAAGCCGTCGTCGTGAAGGCCGGACCGGACGTGCGCCTCTCGCGCAAGCTCGCGGTGGGGCACCGGACGAAGGCCGAGCTCCGGGCCGCTTCCGAGGCGAAGATTCCCGTCGCCGGAAAAGTCATGGCGCGGAACAAGGGCGGCTTCGAGGTGGTCATCGGAGGCGCTCACGGCCTCCGCGCCTTCTGTCCGGTCTCCCAGATCGACCTTGGCCGCCACGAGGAGGCCGCGCTCGCCGCGTACGTGGGGCAGACCTTCGATTTCCGCGTCCTCGAGTACACGGAGGACGGACGGCGCGTGGTGGTTTCGCGCGTGGCGCTTCTCAAGGTCGAGCAGGACGAGAAAGCCGCGGTGACGCGCGAAAAGATCACGGTCGGCGCCGTGATGCCGGGCCGCGTCCGCTCCCTCACCGACTTCGGCGCATTCGTGGACCTTGGCGGCGTGGACGGGCTCGTCCACGTCACGGAGATTTCGCGGCGCCGCGTCGCGCACCCGAAAGACGTCCTCACCGTCGGCCAAGAGATCACGGTCAAGGTCACGAAGCTCGCCAGTGAAGGCAAGCGCATCTCTCTCTCGATGAAGGAGCTCGAAGCCGATCCCTGGCAGACGCTCGCGGAGCGCTTTGCGGCGGGGGCCTCGTTCACGGGAACGGTCGCGCGGCACGCGGATTTCGGCCTCTTCGTCGAGGTCGAGCCGGGTGTGGACGGCCTCGTGCACGTGTCCGCTCTTCCGCCGGGGGT
The DNA here is from genome assembly GCA_038245905.1 of Thermoanaerobaculia bacterium. Lineage (GTDB taxonomy): Bacteria > Acidobacteriota > Thermoanaerobaculia > UBA5066 > UBA5066 > Fen-183. The sequence goes on along the minus strand of JBBRRY010000023.1, from coordinate 15,689 downwards.
TGCCATCAAGGATCCGGCCGTCGCCGTGGGTCAGTCCGTGCAGGGATGGGTGAAGGAAGTCGATCCGAAGCAGCGGCGCCTTTCGCTCTCGTTGCGGGAAGTCTCCACGTCGAATCCCTGGGAGGGAATCAACGAGCGATACCCCGAAGGCTCCCTCGTGAAGGGCGATGTCGAAACCGTCGCCCAGTTCGGCGTCTTCGTGCGCCTCGAGCCCGGCCTCACGGGCCTCATCCCGAATTCCGAGACGGGCGTCGCGCAAGGCACGGTCCAGCGTCACTTCGCCCCCGGCCAGAAGATCGAGGTGAAGGTCATCGGCGTGGATCCGGCGAAGCGGCGCATCTCGCTCTCCTCGCCCAACGCGAAGTCGGCCTCGAGCAACGAGGGCGACCGCGGCGATCTGAAGAACTACCGCGAGGACTCCGCGAAGCGCGAGAAGGAGGCGACCCCTTCCGTCTCCATCTTCGGCTCATCGCTCCTTCAGGCGCTCAACAACCCGAAAAGCAAGCAGAAGAAGTAGACTTTCCCTCGCGTTCTTTCAAATCGTCCTCGAGTCCCCTCGACCTCCGGGGGGTGTAAGAGGGAAGCGGGTGAGATTCCCGCGCGGCCCCCGCCACTGTGACCGGGGACGCGCACGGCGAGATCCACTGGCGGCGAGAGATCGGCTTCGGGCCGGTTGCGCTTCCGGGAAGGGGCCGTGCGCGGACGATCCGGAAGCCAGGAGACCTGCTCGAGGAACATCGCATCAGCGTCGCCTTCTCCGGGGCTCGGGAGGTCGCGGCTGCCTCCGCATTCGCGCAGGCCCGCCGCTCCTTTTCGATGGGAGGGCGAAGCCAACGGAACGGAGGTGTTCCATGGTTTCTCGTGAGATCTTCGCCCGGTCGTCGTGTGCCCTGTTCTTTCTTCTCTTCCTTCTCGCCTACCCCGCGCCCCGCCTTCTCGCGCAACCGTCGCCGCCGCAGGGCGCCTCGAAGCTCGCCGCGGACGTGGTCGTCTCGGCAGCAGCCGAGCCCGAGCCCGCCGTTTCGCTGGGCGCGGCCGCGACGGTGATCGACGCCAGGGAGATCGCGGCGTCCCAGGCGACGACGGTCGTCGATCTCCTGCGCACGGTCCCCGGTCTCGACGTCGTGCAGTCGGGCGGTCCCGGCACGGTCACGTCGCTCTTCCTGCGCGGGACGTCCTCGACGCAGACGCTCGTCCTCGTGGACGGCGTGCCCCTCAACAGCCCGTTCTTCGGCGGCACCGACATCTCCGCGCTCTCCACCGCGAACGTGGAGCGCATCGAGGTCGTGCGGGGGCCGTTCTCGGCGCTCTACGGCTCGGAGGCGATCGGCGGCGTCGTGCGCGTCTTCACGCGCCGGGCGGCCGCCGCGGGGGTGAGCGGACACGCGAGCTTTGCTCTCGGAAATGCGGGAGGGAAAGAGGGACTCGGAGAGATAGGATTCCTGGAAGGTGTGCTGTCGGGGACACTAGGCTTTCGAAGGACTCTTTCCTGGGGCGACCGGCCGAACGAATTTTTCTCTGGAACGGCCCTCTCTGGGGCGCTGTCGGCGCAGGTGGGTGAGGGGGCTTCGGCCGGCGTCACCGCCCGCCGCGAGACGGGACGGACCGGCATTCCCACGGACGGCGCCACGCCCACGCTCCAGCGCTCCACTTCGAGTGATACGACCGCCGTCGAGGTCCCTCTTTCTCTTTCGCTTTCAAAGAATATCTCTCTCTCCGCCTCGGTGCGTTACGCGCGCGACCGGCCCGGGTACGCCGATCCCGAAGACCCGTTCTTCACCTCGTCCTCGACGGACGCGCGCCGGGCTGGAGCGCGCGTCGCATTCACGGCGGTGGTGGGCGCGCACCGCCTCGCCGCGGGCGCCGATTGGGAGCGGACGCTCGTCTCGAACGAGAGCAATTTCGGGGTGGCGCTCGACGACGCCTCGACGCGGACGTTCGCGCTCTTCGGCGAGGATCGCATCGCATTTTTCGGCGAAAAGCTCGTCGTGACGGCCGGCGTCCGCTGGGACGATCACAGTGCGTTCGGAAGCGCCGTGAGCCCCCGTTTGACGGTTGCCTGGCGTGTCACCCCGGGCCTCAAGCTGCGCGCGGCTGTTGGGACGGCCTTTCGCGCGCCGTCGACAGGCGAGCTCTACTACCCGTACTCGGGCAACGCGGCGCTCCGCCCCGAGAAATCCAACGGCTACGAGGTGGGCGTCGAAAAGACGCTCGCGAAAGACATCGTCCTCGAGGCATCCGGATTCTGGAACGATATCCGGGACCTCATCGAATACGACGCGACCGCCACATACATGAATCAGAACATCGGGAGCGCGCGCACGCGGGGCGTCGAGGTGGCTCTCCGCACGGCCGTCGGCGCGCGGTCGATCCTGCGGGCGTCCTACACGTACCTCGATGCGAAGGACCTCGACTCGAACACGCCCCTCGTGCGCCGCCCGCGGCACCGCGCCTCCGCCACGTACGCGACGACGTTCGTCTCGGGCGGAGCGTTCAGCCTGACCGGCATCTGGGTGGGCCGCCGCGCGGACCGCGACGTCCAGGACTTTTCGAAGGTCGTGGAGGACCCTTCTTATGTGAGGGTGGACGGCGCCGTCACGCTCCCTCCGCTCACCCTTTCGCTGGCGCCGTTCGTGCGCGTCACGAACCTCTTCGGCAAGGCCTACGAGGAAGCGAGCGGATTCCCGGCTCCGGGCCGCCGCTTCCTCGCGGGTCTCGCCACCGCGTTCTGACGCCTGCTTCTACTTCGGAGGGAAGCCGTCGAACAGCTTGTTCACGGCTTCCTGAACCTTCTCGTCGCGGTCTTTCGCCGTCTCGTCCGCGTCCACGACGCGCGACGCGCTGCCGCGCCAGACGAGCTCCTTGGCCCTCGTGTCGATCAGGTCGACCATGAGCGTGCCGATCGGGATCTGCTCGACGTGCGCCGTGTTCCAGTAAGGCCCGCGCCAGCGCCAGCCCCAGCCCCAGCCGGAATTGTATGTCGTGACCTGCGTCTGGCGGCGCGTGCGCGTGTGGAGGACGACCCAGAGGTCAGGCGTGCCGTCGGCCTTCGCGAACCCGCGGGATGCGAGTGTCTTCTCGATGGCGTTCTGGACCCGCCGCATCGAGATGGGGCTGTCCGGCGTGCGCACGTCTTTGAATGCGAACGTCTTGTACGAGGCGAAGCTCGCGGCGCGGTCGTAGTCGACCTTCGTCTCGATGCTGGAGCACCCGACGAGGAACGTGGCGAGGGTTGCGGTCAGAAGCAGGGGAATCCGTTTCAAAGGAGCACCTCCAGGGAAACGACGTGCAAAAGCCCTGCCGGGTTTACGCGCTCCCCTCGGGAGACGGCCCTCCCAAGACGGCTTCAGCGCGCCCGGGCGAACGTATCGCAGGCCCCGACCTGGCCCGTCTGGAGGCCCCGCGTGAACCATTCCTGCCGCTCCTTCGAGGAGCCGTGCGTCCACGTTTCGGGCGAAACGCGCCCCGTGGCAGCCTTCTGCAGCCGATCGTCGCCTACCGCGGCCGCCGCCGCGAGGCCCGACTCGACGTCGCCTTTCTCGAGGATATTGCGCTCCTGTGTCGCGTGCCCCCAGACGCCCGCGAGGCAATCGGCCTGCAGCTCCAGCCGCACGGACAGCTCGTTTTTCTGGGAGGGGTGCTCGGCCTGGGCTCTCCTCATCTTCTCGTCGATCCCGAGCAGCGTCTGGACGTGGTGCCCGAACTCGTGGGCGATCACGTACGCCTCGGCGAACTCGCCCGGGGCGCCGAATCGCGAGCGCAGCTGGTCGAAGAAGCCGAGGTCGAGGTAGACCTTCCTGTCGGCGGGGCAGTAGAAAGGACCGCTAGCGGACTCGGCGAACCCGCAGCCCGACCGGATCGTGTCGCGGAAGAGGTCGAGCTTCGCGTGCTGGTACGTTCCGCCGAGCTTCGGGAATTCCGCGTCCCATGTCTTCTGGACGTCCTTGACGACGAAGGAGACGAACTTCAGGCGTTCCTGCTCCTCGGCGGACTGCGCCGCGGGGGGACCCGCGCGCGTGACGTCCGCGGCCGGAGGACGTCCCGCGTCCTGGGACGGGTTCGAATCGAGCAGCGCGAAGAAGTTCTTCTTGAAGATGAGGCTCAGGATTCCGAGCACGATGATTCCGCCGAGACCGAGGCGCATGCCGCCGCCCCCGAACCCACCGCCCCCTCCGCTCTCGCCACGGCGATCCTCGATGTCGGGACTGACTTCCTCGTCCTTGTTCCAGCGCATGTGGTCTCCTGACGCGCCAATCCTATAACCTCGACCGCGCCGTTTGACCTCGAGGGCGGCCCGATGCTACCTTTCGGCCCTCTCCTCGACCGGCGTGGGGCTGTAGCTCAGTTGGGAGAGCGCTTGAATGGCATTCAAGAGGTCGACGGTTCGATCCCGTTCAGCTCCACCAATTTCATCCCACCTCACCGGTTTCTCCAACGCTCCGCCGTCGAGTACACCGTAGCTGAACGGGATCAGAACCGTCGACCTGAGGGGTGCGGGGACCACTTCCCCGCACACAAGTCCGACAAGCCCGCCTCAGCGCGAAGCGCGTGCGGCGCGCCCGGAGGGCGCGAGGCGGGCGGGTTCGATCCCGTTCAGCTCCACCACTTTAGATCTCCTCCTCGGCGCGACGTACAGTGATACGGAATGCAGGGAGGACGCTAATGAAACGCCCGAAATTGAAGGCTGGAACGCGGGATACACCTGGCTCGTACGCGAAGACATCCAGGCATGCCTCGCGTACGCACACCGTCTCGTGGCACACGAGCGGGTCAATCTCTTCCCGGCGAGCGCCGGGGCTTGAAGCTCCTGCTCTGCTGCGCCGGGCACACGCGGAGCAACGGGTGCTCGTGACTCTGGACAAGGACTTCGGTGAACTCGCCGTGGTTAAGGGCGAACCTCATTCCGGCATCGTTCGACTCGTCGACTTCTCGGCGAGGCTGCAGGGGCCTACCTGCTCGCGCGTTCTTGCCCTCCATTCGGAGGATCTCACTCGGGGCTCAATCATCACCGTGGAGCCGGGCCGAATCCGAGTGCGGATGCCTTTCCCGACCTGAGTCGGCTCAGTCCTTCAGCACGAACGTCACGCGCATCGTGACTCGATATTCCGTGATTTTTCCCTTTTCGACTCTGACCTTCTGCTCGGCAATCCAGGCGCCGCGGACGTTTTTGAGCGTCTTGTGGGCGCGGAGGATGCCGGTGGAAATGGCGTCCTCGAAGCTCTTGGGCGAGGACGCGATGATCTCGGACACTTTCGCGACGGACATGAGGGACCTCCTGTGGAGTTCAGAGCGGCTTGGGGGCGCCGACGCCGGTAAGAAGGTAGGGCCCCCCGGATTCCGCCCGTCAACGGCCTCTAGAGTCTCACACATGCCCTCGAAGGTGCGACCAGCGGCCTCGCGGCCCGAGGTGGGTCTCTCCACTTCCGAGGCCGGCTCCTGCATGATGGAAGCCGTGAAGAACAGCCCTGAGCACGCGCGCGCGTGGCCGTTCTCGCTGCGGGAATGGGGTCGCCTCTTTGCGGACGCGGGCCGCGGGTGGGTGGACGACAACGCACTTCGTCTCGGCGCCGCCCTCTCGTTCTACTCGCTTCTGTCGTTTCCGCCTCTCCTCATCGTCATCATCTCCATCGCGGCTCTTCTCTTCGGCCGGGACGCGGCGCAAGCCGGCCTCGTGCGGCAAATCTCCCAGCTCCTCGGAAAAAGCGGCGGCGACATGTTCGAACAGATGAGTCGGGCATCCGCGGCGCCGGGCCACGGACTCGTGGCCACGTCCGTGGGTCTCGTCTTCGTCCTGTTCGGCGCGACCGGTGTCTTCGCCGAGCTACGCGACGCCCTCAATCTGATTTGGAAGGTCCAACCCGCAGAGAAAAGCGTCGTGAAAGGACTCCTGAAAGGCCGGCTCCTTGCCTTGAACCTCGTCGTCGGCACCGGCTTCCTTCTCATCATCTCGCTGGTCGTGAGCGCGGGCCTCGCGGCGCTCGGCGCCTCGGTCGGCAGGCGGCTCAAGGGACTCGACGAGCTGCTTCAGGGCCTGGACATCATCGTCTCCTTCGCCGTTCTCGCGATCCTCTTCGCGCTCATTTTCAAGATCCTGCCGGACGTCGTCCTCTCCTGGCGGGACGTCTGGCTGGGCGCGATCGCGACCTCTCTTCTCTTCACCGGAGGCAAGTTCGCGATCGGCGCGTACCTCGGCACCGCTCGCATCACGACAGGCTATGGCGCGGCGGGCTCGCTCGTTCTTCTCCTGCTCTGGGTCTATTATTCTTTGCAGATCTTCTTCTTCGGGGCGGAGCTCACACGGAGCTATACCGAGAGGGCCGGCCGCGGACCACGGGCGAAACCGGCCGAAGGAGCAGCTCCCGTCACGACGTTGAAAGTGGTTGGCGAGCCTGAGCCTCTCGACGGGGGCCCCGCCATTGTCAGGGCTCCGGATCCTCCAGCCGACAGATGAATCCCCATCCGCCGCCGAGCTCGCTCACCGCCAGGATCAGCTCGTTCGGGCCCTTCTTCAGCGGAAGGTAGACGGCGTCGTTCTCCGGGTTGACGATGCCGAGGAACCCGGGGTCGCGGAAGTTCTGGGCGCTTCGCCCGCGGAAGAGAATCCGGCCGTTCAGGAACACGCTGACGTCGTCACTGTAGCCGACGAGGAGCTTCGTCACCTGATCGCTTCCGGACTCGATCACGGTGCGCGCGTACACGACCTTGATTCCGGGCTGCGGCTCGAGGCGCTTCGAGAAGTCGCTCGCGAACGAGACCCGCGGATGTGGACTCTCGCGGTAACGGTTGACGGCGACGAGGCCGGGCGGCGTCCGCGGCAGATGCCGTTCCCAGTGCGCATCCGGCGTCGTCCGGACCTCGAAGTTGGAAAAGTAGGTCGCGCCCGTCAGGGCCGCGAGAGCGACCTCGCCCTTCTGGAGGCCGCTCTTGAGATCGTCCATGGCGAGCACCGGCTTCTCCATGTCCTTCACGAAGAGCTTCGCCTGCGCGCCGGTTACCTCGAGGCGCACGTGGAACCAGACGTCCTTCGGGATGTCGACGGCGCCGGTGAAGCCCGGGCCGTTGTAGAGCTGCCAGTTGAGCCCCGTGTTGAGGACGGGCGTGTACTGCAGGGCGTCGGGAGCGCCGGACTTATGCTGGCGGAGATAGACCCATTCGGCGTTGGCGCCGTCGTGCGCGATCCGGAACTGGATGCCGAAGAACCCTCGGGTCGCCGGAGTCGCGACGTCCACGTCCACGACGCCGTCGCGCATCTCGAAATCCTTCACCGTCGCCGCGCCGCCGTCGAGGAGGAGGCACTTCCGGCCCAGGTACTCGGCCGGGACGGCTTTTCCGTCCAGCTGCCAGCGCGCGGAGTCCGCGGGGACGGCGAGCGCCTGCGGCTGTCCGATCGCCGGAGCTGCGGCAAGAGACAGGGCGGCCGAGAGCGTTGCGGCGAGCGAGCGGGACGACGCGCGCGAAGCGGGCATGAAGGCCTCCATGAGTGCCCGGGATACGCGAGACCGGCCTCGAGAGTTCTGACCCGGAGAAGCAGCGCGCCCGGATGCTACTTTCGCGGGACGAACCGGCCATCGTGAGGTTCGGGCCCGGGCGGCCCTTACACTCGCCCCCGGTGCACGCCGACCTCGCCGCTTCGCTCCGCCAGCACTTCGGCCACACGGGTTTCCGCGCGGGCCAGGAAGAGCTCGTCCGGACGGTCCTTTCGGGGCGCGACGTCCTCGCGGTCATGCCGACGGGATCGGGAAAGTCGCTCGGGTACCAGCTCCCCGCGCTGCTGCTGCCGGGATTGACGCTCGTCGTCTCGCCTCTCATCGCGCTCATGAAGGACCAGGTGGACGAGCTTGGCCGGAAAGGGATCGCGGCCGGAGCTCTCCACTCGCTGCAGTCGCTCGACGAAAGGCGCGAGACCGTGCGGGCGGCGCGCGCGGGGACGCTGCGCCTTCTCTACGTCAGCCCGGAGCGGTTCGCGTCGGACTCGTTCGACACGCTGCTGCCCGAGCTGCGCGTGAGCCTCTTCGCGGTGGACGAGGCGCACTGCGTCTCGGAGTGGGGGCACGACTTCCGCCCCGATTACCGGCGCCTCGCGGACGCGGCGCGGCGCTGCCGGGGGGGAGACGGCGGCGAAGGCCGGCCTCCTATGGCGGCCTTCACCGCCACGGCGACGCCCGAGGTCCGGGAGGACATCGCCCTTCTCCTCGGTCTCGTCCACCCACGCGTCTTCGTCGCGGGCTTCGACCGGCCGAACATCCATCTGGAAGTGCGGCGCGTCTCGGGTGACCTCGAGAAGCGGGAGCTGCTGCCGGACCTCGTCCGCGGCCGCCGTGCGCTCGTCTACGCGGCCACCCGCAAGAGCGCCGAGCGGGCCGCGTCGGTCCTCGCCGACGCCGGCGTGGCCGCGGCCGCGTACCACGCGGGACTGCCGGACGTTGAGCGGTCGCGCGCGCAGGATGGGTTCGCGTCGGGGGCGCTCATGGTCGTCTGCGCCACGAACGCGTTCGGGATGGGGATCGACCGGCCCGACGTCGAGGCCGTCGTCCACTACGAGCTCCCCGGCTCGCTCGAGGCCTATTACCAGGAGGTGGGACGCGCTGGGCGCGACGGACGCGCCGCGAAGGCGACGCTCCTCTGGAACTACATCGACGTGAGGACGCGCGAGTTCCTGATCGACCTCGACGACGAGGCGGACCCCCGCAGGCGGCGCCAGCCGACCGACCCGGCGGAGCGCGAGAAGCGGCGCGACCTGGAGCGCCGGAAGCTGCGAAGGATGATCGACTGGGCCGACGCGAGCGGGTGCCTGCGCGCGCGGCTCCTCCGCTATTTCGGCGAGGAGGACGTCGCGGAGCCGTGCGGCTCCTGCGGCGGCTGCGCCCGTCGGGCGCCGCTCGACGCGGAGGACGTCCTCTTTCTGCGCAAGGTCCTCTCGGGCGTCGCGCGAGGCGGTGAGCGCTGGGGGAAGCGGAAGATCGCGGCGATGCTTCTCGGCGACGTCGAAGGACTGCCGGAGTCCCTCGCGCGCCTGACGACGACGGGCGTCCTTGCGGGCGAGCGCAAAGAGAAGGTGGAGGGATTCCTGGACGGCGCCGTCGGCGCCGGCCTCCTGCGTGCCACGGACGACGCCTACCGGACTCTCTCGCTCACTCCTGAGGGACGTGCGGTGATGGCCGGGAAGGCCGGCGAGGTGATCATTCCGCTCCCTGCGCCGGCTTCGCCGAAGGCGCCGAAGGGTCCGAAGAAGCGAACGCCGAAGGCGCGCGCGGCGAACGCGGCGACGGCCCCACCCGACCCGGACTTGCTCGACGCGCTCAAGGCGTGGCGGCGCGAGGAGGCGTCACGGCGGAAAGTCCCGCCCTACGTCGTCTTTCACGACCGGACGCTCGAGGCCATCGCGGCGGAACGGCCTTCCAGCCTCGCCGCGCTCGCGGATATTTCCGGCGTCGGCCCGGCGAAGCTCGAAGCCTACGGGGCCGCGGTCCTCGCGCTCGTCGCGGGCCGTTGAATCATCCGACCTCCTCTCATGAGAATAGTCGCTCGCCTCGCGCGCGAGGCTCTTTCCTCCTCGCACGCGTCGCGGGTCCATAATATGACCCGCGATGAGTCGTTCTGAACGGGTGTATTTCTTGGAGAGGAGTCCGGAATGAGATCTAAGAAACTAGGTTCCTTTGCGTTCGGATTTGTCGTGCTGCTTTCTGGCTCCTCCTCTGCGTGGGCTCAGCTCAGCTCCTTTGCGGTTCTGGGCGGCTCGACGGTGACGAACACGAGCACGCCCACGACGATCACCGGTAACCTGGGCGTGAGTCCGGGTAGCGCGGTCACCGGATTTCCGCCGGGGATCGTGACCGGTGGAACGATTCACGCCGCCGATACGGTCGCGGCTCAGGCGCAGAGCGACCTCACGACCACCTACAACAACCTGGCGGGTACCCCGTGCACGACGGACTTGACGGGCCAGGACCTCGGGGGAAAGACGCTGGTGCCGGGCGTTTATTGCTTCTCCACGTCGGCCCAGTTGACCGGAACGCTCACTCTCGACGCCCAAGGCAATTCCGCCGCCGTGTTTCTGTTCAAGATGGGCAGCACGCTCACCACGGCGAGCGGCTCGTCCGTGCTCCTGATCAACGGCGGGTCGAATTGCGGCGTGTTCTGGCAGGTCGGCAGCTCCGCGACTCTCGGGACGGGCACGGCGCTTCTTGGAAACATCGTCGCGCTGACCAGCATCACCCTGAATACCGGCGCCAGCGTGTCGGGAAGGGTCTTGGCGCGAAATGGAGCCGTGACGCTGGACAACAACAACGTCGTCCTATGCAGTGGTGGCCCCGGCGGCGGCGGCCCCGGTCCAATTTTTCCCCTTTTCGCCCAGCCGGTCCCTGCGCTCTCGGCGCGGATGATGGTCGTGATGGCGGGCCTCCTGGTCCTGTCGGGGCTTGGGTTGCTGCGCAAGCTCGCCGTCTAGTCGCGTTCGACGGCCTCGTAAAGCGTGAGCGCGTAACCGGCGGCCCCGTCTTCGAAGCGGCGCCGGACGACGAACCCCTCCGCCTCCACGCGTGCGCGGAGCTCACCAGAATCGTATTTGTAGGACGCCTCCGTGAAGATCGACTCTCCTTTTCGGAAGGGCACGTGAAGGCCCGCCCGGGGAATGCGCACGCGCTGGGCCCTCCGGCTCACGAGATGCATTTCGACGCGCCCTTCCCGCGCGTTCCACACGGCGCGATGGGCGAAGGACGAGAGGTCGAAGTTCGCTCCCAGCTCGCGGTTCATGCGCGCGAGCACGTTGCGGTTGAACGCCGCCGTCACGCCGAGCGGGTCGTCGTACGCGAGGAGGAGGTCCTTCTCCGGCTTCACGAGGTCGGCCCCGAGAAGGAAACCGTCTCCCGGCCGAAGGGCCGACCGCACGTCCCTCAGAAAGCGCGACACCCGCGCCGGCTCGAAGTTCCCAACGTTGGACCCGAGGAAGAGGACGAGTGCGGCGCCGCGCCTCGGTCGCTCTCGCGCGATTCGCGTGAGTCCCTTCTCGTAGGAACCCCGAAGCGTGGCGACGTCGAGGATGCCCGCCTTCGCGAGACGCGCCGTCGCCGCCGAGAGGGCTTCCAGCGAGATGTCCGCGAGCAGGACGCGGCGGGAGCCGCCGAGGCCGGCGAGGAACAGCGCGAGCTTCTCGCCGTTTCCGGGTCCCAGCTCGGCGACGAGCGCGGGCCGAACCTCGCCTTTGGACATCGAGCGCGCGGCCCGGACGAGGAGGCGCCGCTCCACGCGCGTGATGCGGTACCACGGCAGCAGACAGATCGCGTCGAAAAGGCGCGACCCCAATTCGTCGTAGAACCAGTGGGGCGGCAGCCGGCGTGGCCTCGTGCCGAGACCGCGGCGCACTTCGGAAGCGAAGCTCACCTTTCGACCGTGCGGAACTTCGCGAAGACGTAGGGGTACCGCGTCCTGAACCAGTTGCGGAAGCTGCGTCTCACGAGCGGAAGCGCCGTGACCGGAGAGGCCCCCTTCAGGACGGCGTGTTCGCCGTCGAAGAAGTCCGTCGAGTACAGAGGATAGGACGCCATGGGGCGAAATCCGGGGAAGGGCTCGAAGGCCGACGCGGTCCATTCCCAACCGTTTCCGACGAGGTCCTGCACGCCGAAGGCGCTCGCACCCGAAGGGAAGGAGTCGACGGGCAGCGGGTCGAAGCGCGCGATCCCGAAGTTTCCGTGCAGCGGGTCGGCGACGCCGCCACCCCATGGCAGCTCGTTTTCACCCCCGTCGGGACGCCCGAACGCGGCGCGGTGCCACTCGGCTTCCGTCGGAAGGCTCCGGTTGCGGGAGCGCGCGTACGCGGAGGCCTCCGCCTGCGAGACCCAGACGGGCCAGGCCGGAGGCAGTGGCACGTCCTCGAACTGCGTATGGCACCACCAGCGGCCCTCCTGGCGCGTCCACGCATGCGGATGCGCGATCGCTTCACCGCGGATCCAGGAGAAATCCTGCTCGCCCCAGAACGAGGGCTCGCGATAGCCGCCCGCATTCACGAACTCCAGAAAATCCGCGTTCGTGACGGGGAAGACGTCGATCGAAAAGGCGGGGACGTCGCGTTCGGCCCGGGGGAACTCGTTGTCCCATCCGAATGCGACCGCCTCGCGGTCCGCGCCGAGCGTCGCCCGCCCGGCGGGGATCGGAACCGAGCGCGGAAACGGAGCCGTTCCACCGACCTCGGGCGGAGAGAAACCGCCCGGGCGGCGCTTCCGCTCGGCGGGCAGCTCCCGGAGCATGTAGAGAAGCGTCTCCTGGTGCATGAGCTCGTGCTCGAGGACCGTGAAGACAGCCTCGTTGCGTTCCAAGAGCGGGCTCGGGGGCGCGTCGCGGGCGACGGCCTCGAACGCCGACTCGAGAGCCTCGTCCGCGGCGCGCACGTAAGCATCCACGCATTCCCGCGCGGGCCAGGCGGGCGCCCGTTCGTCTCTCGCGGCCGCCGGATCGATGCCGCGCTCGAAGAGGCGCTCGAGGAGCGAGTCCACTCCGGGGCGGCCGAGCGCGTTTTTCACGAGCGTGTTCACGCCGAACGCGGCGAGATGGCCCTCGTAGAAGGCGAAAGGATGGCGAACCGGGATGGGCCTCTCGAGCCAGGCGTCCCCGGGAATCAGGCGGTCGAACAGCAGGCGCGTGAAGGCGCGCCCGTCGCGCCACGAGGCCGTGGCGGATTTCGGATGAGAGCTGCTCATTGCGCCGGTGTGGCCCTCAAGCCTTCACCACACGCGCACGCGATCCTTCGGCGTGAGATGGAGCGCCTGACCCGGCCGGACGGAGAACGTGTCGTACCAGACGTCGAGATTGCGGACGGTATCGGCGCGGTACTCGGCCGGCGCGTGGCCGTCGGTCACGATGCGCTGGCGCAGCGCGGGCTCGCGGAACTTCGCTCGCCAGCTCTGGGCGAAGCTGATGAAGAACTGCTGGTCGCCCGAAAAACCCTGAAAGGGCGGCGCTTCCTTGCCGCTAAGCGAGAGGCGGTAGGCGTCGTAGGCCGCCGCGAGTCCCGCAACGTCCGCGATGTTTTCGCTCACCGTCTGCCTTCCGTTCACCGCGAGGTCGGGGAACGGGCGATAGAGGTCGTACTGGCGAACGAGCTGGGCGGAGGACGCCTCGAAGTGGGCGAAGTCCTCTTTCGTCCACCAGTTCTCGAGCCGACCCGCGGAGTCGAAGAGGGCGCCCTGATCGTCGAAGCTGTGGCTGATCTCGTGGCCGATCACGGCGCCGGCCGCGCCGTAGTCCATGACGGCCGGGCGGGACGGATCGAAGTAGGGAGGCTGCAGCATGGCCGCGGGGAAATTGAGCGCGTTCATCGCCGGCAGGTTGACCGCGTTGACGAGCTGCGGATTCATAACCCACTCGCCGCGGTCCACCGCCTGGCCGAGCTTCTTCAGGTTGCGGCGGTATTCGAACAGCGAGGCGCGCGCGGCGTTGCCGAGCGCGTCCCCCTTCACGACCTCCAGCGCGGAATAGTCGCGCCACGTGTCCGGATAGCCGACGCCGACGCGGAGCGCGGCGAGCTTTGCCTTCGCCTTCGCCTTGGTCTCGGGGGCCATCCAGTCGAGCCGGTCGATTCGAAGCGCAAATGCGGTCAGTTCGTTCTTCACCATCGCCTCGGCTCGCGCCTTCTCCGACGGCGGGAAATATTTCTCCACGTACAGCCTGCCCACCGCCTCGCCGAGTGCGGCATCCGTGGCGCTCACGCCCCGTTTCCACCGGTCGCGGAGCTTCGGCGTGCCCGACAGGACCTTCCCGTAGAAGGCGAACTGCTCGTCGACGAACGCCCGGGGGAGGAAGGTGGAAGCGCGCTCGACGGCGTGGAACGCCAGATAGTCCTTCCATGTGTCGAGCGGCTGACTCGCCGCGAGCGCCGAGATGCCTGTCACCGCGCCTGGCTGCCAGACGACGAAGTCGTCCTGCTTCTCGAGTCCGGCGGCGAGGAAGAAGGCCGTCCAGTCGAGGCCGGGCGCACGGCCGGAGAAGTCCCGCCGGGACCAGTGATTGTCGCCCTTTCGCACATCCTCCGTTTCGACGTGGCTCGCGTGCGTCTGGGCGATCTGGCGTTCCAGGTCGAAGATCCGTGCGGCCCTTGCATCGCCGTCGGCTCCGGCGAGGCTTCCGAGTCTCAACACGGCGCCGATATGCACCTGGTACCGGGTTCGGATCTCGGCCATGCGAGGCGATGGGTCTGTGTAGTAATCGCGGTCGGGCATCCCGAGGCCGCCCTGCAGGAGAAACGGGGAATAGCGGCTCGGATCGGTCAGGTCCTGCGCGACCCAGAGCCCGAACAGGTTTGCGGTGTGCAGCTTCGTGTTGTTCAGGACGTCGACGTCGGCGCGCAGAGTTGCGCCGAGCTCCCGCGCGAGCCCCGCGGCGTCCGAGATCGCCGCGATGCGGGAAAGAGCGGGCTTCAAGGGCTCGATTCCCTTCGCCTCGATGGCGGCCTCGTCCATGAAGCTCACATAGGTGTCGCCGATCTTTCGCGAGTCCGAGCCGGTGGGGGCGAGCGCCCCGGCCGCGCCCGCGACGAGGTCGGCCGTCCGCCGGGAGGTCAGCTCATCCAGGACGCCGCTGATGCCCCATGAGCTGCGGTCGGCGGGAATCTCGGTGCTCTTGATCCAGGCGCCGTTCGCGTACCCGAAGAAGTCGTCTCCCGGCGTGACCGACCGGTCGATCCCGGCCAGGTCGAGGCCGGTCCGGCCGGAGGGGGCGGCTGCCTGGGAGGCGGCGCTCACCTTGGCGGGGGTGGCGGAGGAGCACGCGAGCGAAGGAACGAGGACGAGGACGGCGCAGAGGGCGAGGGCGGAGTCATGGAGAGGGTGGATGCTGGGCGTCATGAACAGGACGATAGGAAGATCGGGCCCCTCCCGCAAGCGTCGATTAATGCCCCTGCACTATCGAGCTCCCCGCATTCAAAGGGTCTAGTATTCCCCCATGAGTGAGTCTCTGAGCGAGTCTCCTTCGCCGCGCGTCGTGTCGAGGGCATGGGCGATCCGGTCCCTCCGGGAGTTCCTCATGACGCTGACGGACGAGGACCACTCGATGTGCCGGGTCGCGACCGATCGCGGCATCTTCTGCCAGGGGTTCCGAAAGCTCGACGACAAGGATCTCAAGAAGCACTTTGCCGGCATCGTGGAGCGCCGGCCGGGAGTGAACCGCTGGCAGCTCGAGGCGCTGGGCAACCAGTGGGAGCTCGCGCGCCAGACGGTGAACCAGCTTCCTCTCGCCTGCGACGTCGAGCAGAAGGAGCACGGGACCTGCGGCGGGTGGGACGATCTCAATAACGAGGATCTGGCGCGTTACTGCGCCGAGCTGCTCGGGCAGGAGGTCCTCGTGACCGCCCAGGGCACGCTCACACCGCCCGCTTCGGCCGGCTGAAGCGCCGATAATCGCCGGGTGCCTGAGCATCCTCCCCGCGGCCTCGACACCCTCCGCGCGGTTTTTTTCGCGTCGCTGCCGCGGTACGAATATCTTGGATCGCTCGGCAGCGGCGGCATGGGGCATGTATTCAAGGCGCTCGATCGCGAATTGAACGAGGTGATCGCGATCAAGGTACTGACCCAGTCCAACCCTGACGAGCGGGAAGCGGTCCTTCGCCGGTTCAAGGGCGAGGTCAGCCTGAACCGGAGAATCAGTCATCCCAACGTTTGCCGCCTCTACGACTATGGAGTCGCGGGAGACTCGCCGTACCT